>MGPE01000006.1:187341-279472 GCA_001797335.1 Deltaproteobacteria bacterium GWA2_38_16
AAGCTGTCCGGCACGGAATTTCAAAAGCTTTAATTCAGTTTAATCCTCAGTTAAGAAGAGTTCTGAAGGCTGAGGGCTTACTCACCCGAGATGCTCGTAAAGTAGAGCGGAAAAAACCGGGTCAAAGTGGCGCTCGCAAACGCTTCCAATACTCAAAGCGTTAATCCTTAATTATTTCTCCAATAGTCGAATCGAACACCCCATTTATTATAAGGATAACCACCAAAACCAGGAGCTCCTGTAAAGAAATCTCCTGCATTCACCCAGTTGGCATTCATGTTCACAGCGCTATTTGCACTATAGGTCATCTGCCCTGTTGAAGGTTGAAAGTTCCCTGGATAATACACTTGGAAATTAGAATAGGGAGAATTTTGAAATTGATTCCAAGGAAGTCCACCATTTTGCTGATATTGATTATACATACTATTAAATTGATTCCATGGATAGCACTGGCCATTATATCCCATAATGGGATAGTTACCTTTTAAATTTTGTCCTACTTGAGGATAAGGACCATAGCCATTAAATCCATTCATCATATTTTGGCAAGGTTGCCCTGCATATCCATAAAGATTGGGTTCTTGTTCATTCTTGCCACATCCACTCACTAATAAAGCAATAACCACTACAGTCATTGCAATTACAATTTTCTTCATATTTGTTTTCATATGTACCTCCACAAAAGTTTCCTACTCTAAATATGTGCAACCCCCATGCCAATTCCTGGATTATTTATAACTATTTGATTTTACTTATTATTTATTACTATTTAAAAAACAATGGACTTCAGCGGAAGCCTAGAACGTGCCAAAAATCGGTAGTCATGGTGACAATTTTTGTGAATTTTGTTATGGTCTGAAAAATGGGAGGTGTTCTATGAAAAAAATAATTTTAGGTGTATTTTTAATGGGTATATTGCTGGCGCCATTGGTGGCTCAAAGTCATGATACCTGCGAAGATTCTTTTACGCTGCAAGACTCTTATGATCATGCCTGTACAGTAGAAAAATTAATCTACGTAGATCCTGATGAAGCTATTACTGCTTGTACTTTTCGTGCAAAACCTAATGAATGCACCAAATATCTTTTAACGGGCATATCAAGAGATAAAGAATGTTATGATTTAGCTTTTCGATATTACGAAACAGAAAAATCAACAGAGCTTTGCACCTTTAGAACCTTTCGCTGTAAGCTCTAGATCTAAGGAAGCCACGTTAGGCTTTGGTGTATAGCAAAAATGTCCGGTAGATATTCGGTATTCATTTTATAAGAAATTCGAATAACTTCTCCTGATTTTTTTAGATAAAATTCTTGAATCGTTTGATTCTCTAGGGAATTAATTTCTTTTGTAAATCCTCTAAAACCAAAGATTCCCTTAAGCTCTGTTTCTTGCCACGTAAGATAAGAAAAATTATTCTCCACATAGTGCTTAAGATCCTCTTGGGTCAAAATATCTTCTAACGATAAAAAAGAAACAGTATAGTTTGCCTTTTCTTCCTTGTTTTCTACCGAAGCAGGAGAAGAAAGAGAAACAATATATTCCATATCTAAAGAAGACCAATTTTTAGGATAAGTTAATTCTACTCCTAAAAGAGGGACTCTTAATACTTTTCCATTTCCAATTTCTCCACCTTGTATCGCCCACGCTGACATTCCAATAAAAACACTTAAAATCAAAATGACCTTTTTCATTTTAACCTCCGTGTTAAGGGATAAAATTGAATATTCAATTGATATACTTCTTCCAAATTTTCTTCGGCGGATAGAATTTCGTTTAATTCTTTTCGAAAATATTTAATTTTTTCTTTGATACAGGGAATTTTACTTTTGGGCAGGGCAATCGTAAGCCCTGAAAATTCTCTTTCTTCTAAAGGTGTATTGAATAAGCACTCCAGTGCTTTTTGAATAAAGGCTTCATGAAGTTTTTTAATGGCGATGTTTGATACTTCATCAGAAGTTTTTACCGCTCGATAGGATGGCATCCATTTGGAATTTTTCCGGGTTAAAAGCCCAAGGCGCTTTAATATCTTTAAGCTTTCCCGAGCATGAGCAGGGGTAATGGCATGATTTAACTTTTGAGAAATCCACTTAGGATCATCTTTAAAATCAGGAAGTAAAACCATTTCTCGGATCACCCAATGATACCATTCGCTATATACTTTTTCCTGGTCCCTTAAAATTTCTCTAGCTGAAACTCGTCGTTTAATCTCAAATAGTTTTCGAAGATATTCTGATTGCAGAGAAGCATCTTTGCTTTGATTTAAACTGACCATCGTTTCAAAATAATGGGCTTCTCGCTCAGAAAGTTTTAACCCCTTCACAAATTTTTTAAGATATTCCGGGGTTAAAGATCTTTTTCCATCCATCACCAGTTTTAAATAATTAAAGGAAGGGAGCTCTGCCTTCCGGGCAAAATATCGAAAGGAGAAGGCAGAGCTTTTTTGTTTTGCTTCAGTATAGTAATCTTTCAAAAACTTCCGATAATCCGAATAAGAAAAGATATCAGGCATCTCATCACCTTGTCATCCTGAGCGAAGCGAAGGATCTGGATTCTTCGCTTACGCTCAGAATGACTTCTTGTATTTATGGATGAAAGCTTCTCGCTAAGCGCACAGTGTTATAGGCATTCACTCTGCCGCCTGCCATTACCTTATTTTGTAAGGCAGGGATAACATCCACTCCATTCACAATAACATCTATTAAATCCTGATACGCTAATGTGGGGTTAATGGATAATGCCAATGCCGCAATAGCTGAAACAATGGCTGTTGAAAAAGATCCTCCAGACCATGTTATTTGTTTATCTAAATGATTATAACCAGAAATATTGGTTCCCGGAGCGGCCACATGAACAGAAAGCTTTCCCCAGTTTGAATAAAATGCAAGCTGATCTTTTTCGTCCGACGTGGCTACGACCAGCATATTATCACTGACACACCGAGCTGAGACAGGATCTAAATCATATCCACCATTTCCAGCAGTACTCACAAACAAAATCCCTCTCGTTTTAAAAGATGCTATGGTTTCACACAAGTCAGGTGCTGTAGGCCCAACTCCTAAATCAATAATTTTAGCTCCTCGGCTTACCACATATTGAATTGCTTCTATGACAGAAGTAAAATCTCCTCCTCCTTGATCATTTAAAGGATTGGCCAACACCATGCTGGTATTTTTAAGCATGCCTCTGTGTGTTCCACCCACAAGGCCCGTAATGAAAGATCCTATTCCATGATAATCCATAGGATCAGACGTTTTGTTGTTCGTATTAATCCCAAATACATCATCGACATAACCATTGTGATCATCGTCAATGCCATTGGCGGAAATTTCATCTGTATTCAGATCAATATTTTGTCTTAAAGAATCAAGCTTATAATTGGCCCCTGTACTAATCATGCCTATTTTAACATCTTTACTTCCTCCTGTAATGGTCCATGCTTTTTCAATTTGAGTTTTATCTAAATAATAAAAACCATCCTCAAAAGAATCTGCGAAAACTGAAATAGATATAAGAGATAGGATTATTCCACTTAAAGCGGCTAAGCGTTTCATGGCGCCCCCTTTATTTTTTTGTTAACAGCTGAATACGTTATTGAAAGATCTTAGATACTTTGTACTGACTAACTCAAACTAAATCATAGATAGAAAAAATTTTCAACCATAATAGAAGTAAAAAAATTATTTTTTGTTAATTTTTGCTAACAGGCAAAGTCCACGAAGGGTGAGCAAGGGATCAAAGACATGAGAGAAAGATAAGAGAGGAGATAAGAGATGTCCAAGGCCGCCAGTTAAAATAATTTTTGGTTTTTGATGAATTTCTTTTTGAATTTTTGCAATAACCCCATCGATCATGGCTGCATACCCTTGCACAATTCCAGATTGCATTTGATGAACAGTATTTTTTCCTAAAAGTTTTTTAGGTGCTTTAAAAGAAATGATGGGAAGTTTCGCGGCCCGATCAAATAAAGCCTGAGCAGAAATTTTTAAGCCTGGGATAATAAGCCCTCCCCTGTAATTTCCTTTTGTGTCAATATAATCCACCGTGGTGGCCGTTCCTAAATCAATCACCAAAAGGGGCTGCTTATATTTTTCAAAAGCGGCTGAATTATTCACAATACGATCAGCCCCTACCTCTTTCGGACGATCCACTAAAAGTCGAATGGGAAGCTTTAGGCGATGAGTGACAAAGAGTATTTTATTTAAAGAAATATTTTTTTTAAGTTCTTTTTTAATTCGTTTATCTAGGGAAGGGACAACAGAAGAGATAATGGCAGAATCGATGTGCTTGCTTTTGTCATTCTGAGCATAGCGAAGAATCTCAGGAGTGGGAATCCTTTTTTGAAAAAATAGGATCTCCCCTTTAAATAAACCAATAACGGTGTCTGTATTCCCTATGTCTAATGCAAGTAACATAGATTCTTCGCTTCGCTCAGAATGACATATAAATCAAAATGACACGAGATCCCCGGTATAGACAGGCAAGGTTTCGCCCTGTGGGGTTCGAATAAGGAGCGCTCCAGTCGTATCCAGACCCACCGCTACTCCTCTTATTTTTTTTCTTCCATCTTTTACTTCCACGGCACGTCCTTTAATAAGGCTTCGCTCTTCCCACATTTCTTTAATAAAGGAAAACCCTTTTTCAAGATACGTGTTATACCACTCTTCAAAAGACGCTAAGAGATCTTCTAATAATTGGCTTGGCTCAATATTTTTTCCCAACACTTGATAAAGGGAAATGGCGTTGGGTAAAGATTTTGGGAACTTATCTTGATTTACATTAATCCCCATCCCTACCACCATAAAATCAACTTTATCTCCTTCTGATTCCATTTCTGTTAAAATACCTGATATTTTTTTCCGATCCACCAAAACATCATTCGGCCATTTAAGTTGTGGGGCAATATTAAGATATTTTTCCAAAGCACTGGCCACGGCTAATGCCGCCACAAATGTTAAGTGGGAGATGTCTTTCGTTGCAATAGAAGGACGCAAAATTAAAGATACATATAGATTTCCTTTTTTAGAAATCCACTTTCGTTGCATTCTTCCTCGGCCTTTGGTTTGTGTTTCCGCAAGAACATATTCACCCTCTTGGGCACCTTTTTTAGCAAGTTCATAGGCAATATCATTGGTAGAAGTTACTTTTTTATAGGAATGACATTTTGAAAAAAGCATTTAATCCACCTTCCTCACTAAAAGACTAAAATCAAAAGTGGTAACAGAATGTGTTAAAGCACCGATAGAAATACGATCCACTCCTGTTTGGGCATAATTTTTCACATTTTCTAGTGTTACGCCGCCAGATACTTCTACCAAGGCTTGTTTTTGAATCATTAAAACTGCTTCTTTCACATTTTCAGTAGAAAAATTATCTAATAAAATAATATCTACTTTGGCATCCAGGGCTTCTTTTACTTCTTTTAACGTAGTAACTTCCACTTCAATTGGCATCTTAGTTTTTAAATTGCTTCTTACTTGGTGGATGGCATTTTTTAATCCAGGCGTAGCAATTAAATGATTTTCTTTAATTAAAATTGCATCGTATAAACCAAAGCGATGGTTTTTCCCACCTCCTATTTTTACCGCATATTTTTCTAAAAACCGAAAAGCAGGAGTGGTTTTTCGAGTATCCATAATATCTACCGCACATCCTTTAACCGCCTCTACAAACTGATGCGTAAGCGTAGCAATCCCTGAAAGTCTTCCTAAAAAATTTAAGGCCACACGTTCTGCTTTTAAAATATCCCTCAAATTTCCTTCTAGTAAAACCACTTCATCAGAGTTTTTTATTTTTGCGCCGTCTTCAAAACGATTTTTAATGATAACCTTTGCATTTTCCCATGAAAAAATTTTCTCTAAAAGAAAAAGTCCACATAAAACTCCTTCCCCTTTACTCACAATCTGTGCTTTGGCACATTGCTTAGGCCCAATGAGTAAAGAAGAAGTGATATCTTCCCTTCCTACATCTTCCTCAAATGCAAGTCGGATGAGGTCGTCTAATGGACTTCCTTTAAACATAAAAATTAATCTTGCTCTTTTAAGAGCTTTTGAATTTCTTCCCGAATAATTTTTTCAGCAATGGGGGGAATGATTTCCCTACATACTTTTTCTATGGTTTCTCGAGGAGCAGCCTGTAATGTGGCCGGTACCTCTGGAATAGAAGCAGGTTTTAAAACTTCGGCAATAGGTTTTTCCAAAAATTCTAAAGATTTTTCCAACTCTTCTTCATCAAATAAACTTTTAAATTCATCTTTGGGCATGTCTATAACCAGAGAGGGTTCTGGAAGAGATTTTTTCTTTTCTAAGACATCTAACAACAGGCTTAAAAATTCTTTGGAATTAAACGGTTTAGAAAGCTTTCCATCAATACCTAAGGTTTTTATTTCTTCTTCTTCTTCTTTCTTAAGATGGCTAAAAAGAAGGGCTATTTTCATGGTTTTTAAAGAAGGCGTATTTTTAAAAAACTTAATTAAATCAAGGCCATTGGCCTCACCAATCGTTAAATCCACTAAAGCCATATCGGGTTTTTCTTTTAAGGCCAACTCTTCCCCTTTTTGCCTATTTTCGGCTGAAATCAACGAGTAAGGGCTTCCTTTTAAGATAAGCCCCGCTACTTTTTGTATTGTTTTTGAATCATCTATGAGGAGTATTTTAGACATGCTTCAAATTACCTTGTTTTAAAAGAGACTGTCAAGCGCCGCATTTCTAAGGTAATTCGCTCCTCATCCCCGTGGCTATTATTTTCAAAAGTATGACTAAATGCCTCCTCCGGCGCCATAGAAGAAAATTTGTAATTTTGATCATAATAATGCTCAAGAAGTAGGCAAGTAGCCCCTTTATAGTCTTCTTGTTGAAAAAGAGTATGGATCTTTTTAAAAAGTTCCCCTCCCAAGCGCTTTTCAATAGAAAAAAGAGCCTTTTCAAGTTCTGGAACTAAATTTTTATCTCCCTCTCCCAAATATTCTTTTAAAATCCTCTCCGTTCTTTTTTCTAAGGAGCTTCGAATGAGAATCTTGGACCCTTTTTCCATGTGCTCCATCCACAGTTGGGGCAAGACCACAGGACCAATGCGTTTACTTTCTCCTTCTATAAAAATTTGAGGGCTTTCTTTATATTTTTTAATTTCTTGATATAAAAGAGCTTCAAAATTTTTTTGAGTTTGTTTAGGAATAATTCCAACTTGTCCGAACACAGATCCCCGGTGATGGGCCAAAGCTTCTAAATCAATTACCGGAAGTCCTTTTTCTTTCATCTTATTTAAAAGATGGGTTTTCCCACTACCCGTAAATCCATAAAGCGTTATTAATTTAAAAGGATAAGGACTATTTAAGACATTTAAAACTTCTTGCCGATAATTTTTATACCCTCCCTCCACCACACATACCTTTAGTCCTGTTAAATCTAAAACAGTGGCTACCGTCTGGCTACGAAGCCCCCCTCGCGCACAATAAAGAATAGGCATTTTCTCAAAAGCAGCTGTTTTTATTCTTAAAAATAAAGTAGGAAGCTTAGGAGAAATAATGTCTAACCCCCGTTCTCTGGCCACCTCTGCCCCTTTTTGTTTATACAGTGTCCCGATTTCTACTCTTTCCTCATTGCTAAGAATAGGAACATTGATAGCACCAGGAATACTTCCCTCTTCAAATTCCAAAGAAGTACGCACATCAATAAAAATAGAATTTGTAATATTCAATGCATCAGATATGGAAAGTCTTGTTACAGCCATTTTTCTCTTCTACCTTGAACAGATTTTATTGACAACCTGTGAACCTCTCACTTACAGTTAATAGTGATGACTACAGAGTGGATATCTGACTTAGCCCAAGCCGAAATCGAAACTCAAGAAACGGGGAAAATAGATGCTTTTGGGCATCTCAATGAAGAAAAAATTTTAAATGGGCACACCCTCTCTTTTTTAAAAGAATTAAAAACAGTTTTTCAATCCGCCGCCCAACAATTTAATGAACTTAGACAAGATTCCAGACAAACCATTAAAATTTATGGCATTGCTCAAACCGAAGCTGATTTTTTAGTATTTAGAAATAGTTTAAAACTCGTGGTTAGTTATGCCAGAGTAGGACAAATTGAAATTTCATTTCATTCTCTTTCTGGGGGACTGTTTGCTCCTAAAAAAATTACTCCTTCCACAGGTCGCCATGCAGTACCTAAACCACCGGGAAACACCGATGATGTTAAAGGCGATCTTTTAGATATAGAACTGGGCCCTTTTAATGAAGCCTATTGGACCTTTAAAGGAATCCGCGTTGATTCTTCTGCCGTTGTTCGCTTTTATCTCACCGAATTCATTAAAAACAGCGCAAGCTAAGTAAAAAAGGAGAAAATGATGAAACCTAATATCGGACTTTCTGCCAAAGACTGTACAGAGGTGGTTCATGTTTTAAATACCCTCTTATCCGATGAATTTATACTGTATACTAAAACACTTAACTATCACTGGAACATCACAGGTCCCCACTTTCATGATCTTCACAAACTTTTAGATACTCAATACCACGAACTTCTTGAAACGATCGATAGTGTTGCAGAACGGGTCCGCTCTCTGGGAGGTCATGCCTTGGGATCACTTTTGGAATTTACTCAAAACACCCGACTTAAAGAAGAACCTCACAAATATCCTTCTGCAAAAATAATGATTTCAAATTTACTCTCAGATCACGAATCCATTATTGCAAACTTAAGAAAAGATCTTGAAACCTGCCAACTAAAACACCACGATGCAGGGACAACAGATTTTTTAACAGGCCTCATGGAACATCATGAAAAAACAGCTTGGATGCTCCGAGCATTGCTAGAATAAACATGTTGGTATCGATGCTCCGTCATTGCTTCGCTATGCTCGCAATGACAAACAAAAGCGCACAATTCTTGTCAAAGACAAAAACATCCATACTTAGTCAGATTTTAAGCAGCTTTTTTCAGATCAATTTTAATAGAGTCATAATTGACAACAGGTGTTTTAACTTCTCTTCCATTTATTTTTCTTTGCTTGATCTGAATGACACCTATGTCTTCAAAAAATAAAATGACTTTATTTAGATTTGATATGTCTGTGCCAGACAATTTTGCTAATTCGTAAACTGATCTTGGCTTAAAGGCAAGAATATCAGAAAGAATATAGATATTTTTGATGAAACGCTCAAAAGTTCGCTTATCGTCAAAAGAAATCTCATAATGAGGCTCCTTTATTTGTCGCTTCTTAACCTGTTTAAATGCCTTTTTAAAATCTTCTAATACTTCAGAAGAAGATTTTAATGAAATAACAAGCTGTTTCATAATCTTACCCCCATATGTGTTAAGACAAGTTGATTAAAATCTGAAATCAAGTTGTCTTCGGAAATAAAGTGATACTCTACTTCCTTGTCATTTATATGAACATGATGTCCCTTTGGATGATGGTTATCCATAAGTATTTTTCTATTTTCCTTTTGATCCACGCAAATAAGTCTATATTTAACACCATCTGGATATTTCTGAGTCACCGTCACCTCATAGAGGACAATTTCAACAACAAATCTATTTTGAAGCAGTGCCTTATGATAATACTTCAGCGCAACCATAGTATATTGGTAAAATAATACCAATATATAAATATTTTGTCAATTTTATTTTTCAGCCCATAGGTTAACCACACCGCCCGTCATTGCGAGCCGAATGAAATGAGGCGTGGCAATCTCAGTGAATTTCAGGGTGAAAGGCAGCTTTGTCATCCCGAACGCAGTGAGGGATCTCGTCGTCTCTGCTTCTAGAAATATTCCATTATCATTTCTTATGCTCACCTAACAAAGACAAGGCTTTTTTTGAATTACTTTTACGAACCAGTAACTTTACTCCTCCAGAATGAAGTCGTAAGTGAGGCTCCATTCCGCCAACATCATCTGATGAAATTCTTGCTTGAATACCATTACTTTCAAGCAGTTGTCTGGCCATTTCAGCCTCAGTTCTATTATTGAATGTTTTAATATAAATAAAATCATCCATCGTTGAAAGTATAACTTTATTTCTGATTAACAGTCAAAGAAAAATGACGGGACTGCTCCGAGCACTGTTAGAATAAAATAACTAGTTACTAAGTGTTCTGCAGGTCACTGTGCACACTCAAAAAAGATTTAGAGTCTGTAAATTATTAGGTTGCAAAATGACATGCTGAGCCTTATAAAACTTGAAACTTTAACAATGGAGGTCGTCGTATGAAAAAACTTATTTTAGTTGGTCTTGTTCTTATTAATGGATCCGCATGGGCTGGTACCAAGTATGTATGCGTAGAATATAATAAAAAAACCGAGAGGCTAAAACAGACCATGGTTGTGCTGACTCAAATTGGTGATGAAAAAATAGAAGAAAACGTTCCTGCGAGATTTTATTTTGAATTATTTCGTGGGCCGAGCACCCTTGCAGACTTAGAAACTGAAGGCACAGTAACCACTGAAGATGTATATTTTGCATTTAACTCCGATGACAACAAAGTACATTTTCAAACATACCTCGATGAATTAGAGGAATCTAGTTTAACGCTGAATAATAAAGATCGGGGCACATTTGTTTGCCGCTAGCTTTTAAATTATGACTCTTTCTGAAAAAGTGCATTTTTTTTAAATTCGCATACTTCCCCTCCTCAAGAGAGGGTGCCTATAAGTCAGCGAGGACGACTCTCTCGGATAGGGCTGATTTTTTTTAAAAATAAACGATTGAAGGCGACTAAGAGTTATTACCTACTTGGGATTGGCCGGTTATGGATCTAAATCAAAGATTGGGATTCTTCGCTTTGCTCAGAATGGAGGATCTCGCGAATTGCTTTCTCTTGCAAAACTGTGCCAGTTTTTCTAAGGTGTAAGGGGTGTGACCACCATGGAACAACCCTTTATCAAAAAAAATAGCTCAATAAATTAACCTATTATTATTTATTAATAGCTCGTTCCAAAGACTCAGATTCTAAACCTGCCTGCTTATTTTGATTACGTACGATCTGCACATCAATGGAAACTTGAATATCTACTTTTCCTGCATAACCATTGGCTCGTTCCATGCGAATCATTTCTGAAGCCATTTGGGTTGCTTCTTTTTCAGCTTCGTTGATAAGCCTAGTCACTTCACGATCTGCTGAATCAAGGACAACAGTTGCAGCAGTATTTGATTTCGATGCGTTGTATGTTTTCAAAGCATAAACTGAACTAAACGCCACTGCTGTTAATACGACGATGATAAAACCACCGATCACTTTTTTCATAATTCCTCCCTCTTTATTAATAATTTCATTCTATCATTTTATCGGATAAATAAGAGAATTTATTTAGCTATTTTTTAAAATACGAAACAAGATAGATTAAAGAAAGAATGGCGGCGAGGCCAAGGCCTAAGACACCAAAGGGAGAAAGTCCAAAGAGAGAAACATCTTTGTGGAAAATAAGAACAATGGTAGACGAAAGCACAATGGCTGCGATGAGGATAGAAAGAGAAAGCAATTGTTTTCCTTTCATCTCTGTTTCTTGATAAAGCTCCAACCCTTCTATTTTTACATGGCTCACCCATTCATCATTAGAAAGACGTCTTAAAATTTGCTTTAATTGACGCGGCAACATTTGTAAAAGTGTGGCGCTATCTCGCAAAAGATAAGCAAATTCCTTAGAGAGCCGGCTGGGGTCATATTTGGTTTTAAAAAGAATTTTAGCAAACTCCCCCATTTCATGAACAATATCAAAATCGGGGTCAATGGATCGTCCCATGCCTTCAATCGTAATAAGCGCTTTAAATACAAGCATGAGATCTTGAGACATTTTTAAGTTGTGCCGACTGGCTTCTACCGTTAATTCCAAAAGCATCCGCCCAACATTAATATCTTTTAACGGCAATCCATAATAGGGTTCTACAAGCTCTCGAACTTGTTTTGTAAAATGATCCACATCGACTTTGCCAGTGGCAATGCCAATTTCACAGTATTCATACACCAATGCTTCGTAATCTTCTGTAACCAGAGCCAAAAACATATTTCCCAGAGCATCTCGGGTGCGTTGATTGATTCTTCCCACAATTCCAAAATCAACAAGACCTATTTTTTCATCTGCCAAAACAAACATATTTCCCGCATGAAGATCCCCATGAAAAATTCCATCCACTAACACCATTTTATAAAAAGCTTGAACTCCATTATGGGTAAGATTTTTAACATCTACTTTCTTTTCTTGAAGTGCATTAAGGTTGCTAAATCGAATGCCTTCGATTTTTTGGAGGGTTAATACCTTGGTGGCGCTTAATTCGCGATAGACTTTGGGAATAATAATGGATTCATGGCCTTCAAAATTCTTTTGAATTCGAGCCATGTTGCCAGCTTCCACCACAAAATCGAGTTCTTTTCTTAAACTTTTAAAAAACTCTTCAACAATACCTCTGGGATTAAAAGTTTTGGTTTCTTCCACATATTTTTCAACTAATCCTGCAATGATAAAAAGAATATTAATGTCTGTATCAATAATCTTATCAATCCCCGGGCGTTGAACTTTAACCACCACCTCTGTGCCATCGTGAAGCATGGCCTCATGGACCTGGGCAATAGAAGCCGCTGCCAGAGGAGCTTCACTAAATGTCTTATAAAGCATTGAAAGCGGGGCTTTTAATTCCTTTTCAACAATTTCTTTAATGGCCAAAAACTCCACGGGTTTTACGCTATCTTGAAGATTTTTAAATTCTTCAGCAAATTCTTCTGGAATAAGATCCGGCCTAGTACTTAATACTTGCCCCAATTTTACAAAGGCAGGACCTAATTCTTCAAAAGACAGTCGAAATCGCTCTGGAAGGGTCAACCGTTCTTTTTCTTTATCTCTTCTTAAAGTAAAATCAGGAATAAGTTTTAATACACCAATCCGCTCTACAATTTCGGCCAGTCCATGCTTTCCCATGACAGCCACAATGGTCTTAAGACGGCCTACATTTTTAACGGTTTGGCCAATTTGGCTACTAAATTTTAAAATACCCACTTTTTACTCCCTGAAAATAAAATCAATCTGCCGTTTGTCGATATTGACATTTTTTACTTCTACTAAAACTTTTTGCCCCAAATGATATTCCTTTTTCGTGCGACGACCTTTCAGCATATAATGCTCCTCTATAAACTGATAAAAATCATCCTGCATCGAAGACATGTGCACAAGCCCCTCAATAAAATAGTGCTCAAGCTCTACAAAAACTCCAAACTCTGTCACTCCACTGACATATCCAACAAACTCTTGCCCTACTTTATCCATCATAAATTGAGCCTTTTTGAGAGCCACAAATTCCCTTTCTGCTTCTTCAGCTGTACGCTCTCGTTTTGAACAATGCTCACACGCTCGTGCCAAAAAAGCTTCTTTTTCGACATCGTTCGTATCGGCATTTTTACTCTTTTGCTTAAGTTCAGCCTTTAAGAGCCGATGCACCATTAAATCCGGATAACGGCGAATGGGAGACGTAAAATGTGTATAGCACTCCGATGCTAGCCCAAAGTGTTTTAAATTTTTATCTGCATAGCGAGCCAATTTCATGGAACGAAGTAAAGCCGTATTTAAAAGTTTTTCTTGGGGCTCCCCTTTCAAGGTTTTAAGAAGTTCACTATAGATCTTGGCATGAGGTACTTTTTGATGAGGAAGCGGATACCCCAAATTATGGGCTAACTCATTAAACTCGGCCAAAGTGACATCTGATGGCTCCTCATGCACCCTATAGATAAAGGGGCGTTTTTTAAAAAACATAAATTCTGCTACAGCTTCATTGGCGGCAATCATAAACTCTTCAATAAGCATATGGGCCTCTAGCCTAGATCTTTTAACAATGGTTTCAATGGCCCCTTCCACATCTAAAATAAGTTCAGATTCGGGAAGATCAAAATCCAAACATCCTCGTTTTTGCTTTTGTTCTTTTAACCGCTCCTTAAGTTCATTCATGATGAGTACATCTGAAACCAATGAGGAATACTTTTTGGAAATCTCGGAATCTTTATCTAAAATAGCTTGAATGTCTGTGTACGTCATTCGATGGCGACTGATAATCACAGATTCATAAATCGTATAGGCCCGTCTATTGCCCTCAGGATCAAATTCCATTTCACAGGTAAATGTCATTTTTTCTTCTTCGGGTCTCAAGCTACACAAATCATTGGATAATACTTCTGGAAGCATGGGAATGACTCCCCCAGGAAAATAAACGCTTGTCCCTCGTTCGTACGCCTCCTGATCAATGTGAGAATTTTTTCTGACAAAAAAGCTTACATCTGCAATCGATACCCACAGTTTATAATGCCCATTTTTCATTTTTTGGACACACACCGCATCATCAAAATCTTTGGCAGTTTCTCCATCAATGGTCATAAAAGGAAGCTTTTTTAAATCCATCCGATGAGTGACTTCATCTTTTAAGTTCCACTGTTTAAGATGGGCTGCTTCCTCAAGAGAGCCCTTGGAAAACTCCTGAGGCAAATCATATTTGTAGGCCATGGATGAAAAATCAACCTCTTGAACTCCACTTTTACCTAAAACTTTGATAATTTCTCCCTCTGCTAGGCGATGCTCCTCTTGATATTTTTTAATTTTACACACAACTACCTGCTTATGGGATTGCACAAATCTTTTATCAAAAGGAATTAAAATACACTCCCTTCCACCAAACGTGCTCTCACTTCCTTGTGGAATAACACAGACCGTTTTCCCTCGTACAAAAAGCGTTCCAACAACATTTTTTGTACCTCTTTGCAAAATTTCTACTACTTTTCCCGAGTTATTAGGCCCTACCATGACTTTTAATCGATCCTTATTCATGAGATTATTTACTTCAGAATTACTTAAATAAACGTCTGGAATGGATGTATCGTCCGGGATTAAAAAACCAAATCCCTTAGAATGTTTTTTGAGGATTCCAACAACAAAATCATCTTTTTGGGGCAGTCGATAGCGCTTTTCAGCCCCACGAATAATTTTTCGATCCTGATATAAGAATTTAAGCGTTCTTCGGAAAAGTTTGCGCTCTTTTTGAGATATTTTAAAATAATGGCACAATTCATCAAACGTCATGGGCTTATAGGAGCTATCCCCCATCACATCTAAGATTTCTTTTCCACCGATATTCATAGCTAAAAGATAATCTGGTTGACTTTAAATATCCAGTTCAATATGTCTGAAACCAAACGCTGGGATGGCGGAATTGGCAGACGCGCAGGACTCAGAATCCTGTGGGGTAACACCTGTGGAGGTTCAACTCCTCTTCCCAGCACCAACTCCTCTTCCCAGCAAATACTCATAAAATCCTTCGATTATTCCGATAAGTTGATTATGAAAAGAATAGTTTCATTTTTTATACTGATATGTCTCTTTTTTCTCTCCCATTTTGGGTTCACATTTGATTTTATCAATAACTGCCCCAGCATGAGTACAGAACAGAAACAGACAGCCAGCGAGGTGTGGAATAGCCTCGTTCAAGAAGCCAAAAGAAGAAGTATAGAAAATAAAATGGTAACTTTTCTAAATGCGTTTAATAAATACTGTGGCAATCCCGTGTTATATGGGATGGCCGTATCAAAATCCCTTCCTCTTTTAAGAGAGGGCCAAGAATCGCACATTCAATTGATGAAAAAAGAAATTGAGCGTGTTTCCAAATATCGCGCTCCCCTCTTAGAGTGTGCAGAACTAAAAGAGGCAGCCCAAACCCTCAATCGTTCCATAAACTGTGAGGATAGTGCTCTCAAACGCCAGATGAGCCAAGGCATTCAAGCTGCCTCAAATCGAATTCAAAGCTGTACCAATGTTGATAATCGCACAGACATTTTACAACGCCCCAGAGATCAAGATTCTACGGGATGGTGTTATGCCTATACCGTGGCTGATCTTTTAAGTTACAAAACGGGAAAACTTATTTCAGCTGCACACGTAGCAAATACTTACAATGACAGTTTTATAAACCATACAAAACAATTTTTTAATACCTCGGAAGCAGATTTACATGGAGGCATGATAAAGAGCGCAGCGGAGAAAGCTCTACAAAAAGGGGTATGCCTAGAAGAAGACCTTCCCTCTTCGGACTATCTCTATAGTTCACTGACAAATATTAAATCTGGCATCCATGGAGTTGAAAATGCTAAAGATCTATATGACGAGTCTTTATCCCCTTCTTGGGCAGAACTTCTTTTTCATCCTATTACCAGTATTACTTCATGGGCAACCCATGATGAAACTATTGCATCTTCTCCCCAAGAAATTTTTCAAAATTGTCCTGAAATTCAAGGAAATTGGAAAGAACTTTTTCCCAATTTAAACATGGACACAATCTTAGAAGTTCTTGCACAATCTACCTCTATGTCTGTCGTTGATAATTTAATTGCCAGAGCTTGTTTAAAAAATTCTTTTGTTCCAGACACAAAACTTAATATCGTTGAAAAAATATACCGAGGAGGACTTGGAGAGCCTACTCCGGATGAAATGACTCAAGATATTGACGATCAATTAAATCATAAAAACATCGTAGGAATTTATTACAAAGCCAGCTTACTCCAAGATAGATATGCTGCTCCCAAATATGGACACGCCTCAAGTGTCGTAGCAAGACGTTTTAATTTTCTATCTGGAGCCTGTGAATATTTAATTAGAAACTCCTGGGGATCTTCCTGTGCCAATTATGATAGTGAATTTTCCTGTTCCGATGGTCATGTTTGGATTCCCCAAGAACATCTTGTAAATATGATGTATGGAATTACCTATGTACAATAAGAACATTTTTAAAATTTTTATACTGATATATTGTCTGTGGTTTTTAACTCCCACCCTCAGTCAGGCCATAGAAACCATCTGTACTTACGGCAAAACTAAATATATTTACATAGGTAAACCTATTATTAAAAAAGAACCCTACTGCCTTACTTACCCGGAAGATCAAAAAAAAGCTTCCCTTATATCCTTAAACTGTAAAAATAAAACATGCGAAGCTCTTAAAGAACCCTCTCAAATAATATCTAAGCAAAAATTATATTCGGAAATTGGAAGCCCAGGTTTTCATCTTTGCCGAACATTAAAAGGAAAACCTCAGCTATTAGACTACTGGCATGGTAACCAGTGGCACTCCACCAGTCGCTGCCAATTTTCAGATGATTCCTTTATTGAAATTGACTACCTTTATCACCTTTGGTCCAAATCTATCTTTTAATATCGTTTGACAAAATCACCAAAGCCATATTAATTAGCCTCCACCTTAAAGGAGGTATCTAAATGAAAAAATTTTTAACTGCACTTTTTACATTTATTTCTCTCTCATCTTTTGCTCAACAAAATGAAGCTACCGTTACCCTACCCGAAGGATTTGTGGCTCCTGGAAGTTTTTATTGGACACGTCTTTACTGGAAAGGCACCTCTGATGCCTTTAATCATGGAAAACTTTTTACAGTGAAAGAAGATGGAAGTAAAGAAACCCACAATGTCTGGCTCGTTGTTGGTATAAAGCCAACGGTAGACGTAGCTAAAGATTTAGGAAAAACCGGATGGGAATTATTAAAAACGTATAGAACTGGAAATGTATTTAAAGATTATTTTAAAAATTTAGGGACTGCTTTGTGGAGACTGCCTTATAAAACTTGGACACATTTAGTGCATAAACTAACCGTGGTCAAAAACGATGCCGTTGAAAACTATAATGATATTGGTGGCTCCACCTTAGTTGAAAACTGGGGACCTCTCGGCGCAGGAGTTGCTTTTTTATGGAATAACGGAAAAACAGCGGTTCAAGGCGTTTGGACACTGGGTGTTGAATTCCCAGTTGAACTTGCTGGCAGAACCACGTGGCGTACCTTAGAAGTGGTTCATTATACCTTGGTTCCCGTAGAACCCGCTTTAGGTACTGCCGCCCTTTGGTTTGTTTTTGAACCTATTAATGCGGTCAGGGGCATACCTCTTTCCGTTGTTGCAGGAACAACAGGCGTTTTATTAACAGGAGTTACGGCCAGCATGGAAGGCACAAAATTCTTAGTATGGGATACTTGGCACGCTGATTCCAAAGATTCTACTCAAAAAGCCATGATCCGAGTTCCAGCTAATCCAGAGATTGAAAATCAATTGGATGTTGCTTTTTCCACATCTGAAGATAATCAACAACTCATGGAAGGGTTTGAAGCCGTGATTGGCCAATTTGAGTCTCAACATCAATGGATTGCCATGAGCCATATTGTTTCTAAACTTACCCAAACCATGAGCGTCATGAAAGAAACCATGAGCACTCTGCCAGAATCTGAACAAGCTCAAATGGCGGCAGAATATGACAAGCTTTCTACTCTAAAAATTGTATATTCTATTGACTTAGAGAGAAAACTTTTCGCCCAACAATAAACCTGTTATACTGCTTCCCGTGAAAATCGGGATTGTGGATTTAGGTACAAACTCTTTACGGTTTGATATCTATAAGCTTTATCCTCATCAAAAAGCAGTTATACTTTATCATAAAAAAGACATGCTCCGTCTAGGGGAAGGTGTCTTTACAAGACAAAAACTCTCTCAAAAAGCTGTTCATCGTGTGATTAAAAGTTTAATGGATGTTAAGCACCTTGCCCAAAAATATGAGGTAAAAAAAATAACCTGTTATGGTACCAGTCCTTTCCGAGAAGCCAAAGATTCCAACGTGTGGCTTAAAAAAATTAAAGAAAAAACAGGTTTTAAAATTTCTGCCATTTCAGGTAAAAAAGAAGCTACCTTAATTGCACAAGGCATTCTCCACTACCATCCTACTTCTCAAAAAACCGCGCTCATTGATATTGGAGGGGGAAGTACAGAAATTTCTATCTGCCAATACAATAAAATTTTGTTTTCTAAAAGCTTAAATTTAGGTTCCATGAGGCTGCAACATGTTTATTTAAAAAAGAGCCCTCCCTCTCAAAAATCAATAGAGTATTTAAGATCCCATATTCAATATGTCCTAAAAAAAGCTTTTAAAAATTACACCGTGGATAAAGCCATTGGAAGTGCGGGAACCATAAAGGCCTTATTGAATGTGGCAAGTTCATCTCACCATAAAATCTATAGAAAAAATTTAGAGTCTTTTTTAGAATCTATTCAACCCCTTACACTTCAAAAACTTAAAAATATTCTAAAAACAGAAGGCCAACGGGGCGATATTATTGTGGCCGGAAGCATTCTTCTTCTTGAAATCCTACGGCATTTTAATCTACACTCTATATCTGTTACTAAACGAGGGCTACGAGACGGCATTTTACTAGAAAACATACAACACTATGCAACATTCTTTTAGTATTAAAAAAAATAAATTAGCATCCACTCGAAAACGTCTGTATGAAAGCATTGAAACTTTTACCAAAAATTTACAAACGTATCCCATTACTCTACTTGATTTAAAAATTATTGATGCTTCCATAAAAGAACTTTGCTACACCGCTAAAGTATTTGCTCCCTATCATCACAGACGAAAAGTCACCGTTTTTGGTTCCGCAAGAAGCGCCGCGTCTGACCCTTCTTCTAAACAAGCCAAGAAATTTGCCGAAGAGATGGTTCGCTTAGGATATATGATTATGACTGGCGGCGGACCGGGTATTATGCAAGCAGCTCAAGAAGGAGCAGGCTCTACCGGAAGTTTTGGACTTAATATTCAACTTCCCTTTGAACAGCAGCCTAATCGTATTATTCAAGGGGATGCTAAACTTGTAAACTATAAATACTTTTTCACCCGAAAATTGACCATGGTAAAAGAAAGTGATGCTCTGGTTCTGTTTCCAGGGGGTTTTGGGACTCAAGATGAACTTTTTGAAACCTTAACGCTGCTTCAAACTGGAAAAACCACTCCCACCCCTGTAGTGTGTATTGATAAAAAAGGGGACACTTATTGGAAAGAATGGAAAAAATTTAATTTTGATAGTCTTCTTCGCAGAAAACTTATTTCCAAAGATGATACCCACCTCATTCATTTTACAAGCGATGTAAATGATGCCATTGCACACATTACGTACTTTTATAAAAACTACCATTCCATTCGCTTTCATCACAATTGGCTTTTAATCCGTCTCTGGAGACTCCCACCCACAGATGATCTTAAAAAGATTAGTCGTGAGTTTAAAGACATTATTAGGAAAGGCACGATTGAAGTGGCTACGGATGACCTCCCCTATGATCCTGATATTGAAGATTTGGCCATTAAAACCCTACGGTTTAATTTTGATCAACAAAGCTTTGGTAAGCTAAGACTGCTCATTAATACGTTCAACCGTTATTAAAAAGGTTGTCATCCTGAGCGAGGCGAAGGATCTCTTCGATAAGAGCTATGAGATTGCCACGTCGCTTACGCTCCTCGCAATGACAAAAGTGCCGTTTTACGGCATCTGTCTAATAAATATCCTTCTTTTATGCCTATCTTATGCTTGAAATCCCCTGGCATACTGTTTGCTTCCTCATGCACATGAGACAGTATAGAACGTAGGAGGTATGTATATGAGGACAGATAATTTGAGAGCAATGCTTGCAGGGTTAATTTTACTTTTAACTGTTATCAGTATGGTAAAGCTTGGAACTCACAACTCTTTTCTTTTAGCTCAAGAAGATGAATTTAATACCAACATTTCCGCTTACCTCGACCAAACACGCAGCGGTTCTGCTCGTTTAGATACTTTAGACAAAATTTTGGAAGGCCTTTCTAAAGATGTAAATAAATGGCTCTTATTAAGACCTGCCATGGTAACCATTTTAAACAATAAAGACGATGACCTTTATGTTCAGTATCAAGGTCTTTTAAAACTTCAAAAACTGCCAACGGTGGGGCCTAGTCTTATTATTAATTTATTATATGATAATACAGATGCTTTCACAGCTTCCATAGATCGCCTGAATGTCATTATAGAAGCTTTGGCCAATAGCCAAGAAAAAACAGCGTTACCCGATATGTATAAACTTGTAGATGACATCAATACCAAAACTCAAAATATTGATAACGGCAATGTTATATACAGCTGGAATACGGTTTTGGATAAAATTGGCCGATATCTGGGCTCTATCAACGATCTCTCCACCATTCAAGAACTCTTAAAACGATACAATGATCTCCCCAGACATCAAACCAATATTCGAATCGTCATGGCCACCTTTTTAGATTATCAACTTCGAAATATAGAAGGCAGAAAAGATTTTACCTTAAGCCCAGAAGATATCACTCTCATCACTTCTATGATTGGAAGTGAAACCTTCTTAGATAAAACCCAAGACAAATTCTTTGTCTTAGGGACTTTGTTCATGGCACTAAACGGTGATCCAAAATTATTTGTCTTTATTATAAACTATCTTTCTTCTTATAGAGAACAAATCAGTCCCAAACGACAAGCATTTTTAACACAGATCTTAGAAAAAGCAGAAGAAGTAAAATCTCTCTACGAAGCTATCCGTATTAAACAATCTTCTGATGATGAAGGCAATGGAACCAGACTTCTTCTTTTCTTTCTCAGTATGGGGGTTAGTGAATTTACCGAACACCCAGAAGAATCTAAAAAAGAACCCTCTCCTGAAAGACTTCTCTACAATTGGTTCCGTGAGTGGTTATTTTTTACGAAGAACTCCTAAGCGCAGTAAATGGCGAGCAGCAACTCTGCCTACCTCTCCTTCAGGATCTGCCTGATATACATATTTATAATATTCCACCGCTGTATGGACATCTCCAGATTGTTCATAACTTTCCCCCAGAATGAGTCTAAGTTGAGGAACTCCAGGTATAATTTGATCGGCTTTTAAAAGATCTGTCTTTGCTCCAGCATAGTCTTTGGTTTGATATTTTAAGTAGCCCAGAAAAAAAGAAGGTTTAAAAAAATCAGGATACGCTTGTATGGCTTTTCGAAGATGTGTTTTTGACGTTTCAAACTCTTTTCTCATCATATACACATAACCTATATCTGCATGAAAGAGGGCTTCATTGGGTTTTCCTTTGAGTGCTTTTTGAAAATGAGTAATGGCATCGTTCCACCGACCTTCATTGGCCACCTTTATCCCTTCATCATGCTCCTTATAAAAAGGTTCTTCTCTTTTTAATTTTTCTGAAAGCTTTTTAAATTGTTTGGTTGTTTGGATATTATCGGGACGCTTGGCCACCAAAGCATATTCAGTACTAATTAAAGCTTTTGCATTGGCCACCCGCTCTTGAGAGGGAGGATGGGAAGCAAACATAGCATCAATAAAACTCGCTTCTCGGGTCTGTAATTTTTGAAGCAGTTCAAACGTTTCAAGAGCTCCTTTAGGATCATAATGAGCTCGGGTCATGTAACTCATCCCAAGTTCATCAGACTGAATTTCTTGATCCCGACCATATTTGGCAAGCCCTGCCTGAAGTCCCACAGAACCCAGAGCCAGCATCGCTTGTCTATTTTCAACATTCTTAGTTTCTAAAGCAATAGCGCCTAAATTAAAAAGACCTCCCCAAATCATCTGCCTAGACATGGCCCGAACGGCGTGGCGCGCTGTCACATGGCCAATTTCATGTCCCAAAACCGCCGCCAGTTGTGACTCATGATTCATTTGGGTTAAAAGCCCCCGCGTAATACAAATTTTTCCACCTGGAAGTGCAAAGGCATTTACCTGGGAAGTATTCACAATTTTAAATTCATAATTTAAATTGGGTCTATGCCCCAGGTGAGCTAATTTTTGCCCTACGTCATTAATATACTTTTGTGCTCCTTGATCTGGGTAAATACCATCAAAGGATTGAATGGTGGGACCATAGTATTGTTTTCCCATACTGATTTCTTGCTCTTCTGAGATAAAAGCCAGTTCGGCCTCCCCCGTCACGGGATTTGTCGCACACTGAGCCATACAGAGACATGAAAGTAGCAATCCAATAATATAAAATTTATTCATAAAAAAAAGCCCCTCTCAAGAGAGGGGCTTTTTAGTAACTATCGTAAAAACCTATTTCTTTTTCTTTTTATGATGTTTTTTGGCTTTTTTCTTTTTATGTTTTTTCTTCATTGTCTTTCCTCCTGTTGTAAGTGCTACGTTAAAATCAATTAAATACATTTAAAGTGTAGCATGGAATTTTTCAAAAAAAAAGAAAAAAAATAAAATTTTGATATTTTTTTTGAAAATTTTTTAAAAAAATCCCTTTTTATTTCCATTTTTTGTGGGTAGGATCCTTTTTGTTATGGAAAAAAGTTCTTCACCAAAATTTAAACCCAATAAAAAAGGCCTTGTCATTATTTATACCGGAAATGGAAAAGGGAAAACAACGGCTGCGTTGGGCATGGCCGTTCGCGCGGTTGGTTACCAGTGGAAAGTGCTCATTTTACAATTCATTAAAGGGAGTTGGACTTATGGGGAAGAAAAAGGAGTAAAGCTTCTTTCTCCGTCGGTAGAAATGAAAAAACTTGGAAAAGGATTTTATAAAATCTTAGATGACAAACTTCCTGAGGCAGAACACCGAAAAGCCGTAGAAGAAGCCTTAAAGCTCTCCCAAGAAGCCATCGCCTCTCAAAAATATAATCTCATTATCCTAGATGAAATTAATGTGGCTGTCAGTTGTGGGCTTTTAAAGGTAGAAGACGTGGTTCAATTAATTCAAAAAAAACCTGCTGAGCTTCACTTGGTGTTAACGGGACGCGATGCCAAACCCCAAATCATAAAACTTTCCGACCTTTGTACAGAAATGAAAGAAGTTAAACATCCTTTCCAACAAGGCTTTCTAGCGCAAAAAGGAATAGACTACTAATACGCCCCTTCTGGCGCTTGAGGCATAGCTTGCTGAGGAGGCTGAATACTTTGAGGAGCCCTAGAGAATTGATTAAGTGTTTCTACCATCCGATCATGGTTATTTCTAATTTCTGTCGTTAATTTTTCAATCATATTTCGAAGATCATTCATATCTCGCCTTAAAGAA
The DNA here is from genome assembly GCA_001797335.1 of Deltaproteobacteria bacterium GWA2_38_16. GTDB lineage: Bacteria > Bdellovibrionota > JACOXK01 > 2-02-FULL-40-11 > 2-02-FULL-40-11 > 2-02-FULL-38-15-A. The sequence continues at coordinate 211,212 of MGPE01000006.1, forward strand.
TTCATCTCTTGCTCTTGTTTTTGGGATGCCGCTGGGCTAACGGCGGGAGCAGAAGGTGTGGATGTTATCCCACTAATACTTCTTCCCTGTCCACGACAGCTATTTAAAACTTGTTCTCTTTTTTTGGCATTAAGATAGTCCCAATTTTTCTCTTTAGACATACATTGATGAAAACCAGAAAAACTTTCTGGTTCCATAAATTCTAGATACCCAAGAAGTCTTGCGGTTTGAACAGCTTTTGTAAAATTATCTTTATTGGCCGCTTCCCGAACAAAAATACGTTGCATTTCTTCTTGATAATTAAGCAATGATTCTGCAGAGATAGCAGCAAACGAAGCACCTAAACCAACAATAATGATGATCACATAGAATTTTTTCATAACGATACCTCCAAATCTTCTATCTACGTATCGTCTATTTTAGAGATTTTCTTTAGTGTTTTTTTAAATTGATTTGTGCCTGAGGCAACCGAATATATTTAGGGCTAAGTTCTTTTGGATCTACCGCCCGTCCTTCTTGAACCGCTTTTAAGGCCAAAGTCCCCACATGAGAAGCCCGTGGAAGAGAAAGATAAAGAGGTGCCCATAAAAATCCTCTGGGTAATTCTTTAAAGAGCTCGCGACACGTTCCAATCATCACTGTGGGCGATGACAGACATGAGATAAGTTTTTCGGGAGCATACACGCCCTCTTCCAAAACTTGGACAGGTTCTTCTTTTTGAAACCGATACACAGCTGCATATACTTCCCCCCTACCTGCTTCTAAAAGAGAACACACTCCCCCCGAATACAGCGTGCCATTTAAACTTAGGGCTTCCAAAGAAGAAACTCCCACCACTTTTTTATGCTGGGCTTTTGCAAATGCTTTGACCGTTCCCAATCCTACTCTAAGTCCCGTAAAAGATCCTGGGCCCATGGCCACAGCAAAAAGATCCATGTCAGACAAAGTAAAACCTACGCGTTGAAGAAGAGTATCTACAGAAGGTATCAGTCTTTCACTATGCGTTTTAGGTGAATAAAAAATTTCTTCTCCATAGACCTGTGATTCATCCATCACAGCTAAGGATCCAAAAGCAGTGGATGTTTCAAATGCAAGGATTTTCAAGTTAGATAATTCCAGCCATTTTCTTAAAAAAACTTAAAATACCCATCCAATATCGGCTGATATCATTGTAGAAAACAAAGAGCAGTAACACTAAAAGGAAGGCCACTCCGGCTCGATTAGCAAACTCTAATACTTTATTACTGAGAGGCTTTCCTCCTCGAATCACTTCACACAAGAAGAAAAATAAATGTCCTCCATCCATAACAGGAATGGGTAATATATTTAAAACCGCTAAATTAATACTGATCATCGCTAAAATCATCAAAAATGGAAAAAGTCCTTGTTTTAAAGAATCTCCAGCCACTTTTCCAATAAGAATAGGTCCCCCTACTGCTTTTAGAGGAATATTCCCTGTAATAAGTTTACCCACCGTCTTTAAAATAATATAGGATAATCCCACACTTTTGGCCGTAGCAGAATAAAGTGCACGAAAAGGATTAAGCACATAATACCGTTCAAACTTGGGAGGAGTATACATTGTATCTGTTCCTCCTCCTACAATTCCTATTTGATAAATCTCTTCATTGGTACCACAAGGATGCTGCCCTACTATTTTAGCAGGAACCACTTGAACACGATTTAGTGCTCCAGCTCGATCATAGGTTAAATAAAAATGTCCAGGATCTTTCCCAAATTTCTGAATACTTTCTTTGAGCTCATCCCAATCACCAATAGGAATATCATTAATAGCCACCAGCCGATCCCCTACTTTGAGTCCAGCTCTGGCTCCGGCAGTGCCAGGTACAAATTCCTGTTTTACAAAAAATTCATAAGAATACAGACCTAAAAAGCGCTCTTTTTGATCCACACTTAATAAAAAATACTCTGGTGGAAGAGAACTTTGGATCGTTAAGTCTTTATCCCCTCGTCTGACTTTAAAGGTAAGTTCTTTTTGAACAATCTGAAGCAAATATTCTTTTAATTGATACCAATAATTAATGGGCACTCCATTCAAAGAAATAATTCGATCTCCATTTTTTAAACCTATAAAAGCAGCCCATGATTTTAAATTGGTTATTCCAATAGTAGGATTTGGCCCCAATTCGGAAATCCCCTTAAGAACCCCTCTTTTAACTTTTTCACAATACATGTTCCAGTCTTCTTCGACTTCAGGCTTAAAAGTCACATCAAAGGACTGATCCCGTCGCTGAATGGTCAGGGTTATGTCTTGATCACGGCTATGCGCGATGGTAGCTAACAAATCTTCTCGAAATCGACTAATTTTCTTTTGATTTACTTGGGTGACTGTATCCCCCGATCGCAATCCCAACTGCCATGCTTGAGATCCTTCGTTGACATGCGCTAAATAAGAAGTAGCCACTTTTTCAAGCCCTGCTACTTCAATCACAAAAAAGACAAAAACAGCTAAAATAAAATTAAAAATAGGCCCTGCAGCAGCAATGGCAATTCTATTCCATACGGGTTGATTTGAAAAAGACCGTTTTGCATCTGCCCCCTTAATAGGTGCCGTAGGATCTTCCCCGTAGAGCTTAACGTAGCCTCCTAGGGGAATAAGAGAAATACAGTACTGGGTCTCTCCCATTTTTTTCTTAACAATTTTAGGTCCAAAGCCTAAAGAAAAAACTTCGACTTTGACCCCAAAGAATTTAGACACAATGAAGTGCCCAAATTCATGAAAGAAAACCAAGACTCCTAATAAAATAATAATGCCAAATAAATATTCCATAATTAATTCCTCAGTTTTGGGGAAATACTGTGTTCTCGGTCGTCAGGCTCCTCCCTGCGGCCTTGTCTTTCCCTCAAAACTGAGGGATTAATCCTATTCCCCACATAGAATTTTTAAAATAACATAAATTAAAAACTTAAAACAACTCCTTTGTTTTTTTACGTGCCCACTGATCCGCCTCTAAAATTCCCTCCAAGGATAAAGGAAAAGATTCGCTATATGAAGATAGGGTTTTTTCAATAACTATTGGGATTTGAGTAAATAAAATTCGTCGTTTTAAAAAGGCTTCTACAGCCACTTCATCTGCTGCATTTAAAAGACAAGGGAACACTCCCCCCTTTTTTAAAGCTTCAAACGCTACTGCTAAAAGAGGAAATTTTTTAAAATCAGGTTCTTCAAAAGTTAATGTCTTGATCTTGGTTAAATCTAAGGAAACCACTTCTGTGGCCATACGACGGGGATAAGAAAGTGCATATGCAATCGGAGCCTTCATGTCTGGAACGGATAAACAAGCCAACATATTTCCATCCCTATAACTCACCGTCGAATGAATAATAGATTCTGGATGAATAACCACCTCTATCTCTGAAGGAGATACTCCAAAAAGCCAATGGGCTTCGATCACTTCAAAACCTTTGTTCATAAGTGTTGCAGAATCAATAGAAATACGGTTCCCCATCTTCCATTTGGGATGACGAAGCGCTTCTTCAGGAGTGATATGAGAAAAAGTTTCCAAAGCCCGATTTAAAAAGGGCCCCCCAGAAGCGGTAAGCGTTATTTTTTTAAGATTTTCTCTATTCTTTTGTTCTAAAACCTGAAAAATAGCACTGTGTTCACTATCAATAGGAAGAAGCTGAACATGTTGCCTTTGTACCTCTTCCATAACAAGCTCGCCTGCTGCCACCAATACTTCTTTATTGGCCAAGGCCACCTCTTTTTGAGAAGAAATGGCAGCCAGAGTGGGCTCAATGCCTTTAGCTCCCACCAAAGCTGAGATCACAAAATTACTTTCACTATACGTAGCCACTTCTTTTAATCCTTTTTCTCCCCATAAAACTTCAATAGAAGGGAATTGTTCCCGAATATCCTCTGCTAAGGTTTCGGTGGCTACAGAAACAAGTCTTGGATGAAATTTTTGAATCTGCTCTAGTAAAAGATGCGTATTGTACCCTGCTGCTAATGCAGCCACTTCAAACGTCTCTGGAGCAGTTTTAATCACTTCTAGGCTATTCACCCCAATAGAGCCTGTAGATCCTAAAATAGAAATTTTTTTCTTCATCCGAAAAATGCCACCTTTGCATAAAAATAAATAAAGGGCCCACAAAAGAGCACACTATCAAAACGATCTAAAATCCCACCATGACCGGGAATGACCACTCCTGAGTCTTTCACTTGAAGCGCTCTTTTAATAAAAGATTCAAATAAATCTCCTACTTGGCTTAACACCGCTCCTAAAATCCCTACGATAAAGCAATCCAAAAAAGACAACTGAGAAAAAATAAAAAGTTTATAGCAAAGGACGCCCAAGGTAGCCAACGCAATTCCCCCTACTGCCCCTTCTACCGTTTTATGCGGGCTTACGACCGGAGAAAGTTTATGCTGCCCCCAGCGTTTTCCAATAAAATATCCTCCCGTATCTGAAAGCCAGGGAATTAAAAAAACCAAAAATATCCAGTAGGTCCCCAATTCCAATTCTTTAACTTTTGGCCAAAAAGAAAACAAGAACCCAATATAAAAAACACCACTTAACGTTAATGACAGTTCTGAAAAAAGCTGAGTTAAACTATCTGAAGAAGTTTGAGCTAAAAAAAGATAAAAAACAAACAACACTAAAAAAAGTACACTAATTCCCTCATATAAAAAAGAGGACCTAAAAATAATTAACGCTGCCAATAAAAAACCTACTGTAATCCCTAAAAATTTTTGGGCTCGTTTTTCAGGAAAGGTAAAAAGAGCAATAAAATATTCAATAAGCGCTCCAAAACAAGCCGCCAAAGCTAAAAGCGTCATCCCCCACTGCTCGCCATAAATCATGAGTGCTAAAATGGCACTGACCCCAATAACAGCAGTAAAAGTTCGTGTTTTTAATCCATCAAAACTCATCTAATTGCTCGTGTGTTAATCCAAAACGTCTTTCTCTATGCTGATAAGAACGTATGGCCTTTAAAAATTCTTCTTTATTAAAATCGGGCCAAAGTGTGTCTGTCACATATAATTCCGTATAAGCCATCTGCCATAATAAAAAATTACTAATCCTCATTTCTCCGCTGGTCCGAATGAGAAGATCGGGATCTGGAAGATCTTTGGTATATAAATATTTTGAAAAAAGAGCTTGATCTATTTTTTCTGGAATACATTTTTTTTCTATGCACAATTTTGCTATTGTTTGAGTGGCCCGAAGAATTTCATTTCTCGAACCATAAGACACAGCAAAATTTAAAATCATCTCGGTATTCGTGGCAGAAAGTTCCATGGTTTTTTTAAGTTCTTCTAAAACAAATAAAGGAAGCCGTTCAATATCGCCCAACGTACAGAGCCGAATATTATTTTTCATGATATTGGGGCGCTCTTGAATAAGATACTCTTGCAATAGATGCATTAAGGCATCTACTTCCTCTTTGGGGCGACTCCAGTTTTCATCAGAAAAAGCATAAATGGTGATTACCTTTATTCCCAATTCTTTGGCGAAAATAACGGTATCTTTGACATTGGCCGTTCCACGGACATGTCCTTCAATACGGTTTAAAGACCGGTTCTTTGCCCATCTGCCGTTTCCATCGGGGATAATTGCCACATGCACAGGCAACCCTGAAGGATCAATATCAGCCATGTAAAATATCTTTTTCTTTGGTCACAAGGAGGGAATCTATTTTTTGGATTTGCTCATCGGTCATCTTTTGGATTTGATTTTGAGATTTTCTTAAATCATCTTCGGGTAAATTTTCTTTTTTTAAATCATCATTGGCATCTCGGCGAATAAGCCGGATAGAAACCTTGCCGTCTTCCCCTACTTTTTTAACTAATTTTACAAGCTCTTTTCGGCGTTCTTCAGTTAACGGAGGAAGTTGAATCCGAATAATTTTTCCATCGTTATTAGGTGTTAATCCCAAATCAGACATTTGAATGGCTTTTTCAATGGCTTGAATTTGTGAGGCATCCCAGGGTTGAATAGTTAAAAGTCTTGCTTCAGGAGCAGAGATCGTAGCCATATTCTTTAAAGCCGTCATATTTCCATAATAATCTACCATTACGGTATCTAAAAGTGTGGGTGTGGCTCGGCCCGTTCTTAGTTTAGCCAACTCACTTTTTAGATTATCGAGTGTTTTTTGCATCTTTAATTGGATTTGATTCATGTCCATATTTTATTTGCTTCCTACTAAAGTACCCAAGTCTTCCCCATACACCACTCGTTTAATATTCCCTACTTTAGACAAATTAAAAACAATAATTTTTAAATCATTATCCATGCACAAAGAAATGGCCGTTGAATCCATCACAGAGAGCTTTTTTTGAAGAACTTCAATATAGGTTAAGTGATGAAACATTTTAGCCCCCTTTGTTTTTAAAGGATCTTTGTCATAAACACCATCTACTCGGGTGGCTTTTAAAATAACCTCTGCCCCAATTTCCATTGCTCGAAGGGCAGCCGCTGTATCCGTAGTAAAATAAGGGTTTCCCGTACCTGCTGCAAAAATAACAATTCTATGTTTTTCTAAATGTCGAATGGCTCGTCTTCGAATATAGGTCTCGGCCAATTGCTGCATGCCAATAGCCGTTAAGACACGTGTATACACTCCACATTTTTCAAGTTCATGCTGAAGGGCTAGGCTATTAATGGTGGTTGCCAACATTCCAATATAATCTGCAGAAGCCCGGTCCATTCCTTTGGAGCTTGCTTCTAGTCCTCGCCAAATGTTGCCACCTCCAATAACAATGGCTATTTCAACGCCTAAATCCCAAATTTCTTTAATTTCTTTAGAGACTTTTTCAAGAATTTCTGAACTAATACCGCTTTCTTTTTCTCCACTTAAAGCTTCACCACTTAATTTTAAAAGAATGCGTTTATACTTAGGGTTAGTTTTCGTCATGAATTTATGGTTTTTTTTCCAGACCCTCACCTAATTGAAATCGTGAAAATCGCCGGATAGTGCAATTTTCCCCAAATTTAGCAATCAGTTCTTTCAGTAAATCTTCAATGGTTTTATCAGGATCTTTCACAAAGGGTTGTTTTAATAAACAAGCCTCTTCATAATATTTTTGAATTTTTCCTTCAACAATTTTATCAATGACATTGGCAGGTTTTTTAGATTGTGCTGCCTGGTGTTTATAAATTTCTTTTTCTTTATCTAGCACATTTTGGGGGACCTCTTTTTCGCAAATGTAGAGCGGATTAGAAGCGGCCACTTGCATGGCAATGTCTTTTACAAAAGCTTGAAAATCTTTATTCTTCGCCACAAAATCTGTTTCGCAGTTTACTTCAATTAAAACCCCAATTTTCCCTTCTCCATGAATATACGCATGCACCAATCCTTCAGAGGTAATACGGCCAGATTTTTTAGCCGCATCGGCCATTCCTTTTTTTCTCAAAAAATCAACCGCTTTATCAAAATCTCCCTGGCTTTCTTGGAGCGCCACTTTGCAATCCATCATGGGAGCTCCTGTTTTTTCTCTTAATTTTTTAACAGATTCAGCGGTAATCATGTAAGATCCCTAGTCCTTCTCTTCTGGTTCTTCTTTATCTTGTGGAGGTGTATCTTTAGCTTTTTCTTCATACTCTTTGGGATCTAAAATCACCACCGGTTCTTCGGGGATACTCAATTCATCCAACGCAGAAACAGTTTCAGTTTCTTCTTCGGGTTTTACACCTTGTTCTCGGAGTTTTAACTCAAATTCCTGTACTCCTTCTAAACAGGCTGTTGCAATTAAGGAAGAAAAAAGCCGAATGGCTTTAATGGCATCGTCATTACCAGGAATAACATAATCAATATCATCAGGATTACAGTTGGTATCTACAACTGCAACAACAGGAATTCCCATTTTTTTGGCTTCTTTTACAGCAATTTTTTCTTTTCCTGGATCTAAAATAAAGAGTGCACCAGGAAGTTTTTTCATGTCTCGAATCCCACTTAAGGTATTTAAAAGTTTTTGACGCTCTTTTTTAAGGGCCGCCACTTCCTTTTTAGGAAGCGCTTCAAACAATCCCTTTTCTTCCATATCTTCAATTTTCTTTAGAGTATTAATTCCCATACGGATAGTTTTAAAATTGGTAAGTGTTCCTCCCAACCAACGATGAGTTACATAAAACATTTTTCCTCGGGTGGCTTCTTCCATGACAATTTTTTGAGCTTGCTTTTTAGTTCCTACAAACAGCACTTTTTGCCCATCGGAAGCTACCGATTTTACAAAATTACAGGCATTACGGCAAAAATCTACAGTTTTTTGAAGATCGATGATATGAATGTCATCTCGCACATCAAAAATAAATGGCTTCATTTTTGGATTCCAACGACCCCGCTGATGACCAAAATGAACCCCGGCTTCTAAAAATTCTTTCATTGACAGTTCTGGCATATGATTATTCCTTTTCTAAAGTTAAAAAGTTTAAGCAAATCTTAGGCTTATTAACATAGACGTTGGTTTTATGGCAAGCAGAAAAGCATCTACTCAGAGGTTAGATTTTTTAGTAAATTTAATTCGGAAAGCACCTTCCCTGCCCCGTTCACCACACAGGAAAGCGGATCTTCTGCAATAGAAACTGGAAGTTGTGTTTTTTCTCGAATTAAAACATCTAAATTGCCCAGTAACGCCCCTCCGCCGGTCAGCACAATTCCATTATCGGTCAAATCAGCGGCCAATTCTGGTTGAGTTTTCTCCAAAGTTTGTTTAATGGCATCAATGACGGCCGTTAAGGGTTCTTGAAGGGCTTCTCTAATTTCATCCGAATTTACTTCTACAGTAATGGGTGCTCCTCCCACTAAATCTCGTCCTTTCACCCGAACCGTGCGCAGTTCTTCAAAAGGCGCAGCGTTACCAATCGTAATTTTAATATTTTCTGCCGTTCTTTCTCCAATTAAAAGATTATAATGTTTTCTCATGTAAAGAATAATAGCATCGTCAAATTTATCTCCGGCTACCTTGATAGATTTAGAACACACAATACCGCCTAGTGAAATCACAGCAACTTCAGTCGTTCCTCCCCCAATATCAACGACCATGGATCCTGTAGGCTCTGTCACAGGCAATCCTGACCCTATAGCAGCTGCCATGGGCTCTTCAATAAGATAGACCTCTCGGCACCCCGCTGCTTCAGCGGCTTCTCGGATGGCCCTTCTTTCTACTTGGGTAATCCCGTAAGGGACACCAATCACAATTCTGGGACGTAAAAAAGATTTTTTAGGAAGGGCTTGGTGAATAAAGTACTTAAGCATGGCTTGGGCCACTTCAAAATCCGCAATGACTCCATCTTTAATAGGACGAATAGCAGTAATATTGCCTGGCGTTCGTCCCAACATTCGTTTGGCTTCTTTTCCAACAGCCAACACTTTTACTTCCCCATGAATCGTACGACTTACTGCTACTACTGAGGGTTCATTTAAGATAATCCCTTTATCTTTTGTATAAACAAGAGTATTGGCAGTGCCTAGATCAATGGCAAGATCATTGGAAAGTTGACTAACGAAATTGTCCAAAAACATGCAACCCAAGGAAATACCACGAGCCCCCCACTTTTACAAGTAAAAATTACCTAGATTCTCTGTCATTCCCGCGAATACACAAGTTAAAAAGTCTTGGTGATGACCTGCCCCCGATGAAGCTCTGGAATGAAATTTTGAGATTAATCTTGACTAAGACCCAAAAATAATGGTAATATTTGGGCCGTGTTCCAAAGATTAGCTAACATATCGAAATCACAGTCTTTTTTTCTATTTGGCGCAAGGGGAGTTGGAAAATCAACCCTTTTAGATCATTTCTTTATGCCCACTGAGAGAGTTTTATTTGATTTACTAGATTTTGAACTCTCCAATGAATTAGCCAGTTATCCCAATAACCTCCTCAAACGACTTACTCCTCATCATGGAAAGACTCCTTGGGTGGTCATTGACGAAGTACAAAAAGTGCCCCAGCTATTGGATCTGGTTCATAAACTGATCAAAGAGAAAAGTTTTAAATTTGCCCTTACGGGTTCTAGCGCAAGAAAACTAAAACGAGGATCTGCAAACCTTCTTGCAGGCAGAGCTTTTGTTTACCATTTGTTCCCTCTGACCGTTTCTGAACTGGAAGATCAATTTTCTTTGGATGACGCTCTAAAATATGGGACATTGCCTCAAATTTTCGAACTGGAAAGCAATTCAGATAAGGCAGGATTTTTAAAAGCATACACAGAAACGTATCTTAAAGAGGAAATTATTACCGAACAAATTGTTCGAAATCTACCTCCCTTTCGTCGTTTTCTCGATGTTGCCGCACAGATGAATACTAAAGTCATTAATTACTCTAATATTGCTAAAGATATTTTATCAGATCCTAAAACTGTTAGCGGATATTATGACATTTTGGAGGATACATTGCTTGGAATACGTTTGCCCGCCTACCATACATCCATTCGAAAGCAGCAAAAAAAAGCATCGAAGTTTTATCTCTTTGATACCGGCATAGCACGCACATTGGCAGGGCAAGTGGACTATGATTTGATTCCAAAGAGTTTTGAATATGGACAATTGTTTGAAGGATTTATTATCAATGAATTATATCGTCGACTTACCTACATGAACAAACAATTTAAGCTTTCATTTCTTCGTGTTCAAGAAGATATGGAAATTGATTTAATCATTGAACGCGGTAAAAGTGCACCCACACTGATTGAAATCAAATCTGCTGATAAGGTGGATGAACGACATGCAAAGGGTTTATTGACATTGGGACGTGATTTCAAATCATCAAAACAGTATCTGATCTCCAACGACCCTCATAAAAAACAATTTTCTCAAGTTCTGGCTCTCCCTTGGAAAGAAGCCATTGAACTTATTATTGGGGACTGACAAATGATTTATGAAATCGTTCTTAAGGTTGAAAAAAAGGTAGCCGGTAAATTTGCAAAATGGCTTCCAGAACATATAAAACAAGTTTTGGAATCACCCGGATTTAAATTGGCGCGCGTGGCTCGCCCACAATCTGAGACCGAAAGTGACCACTTAAAGTGGGTCGTTCAATATGACATTGCCTCTAAAGAATATTTTGAATCCTACCTTAATGAACGGGCCCCGCAGATGCGTGCTCAAGCTGAGCAAGAGTTTGGAAACGCTCTCATCGCTACGCGTTGTGTTTATGATCCAGTTCAAGTGATAGAAAAATCAATTCCAAAGTCCGATCTTCTCATGTCAGATTTTCCCAAAGTCTATTGTCCCTTTATTCGACAAACATTTAAGGTAGACTCAAACCAGTGGAAAAAACTGGGGCAAAAACTTCAGTTGAGAAACCCCGAAGTCTATCTAGCTGTCAATCGGATCAATCCTGGATTTGAATGGGTGTTTGAAGACAAAGATACCTTCGCAGTCGAGAAGCTCCATGGCACAAATGTTAAGATCTTACTTGAAAATGGAAAAGTTTTAGCGATTCAAAATAGAAAAAATATCATTGATCCTCTTCTCATTGCAAAAGGGCAAAATTTTATTCTCGAAGGAATTTTAAATTCAGCTGCAAAGGGGGTCGTTCCCATGGATGGTGAATATGCCGGCGAAGTCATTGGCCCCAAACTCCAGGGAAATCCTTACAAATTGGAGACTCATGAATGGTACCCCTTTGATCTTTCCATCACAAACTTAAGATATCGATCTTTTGATGAACATGACCGTAATTACCAGAATTGGAGCGCATGGTTCAAAGACCATCTCTATTCACGCCTTTTTACCAAACGTGCGTCAAAAAAGGGATCTGATGAAAAAGTTTTTGCAGAAGGTGTCATATTTTATAATTTAAAACGAAAATCAGAAAGCAAAACTTGGATGGCAAAACTTCGAAGGGATATGTTCCCATGGTATTATGAAGGCATAGACATTCAAAATTTTGACCCTGCAGGCAGAGATAAAATAGAAAATCAGGAACAATTTGATTGATGCAATCCAAGAAGGAATCAATTTAGTTGACATATAATCAATTTTGATTATAATTGTAATCATAATTGACTATATGAAGTTTTTATCTATAATTACCAAATCAAAAACAAGAAAGAGGCTATTTATATTGTTTTTTTCTAATCCAGAAAAAAAATATTATTTACATGAGATAGCACGACTTATTGAATGCCCAGCTCAAAATATTCGACGAGATCTTTTGCCTTTTGTAAAAGATGAGGTTTTTAAAATGGAACGGGTAGGAAATCTTACCTTTTATTACCTTAATCAAGATTATCCTCTATATGAGGAATTAAAAAGTATTATTACCAAAACAGTAGGGATAGAGGCCCTTTTTAAGGGTGTTTTAAAAAATATATCTAATATTCAGGCAGCTTTTATTTTTGGTTCTTTTGCTGCGGATAAAGAAAGAGGGTCATCTGACATAGATCTTTTTATTTTAGGTGGGCCGGATAAAGATAGCCTGATTAAAGCAATTTCTGAATTAGAAAAAGAAATACACAGGGAAATTAATTATGTTATATACTCAAAAAAAATATTTCAAAAAAAGAAAAAAGAATATAATAGTTTTATTGAGTCTATTATAAAAAATAAAAAGATTTTTTTAATAGGAAAGGAATCTGATCTTGAAAGATAAAATTTCTCAATGGCTTGAAAAGAGGGAAATTAAGGAAGAAAAAGTTCACCCTAAAGATATTTGTAAATTATTACATCGATCCCTAAAAGATATTAAAGCTGCAAAAGATAATTTAGATTCTAATGAGGAGCTTTCTTATATGGCTGCTTATTTGGCAGTATTAAGAGCGGGGAGAGCCCTAATGTTTGCATATGGATATCGTCCTTCGGGAAATGCGCATCATAAAATGACATTTGAATTTTCTGAAGTTGTTTTGGGAAAAAGCTTCTCTCTTCTTGTAAATAAAATTAATGATATGCGAAAAAGAAGAAATCAATTTACGTATGATGTAGAATATATTGATTCTATTTCAGAGGATGAATCTAAATCATCCATTTCAGATGCTAATGAGTTCATTAAGGCCATCATTAGTTTTATTAAAAACCGTTGGCCCTTAGAGAGTGAATATAAAAAAATATAATTAGAGAAAAATTGCAGTTTTACTTTGACTTTTTTTAAGAGAACGATACTCTCTTTTGGAGGGTATCGTGAAAAAAATCGTTGTGTTCTTAGGTGTTTTTATTTTCTTGGGGCCAGCTGCATTTTCAGGAATTCAAACTTTTTCGATGATCCAAAAAAGAACGATGCATCGAAGTATTTTATTACCCGATGGAAACGTTCTCATCACAGGAGGAGTGAGCAGTTTAAAACCCATCCCCTGGCCACTCGCTCATGCAGAATTATTTTTAGCCCATGAAAAAAAATTTATTTCTCTTCCCTCTATGAGATCTTCCCACGTAGATCACACACTGACTTCTTTATCCAATGGCACTGTCATTATTGCAGGGGGGAATCTGAGCCCTGAAATTGAGTTCTATGACACTCAAGAAGGAAACTTTAAATCTCTTAGGTCCCTACAATCACCCCGCGCAGGACATACTGCACATGTGGTAAACGATAGAGAACTTTTTTTAATAGGAGGCTATAAAGTTAAAATTGGGCCTTTGGAAAAACACCTAGAACTCATCCCCATGCCACAAATTCAGCCTTTAGGATTTTATGATATTATCTCTCTTAACCACTGTGAAGTGTATGATCTTCTTTCACAAATTTCTTCTTTAATCCCCTTACCCACCTGGCTTCCCAAAATATCTTTTCATCGATCCCTGCAACTTCCTTCTGGAAATATTTTAATTTTTGGAGGGATGAGCGCCTGGAATAAAGTGGTTGAATTAGACGTAGCTACAAGAACATTTTCAATACGGGGATATTTGACTACCGCCAGAGAAGATGTCGCCCTTCTTCCTTTAGATGACCATCGTATTTTAATCAGTGGGGGGACGAATGATCACCAACAATCTTTAACCTCTTTAGAAATTTTTGATCTACATACCAATACGTCCCAACTCTTAGGAGCAGAGCTTCACACTCCCAGAGAAGATCACACCATGGTTGCTATCCAAGAGGGCTATGTTTTAGTAGCTGGAGGGGAAATAACAGGGAAAACCAATGACCAAGATATTATTTTAAACAGTGCAGAACTCATTAATATTGAAAAACCAGAGGTTATTGATTTAAAAGATTTTTTCTCACCAGCAAGATCTGACCACGAAGCAACAGTTCTTAAAGACCACAGTATCCTTTTTACAGGCGGAGAAGCTCCGAACAACACTATTTTAGACACTGCTAATTTAGTGAGATTTTAGTAAATCTAGTGGCGCCTTAGTTTTTTGATGGCCTTAATGAGATCTTTAAGAGGAGGAGTGGGTTGGTTTTCAAGATAGAACCTAAGGCTAGAAATAAGTTCTTTTTGAAAGCAAACCAATTTTTCATAAATATCCATAGCAGAAACCAGAGGGTCTAGGGAAAAATTGCAAGACTCTGGATTTAACTTGGTTCCGGAGAGGACTAAAAGTATTGCTTCGCCATTAACTCCGCCATCGATCTTTTGGCCTGCTTCAATAAGTTTTTGAAGATTTAAATCTGGATCTTGATCCAATAGCCACAGAAGATCATAAAGATCTTTTTCACCACAACGACTCACCAATGTAGATGCTTTCATCATCAATAGAGTTTGGGGTAAAACCACACAAATCCCATTAGGCAATGTTTCAAAATCACCCGTCTGCCCAATTTGAAAGAAGTGTTCATCACATACGATATCAATTGTAAAAGAATGATTTTTAAAAACACACACCGCTTTATAATATTGAAGCGTTTGAAACTCATAGGTAAACTTTACGCCCAAAGATACCAGGGATTTGGCTGCAAGGACGGCTGCTTTTTGGGAATCCAGATCTTTTGTGAATAAATCTAAATCATCAGATCTTCGATGCCCTGCATAAAAACCCGATAAAGCCGTTCCTCCAACCAGAACAAGGCCTGGAATATGTTGCTTAAAAAAATACTCCAGACATTGATATAAGGCAGCTGGTAAAGTCTTTTTTGCTAATTCAAGGTTTGGTCTTGCACTAAATGCCATAATTGCTCACTTTGTTTTTGTCGAATAGGGGGTAAATATTTTTTGTATTTTGGGAAAAGAGTCCAAATACTTTTTCCCACCATATTTTTAGATTGAAATAAACCATACACTTCCACTAAACGACTTAACGCTCTAGGCTTATGTTGCACCAAAGCAATCACAAAATCTTCCAAAGAGGGATAAAGATGATCCCACAGAAGAGAAGCCGTAAGAGATGTTTTCTGAGGGGTATCTTGGCTCAGAGGAAGAGAGGTCATCAAATCATCCACCTTTAAATGAAGAGCCAAGGCAAGCGATTGAAGATGCTTGCTTTGAACACTAATGGTTGTGTCATCTTTTTGGAACCCCTTTTTTTGAAACCCCCTTTTTTGAAACCATAGACAAACCGCCTGTTTTGAAACATGCGCCATTCTAGCAAGCTCAGACCGTGATAAATGGCGAAGCCTAGAAATAACCCTTAAAACATTTATATTCACAATAATATTATACTTATTAACCTTAAAAAGTCAAGTTTAGTTGACCGCTAATAACTATAGTGATGAAAAACGAAAGAGAAACCATATGGTACATAAATACATATTTATGTTTTATTGTATTTATGTATTGACATAAATACAGCCAAGGAGTACCCTTAGATTATGAAAAGAAAGAGTTTCAAGATAACCATAGATCTTATGGATCAAAATCTTTATGAGCTTTTAAAATTAGAGGCTGTTCGCCAACACTCTATGAAACAGGTGATTCATAATGCTTTAAAGCTTTATTTTGAAGATCGCCTTGAAACATTCACGTTGGCCGAAGCAGCTAAAAAAGCATTTTCAGAGTGGGAAAATCCGCTAGATTCTGACTATGACAAACTATAGTTTTCCTGATATTGTTTTGGTTCCATTTCCTTTTACAGATCAAATAACTATTAAAAAACGCCCTGTTCTTATTTTAAATAGTTCAGATTTTTCAAATCGCACACCCCTCATTATTGCCAGCATGATCACAAGTTCTCTTACTCCACTGTGGCCCGGAGATTATATACTCAAAGAATGGGAAAAATGTGGGCTCTTACATCCTTCAAAAATTCGGTTGGGAAAAATCGTAACATTAGAAACAGACATTATCTTAAAAAAATTAGGCTCTCTCCCCTCTCCAGAAATATCAAAAATAAAAAAAATATTTAAAGATGTATTTTCTGCTATGGCTTAACTATATTGAAATACACAAAGAATGGCTTTCATGTTTATTTTAACGTTCAATCACATGTCGAATAAATTGAGAATGTACATCTTTTCCCACTTCATTTATCCAATCATCTTTTGTAAACATATTCGTTACAGTACTTGTATACGTAACAAACATCATGTCACTGTCTTCATAAGTATCAGTGGTTCCATAATGATACACATTGTAATGAAGCACATTATTATCTGAATTAATTACTCGTCCGAATTGCCCTACTCCTTTAAGAATATCAATAAGTTCTTGTCGCCCTATGGACTTACCATAATGATAAAATCGTCCCCCTCCATTAGCAAAACTTAAAACCACATTTCCCGTAATTTCAAAGGTCGAAGTAGATTTGCCATCTAAAGGCAATACAAAGGCAATTGGGATATTTTGAAATACATTATTTTTAAAAGATCGAATACCATGATCACCCTCATAGATAAAAACCCCTGTCCCAGGACTATCAAAACAATTATTTAAAACCTCGATCTTTCCTCCATTAACATGGTCAATAGAAATTCCTCTTGGCATTGTACCAGTAAAAACATTGTTTTGAATTTTAATATTATGGCTATTTTCTCCTATTTGAATTCCTTGCCAAATACCCTGAGTTTGAAATGTAAACCCATGAATAATAAGATTAGACATATTAATACCAAATCCTGCAGGACGATTGCCTCCAGGTCCATTAATTTTAGGAGAAAATGTGGGACGTGCTCGAATAATTAAGGAGGCATTTTGGTCGGCTGTTGTTTTCTGAATAACATGATTTAAAACATAAGTCCCATTATCTTGAACTTCAATAATTCGAGGGCTCCTAAGATTAGTTGGCACAGCATCAATAGCATTTTGGAGATCATTAAACCGTGTAGCACAGCCCGCAGGCATATCTTTTGCCACCAATAAAATATCAGGAGCATCTTCATTACATTGCTTTTCTGTATAAAGATGTGTTTCCCTCCCCGGCAAAAGAAGTTTTTCAAAGCCATCACATTGTGTAATAACACCGCCTCCGCCCCCGCTACCTGCAGGAGGAGTTAATACAACACTAAATTCTCCATTGGCATTTCCCTGTCCAAGAACAGAATTTAAACGAACAATGGCCTCTGTACGCTTTGTAAGATAGGGGGCCCTAATGACTACAGAAAGAGAGCCGTTAGCATCTGTTTGAATTTGTATTCCTTCTCGCATGAGATTCACATCTTGAAAAGAATCAATAAAAATTGATCTTTCAGGACTATAAATATCAAACTGCTTTCCCGCTTCTACCGCTCGATTATTACCATCTTTTACAGGCTGACTTATAATAGTCATCGTGCTAACACCGTCTCCCACCAATGTATAAGATCCTTCAAAATCAATGCTACCACTCGGCATACCAGGTTGGCCTTGGGAGGGGGCTTTAGAAAATGGAAGGGCAAGTAGCGTTGTTTGCCCATCATTAGAAGTTACGGTCACCGTCGAAGTGCTATCAATAGTATCATTAACATTAGATTTAAGTTGAAATGACAGCATACTCTCAGCATTGGGTTTAATTTGAATTCCATCTTTAGAAGTATCTTGATCAGAGGTTAAAATAGTTCCCAAACTAGAGGCTATCGTAAAAAATATTCCTGACTGATCTGTAATCAAAACCCCTTCAGAATTAGTAATAGCGCTACTCGTAATAAGAGACTGGGTTTGCCCATCGGAAATAAGAGGCGAAGGAAAAGCAGATAAAGTAAAAGAAGAAAGAGCTCCTAAGCGGGTAGTAATTCGTGCCTGTGAATTTAAACTTCCACTGTTGGCTATCAACGTGAGAGTTCCTGTTTTTAGTGTTTTTAATAAAAATAATTGCTGCCCTAAATTGGTTACCACCCCATCTGAAGCATTAAGCCCACTAAAGGTCACTGCACTCACCGGAACTTTAAATCCATCTAAATCTCGTCCAATGACTTTTATAAAAACAGACTCTCCCGTTAAAATATCTGCCCCAAAATAAGCTTCTTGAGGAGTGGCAAAACTTCTTACAAAATCAGAGGCCCCTTTTGAAATTCCATTGGTTGTGCGAGTAATAGCTTCTTGATCTTTCCCTTGGGAAGATCCATCGGAAACAGTAAGACGATCCACAAGCACACCCAAAGAATCTTCTAAAACAAGATCAGCATTATTTTTGGGAATCGCCTGTGCTAAATTTCGAATGACTAAAAATTCTCCTCCATTTAACTTTTCACCTTCTGATCCAATTTCATAGAGCACCTGTTCAGATAATTTAATTTTCCATCCTTGAACATTCATCATTTGATCTGTAGCATTATAAAGTTCCACCCATTGACTTTGATTGTCTTTAGGATCAATGATCACTTCATTTAAAACAACTTTTGGATCCCTATTAGCCAATAAAGGAAGCGTTACCGCTAATTGGATTTCTGACAATACCCCCGCTGTTTTAATTTGTACCTCTACAGGCTCTTGAAGTTTATTGCCCTCGATATCTATTACATCCGTTGTAATCTTAACCAAATAAACCATGCCTGATTCAAGAGGGGTCAAAGGGGTTACGGTAAAATCTTTACCACTGTTACCCAATTCTATTTTTCGATCTACTTCAGTATTGTTGGTTAAATTTAATAAAAGAATATTGCTGAGGGTGATGGTTTCAGGCTTTAATCCCTTAGTACTGATAAATAAAATATTCACCCGACTGGGCACCCGATAAATAGGCTTATTATCTAACACAGAAATTTGGCTTACCGAATTAGGCAAGAAAGAAGATCCTGAGACGCTATCTTGAAATCCACTTAAAATCACCCCAAATGCCCCTGCCACAGGAGCTAAGCTTCCGCCCCCTTTCTCCCCTCCGCAGGAAAACAATAAAGGAAATAACCATAATAATAAATAAACTCTTTTCATCGCATACGTTCCACTATTAAAGAATTTTACTGATATTTTTAATTATACCCCAAAAACGCGTTCATAAAACAAAAAATTTTATCTTAGCAAAAGCTTTAATGATTTTTTAATGAAACAGCTTCTGCAGGTTTTGTTCGAGTTTTTGTTTTTTGGATTGAAGGTCAGAAAGACGATCTCGTTCTTTTTGAACAATGTCTTTGGGGGCGCGTTCAATAAAGGCTTCATTCGAAAGGCGGGTTTGAAGCCCGACCAAATCGGTATTAATTTTTTCTAGTTCTTTTTGAAGACGTTTTTTTTCTTCTTCCACATCCACTAGATCTGTGATGGGAATAAAAACATCTAAAAATCCCAGGGCCCCTACCGCCATATTTTTAGCTTCCATCGCTTTTTCAGAAAAGTGAAGCTCTGAAAGTTTCGCTAATGTTTGAAGAGCCACTTCATTTCTCTTCAGTATCTCTAAGACCTTTGTATCTTTAGAGACAAGGGTTGCAGAAATAAGTTTTGAGGGAGAAACCGTATGCTCTCCTCTGACATTTCGAATGTAAGAAATAATTTCTTTAAGCATTTCAATTTCTTTTGTGGCTTTTGGATGAATGTATTTTTTATTAAATTTTGGATAAGAAGCCATCATGATACTTTCTTCTTCATGAATGGGTAAATGATGCCCCAGCTCTTCCGTTACAAAGGGAATAAAAGGATGCAAAAGTTTTAAAAGCTCTTTTAAAACAAAAATTAATATTTGCTGAGCCTCTTTCTTTTGAGAAGGGTCTTTAAGAAGAGGCTTAATAAATTCCACATACCAGTCACAAAATTCATGCCAGGTAAAATGATAGACCGTATTGGCGGCTTCATTGAGTTCATACCTTTCTAAATGATCATTTGTCTTTTTCACCGTCAAAAAAAATTGAGATAAAATCCAGGCATGGACAGGAGAAAGATGCTTAGGAAGATTTTTCTCAAGTTTAAAATCCGGTTCTACATTCATTAAAGCAAAACGCGTGGCATTCCATATTTTATTAATAAAATTTCTATACCCTTCAATGCGATCTTCTGAAAGTTTGACATCTCGCCCTTGGGTTGCCAAAGCCGCTAAAGTAAATCTGAGCGCATCAGCCCCATATTCTGCAATCGTATCCAAAGGATCAATCACATTGCCTTTAGATTTACTCATCTTTTTTCCTTCGGTGTCTCGCACCATGGCATGAAGATAGACATATTTAAAAGGCGGCTTTTTCATAAAATGAATGCCCATCATCATCATCCGAGCCACCCAGAAAAATAAAATATCAAATCCCGTTTCCATAACAGTAGACGGGTAAAAAACTTTTAAATCTGCGGTTTTTTGTGGCCAGCCGAGTGTTGAAAAAGGCCAAAGCGCTGAACTAAACCACGTATCTAAAACATCTGTATCTTGAGAGATATCGGTACTCTTACATTTTTGGCACTGGGTAGGATCTTTCACAGAAACGGTAATGTGTTGGCAATGCTTACAATACCACGCAGGGATTCGATGCCCCCACCAAATTTGGCGCGAAATACACCAATCTTTAATATTTTCCATCCAGTTAAAATAGGTTTTAGCCCAACCCGAAGGAATAATTTTTACGTTCCCTTTTCGAACGGCCTCGATAGCGGGTTTGGCCAGGGGCCTGGTTTTAACAAACCATTGAGTTGAAAGATGAGGCTCTAAAACTGTATCGCATTTCTCACAGTGTCCCAATAACACCGTATAGTCTTCTTCTTTTTCTATGACTCCTTGGGCTATTAAATCCGCTAACACTTTCTTACGGGCAGCAAAGCGATCAAGTCCTTGATAGGGAAAAGCCTTTTCATTTGTTTTTGCATTTTTATCGAAGATAGAAATAACTTCTAGTTGATGACGTTTCCCCACTTCAAAATCATTAAAATCATGTCCCGGCGTAATCTTTACAGCACCCGAACCAAATTTTGGATCGGCATAGAGGTCTGCAATAATAGGAATTTTTCGGGTTGTTAAAGGAAGACATACATATTTACCCACCCAAGACTTATACCGAGGGTCTTTGGGATGAACCGCTACGGCTGTATCTCCGAGCATGGTTTCAGGACGCGTCGTTGCAACGATAATAGTTCCACTGCCATCTTCCAGCGGATATTTTAAATGCCAAATTTTTCCGGGTTTTTCAACTTGCTTTACTTCTAAATCTGACAGGGCCGATTCACACCGAGGGCACCAGTTAATAAGATAATCCCCTCGATAAATCAGCTTTTCTTGATAAAGACGGACAAAGACTTCTCTTACCGCATGAGATAAGGTTTCATCCATCGTAAAATGTTCTCGGGTCCAATCACACGAACTTCCAAAGCGTTTAATTTGCATGATAATGGTTCTTCCATACTGCTCTCTCCACTGCCATACCCGCTCAATAAATTTTTCTCTTCCAAAAGCATGCCGAGTAATTCCTTCTTTAAGTAGGGCTTTTTCTACGACGGTTTGAGTGGCAATGCCGGCATGATCCGAACCTGGAAGCCAGAGCGTATTAAACCCCGCCATTCGTTTCCATCGAATCAGAACATCTTGAATAGTAGAAGTCAGGGCATGCCCCTGGTGAAGCGCTCCGGTGATATTGGGAGGAGGCATCATAATAACAAAAGGCTTTTTCTTGGATTTATTATTGGCTGTAAAATAGCCCCTTTTTTCCCAAAACTCGTACCACTTTTCTTCAATATCTTTGGGGTTATAATGCTCTAAAGTCATAGAGCTTGCATCGTAGCAAAATCATGATTAAAAGCCAATATTTTGACGCTGAACAGTCACAAAGATGGCTTTTTAAAGCTTTCTTCCCAATTTGACAAAACGCGTTATGTGATATATAAGTACATAGAATTATTTAAAATTTTGAACGTATCCCCGAGTAACTCCATGGCACAAAAAGCGTTGGCACAAAATATGCGTAAGAAAAAGAGTGTGAGTCATCACATCCTTTTAGTTGGACTAAAGACAACCCTTTCAAAAGTTGTTCAAAACGGATTACAAGAAGACGATTTTATTCTTCACGAGGAATTCGATCTTACGAAAGCCTTAAAAGCCATCGCCAGGCTTGATATTTCTTTGGTTGTCTTAGATCAAGATACCTATATCACCGAAGAAAGCTTAGAATTTTCTAAACGATGTACTTCCGTTATTAGTCATCCTTCCGTCATTTTGCTTACGGAAAATACGTCTATTGATCACCTGCGGCTTCTTTTTCAACACAAAGTTCATGATTGTTTGATAAAACCTTTTAAAATGTCTGAGCTCTTTGATTCCATCAAACGAGGGCTCGAATATCGCCAAACCCATATTTATGGAGTGAAAGATGCCTTGACCGGTCTTTATAATCGATATGCATTTAAAGAAATTCTCCGTCAAGAAATCGAAAGAGCCCAGCGATATGATCGCCACTTGTCTCTTCTCATGATCGACATTGACCATTTTAAACGTGTTAACGACATGTTTGGTCACCTCATCGGAGACCATATCTTAGAAGAACTTTCCCGCGTTATTCAATCTGCTTTTAGAAAAACAGACACTATTGCTCGGTTTGGAGGAGAAGAGTTTTCCATTATTCTTCCAGAAACAACCGTTGGTCATGCCACATTGCTTGCTGAACGGATTCGCAAAAAAATAGAAGGGCATGATTACTCTCGTTTTATTAAAAAAGAAAGACTTACGGTGAGTATTGGAATTTCAAATTATCACACGCCCGGCAGAAAAAGCGACATCACTCTTATCCACTCTGCCGACCAGGCTCTGTATACAGCTAAAAAAGAAGGACGCAATAAAGTTGTTCTTTCCCGCTAAAAAATCGGCATGTGTTGTTATTTCTTTTTATTTTCTTTTAACCATATCATTTCCTCTTTACGCTCAATCCAGCACTCCCCTTCCTTCAGAAACCATTAAAAAAAGTATCCCCTACTCTCCGCTCGTAAAATGGACAGCCGTAGGCATTATACCCACTGTTATTTTAAGTTATGGATTTTTAGCATGGTGGAGACACGGTTTTACTAAAAAATTCTATTTTGATGATAAAGAAGGGTTTTTTGGAGCCAGCAGTTATTCTGGTGGTTCAGATAAAATAGGCCATTTATTTTCAACATATTATTTTTCAAAAATATTAAATGAATTTCTCTTGAGCTCAGGAGAAAGCAAAGAAAATTCTCTTTTATATAGCACATTAACTGTTGGGATACCTTTTACATTCATAGAAGTATTAGATGGATTCATGCCATCATATGGGGCGGGATTATGGGACATGGTTTTTAATGCGGGGGGACTGGCTTTCAATTATGCAGAACAAAAATCTCCCCTATTTAATCGCATGTTTAATTTAAGTCTATCCTACTGGCCCAGCGATCAATTTAAAAAAGAATTTAATGACCATTTAAACTTTTCAGAAGATTATAGTGGCATGACTTATCATCTTGATTTTAATGTTATGCAATTATTTGATTTTGGAAAATTCAACTTATTAGGTCATCTACCCAACATAAGTGCTTCTTTTCACACAAAAGGATTTAGACCCAAGGAAGTATATCCCATGCTGGAATATTCTCTGGGATTGGGAATCGATGTGAGTTCATTAATGGATCGATATCCCTTCTGGAAAGAGGTTTTTTCGAGCATAAAAATTATCCCCATGCTCACTCTTTACAATAAAAAATATTATTATACGACTATCAATGGAGTAAGAAGATTATAAAATTTATAAAAAATATTTCATTTTATCTCTTCATCCTTTTTTTCTTTCTTAGCTTTCATAGCCCTCTTTTGGCACAAACAGAAACCACAGCCCTTAAAACTACTCCCTTTTTAAAATGGACAACGTTAAGTGCTATTCCCGTTGGTCTTTTGGGGCATGGATTTATTGCTTGGTGGCGTCATGGGCTATCCCCAAAATTTAGATTAGATGAAAAAGAAGGGTTTTTTGGAGCTAGCAGTTACTCTGGAGGATCTGACAAATTAGGCCACCTGTTTGCCAATTGCTTTATTTCAAAATTAACGACCGATGTTTTGATTTCCGCTGGTGAAAACAAAGACAATGCTCTTTTATATAGCTCACTAGTAACCGGCATATCGTATACTCTGGTAGAGGTATTTGATGGTTTTCTGCCCAGTTATGGGGCGGGGCTATGGGATATGGTTTTTGATGTTGGGGGTATTGCTTTGAATTTCGCTGAAAAAAAATACCCTACGTTTGATCAGCTCTTTAATTTTAGTGCTTCTTATTGGCCAAGCCCAACTTTTATAGACCTACCCACTCACAATAATTTTTCAGAAGATTATAGCGGCATAACGTATTACGCTGATTTTAATTTCATGCGTCTTATGAATTTTGGAACCTTAAATACCCTGGCTCATTTACCACAATTTAGCCTTGCTTTTCACACCCAAGGGTTTAGTCCTCGTGAACAACAGCTCACTACAGAATATTCTTTAGGGCTAGGCATAGATATGGTTCCTCTGATTGAACGGTGGTATAATCGCCCATACTTAAAAGATATTTTTTCATCCATCAAAATTATTCCCATGTGGGCACTTTATACTAAAAAATATCACTATATTCGTGATGCCGAAGGCGGCAGGATTAGAAGATTATAGAGGATAGCTATTGATGATCGGGTGGAATTTTGACATATGTTTCAATTTTAAAATCATCTATAGCTTCAACTTCGATAACAGGAACTCCATTTTCCTGATCCACAATTTTCCCTTTCACTCCTATTTCCTCTCCCATTAGAGATAATAATCTGGAGTGCTCTTGAGATCTTAAAATATATTTTGTTTGACCATTTTCTGTAATTTTATATCCTCCTTTTCGCCCTATAAAACGTCCCCTATCTTCTATCTTTCCAATGGTCACATATTTTCCTTTTTCATCTTCTGATTGAGGAAGTCTTTTCTCTTTCACTACTTCATAAGCTTCATTGATATGAATCACAGGCTTAATTCCTTCTTTTTTAAGACCATCTTTTTCCCAAATGTATTTTGCTTGAAAGACAATATTTTTACCCAATAATTTATTTAGATTATATTTCTGGCTTTGGATGGGAAATATTTTTTGCCCTTCATATTCTATATAATGAGAGGAGGTCTTACCTAAAAACATACCCTGGTCTTTTAGAGTTCCCATCCCCGATAGAAAAGGAACACCCAGTTCATTTTTGGCATTATCTAAATGATGAATATATTTATAAAGTTTATTATACCTATTTAAATCAATATCAAAAAGTGCTGCTGTGGTTGGATAGCCACGCCATAAAAACTGCCCATCTTGATATTTAATATATTTTTTATGAGGGATATTAGGATCATAAATTGTAAAAGTCATACTCTCATCATCCTCTATAAAAACACCATACACCATTACTGCATGATTAATTTCTTTCTTGGTATCAGATATATTGTTATCGATTTGCAATGTAATAGGCCTGCCTCTCCTAAGCTCTTCAATAAGAGTTTGTGCAATTTTTTTATTGCAGGCTGCATCGCACTGAAGGCCTTGAGACTCACTTGTTTCAAAAAATAAAGGAGCACAGGTATTAAATTCATGAAAAAAATCTTTCAATAAACGATCTTGGGATGTTTCTAAAAATTTCTTAAGTATCTTCTGATGGTTTAAAGATAAATCTTTAATGGAACTCACTCCCCCTATAATCACGGGCACCCCTGAACAACTGGCACTTTCAAGTGCTTGGCTAAGTTCTTCGTCATTCAGCGCAGGTAAGTTAGGGTTAAATTGTAAAAGTCCTTGAGCTTCTACAAAAGCAGACATGGCATAGCATTTTCCACCTCCGAAATTATCAAATGCAATTTGATCTTCTTCAGGAATTCTGAGCGCTATGATTTCACTTGCAACTGCTTGGGAAAAATTGAGCCATAGAAGCATAACAATTATTTTTTGATAAAAATGATTACTCATATTTTCTAATAGCTTGATCAATGTGTTGTCCAACCTGAGGATCGTTAATTAAAATTTTTAATGTTTTTAAAGAGTACACAATCGTATGTCTAAGATAGTCGGGAGCAGTTTTTAATTTTTGAATGAGCGGGCCAACGGCCCTTGGATCTCCAATAGATCCCAAAGCCTCCATTGCATAACTTTGCACCAAAATATCAGAATCATTGAGACCTCTCACTAAAGGCTCTACAGCTAAAACACCGATTTGTTTTGTGGCTGAAATCAGTTGAAAAGAAATATAAATTTTTCTACTTCGAATCCCGTCTATAATAGGATTAAGAGCAGGTTGGCCAATAAGTCCCAACGCTTTCCCTAAACCCCTTATGGTTATTTCCTCTTCATCTGTTCTGTTTTGGTGATCTTGAAGGCTTTTTAATTTATCTAAAATAGGCTGAACGGCGATAGAACCCATATTCCCTAAAGCATCAATAGCTACTTCTTGAGTGCCATAGAGTTTATCATGGAGTGCTTCCATGAGATAAGGAATGGTTTGGGGATCTTTTAAATTTCCTAAAGAGGTTAACACAGTCTCTCTTACAGCGCTTTTTTCATCGTTCACATGGTGGACCAGCGCTTGGATAACCTGGGGATTATTTTTAAATGTAGATAAAACCTTAGCCGTTATAGTCTGGAAATGGGAAGGGGAATTATTGAATATTGAAATCAGTGTATTGGCAGCTTCCTCATCATCGGAAAAATTTCCTAAAGCTAAAATAGCCGCTATTTTTACATCTTCATCTTGTTCTCGATTAAAAATATCCATGAGTTCAGGAATAAATTTTTTCTCTTTTAAAAAACCTAAAGCCGAAACAGCTTTTTCTCTAACCTTTGGATCTGGATGAGTTATATTTTGATGAAGTTGATTTATAAATCGCTCCTGACTGATTTCATCTTTACAAAATAAGAGACCTGAAAGGGGAAGGTGGTGATATTCATAAAACTTACAAATTTCAGATGAATTTTCCGTTAAAAAATAATCCATAAATAATTTTTTGATACTCTCTTCATATTGATCACAATTTTTCGTTTGAGAAAGAGCATCATCAAATGTTTTTTGAGAGACAAGCTCATCTTTTTGTATTTCAGCATTAACTTTATCTCTCATTTTTTTTAAAATATGTGCACTATTGACAGGAACGGAAGGAATATTTAAGCGCCCTTCTCGAACATATCGGGCAGCCAAAAGGGCCTTAACCATATTAGGCATGCCCCATCCGGTTTGATGATCAAAACCCGTTGAATTTAAATCAAAACTTGAAGCTTTTAAAATATTTTTAATTTGTGGCGGAGTAAGATTAGGATTTACTTTTAGCATATTTAAAATAATGCCACTCACCACGGGAGCCGCACCACTGGTACCACTAAACCTTCTTCCCTCTAGGGATAACATGTTATAGTCACTGGGTGCTGCAAAATCTGTAGATGCCCCTTGATTAGAAAAAATAGATGATCCCAAATAAGGATTTAAAGAGGCAATAGATAAAAGATTATCTACATTAGAAGGATATAAATTTTCTTGGCCAAAGTCATTTCCTGCAGCCCACACCAACGTTACTTGGCTACTTTTAACTTTTTCCATGAGACGCTGTATTCTAAGCGTATTTGGAGACTTAAAATAAATCATGCTTAAGTTAATGACTCTAGCGTTGTGATCTATGGCATCTTCAATGGCATCTGCTACATCCTCATCCCACATGCCATCCACGAGGGGTTCTTTGGCCGAATACACATACATTTGTGCATTTTTAGCTTCTCCCACAGAGCAGTGATCTTTTGAACACAAAATAGAAGCCACCTGAGTTCCATGACATATTTCTTCCTCATCTGCCCCTTTTTCACAGGTCACATCCATTTGTTGAAATGCTTCTCTCTCTTTTGAAATGCCACTATCAATAACAGCTGTTTTAATGACTTCATCTTTTTCATCTGCTGTTAAAAGTGTATCTTTAAGCTGTGCTCCCACTCGCCACTGAGCCCAATAGGGTTCAAAAATATTTGCTTCTCCTTCAAAGAGGCCGGTCGCACAGGATCTCGGACTAAAGGCTGGATTAGGAATAAAACACTCATCTAAAGGAGGCGTCATTTGTAACTGATGTTGGACATTGTTAAACAGAAAAAGGGGTTTAAGCAGGCCAAAAGGAATATTTTGAGCATATCCTATACCCCCATATAATAACATGCCTAATAATATTAAAGCTCTATTCCTCATCTTTCTTCTTATCGGAATAATCCATCTGCCCCTTTAAGCTAAAAGCTTATATACGATATAGACGTAGACGGTTGTTTAAAAAATATACATTGTGAAAGAAAAATGAGAGCCCCTAAGCCTTTAATATTCCTTAACTTTAAACTTATTTTAATGTGGTCTGTATGTTGCACTATTATAAAGCAAGAGGCCAATAACAATGAAAAAAATATTTTTTTTACCCTTGTTTTTTATTTGTCTTTTAACTTTTCAGAGCTTAGCACAGGAATCAAAAGAAGCATCCCCCCCACCTTCTGACCCAGAGCTTTTAAGACTTACCATAAAACCTAACTATGATTGTATCAGTGGGGCAGGCTGTTCTGGTTCTGTAGAAGAAACTGCAAAAACATTTGCCATTGTTAAAGCTAAAAAAGAAGCTAGTTCTGGTGGTCTTCAAGACAGCAGTGTTTATCTAGAAAAACATGAATGGAGCAATGGATTTTGGGATGGTGGAAAATATACTTTAAGCAATCATCCCACGGATATTGTAAAAACAGAAAGCAAAACAGAACACATTATTACTTATCCTTCTTCTAGTGGCCAACTCACGATTAAATATACTTTGGGTGCATTTAATCCAGAAACAAGAACACAAGATTTTTCTATTGAAAACATCGAGGGATTAAAATCTTATAAACAAGAAGGAAAGGTAACTCCAGATCCCATTTCATTTAACTGGAAAATCGTTCAAAAAGAAGATGGTTCTTTTAAAGTAGTCGATGCAGAAGATCCTTCTTTTGAAATTCACTCTATCATTCTTAAAATTGGCGCTTGGAAAACAGGAATACTCAGTGGAGATGGGGGCGCCACCCATTTAGAAATTAGCGGGACTAAAGAGACCATAAATGAAGAGGGGCAGACGATTCGAGCTTCTCACGTAAAAAGCCAACCTATTACTCATCATCTTAAAAAAGTAGAAACTGCTCCAAAAGAAGAAGGTTTGTGTGGCCTAAATCCATTACAAGATATTAAAAACTTAAGTAAATTTTCTACATCTGTTTTAGATTTAACCACAAAATTTCTTTAACAATTCCCTAGCTCACCTAATATAAAAAGCACTGGATAATTACCTCAAATACCTGTAGAATGTTCTTAATTCCCCTTCCCATAAAGGTATCGACATGGACAAAATTACCATGCTCATCGTGGATGATGAGCAATATGTGTTGTCCGCTTTAAAAAGACTTTTTCATTCCCCTAAGTACGAAGTCTTTTGTGCTCAAGATCCTGCTAATGCCTTAGAATTACTTGAGAAAAATCCTCATATCGGAGTCATTGTTTGTGATCAAAAACTAGGGGAAAATGAAGGAACCGATTTTTTTGCCAAAACTAAAGCCACCCATCCCGATATTTCCCGGGTTCTTTTGACAGGCTACTTTAATTCCCAAATTGCCCAAAATTCTTTGCTTAAAGGGGAGGTCTATCGCTTTGTCACAAAACCCTGGAATGATGATGATCTGATGATGACGGTTGAAAACTCTTGGAAGCGCTATGAGCTTTTAAACCAAAACCGAAAACTGTTAAATCTTATTCGCAGTCAAAATGAGCATCTAAATCACCTTACTCTAAATCTTAAAAATGTGATTGAAAACCGAATTGAACGAACGGTACAGTCTCAAAAAGCCATTCGGGCCAAAAAAATACAACTTCAAATTACTCATACCCTTATTAAACGTTTAAGTCGCTGTAAAAATTTAAAAGAAATTTTCAAAACCGTCCTTATTGAACTTAAAAAATTAATCCCCTTTGATACCGCCAGTATTGTGGTGCAACTAAACCCAAACCAATATTTGCTATTAAATCCAAAAACACAGGTATATCCCTTCTCTTTAAAAGATCATTCTCTGCTTCAACGTATGTTCCAAAATCCTCTTCCCACCATTTCAACAGAACATTCTTCTTACCCTTCGGAACTTATTTTTCCTCTCATGGATGAAAATCGTCCCACCCCGATTTGCATGGCTACATTAAGTCTTTTGAGTCACCAAGAGCATGCTTTCTCCGAAGAAGACATAAAACGCCTTTCAGACATTGCAAGCCCCATTGCCATTGCCATCGAGAAAATGAAACTTTTAGAAATTGTTGAACAAGGATCTCGTCAGTGGGAATCTACGTTCGACGCCATTAGTGATTTAGCAACCGTTATCGACAAAAATTTTAACCTCATTAAAGCCAATAGAGCCGTTGAAAAAATTACTCATGAAAAAGTAGAAAAAGTCATTGGGAAAAAATGTTATGAAGTGTTGGCCAATAGAAAAAGCCCCTGCAAAAATTGTCCTGCCTTAGAAAGTCTAAAAACACGCGCTTTGACCTCTGAAAATGAAATTAAAGATTTTAAAGACAAAGATTATTTTACATGGGCTTTTCCCATGTTAGATCCTAAAAAAGAGGTGAACTCTCTTGTTATGTATTATCGGGACCACACAGAATCTTCCCAACTTTTCCGCCAACTGATTCAATCTGAAAAAATGGCTGCCATTGGACATCTGGCCAATTCTTTAGCCCATGAACTTAATAACCCTTTGACAGGGATTACGGCCCTATCACAACTCCTCAGTAAAGAATTAGGCCCTCATAATACTTGGTATCCAGACATTCAAGAAATCGAAAAAGCATCCGTACGATGTAAAAATATTATTGAAAATCTCTTAAATTTTTCTGAAAAAACAAAATCAACCAAAAAATCTTCTGTCTCTCTTAATGAAATTATTGAATCCACCCTTCCTCTTATTCAATACTCCTCTACGGCCAAACAAAATATTCGTATTCATAAACACTATGCCAAGGATTTACCTAAAATTAAGGCCAACACCAATGAACTCCAACAGGTATTTTTTAATTTACTCCTCAATGCCATTCAAGCCATGCCCCAAGGAGGCGTACTCGAAGTTAAAACTCAGTATTTAGTCGGAAAAGAAGCTCTTCAAATTACCATTACAGACACAGGGGTGGGCATTCCAAAACAAAATCTTTCTAAAATCTTCGACCCTTTTTATACCACCAAAGAAAAAACTTGTGGCACCGGTCTTGGACTTTCGGTAAGCTATGGCATTATTAAAAATTACGAGGGCGCCATCGGAGTTCAAAGCACTTTAAATAAAGGATCTACTTTTAAAGTTACTCTGCCTCTGATGACGACCAAGGAGAAAGTCCATTAATTCTTTTGAAGCTGCTATCTTAGGAGCTATCCAGGGGCTCACTGAATTTTTACCCATCAGTAGCTCTGCCCACCTGATTATGGCCCAAGCTTTTTTAGGTCTGAAAGATCCAGAATTTTTATTCGATGTTATTATTCATCTGGGCACTCTCTTGGCCACTGTTCTTATCTTTTATAAAGAAATTATAAAACTTTTTACACATCCCAGAGCCATTCTCTTGATTATTGTTGCAGGTATTCCAACCGCCATCATGGGATTTGTGCTGGTAGATTACATGGAAAAATATTTTTGGTCGATGAAGGAAGCCTGTATTGAGCTTATTATGACGGGATTTATTCTATGGTTTACCCAATATGCTCCCTCTAAAAAAATAGAACTAGAAGAAACCCTTTTTTCAAATATCACTATCCCCAAGGCCTTCTTGATTGGCATTGCCCAAGGAATTTCTATTTTTCCTGGCATTTCACGTTCTGGGCTTACTATTGCCACGGCACTTTTCTTAAAAACAGGCAGACGAGATGCTGCCGTTTTTTCTTTTCTGCTTTCTATCCCCTCTATTATAGGAGCTGTAGGACTTAAGCTTTTAAAAACCCCCCTTACTCATTTCCATCCCCTTCATTTTGGAATTGGGTTTACGACTTCCCTTCTTTTAGGAACTATTTCTCTTCTTTTTCTAATTAAACTTGTGCTGGAAGGAAAATTTTATAAATTTAGCTATTATTGTTGGATCGTGGGCAGTGCTGCACTCATTGCTTCTTATTATTTTTTATGAACCCTTCGCATATTCTTATTATTGATGATGAACACATTATTACTCGGGCTTTAAGTCGTGCTTTTCAAAGAGAAGGATTTCAGGTTTCTACTGCTTCCGATGGAGAAGCAGGTCTTAAAAAAATCTTGAGTGAAAAACCAGAACTCATTCTTTTAGATATTATTATGCCTAAAATGTCTGGACTAGAAGTCTTAGAACACATTCGAACACAACAAATCACCACTCCTGTGGTCCTCATGACAGCTTATGGAGATACTAAAACTGAAACCACGGCTAAAGAACTGGGAATTTCGGCCTATCTCACAAAGCCCTTTAACAATATTGAAGATATTATTGCCCTTGTCCACCGATTGACCTCTTAGGGAAACTACATTATCCTATCTTATTTGAAATTTTAGAATAAAGAGATATTAATTTCTGTATGGGCCCCTCCGCCCGGTGTAGATCCTCCCACACAAAAATTAATATCTCTTTATTTATCAAAAAAAGACTGAAATATGGAAAAACAGTTTCTTATCATACAGGGATTGCGCCAGAATAATCTTAAAAATCTAGACCTCAATATCCCTCATGGAGAGCTCACGGTTATTACCGGTCCCTCTGGATCTGGAAAATCATCCCTGGCGTTTGACACCATTTTTGCTGAAGGGCAAAGACTCTACATTGAATCCCTGTCTACCTATGCACGCCAATTTTTGGAACGCGTCCAACGCCCCAATGTTGATTTAATTAAAAATATTTCTCCCACCATTGCCATTGAACAAAAAAATTCTGTTAAAAATTCCAGATCAACCGTGGGAACGTCTACTGAAATTTATGATTATTTAAGACTTTTATTTTCAAAAATCGGAAAAATTGAATGCCCCCGCTGCACCATTCCTATTAAAAAAGATACAGTTTCTTCTATGGTTGATTTTGTGCTGAAGCATTTATCAGGACAAAAAATTCTTATTTTAGCCCCTTTTTCTTTAGCCCAGATTCAAAAAGAACCTTTCATTAAATACCTTTTAAAAAAGGGATTCACTCGCATACTTTTAAATAATAAAATTTGTGATTTAAATTCTGAAATTTCTATTGATAAAGAAAAAGAATTGCTCATCGTTCTAGATCGCCTCATCGTCAAACCTGACATTAAAGCAGAACTGACCGATTCTTTAGAAATTACATATCAAGAAGCCAAAGGGCGCGCCTCAATTCAAGATGAAAAAGGGGCCTTCCATAAATTTTCTCTAAGACTTTGCTGCAGCCAATGTGATTTAAAATTTCCAGACATTCTTCCTTCTTTTTTCTCCTTTAATAACCCTTATGGGGCTTGTTCTCACTGTCACGGTTTTGGAAATAATCTATTAATTGATGAAGAGCTTGTGGTCCCCAATAACACCGTTAGCCTTGAGCAGGGCGCTATTGATCCTTGGACAAAACCTTCTTTAAAAAGATGGCACAAGCGCCTCCTAGAATTTTGCCAAAAAGAAAAAATTTCTATTGAAACCCCTTATAAAGATTTGGATTCCAAAGATCGAGAGAAGATCTTTAAAGGCACAAAAGGATTTAAAGGCGTTTTAGGATTTTTTAAACAGCTTGAAAAAAAGAAATATAAAATGTCGGTTCGGGTCTTTTTAAGTCGCTATAAAAGTGCTTTCACTTGCCCCATCTGCCAAGGAAAACGCTTAAGAGAAGAAACTAATTTTGTTAAAGTTCAGGGAAAAACCATTGCAGAACTTTTGTCTTTAACCGTTGAAAAATCTAAAAAATTTTTTGACTCTCTTGCGCTTTCTTCTTACGAGGCCGAAGTTTCAAAAGAAATTTTAAGACAATTAATAGCCCGCCTTACTTTTTTAAGCAAAGTAGGATTAGATTATCTAACGTTGGATCGCCTAACCAAAACCCTTTCAGGGGGAGAGGCTCAACGCATTAATGTCGCCAATCAATTAGGCGCAGCACTCATGAAAACAACCTATGTTCTTGATGAGCCTAGCATTGGCCTTCATCCAAGAGACAATAAGCGGCTTGTCTCTCTTTTAAAAAATCTACGAGATTTGGGAAATACCGTCATTGTAGTTGAACATGAGCCCGATATTATTCGAAACGCAGATTATATTATAGAACTAGGCCCGAAAGGAGGAGAAGCCGGCGGAGAACTCATGTATCAAGGAAGTTTTTCTCAGTTTTTAAAACAAAATACCCTTACCTCTTCTTATCTCACTCAAAAAGAAGCCATTGCCATTCCCAATCAACGACGAAAAGGCAAGGGACACACCTTAAAACTATTGGGGGTTACTCACCACAACTTAAAATCGGTCGATCTTATTCTTCCCCTTCATCAGTTTGTCTGCATTACCGGCGTTTCTGGATCTGGAAAAAGTTCCTTAATTCATGACACGCTTTACAATGCCTTGGCCAGAATTTTAAAAATTGAAAATAATAAAATTGGCCGATTTAAAACAATTTCTGGTTTTAATCACATTCAAAGCCTTCGTCTTTTGGATCAAGAACCCATTGGAAAAAGCTCACGATCTAATCCCATTACTTATATGAAAGGGTATGATGAAATTCGAAAACTCTTTGCTCAAATTCCAGAAAGTAAAAAAATGGGCCTTATGGCTTCTTCTTTTTCTTTTAATATGAAAGGGGGACGGTGCGAACATTGCGAAGGAAGTGGATTTCAAAAATTAGAAATGCATTTTTTAGCAGACCTTTATTTAACCTGCGACTATTGCATCGGGAAAAAATTTAAAAAAGAAATTTTAAGCATCAAATTCAAAAATAAAAATATTGATGACGTCTTATCCTTAACGATTGATGAAGCTTCTACATTCTTTATTACCCATCCTCACCTTCGACAAAAACTTAAAATTTTACAAGAAGTTGGGTTAGGATATTTAAAACTGGGACAACCTGCGCCCACTCTTTCTGGTGGAGAAGCTCAACGTCTTAAAATTGCCAAAGAACTTTCTTTTGAAACCAAAGAGGGTCTTTATATTTTAGATGAACCCACAACAGGGCTTCATCCAGATGATATTAAAAAATTACTCAGTGTTTTAAATCGTCTGGTTGATCAAGGAAATACAGTTGTTGTCATCGAACACAATTTAGATGTCATTAAAACCGCAGATCACATTATTGACCTTGGCCCTGAAGGGGGCGATCGAGGGGGTCAAATCATTGCCACAGGCACTCCCGAAGAACTTATCCACATCCCCCATTCTCACACCGGCCAATATCTTAAAAAGGTACTTACTTAATCGCATTCATCCTTAGCTTTTTTATTTTTATTAATGATAAATTGCTTTTCTTTTGTTTTTTCCTTCACAATGATTTCTATTGCTTCTTTCTGCCTTATTTCCCCTTCTTCAAGAGCAAAGTAAAGCTCTTGCTCCAATTGCCTGCGGGTAGCTTTCACTAGCACATGCTCTGGCCAAAGATTAATATCAGAGTTGCTTCCACCGATAGAGAGGGGAATAAAATGATCTATCGTATATCTGTGCCTGCAATCAGACGGAATCTTGTATTCATCATAAATTTTTTCCCGCCTATCCGAACTGACATTACGTTGACAATAGGGGATATTTTCTTGATACTTATACGTTACAAAATCAGGATCCTGTATTGTGCAAAGATCTCCCTGTGTCCAGTTCGGATCAGGAATTAAAGGAAACGAAAGAGCGAGGTTTGTACTTAAGAAAAAACCCACAACAAGAGAGGCTCTTACGACACTAACGACTATCTTATTTTTCATTACTCCTCCTTAGTAAGCCATTTAGGGTGACTTGTAGAAACGCCGAACCATATTTTCGGCCTATAATTAAGAGTTACTCTATAACCCTAATATAATTAGAATTAACCTGTCAAGAATTTGGATTAAATTTTAGGAAAGATAAGATTTAAGCAATTCTTAAAAGCAGATAACTGGATTCCGTCGGAATGGACGGTTTTCCGTCCGCATTTTTCGCCATTTGAGCTCAAAACCCCTGGCACATGCTTTGCATATACATTTTTCTCAAATGCAATTTGGCCTATATAAAATTAAACGTTTAATATTGAAGGGGAATTATAAATTTACAGATAAAGCCGAAACAGAAATGTACGCTACTAATATCACACGAACGGACGTCTTAGAAGCAATTGTAAACGCATTCAGCATTGATAAAATCATGAAATCAATAAGTCCTGGGAAGACACACAGAGGTGAAAAAGTGTATGTAATCAAAGGAGTTACATACGACAACATTCCCATTTATACTAAGGGGGCAATCAAACAATTTAATGGAAGGGATATTCTTTATATTTTGATTTCTGCTAAGAGAGAAGGTATATTGTAATTATATGGCTAAACAACCCATTAAATTAATCCAGTGCCCCATGTGTGACAGCACAAACATAAAATATATCGTTGAAGATCGCACCTATAAAAAGAATGGAAAAAAGATTATTGTTCCAGCCGTTCCTCGTGAAAAATGCTTTTCTTGTGGAGAACAATTTTTTGACCAAAATTCATTTGAGATCATTGAAGCCTTCTTTGAAAACACTAAAAAAACTGCGACAGGTTGATCTTTACCTTTCAACATATTAAGCGACTAATCCAACGCAGTTTAATTATGATTTTGGGAAATATATGTAGTAATTTTTTTAACTTCTTCGATGACGGAGGGGGTGAAACGACCCCCTATCCAAAAAAGATTTTTAAGGGTTGTTTTTTCCATTTCTTGAGGATCCGTTACCTCTAAAGGAAAAAGTTGGTCAATAACTCCTATCTGCTCCCACTCTACTTGATTAAAAAACTGAGGCCATGCTTTTTGAATAAATCGTTTTCCAGCTCTTATTTTTTTTGCCACTTCCTCTGCATCCACCAGTTCTTCTTCTTTTAAAAAGAAAAGCCATTGGGAAATTTGTTTTGTACCTTCTATTAAGGTGCTATCCACATTCGAAGGAAAAAATCCAACCCCATTACTATCTAAAGAAAATAAAATATTTTGGTAATCACACACTTTTTCTTTTAAAATAAAATTAAGCTTTACCGCAGAAACCATTTTTTGTTTTCGGATCTTTTTTAAAAATCGAGGATGAAAATAATCCGTTCCCAGCATATGAGTTAACCCAGTAAAAGGAATAGCCGCCACAACCGCTTTGGCTTGCCACCCTTCTTTTCCACTTATTATTTTTTGAATGGTGTGATCTTGGATGGCACATTCTAAAATAGGAGTTGAAAGCTTAATCTCTACCGAAGAAAAACCAGCATTTAAAGAGGTAAAAACTTTTTCTATGCCTCCCCGAGGAAAAATAAAATCTTTAAAAAAGAAATATTTTTGCTCTGGACTTATTTCTTCTGGACTCACAGACACCCAATTCATTTTTCGAAGAGCAAGGGGTTCTTGATTAAAAATTTCAATATATGAAAGATCTAAGCTCAAGGTTTTAGAAAGTTCAGGCGTTAGAAGATTAAAACCATAATCTAATCTACTTTTTCCGCCCAGTTTAGGATCTGCTTCGCACAGTAAAATAGAATATTTTTCTTTAGAAAGGAGAAACGCTGCCAGCTGTCCTGACAACCCGCCTCCTATAATAGCAACGTCATAGAGTGACATGATTTATCTTATATCAGGAAATTTAAAATAAACGAAAAGAAATAATGAGCATGAAGAAATAATTCAAAGCCCCTCCCACCGCAGAAATAAGAAGGGCAGAGGAATCTAAAATCTTAATCGCTGTCTCTACAGAATAATGATACACAGCCATAAGCATTCCACTAAATCCAAAAGGCATTAAAATAAAAACAGATAGATTGGCTAAATTTTTTTGATTTAATTTCACCCCTAAGACTTCCTGAGAAGCCAAGCCTTGAATCCCTTCTTGCAGCCATAAATGATAGCCACAAATCGCAAAAACAAGAAGCGATCCAATGACAATAATTCCTAATGAAATCAATGTAATAAGTCTTTTTTTAGCCATAATAAACGTTCCACTTACTTTTAATTATACCATGTAGTCTGCCATTGACAAGAAAGCCTAAAATCCCTATATATAAGAGCATTATGTCAAATCATTTTAAAACAACGATTCTTTTAACGCTGCTTTCTGTTTTATTTATTTTCATTGGTCGCGCTTTAGGTGGACAACAAGGGATGGTCTTTGCCTTTCTTTTTGCCCTGGCCATGAATATTGGCTCCTACTGGTTTTCAGATAAAATTGTTCTGGCACTTTATCGAGCAAAACCCCTTGAAGAAGGACATGATATTCATTCCTTAGTCAGAGAACTGGCCCAAAGAGCCAAAATGCCCAGCCCAAAAGTGTATTGGATAAATTCTTATTCTCCCAATGCGTTTGCTACGGGACGAAATCCCACTCACGGGACCGTGGTTGTTTCTGAAGGACTTCTTCGCATTTTAAATACCGAAGAACTCAAAGGGGTTTTAGCCCATGAGATGAGTCATATTAAAAATCGAGATACGCTCATTAGCGCTATTGCCGCAAGCATTGCTTCTGCTTTAGTAATGCTCGCCAATATGGCCAAATGGGCAGCTATTTTTGGGGGCATGAGACGAAATAACGACGAAAGACAGGGTGGTGGTCTTGAACTCTTAGCCATGGCTATTGTTGCTCCCTTGGCTGCAACGCTCATTCAAATGGCCATCTCCAGATCAAGAGAATTCCAAGCAGATGCCTCAGGGGCTCAAATGGCTGGTGGTCCCTATGGTCTTATTTCTGCTCTTCAAAAAATAGCAAAGGGAGCTCAACAAATGCCCATGGAACACGCCACCCCTGCCACTTCTCATTTATTTATTATTAATCCTTTATCCGGCGGGACTTTATTGCAACTTTTTAGTACGCACCCTGCTTTAGAACAACGTATTGAACGGCTTAGAAATTATAGACAATATGTCTGATCTCGAACATCCTAGAACAATTGATTTTTCAACCTTCATTTTTTCTTTGGGTTCTGCGGCCCTTATTCATTTAGGAGTCACTGCAAATCCTATGAATAATAAAATTGAAAAAAATTTAGAAGAAGCCAAACAAAACATAGATCTTTTGTCTTTGCTTCAAGAAAAAACCAAAGGCAATTTAACAACAGATGAAGAAAAATTGATTCATAATTTATTACATTCTTTGCGAATGCGTTATGTAGAGGAGACTCAAAAATCATGAAAAAAATTCTTATTATTACTTTTATTTTTTTAATGGGAGCTCTGGCTTCCTTTGCATATCTTTATCATAAAGGAAATTTAACTCCGCTCATCGCTAAATCTCCCATCTGGACTGAAAATGCCCCTCTCATTACTTCCCCCACTTCTAACGGATCTACGAATGTTGAAATTTTTGTAAACATCGCTGAGAAATTAAGACCAACGGTAGTTAACATTCACACCACTCAAACCATTAAAGGAGGCGGCATATCCCCTTTTCAGGGATTTGAAGATGATGAATTTTTTAGACGATTTTTTGATGACTTTTTTGGACAAAGAGGCATGCCCAAAAGTAAACCCAAAGATTTTAAACAACAAAATTTAGGATCTGGATTTATTATTAGTCGCGATGGCTACATTATTACCAATAATCATGTCATTGAAAAAGCCGATGAAATTAAAGTAAAGCTCACCGAAGAATCTAAAGAAAGCTATACGGCTAAACTCATTGGAACCGATGCCAGAACCGACATTGCTCTTATTAAAATTGACCCCAAAGGAAAAGAATTACCCGTGGCTCCTTTGGGCGATTCTGATAAATTGAGAGTTGGCGAATGGGTAGCTGCCATTGGTCATCCTTTCGGTTATGGGCACACGGTTTCTCACGGTATTGTGAGTGCTAAAGAACGTCTTTTTGGAGATGGTGTCACGCATCCTTATAATGATTATATTCAAACCGATGCATCTATTAATCTGGGCAATAGCGGAGGACCTCTCATTAATATCCAAGGAGAAGTCATTGGGATTAACGTTGCTACCGATGCCAGAGCCCAAGGTATTATTGGATTTGCAATCCCTATTAATGTCGCTAAAAATATTATTCCGCAATTATCGGAAAAAGGGCATGCCATTCGAGGATTTATTGGAATTCAGTTTCATGAACTAACCAGTGATCTTGCAAAACAATTTAAACTTAAAAAAGATCAAGAAGGCGTAGTGGTTGCTGAAATCATTAAGGGAGAACCGGCAGATTTAGCAGGCCTTAAGGTTTATGATGTCATTATCGAATTCAATGGAAAAAAAGTTAAAAGCGGACGAGACCTTCTTCAAGAAGTAGGTAAAGCTCCCGTTGGAAAACCTGCCTCTCTTAAAATTCTTCGGGAGGGAGAAGAAAAAATACTTACCCTCACCCCTGTTGAACGAAAAGATGAGTTAGAGCGAAAAACAAAGAAAGAAAAATCAAAAAAAGGGGAAGAAAAAGAAGAAAAAATTAAGCTTGGGATTCAAGTAGATGACCTTAAAAACTACCCTGGCATTTTAGAAAAACTAGAAGTGGGAATAATGGGCGTTGTCATTACAGATATAGAAGAAGAAAGTCCTGCAGGACGAGCCAGCCTTGAAAAAGGAGATATTATTACCGAGATCGACAAACAAAAGGTAACTTCTGTTTCTCAATTTATGGATATTGTTTCTACCCTTAAAAAGAAACATTCTTATCTTTTTAGAGTTATTCAGCAAGGAGCCATTAAGCTCGTCGTTATTAAAGTTGAATAAAAAGAAATTCCAAGTTTTTTCTCCTGCAAAAATTAATCTTTTTTTGCATATTGGCAAAAAAAGAAAAGATCATTTTCACACTATTTCTAGCCTCATGTTTCCTTTAAAAACAACAGGAGACATCCTCACATTTAAGCCGATTTTATCTCCAAATATAAATGTAAGCCTCACTCTTTCTAAAAAAATACAAACTCCCCTCTTTAAAAAATTGATCCCCTCTTCTAAAAACAATTTGGTTTGGAAAGCCGCTCATCTTTTTTATAAAACAACGCATCTTAAACCAGCTATCGCTATTCATATTGAAAAAAATATTCCCTTTGGAGCGGGATTGGGAGGAGGAAGCTCTAATGCTGCCGCAACGCTTCTGACTTTAAATCGTTTATACAAATATCCCCTTTCACTCAAAAAACTTCATGCACTGAGTACTCAATTGGGTTCAGATGTTTCTTTTTTTCTGTATCAAAAATCCGCTTTTGTCAGTGGAAAAGGAGATAAAATCAAACTTACTTTACTTAAATTAAAACACTGGATTCTCCTGTTAAATCCTAGGTTTACCATTTCTACTCCCTGGGCATATCAACGATGGGATGAACTGACTTCTTCGCTAGAGACTCCAGCCTTTCGGCCTTCGTTGACAAAAAAAAGTAGGAATGCTAAAAATTATTGGAAAAATGACTTTGAAAAAGTTGTTTTTCCTGCTTATCCTATTTTGGAAAAAGCAAAAGAAATATTACTAAAAGCAGGGGCACATACCGCTAGACTCACGGGAAGCGGCTCTTCATTATATGGAGTATTTAAAAGTTTTAAGAGTGCACAAAAAGCAGCAAAAGAATTTAAACACTGGATATATTGGATTGAAAGGGGGCCGTAAATATGGAAATTACTGAAGTTCGGGTTTTTCCCGTTGATGAAGAAAAACTAAAAGCATACGTTACGATCACCATTGATAACTGCTTTGTCATCCGAGATTTAAAAGTTATTAATGGCACAAAGGGACTTTTTGTTGCCATGCCGAGCAAGAAGTGCAAAGATGGCTCTTTTAAAGATACCGCTCATCCCCTCGATAACCAAACACGAGATGTCATTGAGTCAAAAGTGTTAGCTGAATACCAAAAAAGCATTAAAGAAGGAAAAGGATTCAAAGACTCAAAAAAATCAAAGGAACCTGAACCTGAGGAAAAAGAAAAAGTACAAGAATAGTTGCACATAAAGCTTTATTGGGGCGTCGACAAGCGGTAAGTCACAAGGCTTTGGACCTTGCACTCGCAGGTTCGAATCCTGCCGCCCCAGCCAAAATTAAGTTGAGCCAAAATTTCTATGAGTACAAAAGAATTAAAAATATTTTCTGGGAATTCCAATCCAGCACTTTCTCAAGAAATAAGCCATTATTTAGAGATCCCCTTGGGAAAATGTGAAGTTAAATGTTTTAGCGATGGGGAAATTTTTGTTCAAATTGAAGAGTCTGTAAGAGGCCATGAGGTATTTGTTATTCAGTCCACCTGTCCACCGGTTAATTCTAATCTCATGGAACTTTTAATCATGATCGATGCCTTAAAACGTGCTTCTGCAAGCAGCATTACTGCTGTCATCCCCTACTATGGCTATGCCCGCCAAGATAGAAAAGTGGCTCCGAGAACTCCTATTTCTTCTAAATTGGTGGCCGATCTTTTGACGGCCAGTGGAGCCAGTCGTGTCATCAGCATGGATCTCCATGCTGGACAAATTCAGGGATTTTTTAATATTCCTTTTGATCACCTCTACTCTTCTCCTGTTATGATTAATCACTTAAGAGAAAAATTAGGAGAAGGAGATCACTTAGTCATTGTCTCCTCAGATACAGGGGGAGTGGAAAGAGCCAGAGCCTACGCTAAAAGACTAAACGCCTCTCTTGCCATTGTGGATAAAAGACGCCTTGGCCCCAACCAAGCTAAAGCCATGAATCTCATTGGAGAAGTCCAAGGAAAAACAACGGTTATTGTTGATGATATGATTGATACCGCCGGGACACTCACCGAAGCAGGACTTCTTCTCCTTGACAAAGGTGCAGCTCATGTGTTTGCTTGTGCCACTCATGCAGTGTTTTCAGGGCCTGCCTATGAAAGATTAGTTAAGGTAGGGTTTGAAGAAATAATCGTTTCAAATTCCATTCCCCTAAAGGATGAATTTAGAACGAATAAAAAAATAAAAGTTTTATCGGTGGCTCCTCTATTGGGAGAAGCCATTAAGCGTGTACATAACCAAGACTCTGTAAGTAGTCTTTTTATTTAAAGTGAGGGTAATATGGCTCAAGTAGAATTAAAAGTAACCGCAAGAGAAGAACTTGGAAAAGGATCTTCTCGAAAAACACGAAAAATAGGAGCTATTCCTTGTGTTGTTTATGGCAAAGGTAAAAAGAATTTTCATCTCACTTTAAATCCAGATTCTTTAAAAAAAGCTTTAAAAATAGGAGGAGGAGTTAATACACTCTTAACTTTATTAGAAGAAGGATCTAAGCAGTTTGGTAAAAAAACAGTTATCGTTAAAGAAATTTTTAAAAATCCCTTAAATTCACATTATACACATGTTGATTTTTATGAACTAGATCTCAAAAAAACAGTGACTGTAAAAGTTCCATTGCATTTCGTAGGAAAAGCCGAAGGCCTTACCCAAGGAGGGATTGTACAACCCATTATGAGAGAAATAGAGGTCAAATGCCTACCTCATGAAATTCCCTCTTTTATTGATGTTGATGTTACTGCTCTTAAGGTAGGAGATTCACTCCATCTTTCTAATTTAAAAACGTCGTCTCAAGGAAAAGGATATGAAATCGTTTTTACTTCGGATGAAACTGTGGTCACCGTTGCTATACCCAAAGAAGAAGTCGTAGAAGCTCCAAAAGCAGAAGCAGCTGCTGCTGCACCAGGGGCAACACCTTCTGAAGGTAAAGAAGGAGCTGCTGCTCCTGAAGGGGCTCAACCTAAAGCAGGTACTGCTGCTCCCGAAGGTGCGCCCAAGAAAAAAGAGGAAGGGAAAAAATAATTCTTGTTTTTGATTACCGGCTTAGGGAATCCTGGAAAGCAGTACCAAGACA
Organism: Deltaproteobacteria bacterium GWA2_38_16; assembly: GCA_001797335.1. Taxonomy (GTDB): domain Bacteria; phylum Bdellovibrionota; class JACOXK01; order 2-02-FULL-40-11; family 2-02-FULL-40-11; genus 2-02-FULL-38-15-A. The sequence continues at coordinate 255,242 of MGPE01000006.1, forward strand.
CTAGACACAATGCTGGATTTTTAGCCCTAGATCACATTGCCCACCATCATCACCTTAAAATTTCTTCTAAAAAATTTAATTCTTCCTATTTAGAAACCAATTTATGGGAAAACAAAGTCATTCTTCTAAAACCACAAACCTACATGAATTTAAGTGGCCAAGCGATTTTGGCTTTCTGCCAATATTATAAAATTCCTTCTCACCACGTTATTGTTATCCACGATGACATCGATCTCCCTTTTTCAGAGGTTCGCACTAAAACCAAGGGCGGACATGCAGGGCATAATGGCCTAAAATCTATCATGGAATGTTTAGAAACCGATATATTCAAAAGAATTCGTATTGGAATTGGCCGACCACCAACCACTATTCAAAATAAAGAAGACGATATTTCTAATTATGTTTTATCCCCATTTAACTCTGAACAAAAAAAGGGACTCCCTACCCTTTTTGAAACGGTCTCTCAACATCTTGAAAAAATGCTTGCTGAATTAAATTCCCCCGTGATATAGCATTTCTCAATTAATTAACCATTCATTCCTTGCTCTTTGTTGTTTCAAAGGGCTTGATTAACCAAAAGGAGATAATATGGTCACGTACGAAACTATCTACATTGCGGATCCTAACTTAGCTGAAAATAAAGTTGGCGAAATCAATACTAAAGTTACCGAAATTATTAAACGTTTCGATGGCAAGGTAAATAATCTAGACGATTGGGGCAATCGAAAATTAGGATATAAAATCAACAAACAAACAATAGGTCATTATATCTATATCAACTATTCAGCCAAACCAGGAGTGGTATCTGAATTAGAAAGAACACTACAACTTCGAGACGATGTTTTAAAACAAATGACGATTCGAGTAGTTCAATAATTTTTAAAAAGGAGAACAAAAATGCTAAAAGAAGATAATAGAAAAAGAAGAAAAAAAAGTTGTCGTTTCTGTGCAGATACCTCTATTGTTGTGGATTATAAAAACCAAGAGTTGCTTGAAAATTTTGTTACCGAAAATGCTAAAATTGTTCCCAGTCGAATTTCAGGCGCTTGTGCTTTTCACCAACGTGCATTAACCACCGCCATTAAGCGCGCACGCCAAATTGCCATACTTCCTTATACGATTTGTGAAGTTTAATAAAAAACAAATGCCTAAAGACTATAAAAATTTCTTTAAAAGACTTTCAGAGCCTCTCCTTCTTCCCTTACTTTCAGTGGTTTTGTTTCAAAGTTATATTTTTATTTTCTTAGCCCCCGTTCCTCTTATTTATGGCCATTTTCGTTACGGACGTATTTTGGGGTTTATTTTTTTAATCACTTCTTTGCTTTTAATGGGCCTTCTGGAAACATCCCCTCTCATCCCCCTCTTTTTTCTCTTGTTTGTTATTTTAATTGCTTTTGTATTCTCTGAAATTTCCAAGAAAAAACTTCCCATTGAAAATTTACTAATTAGATCTATTGGCGTTTTATTGATTTGTTATACAGGAATTTTATTTTTTATTTCTAAGGGCCATCCATATGAATATGTTCTCAATGTAGGGAATCAATATGTCAGTTCCCTGCCTCACATTTTAGAAAATAAAAATGTACCCGCCAACCTCACACAGTGGAAAGAATCTTTAATAGAACTTTCTAAAAATGCTGCTCCTTTTACAGCTCGTTTTATACAAGAAAAATTAGTGGCTTATATTATTTGTGGGCTTCTTTTAACCTTGTGGCTAACTATTGTTATTTTAAAAAATTTACATATTTCTGTTACTTCTAACGATTTAAGCCAATGGAAAGCTCCGGATCATTTGGTGTGGGCTTTTATTGCCACTTTTCTTTTTTCAGAATTAACCATTCCAGTCCTCACTCCCATTTCTAAAAACATTTTAACCATTCTTTTTGTTATTTATTTTTTGCAAGGTCTTTCTATTGCCACTTTTTATTTTTCCTACAAAAAATATTCCCGCATTCAAAAAAGTGTGGGCTATATTCTGCTCTCTGTATTTCCTTTTTTAACAACCTGTTTTGGATTTTTTGATCTTTGGATTAATTTTAGAAGTCACATGGGGAAACCCACTAGAAAAACCGTATGGAATAATTCAAGGAAGGAAGGTTAATATGAAAGTAATATTGAAAGAAGAAATACAAAAATTAGGCCAACCTGGCGATGTGGTAAATGTCGCAGATGGATTTGCTAGAAATTATTTATTTCCCCAAAAAAAAGCACTTCCAGCAACAGAACAAAATATTAAAAATATCGAACATCATAAAAAAGTGCTCCTTAAAAAGGCTTCTGAGAGAAAAGTTTCTGTTGAGGAGTTGGCTCAAAAACTATCTCAATTTAATTGCACGATTCAAAAGAAGGCGGGGAAAAATAATAAACTCTTTGGATCGGTAACAAGCCAAGACATCTATCAAGAATTGCAAAAAAATGGATTTTCTTCTATTGATCGACGAACGATTTCACTTCCAGAACCTATTAAAACCGTTGGCGATTTCCAAGTATCCATAAAATTACATCCGGAGGTAACGACCACTCTTACCGTGACAGTCAAAGCTCTTTCATAATTTTATGACGGCTAATGACATCCATAAACTTCCGCCTCAAAATATTGAAGCAGAGCAATCTGTACTGGGTGGCATTTTACTTGAAAATGAATCCCTCTATAAAGCCTTAGAAACACTGACTGAAGAAGATTTTTATAAACCTTCCCATCAAAAAATCTTTAAAGCCTTAATAACTCTTTCTGAAAAAGGAGAACCGGCAGATCTTATTACCCTGACAGAAGAACTTAAAAACCAAGGTTTTTTAAATGAAGTCGGTGGAAGTAGTTATCTGGCTTCTTTGATTAATAATGTTCCTACCGCAGCCAATGTTCCCTATTATGCAAAAATTATTCGTGAAAAAGCTATTTTAAGACGCCTCATTCATGTTTCAACCGATATTATTTCTAAAGGCTATCAGGATAATCCCAATCTAGACGAATTTTTAGATTCTGCAGAAAAATCTATTTTTGAAGTTTCCAATAAACGATTTAAAGGGGGCTTTACCCCCATCCGAGAAGTAGTAAAATCCGGATTTAAAATTATTGAGCACCTCTATGAGAAAAAAGAAACCATTACAGGAATCCCTACGGGCTTTGAAGAACTGGATCGACTTACTTCCGGCTTTCAACCTTCTGACCTTATTATTATTGCAGGCCGTCCCTCTATGGGAAAAACGAGTCTTGTTTTAAATATGGTTCAACACACCTCTATTCAAGCAAAAGTACCCGTAGCTATTTTTTCTCTTGAAATGTCTAAAGAACAGTTAGTCATGCGCATGCTCACAGCCATTGCCAAAGTAGACTCTGCCAGACTTCGCATTGGCCGCCTCACAGATCACGACTGGCCAAAACTTACCAAAGCAGCAGGACAACTTTCCGAAGCACCTATTTTTATCGATGATTCCCCTATGCTTTCTGTTCTTGAAATCAGGGCTAAATGCAGACGGCTTAAAGTAGAACACAAATTAGGGGCCATTGTTGTTGACTACTTGCAACTCATGCGAAGTCATTCCTTTACAGAATCCAGAGAAAAAGAAATTTCTGAAATTTCACGAGGATTAAAGGCTCTGGCGAAAGAGCTTTCCGTCCCTGTCATTGCTCTTTCTCAGCTTAACCGTGCTGTTGAAAACAGAAATGACAAACGCCCCCAAATGGCCGACCTTCGTGAATCGGGAGCCATTGAACAAGATGCAGATGTGATTGGGTTTATTTATCGAGATGAAGTGTATAATAAAGATAGCGAATGGAAAGGCACGGCAGAATTTATTATTTCTAAACAACGAAGTGGCCCTACGGGTCTTGTTCGGATGGCCTTTTTATCTCAATACGCCACTTTCGAAAATCTCGCCGCCCCACCCACGAACTCATAAAGTGGCATTAGAATTGCTTTATATCTAAAAACATGAAGATTCGAAGGTTCGTAGTGCTTGGAATGTGCCAAATTTTGGCACTGGTGTTTAATTTTGCAACAGGGGTAGGGGCCGCTGAGTCCGTCACTTCTGAACAATACCACATGAGAGTAACGCACACAGATAACATCTGGACCTACCGATCATATGGAAACGATGCCCTTTTAAAAGAAGAAAAAGATTTAAATCAAGATGGGCAAATTGATTACACATCAGAAATCATTCGAATTAAAAATGTCACCATTGAAACTTTTGATGAAAACTTTGATGGCAAAATTGACAAGATTACTTTTTACTACCAAAAGCGCCGATATATTTTAACCGATGACAATAGAGATAAAGTCTTTGATCATCTTTTAATTACAGACGATCTGAATACTCCGATTGCCACAAAACTTATTGCTGAGATTCCTCAAGAAATTTCCCCTGGTCTTCTAGTACGCCTTTTAGAAAGACATTCTCTCGATGAGGAGAAACTCTATGTTCTCTCTGAAAACATACAAAAACATTCAGAGCTTCAATGGATGCTTAATAAAATCCGAAGGGAAGCTCCTCAAGATGTTTCACGATGGGAAGAACTTTTTAATAAAACCCGCGAATATTTAGATCTCCCTTTAAATGACTCGCTCCCTTTAGTATTTAAATTTTTAGAACCGCAGCCTATTCAAAATTCTATCCAAGGACAAGCGGTGGTAAAATATCTTCATTATTTTTATGTCGACCCCACCATTTTTAAAGATATTGATGTGTGGCTTTCTACCATTGATCATGAAATGATTCACGCCATTCAAAATAAAAGAATTTTTGAATCTCTTAATAAAAATCCAAACGTCAAATGGGGTGATTTCACACAGTACGTGGATGACGCTATCAATAAAGTAGATCGAGGATGGTGGTACAGAACCTTTCAATGCCCTATTTCAAAAGAGTTTGATCAAGAGTATAGAGATTTTTCCCTTTCTTCCCATGCCTTGGCAGAACTGGAGGCCTATATCCACATCACGAAACGAGGTGAGTATCACAATCTTTTATATAGCCATCATCAATATACGTTTTCAGACCAAGTTTTTGCCAGAGCTTATCTAGAAACAGTCCGAGGAGATAATGCACCTCTCCCCTCTTTATTTGACCACCTCAGAAAAGGACTTCAAAGTATGCCTTTTAATTTACGAAATCTTCCTCAAGACAAACTTGAAAAAGTAAAACAGCATGTGCAGGAACAAGAATTTAAGTTTCGAGAAAAAATAGGCAAATAATTGCTTTTTTAGCGAAGTAAGATATATCCCTAATTCATGAACTATGTTTCTCTTCATCCTCTGCTAACAGCGGATCAGTGGTTTACACCCCTTGCCAAAGAACCTTATAGTTTCTTTCTGGATAGCTCTCAAGGCGGGCGTTATTCTTTTTTGGGAGCATACCCTTATAAAATTGCTCGCACACTTTTAGAAGTTGAAGAAGAGCTTAACTCTCTTTCCGCTTTAGATATCATAGTTCCTTCTGCCTTAGGTGAGATCCCATTTTTGGGAGGAGCAGTGGGATTTTTAAGTTACGATGCCGTTCGAGAGTGGGAACCTCATTTAGGTTCTTCCAAGAAAGAACCTTTTCAAATCCCAAACATTTGTTTTGGATTTTATGACACTTTTTTTGTGATCGATCATGCTCAGAAAAAAACATTTCTCATTTCTTTAGAACTAACTCCTCAAAGTAAAGAAATATTCGAAATTTTCAAAGACATAGAGTGTTCTTCCGACACGCTATCAAATTTCCCAGCGGGAAATTTGCGCTGCCGCTCGGGCTCGCTCTCTTGCTTCGCAAGAACCATGCCCGCTCACCCTGCGCGAGCATCTTCAGAACATTCTATGTCTTCAAAAATTGCAAGTAACTTATCCTTTAAATCGTATTGCTCTATGATTAAGAAAGCCCAGCACTATATCGAACAAGGTGAAATTTATCAGGTAAATCTCTCTCAATGTTTTTCTGCTCCTCTTCAACAAGATCCATTCTTAATTTATCAAAAATTAAGAACCCTAAATCCCGCCCCCTTTTCTGCATATTTTAATTTCGGTGGAGGAGAAATTTTATGCTCTTCTCCCGAACGGTTTATCTCTGTCACCCAAGAAGGTCTTATTCAAACAGAACCCATTAAAGGAACCGTAAAACGAGGAAAAACAGAAAAGGAAGATCAAAAGTTTAAAACTTTCTTATTGGAAAGTGAAAAAAACAGAGCTGAACTCATGATGATTGTCGATCTTGAGCGGAATGATCTTGGGAAAATTTGTCAGTTTGGATCCATCCATGTTCCCACACTCTATGAACTCAGAACCTATGCAACCGTTCATCATTTGGTTTCCGTAATCCGAGGGAAACTAAAAACCAATTCTTTTTCGGAAATTATTAAAGCCACCTTTCCTGGGGGATCCATTACCGGAGCCCCTAAACTTCGAGCCATGCAAATTATTGATGAACTCGAACCCCACAATCGCGGAATTTACACAGGATCGATAGGATATATAGATTATCGTAGACAAATAGATCTAAATATTGCTATTCGTACTCTTATACACCAAAATGGGAATTTTTATTTTCCCATGGGTGGAGGAATCGTTTGTGATTCGACGCCTCTAAATGAATATGAGGAAACATTTCATAAAGGGCAGGCGTTGATATCCGCAGTATCATAAAAGCAGTCTACACTTACAAAGGAGACTTTCACATGGGCAAGGAACTCTTTGACGAAGTTGTACGGCTAAGCGGATTACCCGAAGATATTATTTCAAAAGAACTCACCCGCATTCTTAAAAAAAGTGGCATTCCCCCTCAAAAAGTTACAGAACCCGTCTTACGGAAAGCCATGGCTTCTTATTTAAGAGAAATAGTTTCGGAAAATTTAAGAGAAGAAAGTCGTTAACGTTTATTCAACGTAAGGCTTTTTGACCCGAATTTTTAAGTAATTAATTTTTTTGCGTAAGGTATTGCGATTAATCCCTAGCATTTGAGCTGCTCGGACTTGATTCCCACGGGTTTTTCTCAATACCAATTGAATCAATGGACGTTCAACCCGTTCTAAAATAATAGGGTAGAGATCATTCACATCATACCCTTGTATTTGATCAATAAATGACTCTAATTTGGAATGGACCAAATCTTCTAACGGAAAATCTTTAAATAACGTTTTATTTAATACTGGATTTGACCTATTTAGGGTATCGGTCCTTTCGTTTGTAGATGATGTGACTACTTGTTCTACCATATTAAAAAACCTCCTTACGAAAACTTACCTGAAAACGTGGGGCATCCTAACATAGAATTTTTAAGATTCAAGTCTTAAATTTTTATACAAAAATTGACAAATCTATCCTTAATCCGCTATTCTAGAAGGTACATGAAGAACCATTATCGTGTAGTGGCTCTTTTTTTATTTTTGATCGCCCTAGGTGGATGTGCAACTAGTGGAAATTACAAAGAAAAAGACCAATCCTTAGCTGAAGATACCTTTAAACCTCTCTCTTCTCCAGAATTTAATATCCCTATTGTCATTAATAAAGAGGTAGAAGCCTTTATACGCTACTTTCAAACCTCCAACCGTCGTCATTTTGTCCGCTGGCTTGAAAGATCTGAGCGCTATATCCCCATGATGCAAGAAATTTTAGCTCAAAACAATTTACCCACTGATCTTGTCTACATGGCGATGATTGAAAGCGGCTTTAATACATCGGCATATTCCAGGGCAAGAGCTGTTGGCCCCTGGCAATTTATTAAGGGTACAGCTTCCAGATATGGGCTTAAAATCAATTGGTGGGTAGATGAAAGAAGAGATCCTACTAAGTCAACCCTGGCTGCTTCTATGTATTTAAAAGATCTGTATGACATGTTTGATTCATGGTTATTAGCGGCCGCAGGATATAATGCGGGAGAAAATAAAATTAAAAGAGCTATTGTAAAACACAACACTGAAGATTTTTGGGAAATGACCAATCATCGCTATTTAAGAAAAGAAACCAAACAATACATTCCAAAGCTCATTGCCGCTGCACTGATCGCTAAAAACCCTCCCAAGTATGGGTTTACTAATTTAGAGTATCAAGACCCTTTAGAGTTTGAAACCATTACAGTTACCGAGCCCACAGATTTAAGAACACTAGCTCAAATGTTAGTCTCCCCTTATGAAGATATAAAGATATTAAATCCAGAACTTTTAAGATGGTGTACTCCACCGGACACTCCTGAATATACCCTTCGTATCCCTAAGGGGAAAAAAGAAGTGTTTGAGGCAAAGGCTCTTGAAGGAGAGCCCCAATCTAAGGAAAAAACAATTTTCCATTCCCATAAAATTAAACAAGGGGATACGTTATATCAGATTGCTCGTACGTATGGAATTCAGGTAAGCCCCATTATTGAGATGAATAAATTAAAATCTACGCACACGCTTCGTCCCGGCCAATTTTTGATTATTCCTGTAAAGGCTAAATCTTCCGACCAACAAACATAGATTCTTCGCTTTGCTCAGAATGACTTAAAAAAAATAGGAGCGGTGATAGCGGGGAAAAAATCACACCTAACATCTACTACTACTCCCGTCTTTTTTTTACTCCTTAAGACAGGGTAACTATCGTGATACTTTCCTCTCTATTGATATTAGACTTTTTTCACCTTTTAAGTCCCTTTGGACCTTTGATTTGCTGTTAGGCACAAGTCCTAAACAGACATCTTATCAGGAAAAAAGCCCGTTATCATCGTCCTACTTAGAATTATATTACGGAAGCGTACTATAAGCAAATTTATCAATATCAAATCCATATCGATTGACTTGATCATCTGATTCAAAATGAATGGTGGCCGTATCCCCTCGGATAATAAACGTCCAAAAAGATTTCATCTTTCCATCCATTTGATCTGCGGCATTGCCTTCACTATCTGTAACTTTCACAAAATCATATCCTTCTTCCGTATCAAATTTCTTAAAGTGAATTTTAAGATAGGTGGCACCTTCTTGATGGATTTCCCAACTTTTTTGGGTATTGGGAAGATAATCATGAGGTGTTGATAACTTATAACTGACGTTTTTCCACCCTCCGGGATCTTTGGGTGTTTTCTTGGGAGGAATAATATCACACAACACATTATAGGCATTCACTCTTCCCTGAGCGATAATTTTTCGTCGGAAAGAAAGAATTTCATCTGAAGTTTCCACCAAACGCGTTCTAACTTCTTCAGGTGTTAAATCAGGTTCCAAAGATAGAAGAAGCGCACAGACACCACTGACATGAGGAGTGGCCATCGAAGTTCCGCTATAAGATTGATATTCATTCTTGAGCACGGAACTTAAAATATTATCCCCAGGGGCTGCTACATGGACCGTCTTTACGCCAAAATTAGAAAATTTAGCCAGTTGATCTTTATTATTGGTCGCTGCCACTGAAATAACATTAGAAATATCATAGCTTGAAGGATAGTGTTTAGACGTATCGTTATTTTCGCTATCATTTCCTGCTGCAGCTGCAAAAACCACATTTTTGTTATTAGCGGCTGCAATGGCATCGGCCATGGTTTGAGAAAATCCTCCTCCTCCCCAGCTATTATTTAACACACGCGCTCCCATTTGGACGGCATAGTCAATAGCTGAAACCGCATCGGCCAATTCTCCAGAGCCAAATGAATTTAAAAATTTTACAGCCATAAGCCTTACTCCGGGAGCTACGCCGATAACTCCAATACTGTTATTTCCGACGGCCGCAATGGTACCTGACACATGGGTCCCATGGCCGTTATCATCTTTAGGGTCATTGTTTTTTTCTGAAAAATTCCACCCATAAATATCATCAATAAAACCATTGCCATCATCATCTAGTTTATTGTCGGCAATTTCATTGGGATTCATCCACATGTTTTGGGTAATATCTTGATGGGTATAATCAATCCCTGTATCAATAACAGCCACAATAACATTTTTATCTCCTGTCGTTTTCTCCCAGGCTTCTAGAGCATCAATATCAGCATCTACAATCCCTTCCTGACCGGTAGAATCTTTTTGCCCTGTATTATATAAACTCCACTCTTCGTTAAACAAAGGATCATTAGGGAGGGGAGGTTCTCCATCGACAGTGTAGATAAAATTGGGCTCTGCATATTCAACCATAGGGTGAGACCGATAATAAGTCAGAGCTTCTGTCACATCGGCTTTAGAAATCCGAATATGTTCTAGGCCAAAGGAAGTGTGATACCGTTTCATCACCTGTGCCCCTGTAAGTTCATAAAGATTGGCTTTTGCTAGAGGGTAGGCAAGCATCGCCTCACTTTTAAATTTTACTAAAATTTCACCGGGTTTATAGTAAACACCGTGATGAGTTTTTATTTTGGCAACCGCGGTACTACCAAAAACGACAAGACTACACACAAGGAATGCAAGTGCTCTTCCCATTGAGGTCTCCTTTTTTGGGTACTTCGGATTGTTTGTAAGGCGTGCAGTTATAAGAATAGCAAAACCACTGATTTAAAGGCAAGAAAAATTATATCTTCTCCATAATCTTCCGGGTCCTGTCATCGAAGGACGCTCTCCATCGTTCGTCCTCACTTCGTTCCGGTCGCGTCGATGGAGCCTCTCCTTCGATGCCACCCGCCTAGTCTATAGAGCTCTTATTTTTGTTAATGACTTCTAAAGCAGCTGAGTACGGGTCTTTGCTCCCCTCTTCTACCTCAGAAAAAAGTTTTTTTAGGAATTTGTCCGTATGGGATGCTAATTTTAGCTTTTTTTCATATTCATTGGTCACAATTTCCAAAAATTCCCCCCTGCGCTCTGCTTTTCTCTTAAGTTCAAGTTCTTTATTATTTTTCTTTAAAGATTCTGAATGCTCTTTGATCTTTTCCCAAAGCTCTTGAGTTCCCACATCTTTAATGGCCTGGGTTTGAAGAATAGGAATAGAGGTCATTTCAGAAAGTTGTCGTTTAAGCTCGCTACTGTCTGGACGGTCTGATTTATTGACCACAAAAATATTGGCAATTTCTAAAAGCCCAGCCTTCATGGTTTGAATCGTATCCCCAGATTCTGGGACTAAAACCACAACTGTAGTCTGGGCAATCTCCATAATACTCAGTTCTGTTTGACCCACCCCCACCGTCTCAACAATAATAATATCAAATCCAAAGGCATCAAAGAGTCGAACAATTTCTTTGGTTGCTCGAGATAACCCTCCGTGAGATCCCCGTGAACCCACACTTCGAATAAAGACAGAGGAATCCCCAGCATGAGATTGCATGCGAATGCGATCTCCCAATACGGCTCCTCCACTAAAGGGGCTAGAGGGATCAATCGCTAAAATAGCTACTTGTTTTTTTTGATGCCGAAAAAGTTTAATGAGTTGATCAATAAGCGTACTTTTACCTGCCCCCGGAGGGCCTGTAATTCCAATAATCTGAGCTTTCCCTGTTTTTCTATAAATCTTGGGCATGAGTTCAAAAATAAAAGGAGATTGATTTTCAATAAGCGTAATTAAACGGGTTAATGCACGCTTATCCCCTTTAAACATCTTTTGAACCAAGTTCATCATGACTCATATTTTGTACCATAATTTCCGATAAGTGTAAAAAGGAGGCGTTATGAAAAATAGAGTTTTTATCGTTTTATTTTTTACTGCTTTTTGTTTTGTAAATGTATCCCTGGCAGCAGAAGTTGTTTACCGATGCTGGAGTTATAATGCAGGGGGATTTTCCAGTATACGCGCCATGCGGTGTACCAATCCCGCCCTCACCCTTTTTCCCAGCGGACAATATCAACTGGGAAGCGAAAAAGGTACCTATAAAATAAAAAATGGAAAACTTATCCTTTCCGAATCTAAAATCAGAGGTGAAGGAAAGTTTCTAGAAAACGACAACCAAATTCAATTTGAATATGATTATAAGGGTGCCCATCATACCCTGACTTATCTTCTCCAAAGAGGATCTTTAAGTGAGCTTAAGGAACCTTCTTCTAATCGAGAGGTGGCGAGTATCACTCCTTCTTATATTACCAAAGTAGAATTGATTTTAGATTTTTCGGGACAAACAAAATCCTTAGGCTGGATTAATGCTGTAAAGCTTGTTCCCCAAGGAGAAGGTGATTCTGCAGAATCCATTGCCTATCAAGACAATGAAGACAGAAGTAAAATTATCTCTGTCTTTCACGAAAAGGTAAAATCTGGAGCTATTTATACCATTTACGTAAGCTCTGGGTTTGACACCAAAGCCATTGGAACCATTGATTTAAGAGATGCCAAGGGGACGATCAAAAAAGTCATTCCCGCCCGAGCCTCATGGTAGGCTAGCAACAGCTCAAGGTTCCCCAAAAAGTAGCCGATAAGAAGACGTAGGAAAAGTAAAATGTTAATATTGGCTTACATACTGATTGGGGTGAGTATTTATATCCTGGTCTATGAATTTTTTAAGTTTGGGGGGCCTCCTAAGAAAGAAAAAGAAGATGCCACCAAAGCCCCTCCTCTCACACCCACATCACAGTCTTTAATTTTACGGCTTTCGATGCCCATTATCCGGACCTATCTTTTGCCTTCTGTGGTAAACCTTAAAATTGATAACTTCCGAAAAGAAAAAAAACGGGTTATTGCCTCCGCAGGAATGGTAGATGAAATTACACCCGATGAACTTTTTTCTTTTAAAATCCTTCTCATCGTTTCTCTTCCTCTCATTGCCATTATTTACAATCTTTCTTTAAGGGTGGTAAATCCTCTTATTTTAATGCTCGTTTTTGGCTCGATTGGATATGTTTTCCCAGACCTTTGGCTTAAAAATCTTATCCAAACACGGCAAAATAAAATTCGAAAGGCCATCCCCTTTGTGGTTGATCTTTTAAGTCTCTGTACCGAAGCTGGCCTTGATTTTATGGGGGCTATTCAGCGTGTGGTGGAAAAAGCTAAAAAAAGCCCATTAATCGACGAGCTTCAATATGTTCTTCAGGAATTAAAACTAGGAACTACTCGAGCTCAATCTTTACGAAACATGGCTGACCGTATTGATATGACTGAAATTTCTTCTTTGGTCGCTGTACTGGTTACTGCAGATCAAATGGGGGCCAGTATTAGTAACGTCTTAAAAGAGCAGTCTGCCCAAATTCGAAGTGAACGATTTATTCGAGCAGAAAAAGAAGGGGCTAAAGCCTCTCAAAAAATATTATTTCCACTCATCCTTTTTATTGTTCCGGCTGTGTTTATTGTAGTTCTGGGCCCCATTGTGGCACGCCTCATTCAACAAGCTTTTAGTGGTGGGGGAGGAGGATTTTTCTAATGTCTATTTTAAAAAACAATACACTTCTCACCCAGAAAGATACGCATGCTCAAACTTTTTATGCCAGATTCAAGGGACTTTTGGGAAAAAACTCTTTTACCTCGGGAGAGGCTCTTATTTTGACACCTTGTAAATCTATTCATACTTTTTTTATGAAATTCCCCATTGATGCTATTTTTATTAATGCACAGGGAGAAATTTTAGCCCTTTATCCCGATTTAAAACCCAATCGCCTCACCAAATTTTATTGTCATGCCAAAAGCGTGATTGAAGTTCCCATTGGTACTATTCAAAAATGGAATCTCAAAGTAGGAGAATCTCTATGTATAAATTAAAAATCCTTCAGGGATTAGAAGAACCTAAAGAATTTATTCTAGATGAAGGAACTCATATTTTAGGACGGGGGACAGAATGTAATATTGTGATTCCTTCTTCAGTTGTTTCCAAAAAACATGCCATCATTACAGTAAATCACCATAAAGTAATGATTGAAGATTTGGAAAGTAAAAATGGCACCTTTGTAAACGGCATCATGGTTCAAAAGAAAGAGTTAAAACTAGGAGATCGCATTTCATTCCAAAATATTGTTTTAGAACTCACTCCCACAATAGACATGTCTCGTAATATATCTGGGGCCACTTCAAAGATATCTCCTCTCTTTGAACCTCCTCCACCTTCATCTCAAAAACCTTCTTTATTCCAACAACTCATGAACCCCCTTTTTAGCAGTGCCGTTCAGGTAATTGATTGGAAATATCTCACCCTCTTTTTATTTCTAGGTTTTATTCTTTTTAATTTTTCAATCACCCTTCCACAATTATTAGACACCTTTCATGAAAAATTACAGCTAGAAGCCATTAAAAGGGGAGAATTTATTGTAAAACAAATTTCGGCTCAAAATCAAAAAAATATAACCCTAAAAAATGACCTCTTGGTAGCCGATACCTTAGCCATATCTACAGATCTTGCTCAACAAGAAGATAGAATTTTACTCTTAAATATTATTGATCCTAAAACAAAAAAAATTATTGCCCCTCCGGAACGACTCGAACAATCCATTGATACTAAAGCCGCCTTTTTACGAGGGTCAGAAGCCAAAAAATTGGCTCTTGAAAAAATAAATAATAACCAAATTCTTATTTCTCAACCCATATATCTTTATTCTTCTACTCAAGATCGGGATGTAGTGGGAGCTGTGGTTCAGGCTGTCTTTAACCTAGAAGGCATTGGAATGTCTGCCAGTGAAAAAAATGGGATTTTGGTAAAATTTTTAATTTTTTCAATGGTTTTGGGAATTATCTTCTATTTTCTTCTCCAACAATTTACTTCTGCTGCTATTAGAAAAATCTATACTGAAATTGAAGCTGCATCTAAAAAAGGGTTTCAACATTTAGAACTTAAAACCAAATTTGAAGAAATTAACCAAATTATTCATAGCATTAATAAAACATTTAAAAAAACCAGAGATCTTATGTCAAAACTTTCCCAAGAAGAATTGGGAAAAGAATCTCTCGTCCTTGAAAATACCGATGAAATTTTAAACAACCTTCTTCGCGTCTTACCGGATGGGCTCGTGGTGTTAAATAACAACTACCACATTATCCGGATGAATCCTGTCTTTCAAAAAATGGCCAATTTAAGAAACACCGATCTTTTAAATAAAAATATTTTAGATCTTATTCAGGAAGAAACGCTTCTTAAAAATATTACTCATGGATTGGGGCAAGCTTCTTTTGGCATGAGTACCAGCGAAGACATTGAGTGGGGAGATCATAAATTTCATTTGTCTGTCTCAGCTACAAAAAATCCTAATAATGAAATCGATTTTTATATTATTGATGTAAGGCAGGTAGAATAATCATGAATGGATGTTTACGCATATTAACAGGAGAGCATCAGGGGGGATTTTATCCTTTGGCTTCTCATACGGTTACTCTAGGACGCGCGCCTGATAATGATATCGTTTTAGACGACAAAGGCATTTCTCGTCATCATGCCCAAATTACGTATGAAAATAAGTGCTATTTTATTATCGACCTCAATACCCCCAATGGAACCTATGTCAATAAACGCCGGGTTTTAAATCAGCCCTTAAAAGAAGGCGATATTATTCAACTGGGGCATTGCTCTTTTCAATTTTCATTAAAAGAAGTGTCACAAGACACTCATCTTGAAAAAAAAGGCGAGGCTTCTCCCCCTCAATCAGAAACCATTACCCGAACTGAACCCCCTAAAAAAACTTCCTCTCTAAGACCACTTCTTTATGGAATGGGAATTTTGTGTTTGGGGCTTTTAACATGGGTGATGATGCAACCTACCGATAAAAAAGAAAATGCTTCTAAAAAAGTAGAAGAAGAAAATAATCGAACAACGGCTTCTGAAAATGGCCCAAAAACTGCCAAAGATCTTCCTGAACTTAGTCGTGAAGCGTATTCCTTAAACCGTGAAAAGGCCAATCAATTCTATTTATCTGGCTATAGAGAATTACTCTCACACAATTATATTCGAGCCTTAGATGATTTTAAAGCAGCTTTAGAGCTGTATCCTGACCACCAACTTGCTAAAATTTATTTAAATAAAACCGAAGAGTCTATTACAGGAGAAGTGAATAATAATTATAAGTCTGCGATTAATTATTTTAATAGCAGTCAATATGAATTGTCCGTTCATCATTTTAAGGTGGTCATGGACTTATTAAAATACAGAAAACCGCCGCCAGGATTTTGTGCCGTTCGGGCGGAGAAAAAAGAGGCATCTCCCAATCCAGATTTTGAAAAATATTGTGATGCCGTACAAAAAATTGAACAGGCGCAAGCACTAAAATGAATATAAAACTGACATTTAAAAAAATGGACCAAATCTTAAAGGTGGTAACGATAACACCGGCAGAGTCCCCTTTTCGCATGGGTCGAGGGAAAGATAACGAGTTCATGATTGAAGAACCTCATATTTCCAGACATCACGCTCAAATCGAATTTAAAGAGGGCAAATGGTTTTTATTAAAAATGACCAAAACAGGAAAACTAATTTACGATGGGAAAAATATTGAAAAACAAGAACTTACTTTACCCACTTCATTTGAAATTCCTCCGTACGCGTTTACCGTAGAAGTAGCCCAAGAAGAAAAAATAGAAGTATCTATTTCCAAAAAAACAGAACTAAAGTCAGAGCCAAGGACAGAACCAAGTACAGAAATAGACGAAAAAGAAATATTTACTCCTACTTCCCAATCGTTTCCTCTCACGCTTGAAGAAAACGAAGATAAAATAAAAGAAGAAACCAAAATCACTTCCCACATTCAAGCCAAAATCATTATCTTAAAGGGAACCAGCACTTACCAAAGCTATGACCTTTTAGGAAAAGAAATTACGCTGGGTCGAGACAATGCTTGTGATATTGCACTGGACGATCCTAAAATTTCTCGTGAACATGCAAAAATTTTCTTAAAAGGAAATACCTATTATTTAAAAGATTGCGGAAGTACCAATGGCACATTTTTAAATCACCATCCCATAACAGCAGAAACTCCCATCACAAGTTCTGACCAGATTCAGCTGGGAGATTGCATTCTTCAATTTGCTGTGTGTGATGAAAATCTCTACGCCCTAGCCTCTCGTTCAAGCGCCTTAAGTCCAGATGCCACACAATCTGGAATTTATCCTCCCAGTTGGGAGGCCCAAGTTCCTTCTTATTCAAAACCTCCTCAATCTTTTTTAAAACGATTTAGAATATTTTTTGCGTTAGGCACCATTGGCCTCCTCATCATTGCTTACTTTGGTATGGAACCGGCTAAGCCTCCTCCTACTCGACAAACCGCCCAGGAACTTCCCACCAAAGTAACGCCTCCCACAGAAGCTCCTGATGAGCTTTCAAAATTAAGCCAAGTGGATCAAGAATACATATTGGCCAAACTTAAAGAAGCCAAGGATTTTTATAAAAACAGAAGTTATAGAAAAGCTCAACTTGCTCTTCAAGAAGCTTTAAAAATTGCTCCTCAATACAAAGCAGCTTTGGATTTAAATACGGTTATTCAAGAAACCCTCGAAAAACAATCCCAGGAAAATCAAAAACAAGAGGCCGTATTAGAAGAAAAAAAATTAGAAGAAGATGTTAAATATCATTTATCAGTTGCCTTGGATTATTTTAATCGCCAACAGTGGGATAAGGCTATTCAAGAATATGATAAAATTTTGGAATTAAAACCCGAGCATGAAGAAGCTCAAGCAAAAAGGCAAATAGCTCAAGATAAATTAGAACAAAAAACTCAAAAAAAAGAAGTTCTTCCTCCGCCCGTATCTGCTCAAAAGCAAAATAATAAAAAAGCAGAAACCCTTTTAGCCCAGGGGTCCACCCTGTCTCAACAAAATAAACCTCTACAAGCCTTAGAAATGTGGAGAAAGGTGTTAAAACTAGAAGGCATTGATCCTCAATATTACGTAAAAGCTGAACAATTTATTAATTTTACGAAAGATCAACTCCAAAAAAAATATAGCCCTCTCTTAACTGAGGTCAGCGTTCTCATCGAGTCAAAAGATCATTTAAAAGCCAAAGAAATTTTAGAAACAATTTTAAAAGAATACCCTTCTCATCCCGAAGCCCAAGCCCTTTTAGATAAAGTCTTATTTTCTCTTCATGGAATAGCCAAACAACAATATACAGAAGCTATTATCGATGAAAATATTGGCCGGATTGATTCTGCTAGAGAAAAATTTAAATGGATTATTGAACGTATTCCTGCATCCGACGAATATCACAGAAAAGCACAAAACAAATTAAAAAAATATGAATAAATCCACCTTGAAACACAGTGTAGACACTCATGCCAATACACTTTCCAATGTTAATGAAGATAATCACATTATCGATCCTGAAATTGGAATTTATGCTATCAGCGATGGGATGGGAGGAGCAGGATTGGGAACACTCGCCAGCCAACTGGCCATTACCCTTCTCCCTCAATTCCTTCATGCTACTTCCTTGGGGACAGAAACCACCTGGCCATTTGAAAAAAAAGAAGGCCTTTCTTTAGAACAAAATTTTTTACGGATGGTGTTTCTCCAAATTCATGCAAAAATCATCGACCGAGCCAAGCATGAAGAACACCTGGGAGAAATGGGATGTTCTCTGATTTCTGCTATGGTCTTTGAAAATAAAGTCATTGTCATGAGTATTGGAAATTGTCGGGCTTATGTATATCAAAAAAATCATTTAATTCAGCTCACAGAAGATCGTTCCTTGGCCTATTATAAAAAATGGCTCCCCTTAAAACCTGAACATAATCTTGCCTTAAATTTTTTAGGAAAAGATGCCCCTTTAGATATTGATAGCACTTCAGAAAAAATAACAAAAAGTGGAGATCTCTTCATTTTGCTCTCCAGTGGCATCATGAGCAGTTTATCAAATGATCAGATTCTTGAAATAGTTCAAAAAAATTCAAGTAATATCAATAGCTTATCTAAAAACTTCATTAGTCTGTCCAGTCAAAAAAATCCTCATGTAGACCATACTGCTCTTATTTTAACCATTTAATTTGTAACTTATTGATATTTTTAGATAATCAGTTATACTTAATAGAGTAAAGGACGTAAGAGATTCTTCGGGCCTTTGGCCCTCAGAATGACAGCTAATTTTTTATTTATCTTTTTTAAGAAGGTTGCCGATAAATAGGTATGAAAGGAGACCCGTATGTTTAAACTACTGAAAGACAAAAAAGGACAAAATACCTTGGAGTATGTATTGATGCTTGGCTTTGTTGCCGCCATCATTGTGCTCTTTTTTACGGTATTTAAAGGGCGTTTTAACACCATTGTACAAGCCGTTGGCGATAAAATTAATAGCGCCATTGGCCAAATGCAATGATGAAGATGCAATAACACGCCTAAGAAGGCTTTTGGTATGTACAAACGAAATCACAAGACTAAAGGACAAGCCATTGTTGAGTACTTACTCCTCTTGTCGTTTGTCGTACTCATTATGCTTAAAGTGGGAAGCTTCATTCAAAATTCTTTTAAAAAAGGAGCTCCCATTTTAAAAGAGGTGGTCATTGAACAAAATTTGGAAACGGGCGTTGGGTTTAAATAATCGGGGACAAACATTAACAGAGTTTTTGTTTGTCCTCGTCATACTCGTGTTTTTAGTGCTGGCGCATATTCAATTTTCTCTGACCTATGTGGTTTCAAGTTTTATTCGCTACACTACGTTTATGGCTGCTCGAAGTGAGAGTGTGGAAGTAGGCTCCAGCATGCCTTACGTAGAAGCGATGGTGGGAACCCCGGGTGCCAGTAAATTAAGCCCAGTCGCGCATATCCTGGACCAAGCACAAATGACCGCTTCTCAGAAAAATCAATTTAGTCTGCCCTATGAAGTTTTAAGTTATGTACCTCTGTTTGGGCCTAGAACAGAAGGCGTTTTAAACTTAAAAAGTGAGTCACCTATTTCATATGAACCGGTAGCTCAACCGCTGGGAGAGTTTTTTGACAATGAATAAAAAAATAAATTCCAAAGGACAAGCCGTCATGGAACTCATGGTGATACTTCCTGTACTCTTTTTTCTCATGATTTTTACGTTTCAGATTTTTAAGGCTTTGAACAAGGCTCATCGCACCCAAGAAGAGGCGCGACAAACCATCATGACAACCATTAATCACAGAGCCAATGGAGGCCAAGGAATGTTGCCCCGTGAAACGGTGGAATTAGGAACAGATCGCATTCAAACCCAAGGGCTTCCTATTTTAGGGGGCGATCAAAAAAATGAAGGAGGCATTCCCATTCGCATGGGAATGTGTAGAAACGAAGGATGTTAAAGGTAATGGGGGTATAAAACAATGGGGAATCCAAGAGCAGTACTCATATCGTTAATCATGGCGTTTTTGGCAGTCCTTCTCATTTGGTTTTATGTAAAACAAAAAGAAGAAACTACGTTGGGGCTGGCCACTCCTAAAAAAGTCGTGGTAGCAAACCAAGATATTGCGGAGCTTACCACTCTTGATGAAACCATGCTTCGTATTGATTCTGTTCCTCAAACCTATATTCAACCAGGCACTTATAGTGAAGCAAAAGATGTGGTGGGTTTAATTACAACGGTCCCCATTAAAAAAGGAGAGCAAATTTTACAAAATAAAGTTCTTTTTGAAGAAACCCAAACAAAACTTTCAACACGCGTCAGTAAAGGGAAAAGAGCCATTACGGTTCCTGTCACAGACATTCATGGAGCTGGAAGACTCGTTAAGCCAGGCGATAGAGTTGATATTTTATCTTCCATTGATTATGGCCAAGGAGATAGAGAACAGCGAGAAGTTAAAACCGTTTTACAAGATGTGCTGGTGATTGCCACGGGAAGAAATATTATTGCCTCTATTCCTACAGAAATTACCAAAGACCCTATTTCGGGAAAAGAAGTGAAACGAGATTTAAGAAAAGATACTCGATATACGACAGCCACTTTGGAAGTAACGCTTGAAGAAGCACAAGGAGTTGTATTTTTACTAACCTCTGGTGAAGGAAGTATCTTTTTAGCCCTTCGAAATCCAGATGATCGTTCAATTGAAAAGCTCTACACCACGGATGCTGATAAAGTGTTGGGAGAAAGAAGCTCCAAGGGAGTTCGTCAAAAAATGGAAGAAGGCATTAAGGGCCGACGAGAACCCCGTTGGCTAGAATTTAGAGGGACAGATGTTACACCAGTTTACTAAAAGTTTTTTTATTCTTATATTTCTAGGAGGAATAGCTTACGCTCAAGCACCTCAAGAAAAACCCGACCAAACTATTTCTAAAACACTTATCTCAGGGGTAACGGAAACTATTAACCTAGAATTCATGCCAGGCAATATTGTGGTTGGCAATAAAGGGGTGTGCGATTTTGTGGCCCTTCGAGAGCAAAAACAATTGGTATTGGTCCCCAAACAAAAAGGACAAACGTCGCTTACTATTTTAGATACTCAAGGAAGAAGTAAACTGGGAATTAAAATTTCTGTTATTGAAAGTGACAGGGCTAAAATTGCCAAAGAACTTCAAGAACTTTTAGGCGATCTAGAAGGTATTAATATTCGAATCCTAGGCAAAAAAGTTTTAATCGATGGTGAAATTCTTCTCCCCAAAGATTTAGCCAGAATCATTACTGTGGCCAATCAATACTCTAAAGATGAAGTCGGCATTATCGCAAGCTTAAGTCCTATGGCTCAAAAAATTATCGCCGATAAAATTCAAGAAGATGTACACAAAATGGGGTTTAAAGAAGTCAGAGTGAGAGCGGTTAACCAACGATTTATTATTGAAGGAGAAGTCCCTAGAGGTCCTGAAGGTCCCTCTTTTGATAGAAATTCAGTTATTGTTATTGAAACTGCAAAAACCTATGTCCCTGATATTTTTAAATCTGAGGCTGAAAAACAAATTCAACAACCTGAGGGTGGCCCCCCTATTGTGGTGAATCTCTTAACCATTAAACCTAAACCTGCTGCTGAACCTGAAAAACTCATTCGATTGGTAGTCCATTATGTAGAACTTAATAAAGACTATGCTAAAAACTTTGCGTTTAATTGGACGCCCGGTATTGCCGATACATCTCAAATAGAATTAAAACAGGGACAACTCACTACAACGGTAACAGGAACCATATCCAGCCTTATTCCTAAACTGAACTCAGCCAAAAGTCATGGCCATGCCCGAATTTTGGAATCGAGCTCTCTTATTGTTCAAGACAAAGAAAATGGCTTCTTTCAAAGCGTCACAGAAGTTCCTATTTCAACGATCACCCTTTCCGGGGGAGCTTCTCAACAATCCATCCAATTTAAAGATATTGGTTTAACGATGGATGTCACTCCAACGGTAGTGGGTGAATCCAACAACATTAAACTCGTTACTAAATTTATTTTAAGTACCATTGTGAGCGTGAGCGAACAGGGAGCTCCCTCCGTTGCCAAACACGAATTAAAGACCACCTTAATAGTTGCTTCTGAACAAAGTGCCGTTATTGGCGGGATCGTGTTTAACAATATGCTCACTAACTACAATAAACTTCCGGCAAGCATTGCCCAAAATCAAAATATTTTATTTAATCTCTATCGGTCTAAATCGTTTCAAAATGCAAAAAGCCAATTTGTTGTTTTTATTACTCCTCAAATCTTAAAATCTGCATCGGAAGGAGTAGAAGACATTAAGAGGAAATTTAAAATCAAATGAGTACCATTATTCCGTTTCATATTATTGCTATTAGTGGCATTCAAGGCAGCGGGAAATCCATGCTCATGAGAAATCTTTTTGAAACGTTTAAACTTGAAAAAGAAAACGTCTGCTTAACCACCGCTGAAAAATTTGACAGTACTTCTATCGATGATTATTCTTTAATCCTTGTAGACTGCGGTGATGTGACTACAGATGCTGCTAAAAAAATATTTCAAAAAGCTTCTGCCATTTTTGTTCCCACCGAATGTGAAGTAACCAAACTCAATCTCACACGAAAGCACTTAGAAAATATTTACGCTTTAATCCCTAAAGACCTAGTGTATGTTATTTTAAATCGCTATCATCCAGAACACAAAATTGACCCTTCCCTTTTAAAGAAACAATTGGGATGCAATATTATGGGGGCAGTCGTGGAAGATCCCATTGTTGAAGCGTGTGAAAAAATAAATACCGCTTTTGTGGTCACTCACCCTAAAAGTTTAGCCTCTCAATACCTTTTTCAACTCACTAAAATTATTCGATCTAAAAAGATTTTAGAAAAAGGAAAGCTTCTTCAAAAGACAAGAATAGAGACTGCTGGGAAAATTATCCCTTTAAAAGCCACTGGCACCGATGCATCGGTTGTCACCCAGGTTCGACCCCAAATGTTTAGCCGTTTTTCTGAGGAAGAACTTCCCAAAGACAAACGCACACTTCTTAAAATTAAAGTCTTAAAGCAGCTTACCTCTGAGTTAAATTTAAAAAAACTAGATACAGAAACAGGAAACGATCCTAAAAAAATGGCTGTCCTTCGGGAAAAAACAAGACAAGCCGCTTTATCCATTATGGAACGAGAAAATATCACAGTAGGTGATAAAACAGAAACCGACCTTTTTATTAAAGAAATTTTGGATGAAGCCTTGGCCCTAGGGCCTTTAGAAATTCTTATTGCAGACTCTTCTATTACAGAGATTATGGTCAATCGAAAAGATCAAATTTTTATTGAAAAAAATGGGAAAATTCAGCTTGCTCCCATGAGTTTTACCAGCAATGCCCAACTTTTAGGAATTATCGAGCGCATCGTAGCTCCTTTGGGACGTCGGATTGATGAAAAAACACCCTATTGTGATGCTCGTCTTCCCGACGGATCTCGGGTTCACGCTATTATTCCTCCCCTTGCCCTAGAAGGCCCTGTTTTAACGATTCGAAAATTTTCTAAAAAACCGCTAATTATTGCTGATTTAATCCGTTATGGTTCTTTAACAGAAGACATTGCAGATTTTTTAAGAGCGGCTATTGAAGCGCGCTTGAATTGCGTAGTCTCTGGGGGAACCGGTACTGGGAAAACAACCCTTCTCAATGTTCTTTCTTCTTTTATCCCTGAGCGAGAGCGTATTATTACGGTAGAAGATTCTGCTGAATTAAGACTGACCCAACCTCACGTCTTGAGACTTGAAGCTAGACCTCCCAATATTGAAGGAACGGGAGCGGTCACTATTCGGGATTTAGTTAGAAATACCCTTCGGATGAGACCCGATCGAATTGTGGTAGGAGAATGTCGAGATGGAGCAGCCCTAGATATGCTCCAAGCAATGAACACAGGTCATGATGGCTCCTTAACCACGGTCCATGCCAATAACCCCAGAGATTGCCTTTCCAGACTTGAAACTCTGGTCATGATGGCAGGAATGGATTTACCCTCTCGCGCTATCCGAGAACAAATTGCTTCTGCTGTACATCTTATTGTTCAGCAAACCCGTTTTTCGGATGGCTCTAGAAAAATAACCCACATTACGGAAATCACTGGTATGGAAAAAGAAGTAATTTGTTCTCAAGACATTATTGTTTTTAAACAAAAGGGTG
>MGPE01000006.1:279515-313105 GCA_001797335.1 Deltaproteobacteria bacterium GWA2_38_16
ATCGATGTCACCACTTTTAATATTAGCCATGATCGTAAGCGCCATCATGGTATTTATTATTACCCTCATTAGTTATGAATCTATCGAGAGATTTACTGTTGGAAATGCAAACTGGGTCGCAGACAAAATGGATTTAATGTTTATTCCCCTCTCCCCTAAAAATGCATTTCGGATACTGATGATAGGGCCTTTTATTTTAGGACTTTCCATTTTTCTACTGCTTTGGCCCCATGCATTTGGAGGACTCTTCTTAGCATGTCTTTTTATTTTTATTGGATTTAAAATGCCACGCCCTTTTGTAGAAATGCTTTTAACGAAACGAACCAAAAAATTAAACCTTCAATTGGTCGATGGACTCACCCTCATGGCTAATTCTTTAAGATCGGGGCTGAGCCTGATGCAAACCCTTCAAATTGTAGTAGATGAAATGCCAAATCCCCTTTCTCAAGAAATGAATCTTATTTTATCTGAACAGCGATTAGGGGTTCCCGTTGAAAAAGCGTTTCAAAATTTTGCCACCCGCATGAATACAGAAGACATCGAAATGTTTGTGACTTCTGTTATTGTTTTAAGAGAAACGGGTGGAAATTTAGCCGAAACTTTTGATACAATTGTTCATACCATTCGCGAACGATTAAAATTGGAAAATAAAATATCGGCCTTAACGGCCCAAGGCGTTGTTCAAGGAACGGTGGTAAGCTTGATGCCTTTTGCATTAGCGGCCCTTTTAACAGCGATTGACCCAGAGCACATGAAACCCCTTTTTACAACCATTCCAGGATATGTCATGATGGCAGTAGCCATTATTTTTGTATTAATCGGAGCTCTTTTAATTAAAAAAATTGTTGCAATAAAAATTTAAAGGTTTTTAAAAAGGCGCCGATAAGAACTTTAGAAAGTTATGGATCCCCGATGAAGCTTGGGGATGACAAAAAAGGGGGAAACGATGAAAACATCATTTAAATTAGTAAACTTGGTTGGACTTATAATCTCTGTAATTTTAGGGGGTTACGCATTTGGTCAGGGGGTTATAAATGTCCAAAACGGAAATATTAACCACTTCTACCAAGACTTCTCAGTCCCAGGTCACGGCTATACCCTAACTCTAGAAAGATCGTTTAACTCAAAATCTAACTTCCTAGGAATGTTTGGCCATCGATGGGGGAGTAATTTTGATGTCAGTTTTAAAGAAACCCCGGAAGGAACTGTTGAAATTACGGAATTTGGAGGAGGCTTTAAAACAACGTTTGCCCCAAAAGAGTATAGTTTAAAAGATGTCAATAGTTTCATCGATGCTCTCTACCAAAAACTTCCTGAAGCTTCAAAAACAGAAACGTTAAAACTTTCTTTAAAGAATGACCCTAAGCTTCGCCATCAATTGGCATGGGAACATAAAATGGTTAAAGACATCGCTTGGAACTCTACCCTTTTTGCCAATGACAGAGGCCCAGAAACCCTTCAAAAAACAAAATCTAAAGTTGGAAAAACGATATGGGTTCGTACCTTTGCCGATGGAAAAAAAGAGCTCTTTAATGAAAAAAATCAACTTATTCGACGGGAAGATGCCAATAAAAACTTCTTAAATCTTGAGTATAACAAAGAAGGCCTCTTAACCAAAGTATCTGATGTGAGTGGTCGCCAAATTCTTTTTACCTATAATACGGCTAAAAAGGTGGAAAGCGTCACCAGTCCCTTAGGAAAAAAATGCGCATTTAAATACGACAAAGACTCTCACTTAATCTATGCCAAAAATGCGGCTGGGTATGAATTTAATTATAAATATAATCCCAGCACTCATCACATGTTAGAGGTGTCTTATCCCACGGGACAAAAAGAAGCCATGCAATACGACGATGAAGATCGCATTACCTTTCACGAAGGACCGGAAGACATTAAAACCACTTATCGATATGACACCAAAGGAAATCCGGATAAATTCTTTAACGTCATTGTAACCAAAGAAATTGGCAAAAAACCAAACCAAGCTACCACGGTGGATAAATACGATTATGAATTTGGACAACGGGAAAATGGTACGCGCTATACCTATAAACTAGCCACGGTCTTAGATGGGGTAAAAACTGAAACGGTCTATACTCCCTGCTGTGGGAAACCCGTTTCTATTAATCGGGATGGGAAAATGACTCGCTTTGAATATTTGCCCAATGGGCTTTTGAAAAATAAAACCTCTCCCGATGGAGAAATGGTCACCCTCTTCTATGACAATTCATTTAATAAAGTCTCTAAAGTAGTTCGCGCAGATCCTGTATCGAAAGCCAGTAGCGCTACAGAATATCAATACGATAAAAATGGAAATCTTTCTTTTGCGAAAAGCCCAGATAAAAAGATTTCTGTTCAGCTCTTTTACGACACCAAGGGACGGATTAAACAGCTTTTGGATCAAACAGGGAAAAAGATCTCTTTTGATTACAACGAGCTCGGAAAACCCACTAAGATTACTCAAGAAGGAACAGGATCCATTATTGTGAGCTACAATGCTGCTGGTGAAATTACCAATGTAAAGAGCACGGCTGGAAGAAAGATTGCCGTAGAGGTTACTTCGGCCTTTCAAAGCCTCTTAGATATTATTCGCCCAGCAGGTGTAAGCTTAAATATCTGACGTAAAAGGCAGGGTGTTTAAAGAGTAATCAATTGCTCGAGGAAATGACAAGAAAAACACTCAAAGAAGGCTAAAAAGAAGATTAAAAGATCATGAGAAATGAGCATAAAAATATGAAATTACTAGTTAATTTAGGCTGCCTCAAAAATCATGATCAACTTGGTATAAGGGTTGCAATAATTATAGGTAGACGAATTTTATAATAAGGAGGATCGTTATGAAAAAACTAGGACTACTCATTATCGTATTGGCCTTTTTGGTTCCAGGAGCTTCATTTGCTACTGCACCAGAAAAAAAGCCTCTTCCTGAAATTACAGGAAGCGGTAATGGCGATTGTGGCTCTAGATCCGTGCAAGCCGAAAACAATGAAAAGGCTGCAGCTGAATTAGCTCGCAAGAAAGCTACACCTGCTGAGCATGGATCACATGGTGAAGACCAATCCCCAGCAACAAAATAAGTTTTCAAAACACGCGTGAGAATACTTCTGAACAACAGAGAGTATTCTCATGTGTGTTTTTTATTGTCATCCCGGGCTTGACCCGGGATCTATTCTTTCCCTGACAAAATCTTTTCCAACCGCTCTTCTTCTGAAGCTTTAATATGTTCCTTTGGCTTCTTGTCATTCTGAGGGCTAAAGGCCCGAAGAATCTCGTTTTTTTTGATGAGATCCTTCGCTTTGCTCAGGATGACAGTATTTTTGGACAGCCTCGACACCTGAAGCACCACTGTCTTTTGAATATGCTCCCACAGTGGTTTTCCCTCCACAGGAACCTGCAACACTCCATAGATCGCAGCACAAAGAATAATGATTTTAAAGGGCCATTTTAGAAGTTTAAACATGCCCCTAGTATAGCGGTTTGACAGTCTCATTTCAATTATGAGATACGATATAACTTATGGAAGAAACATCCTTACAGTCACCTTCTGAATCTACGGGGGTCACTTCCCAACGAAAAATCTTAACCGTCAGCGAATTGACGCGAGATATTAAAACCCTTCTGGAAACCGGTTTTGATTCCATTTGGGTAAAAGGGGAAATCTCTTCTTTTAAAGTTCCCTCGTCTGGCCACTTTTATTTTAATTTGAAAGATGAAAAATCGATGCTGGCCTGTGTCATGTTTAAATTTAAAAACCAATATCTTAAATTTGAACTTAAAGACGGACTAGAAGTTATTTGTGGCGGTCGGATTACACTTTATGAGCCCAGAGGCAGTTATCAACTCTTGGTTGAAACCATAGAGCCCAAAGGCTTAGGAGCTCTTCAGCTTCGATTTGAACAACTCAAAGAAAAACTTTCCAAAGAGGGGCTTTTTTCACCAGAACATAAAAAGCCACTCCCTTATCTTCCTCAAAAAATTGCGCTCATTACTTCCCCAACAGGTGCTGCCATTCAAGATATGCTGAATATCTTAAATCGTCGCTTTTCAAATCTTGAAATTTTATTGGTTCCTGTCTCCGTTCAGGGAGATAAAGCTGCCCCTGAAATTACAAGAGCCATTGAGCTTGTAAATCAAATGAATGAACACGATGTTATTATTGTGGGGCGCGGAGGAGGGTCTTTAGAAGATCTTTGGGCGTTTAACGAAGAAATCGTAGCCAGGGCTGTATTTGCTTCCCATATTCCCATTATTTCTGCTGTTGGTCATGAAATTGATTTTACCATTTGTGATTTTGTTGCAGATTTAAGAGCCCCCACTCCTTCTGCAGCCGCAGAGCTTGTAGTTAAAAATAAAATTGATTTACAAAAAAATATTTTAAGTCAATTAAATCACTTACGACAAGCTTTCTTAACTCACGTTACTCGGTATAAAAAACAATTAGCAGAGCTTTCAGGTCGTATCATTGATCCTAGAAGAAAATTAGAAGACTGGAGATTAAGGCTTTCAGATCTTCAAGAAAGGCTTCATTATACCCTTCTTCAAAATGTTAAAAATGCCAAATCCAACCTTGAAAATCTTTCTCCTAAACTTTCTTCTCAAATACATTTAATCTTAGAACGCCATCGCCATCACATTACTCGATTAAAGTCACTTCTTAAAAGCTTAAATCCACTGGCTATTTTAGAAAGGGGATTTAGTATTACAAAGATTTTAAAAACAGGGCATATTCTTCGAAAATCCTCTGAGGCAAAACAACAGGATATGGTTTCTATTGAACTTTCTTCAGGAAAATTAATGTGCGAGATTAAAGAGATAAAAAATTAAGGTGTCATTCTGAGGGAGCAACGCGACCGAAAAATCTCTTTTTCTATAAGAGATCCTTCGCTTTGCTCAGGATGACATTTATTACGCAGCTTTTTCTGCTAGAAATCTTCTTTTTTCCCTTGTTTCCGTTTCTACCGCCTTAACAAGAGCAATTTCAAATACATCTTTAATGGTTTTAACAAAGATAAATTGCAACTTATCCCTAATTTCCTTTGGAATTTCTTTTAGATCGTCTTTATTTCCTTCAGGAATAATTAAGGTTTTAATATTGTGTTGAAGTGCTGCTAACGTTTTTTCTCGCACCCCCCCAATAGGGTAAACTTTTCCGGTTAAGCTAATTTCTCCCGTCATAGCCACTTCTTTATAAACAGGACGCTGGGTAATTAAAGACAATAGCGCTGTAGCAATCGTTACTCCTGCCGAAGGTCCATCTTTAGGAATAGCTCCTTTGGGGACATGAACATGAAGTTCATAATTTTCAAAAAAGTCGTCACTAATTCCCCATTCTTTGGCATGGGATCGGATATAACTTAAGGCGGCCTGGGCAGATTCTTTCATGACATCTCCCAATTGTCCTGTAAGGGTCAAGGTTCTATTCTTCCCTTTCATTTGAGTCGCTTCCACATACAACACTTCTCCTCCATACGGAGTCCATGCCAGTCCTGTCGTTACACCAATTTCATTTTTTTGCTGCTCTTCTGTCGGTAAATATTTTGGATTCCCTAAAAAGTCAGGGATATTTTTCCCACTTATAGAAACAGCCGCTGCTTTATCTTCTGCCCATTTGCGAGCTACTTTTCTAAAAATACTGGCAAATTCCCTTTCTAAATTTCTAAGCCCCGCTTCCTGAGTGTATTGATGAATAATGGCTTTAATGGCGTCTTCAGATAACGTTACTTGATCTTTCTTAAGTCCATTTTGTTCTAACTGCTTAGGAATTAAAAATCGTTGAGCAATTTTTACTTTTTCATCCTCGGTATAACCAGGCAATTGGATTACTTCCATTCTGTCCCTTAAAGCCGGGGGGACGGGATCCACTAAATTAGCCGTCGTAATAAATAAGACATTCGACAAATTATAGGGAAGATTTAAGTAATGATCTGTAAAACTATAATTTTGTTCTGGATCCAAAACTTCTAGAAGTGCAGAAGCCGGATCTCCCCTAAAATCACTGCCTAATTTATCAATTTCATCGAGCATAAAGACAGGATTATTGGTTTGGGCTTGCTTTAAGCCTTGAATAATTTTCCCAGGCATCGCTCCCACATAAGTCCGTCGGTGTCCACGAATTTCTGCTTCATCTCGCAATCCCCCTAAAGACACTCGAACAAATTTTCTCCCCATAGCTCGGGCAATAGATCTCCCCAATGAAGTTTTTCCAACTCCTGGAGGACCTGAGAAACATAAAATAGGGCCAGTCATATGTTCTTTTAATTTTCGAACCGCTAAAAATTCTAAAATCCGCTCTTTCACCTTTTCAAGACCAAAATGATCTTCATCTAAAATCTCTTTGGCTCGCTTAATATCAATATTATCCTGGGAATGCTGGGCCCAAGGAACCTCTGTCACACATTCTAAATAACTTCGAGCCACCGTCGATTCAGAAGAATCTGGATGCATTTTTTCAAGCCGGCCCAATTGTTTTAAAGCTTCCTCTTTAACTTCTTTGGGCATTCCAGCAGCTTCAATTTTAGTTCTAAATTCCTCCACCTCATCTTCTTTGGAATCCAAATCACCTAATTCTGACTTAATGGCTTTTAGTTGTTCCCTTAAAAAATATTCTCTTTGAGATTTCGTCATTTCATCTCTGGCCTGAGAACGGATTTTGGCTTGCAGAGATAAAACATCAAGCTCACGAGATAAAATAGTGCTTACCTTTTGAAGTCTTAGATGCACACTGTCTATTTCTAACACTTCCTGAGCATCGTTAACTTTTAATCCCATATTGGAAGCAATCAGATCTGCCAATTTTCCAGGTTCTAAAACTTCATCTAAAATCATGAGGAGATCGGGAGCTAACACTCTGCCCATAGAAATGAGTTTTTCAATTTGTTCCTTTACATTTCTCACCAAGGCTTCTACTGAAATACTTTCTTCTTCTCCAAAAGCTTCTGTATCTTTTAATTTTGTTATTTTCACCTGATAGAAGGGATCTTCTTGAGTATATTTTTGGATTTTCCCTTTCCCAAGTCCCTGAATTAAAACTTTAACTCGCCCATCAGGAAGTTTCCTCATGCGCATCACCATGGCATAAGTTCCAATAGCATAAATACCTTGAGGGGCAGGGTTTTCATCTGAAATATCTTTTTGAGCAGATAAGAAAATAATTTTTTCGTGCGCCATGGCATGTTCCACAGCTTTAATGGAGGCTTCCCGTCCAACAAACAAAGGTAAGATCATATAAGGGAAAACCACCACATCTCTTACCGGCAACATGGGCAACGTATCGGGCACCTTTACGTCTTTTACTTCTTCAATGGGATCATCCATGAGTGTCTCCTTTGTTCTTATAGCCTTTACTTTCTATTTCGGAGGTTTAGGCAGGAGACTTTAGGAAAAAAGAAAGGGCATTCTCATGTGATTTTAATCTAGATTCCCCGGCTTAACCGGGGAACGACGGTGGGACTATGACGAAGCGTACATTTTTTCTTTATGCTCTTCTTCTTCCTTACACTTAATACAGAGAGTGGCAAAGGGTCTTACTTCTAGGCGACTCAAGCCAATATCATCTCCGCAGGCTTCGCATACACCATACTGCCCATTATTAATAAGCTCTAAGGCCTTAGTAATTTTAGGAAGAATAGCTCGTTCTCGATCATTTAAACGGAGCATAACAGATTTTGTAAGTTCAGCACTGGCTAAATCAATTTCATCAGGAAGATCATCGTTGCTAACATTTAGGCTTTCCGTTCTCACCTTCATGCTGCTTTCTAAGATTTGTTTTTTTTGATTTAAGAGACGTTCTTTAAATCTTTCTAAGTCCTTCTTCTTCATAACCTTCCCCCCTTTTCTTCTAATAACCTATACTCACGTACTTTTGCCCTTAGGGATCACACAACACATATACGAGCCTTACTACTGGGTTATAATATTACCACGCTCTTAAATCTTTGAAAAGTAAAAACTGTTATGCATTGTAGAAAATAGACGAAAGAATAGGCAAAAAGGTTTAGGGGGTTTCTAAAGAAATGATTTTCCCCTCTTGAACCGTCAGTAAAGGCAATTCTTTTTTAACATCATGATTGTCTGAAAAATAAGCAATTCCAGCCACTCCTTTTATTTCAGACAAGGCTAAAAGTTGATTTTTTAAATCTTCTCGTGTTTGGACTTCTTCTTTTTGTAAGAGGTCCTTTAAAAGTGTTGCCGCATCAAAGGCTTGGGCTTCCCAAATTTGGGGAGTATCATCAAAATGATGTTCAAAATCAGATACAAATATTTTAACTTGTGGATCCAGGCTACTTTCAGAAAAACCATCTACAAAGACTGCTCCACTAACATACTCACCCCCTCTTTTTAAAAGCTCTTGAGAGTTCCACCCCTGAGTTCCTAAAAGATGAAGACCCTCTACATCATGGAAAAAGAGAGTGGGAACAATTTGCCCCACTGTTTTGGCATAATCAGGAATAAAAAGAGCTTCAAAATCAATCTGAGGAGGAAGTTTAACCTGTGATTGGGGAACCGTTTCTTTATTGAGTTGAATTTTTAACTGCTCTTCTGCCAGATGGTATTCTGATTTTCGGGCTTTGGGTTGATACATGCCTACTAACTTTTTAATTTCATCA
This sequence comes from Deltaproteobacteria bacterium GWA2_38_16, assembly GCA_001797335.1. Classification (GTDB taxonomy): domain Bacteria; phylum Bdellovibrionota; class JACOXK01; order 2-02-FULL-40-11; family 2-02-FULL-40-11; genus 2-02-FULL-38-15-A. Next base: position 288,122 of record MGPE01000006.1, read on the forward strand.
TTAAAGTCTTCCTGATCAGATTCATACGCTTCAATTCCTTCTAGAGTTCCGCCACATCCTTCGATAGCGTCCCAAAATTGATTCGCAAATTCAACTCCATAAGAATCCTGAGGATATAAAATAGCAAATTTTTTAAGCCCCTTGTCCTGACACGCATAGCGAATCAGGGTATCGGTTTGATGAAACTTCGTCATAGCATTTCTAAAAACATAATCTCCGATAGAAGTAATAGAAGGGTGTTGAGAAAGATTTAATAGAGGGACATGCAATTGCTGAGCACGAAGTGCCGCTGCTTCTGAAGAAGGAGTCAAAAGGGGCCCAATAATGGCCATAACCCCATGTTGTTCTAAAAGGGTTTCAACACCTCTAGCCGCTTCTTCTGCGCTGCCTTGAGAATCATAAATAGCCAATTCAAAGGAAATATCTTTTTTAGATGAAAAAAATCCCAATGCTTCTTGAATCCCATGTAAACTGCGAATTCCAAAGGGGGCATATTTCCCTGAGAGAGGCAGTACACATCCAATCACATTTTTTTGAGTTTTAAAGACTTTAGAAATCTTTGAAATAAATTCTTGGATTTTTGCTTTTTGAGTTTCCTCTTGCGTCAGCTCCACAGCCTTTTGAAAATGTTCTTTGGACAGTTCCTGGTCCCCTTCATTAAAAAAAATCTGCCCTAACTTAAAGTGAATTTCTGAGGATGGATATGAATCCCCATGCCGTTCTAATAAAAAATTTAATTCTTCTTTATTTAGATTTTCAATCAATTGATAGGATTCTTCCAGGCGATTTTGTTTATAGAGTGCTTGCGCAAGAAGTCCTTTTGCCTCGAGAGAGGAAGAGGTATTAGGATATTTTTCAATAAAATGCTGTAGATTTTCGCTATTTTTTTCAAGGAGTTCTAATTCTTGCTGGGCCGTGGGGGAATCGGGTAGTTCCACTTTTTCTTCTTGCCGAACCTCTCTCCCCGCACATCCCGCCAGAAGCAGCACTGATAAAAAATAAATCAAAAAGTGAATGTTTCTATTCACCGAAGAAGTCTTTCATTTTATTAAGAAACCCTTTCCTTAAAGGCTCTACATTATCTCCAGAAACATCTGCATATTTTCGCAAAAGTTCTTTTTGTTCTGAAGATAATTTTGTTGGCACCTCTACCACTATTCGCACCAATTGATCTCCTTTACCATATCCATGGATATCCGGAAAACCTTTTTCTCTCAGACGAAAAACTTTTCCCCATTGGGTGCCTGAAGGAACTGTCATTTTCACTTTCCCATAAAGAGTAGGAACTTCAATCTCACATCCCAACGCTGCTTGAGTAAAAGAAATAGGGACATCGCAAATAACATCATTATTTTCTCTTGAAAAAATAGGGTGATTCCCCACTTCAATGACAATATATAAATCTCCACCCCGTCCTCCTTTTTGACCTGCATTTCCCTCCCCAGAAAGACGTAAACTTTGTCCGGTATCTACCCCAGGGGGAATGGTCACCTCCATGGTTTTTTTCATTCGCACTTTTCCCTGACCATGGCAGTGAGTACACGGAGATCCTATTTCGCTTCCTTCTCCTCCACAGCGATCGCAGGTACGAGCAATACTAAAAAATCCTTGTTGAAAACGAACTTCTCCAGTTCCTTGACATCGAGAACAGGTGGAAGGCTTGGTCCCTGGTTTTGCACCACTTCCATGGCAGGTATCGCACATCACATCTTTAGGAATATCGAGTTTTATTTTTTTTCCAAACGCTGCCTCTTCAAATGAAACCTTTAAATTATATCTTAAATCTTCCCCTCGAATACCTACTTCTCGCCTTCCTTTTCGGGTACGTCTTCCTCCGCCAAAGAAGTCTTCAAAAATATCTCCAAATAAATCTTCAACGCCGCCTCCAAATCCTCCTGTCCTAAATCCCTCAAATCCTCCAAAGCCAGCTCCCCCTTGTTGAGTACCCGCATGCCCAAATTGATCATAGGCTTGTTTTTTTTGTGCATCAGAGAGAACTTCATAAGCCTCGGAAATTTCTTTAAATTTTTCTTCGGCTTCTTTATTGCCCGGATTTCTATCTGGATGGTATTTAAGGGCTAATTTTCGATAGGCCTTCTTAATATCGTCACTACTGGCCGAACGAGAAACAGAGAGGACCTCATAGTAATCTCTTTTTTGACTTGCCACGGGGGCTTATTTCACTTCCTTATAATCGGCATCAATAACATCATCTTCTTTTTTCTTTTTTTCTGTTTTATCTTCAGAGGGCGATTCAGAAGAAGTCTCAGAAGAAGTTGATGAAGTCTGAGATTTAGCCTTTTGCTGCGCTTCTTTGTAGATATGCTCGCTTAATTTATAAGTAGCTTGATTAAGTTCTTCTACACCCTTATTAATTTCTTCAACATCAGAGCTTGACAAGGTTTTCTTCACTTTATCAATAGCTTCTTGAATGGCTTTTCGAGTAGCTTCATCTACTTTATCACCATGTTCTTTTAAAGATTTTTCAGCAGTATAAACTAAATTATCTGCTGCATTTCTAGCATGAATCAGTTCTGATTTTTTCTTATCTTCCTCCGCATGAGATTCAGCATCTTTTACCATTTTTTGAATTTCAGAATCACTTAAACCACTGGAAGACCGAACTTGAACCGATTGCTCTTTGCCCGTTCCCAAATCTTTGGCATGAACATGAACAATTCCATTCGCATCAATATCAAAAGTAACTTCAATTTGAGGCATTCCACGAGGAGCAGGAGGAATTCCAACCAAATCAAATCTCGCCAATGATTTATTGTCAGGAGCCATTTCCCTTTCCCCTTGTAACACATGCACCGTCACGGCAGGTTGATTATCGGCTGCCGTTGAAAAAATTTGACTCTTACGCGTAGGAATCGTGGTATTTCTTTCAATAATCTTTGTAAAAACACTCCCTAAGGTTTCAATCCCTAAAGAAAGAGGAGTCACATCTAACAGCAATACATCTTTAACCTCTCCCTTAAGAACACCCCCTTGAATGGCGGCTCCCACAGCAACTACTTCATCGGGATTAACCCCCTTGTGAGGTTCTTTACCAAAAATTTCTTTTACTTTTTGTTGAACACGCGGCATCCGCGTCATTCCTCCCACCAATACAACGTCGTTAAGATCTTTGGCTGAAAGTTTAGCATCAGCCAACGCTTTTTTACAGGGCCCCACTAATCGATCGATGAGATCGGACACCAAACTTTCAAATTTAGCTCGAGTAAGCTTTACATTTAAATGTTTTGGGCCAGACTGATCCGCGGTAATAAAGGGAAGATTAATATCCGTTTCTAAAGAAGAAGATAGCTCACATTTTGCTTTCTCTGCGGCTTCTTTCAGTCGTTGAAGAGCAATTTTATCTTTTCTTAAATCAATCCCATTTTCTTTTTTAAATTCATCTGCTAGAAAATCCACAACTTTTAAATCAAAATCTTCTCCTCCTAAAAAGGTATCTCCATTGGTTGACTTCACTTCAAAAACACCAGATCCTAATTCCAAAATAGAAATATCAAAAGTCCCACCGCCTAAATCAAAAATAGCTACTTTTTCATCTGTTTTTTTATCTAACCCATAGGCCAAAGCTGCCGCAGTAGGTTCATTAATAATTCTTTCTACTTCTAAGCCTGCAATTTTACCGGCATCTTTGGTTGCTTGCCGCTGACTATCATTAAAGTAAGCGGGAACGGTTACAACGGCCTTGGTAATTTCATGCCCCAAGTAATCTTCTGCTGTTTTTTTCATTTTTTGAAGAATAAATGCAGAAATTTCTGGCGGGCTATAATCTTTAGTATTAAGAGTTACCCAAGCATCACCATTGGTACTTTTTACCACATCGTAAGAAGCCCGTTTTTTCCACTCCACCACTTCTGGAGCCTCAGCCTTTCGCCCCATCAATCTTTTTACAGAGTAAATAGTATTTTTGGGATTTGTCACTGCTTGACGCTTGGCCAACTGTCCCACTAATTTTTCTCCTTTATCAGTCATCGTAACCACAGAAGGAGTGGTTCTAGATCCTTCGCTATTTTCAATAACCTTAGGCTCTCCTCCTTCCATTACCGCCACACATGAAAAAGTGGTCCCTAAATCAATCCCAATAATTCTCGATGTATCTTTTTTTGCCATATATTTATTCTCCCTTCTTAAGCTTTCTTTTTTGCTACTACCACTTTAGCGACCCGAAGAAGCCGATCGTGGTATAAATAACCTTTTTGATGTTCCTCAATCACTGTTCCTGTTTCCACATTTTCTTTTTCTTTTTCCAACACGGCCTCATGAAAATGAGGATCAAATTTTTTCCCCATGCTTTCAATAGATGAAATTCCAAATTTTGCTAATACAGTCCCAAATTGTTTTAATGTCAACCGAATCCCATCTTCAAATCCTTTTAGATCATTGGAGCCTGTGGCATGGGACAGTGCTTTCTCCAATGAATCCATGACTTCCAAAAGTTCCCTTGCTAAAACTTCATTTCCATATTTAATCAAATCCGCTTTCTCTTTTACAATCCGCTTTTTATAATTTTCGAAGTCTGCATAGAGATAAAGCCATTTATTGTAATTTTCTTTGGCTTCCTTTTGAGCCTCCTCTTGTTTTTTCTTATACTCTTCTAAAACTATATTTTCAGTTTTTAGCGCCTCCTGGGACGTTTCTTGTACTTTTGGTGTTTCTTTATCTTTCATACAAATTCTAGTAAAACCTGATTGAGATAAACTAGTCCTTTCGAGGTTAATTTGAGCATTTTTTGAGTAGAGTCAAGAAAACCTTTTTTAAAAAGCATGTCAATCTTGCAACCATATGATTTTATTATAGATTCTTTGAATCTGTCTTCAAAGTCTTGAAATTGGATTCCTTCTAAAAGTCTTAGATGAGTGATCATATATTCTTTTTTAACTGTTTCTATAGAAATATTTTCTTCTTCTTCCATCGCATGGCCTTGGTTCATTACTTTTTCCCAATACATCTTTAAAGGATCACTATTTTTAAAATGTACACCCCAGGGATGGTCATCAGAGGTAATATAAGAATACGCTCCTGCCCCAAGACCTAAATAATTTTTAAGTTTCCAATATTTTAAATTATGCTGACATTGAAAAGTTGGTTTTGAAAAGGCAGAAACTTCGTAGTGCTCATACCCCTTTGAGGGCAGATATTGAATAACATACTCATACATATCTCTTTGTAATTCATCCATTGGGAGATTTGGAAAAAGAGGATTGGTCTTATCAACTGTTAAATTATAGGTCGAAATATGTGTTGGATTTAAGTCCATAGCCTTACCTATATCTTTTTTAAATTCTTCTAAAGACTGCTGAGGGATACCAAAGATAAAATCAAGGTTTATATTCTTAAATCCTACTTCTTGTGCCATCCTATATGCTTCCTCTGCTTGTTTAGCTGAGTGAACTCTCTCTAACGTTTTAAGATGTTGAGGATGAAAGGTTTGTACCCCTAAACTTAAACGATTGATTCTGGCATCTTTAAAGGCCTTTAATTTTTCTAAACTAAGAGAGCTGGGATTTGCTTCCAACGTTATTTCCAACGAGGGGGACACGTTAAATTCTGTGCGCAAGAGATTCACCAGTTCTTGAATTTGCTCTGAAGAATGCACTGAAGGAGTCCCTCCTCCAAAATAAAGAGTGTCGACTATTTTGGTGTTTGAAATTTTTTGGGCGTAAAATAAAATTTCTTTTTTTAGTGCGATTATATAAGAGGTGAGCTCTTGTTTTGTTTTTAATGCATAGGCATTAAAATCACAGTAAACACACCGATGAATGCAGTAGGGTAGGTGGATATAAATGCCCAAATTCATCATCAATACGTCCTACCGTCGATTAGCTCTAAAAATTAAATATCCAGCAATGGCTGCATATAAGATATTGGGAACCCACATGGAAACGGAGGCAGGCAAGGTCCCTAAAACAGCTACTCTTTGGGCATTCATATATAAAAGCCAGTATACACCCACTAAAAGAAGGGTAAATACAAAGGAAAAAGATTTTACTGCACGGGTAGGACGAATACCTAATGCTATCCCAAGTACTGCAAAAATAATATTTACAAAAGCAACGGAATATTTCTTATAATACTCTGATTCTAACATACGCGCCCTTGCAAATTTTTTCTCTTTTTTTGCTTTTGCAATTTCTTGTTGAAACCCTTCTATAAATAATTCACTCCCTCGTTTTTCTCTCGTATCTACCCGCATCATGGCACTTAATGCAAGGTTAATGGTGTAACGATCAAAACTAATTTTTTGAATAGAATCTGCATTTTGAGGCGTTGAATGAATATTCCCTTTACTTAAAACTAAAAAAATATTGGGTAAATCCGGAGAAGAAATAAGAGCCCCTTTTTCAGCTACCACAGCAATAGGTTTTTCTTTATCCCTTTTGTCATATAAAAATACATGTTCTAATGTTTTTTCCTTGGGATTAAGTTTGTCGGTATATAAAACCAACCCAAAAAAATCATCATTAAAAACGCCTTCTTTAATCCCTACGGTCGCTTTACTTTGCCCAATTTCAAAAATAACTCGCCTATAATTAATTCCACCCCAGGGCTCTAAATATAAGGTTAAATATAAACAAAATATAAAAACAATAACTGAAAATAATAAAACCGGCATGGCCAATTGAAGAATGCTAAAACCAGATGCTTTTAATGCCGTAATTTCACTATCCGAAGAAAGTCTTCCAAAAACCATGAGCACAGAAAATAAAAGAGCAATAGGAATAGAAATCGCTAAAAACCCAATCAATAGATAAAACATGAGTCTCAAAACGGTCCCAATTCCTACTCCATACACAATAATAAGCTCATTGAGTCTTAAGATTTGAGACATGATTAAAATAAAAATAAAAACAGAAAGGCCTAGGAAAAACGGGGTAATCAATTCCCGAAAAAGATATCGAAAAATAATCGTCTTATGCACCGTGTACTTAAAGTTTACAGAAAAGCACCGTAATCCGTCAAGGCATTGATTTTTAAGCATTTTCCGCTTATAATAAATAAAAGAATACATTATTTTATTAAAGGCCTTACTTTTAATTCACGTTTCATAAAAAAGGGAGGGTCCGTGGCAAAAATCACAGAAATAAAAGGGCAAGTCAGTATTTTTACAGAGCCTTTAGAATTTTTCAGAGAACTTGTATTGGGCGCTCTTAAAAATCAAAATGTCAATGTTAATGAAGATATAGAATACTATTTGGTATCCCTTCTCACAAAATATCTCTCTGTGGAGGCCATGCAAAAATCAGAGCAAGATCCTTTGGCTATTCAGCTTCATAAAGCCATGATCTCAGGCACGCAAGAACAAATTCAACTTTTAAAAGAATTGGGGGATTTCTCTCTTTATATTTCAGGATTTTTCTCAGATAGCTTAAATCGAAAACTTGTCGATGTAGATTATTATATTGCGATGGGAGGGGTGGCCTATAAAAGGTTATCTGAGGTTTTTGAAAAATCTGTATTAAAAGCCATGTTTGAAGACTTAGGATCCCGGTTTCTCACCTATACAGATATTTTAGCCGAAGTCTCTGACACTACTTTTACGCATACACATCGAGATATTCTGAGGCTTTATGAAAAGTGGCTTAAAACCAGAAGTGAACGTGTCGCCTCACTCTTGAAAAAAGAAGGGCTTTTCCCAATAGATACTATCCCCACTGAACTTATTTAATACACCTGTCATCCCGAGCCAAAGGCGAGGGATCTCGTCAATAAAAACGAGATTCTTCGGGCTAACTCCCTCAGAATGACTGGAACGTCAAACTAATTTTAAATAAAGTTGTATTAAAGGCAAAGTTTCAGTATCTTTCTCATATGAAAAAGATTTTAGTCTTATGCTTTCTACTTCTCACACCTTTAGCTCTAGCAGAAAACCTTACTGGCATTATTGTGGGGAGATACGCCAATCTTCGCTCTGCTCCCAATGTGATTAATTCCACGATTCTTACCAAAGCATTCAGGGGAACCACCCTTAAAATCTTAGATAAGCAAACTGAAAAAGTCACCATTGGAGAAATAGAAGGGTACTGGTACCAGGTAGAGCTCATTGAAAGCGCTGAGAAGGGGTGGCTTTTAGATAAATATATTGCTTTAGAAGGGGATCCTCAAATTCAAGATTACATTAAGTCTATCACCGCTAGCTTTTATTATTATCGTTCAAATTTAGATGATCAGCTCAAAGAAATAAAAAAAAACTTAACCCGAAAAAATGCTTTAGAACAACTAAAAAACTACTCCCCTCGTTTTTTAAATTATATGGGCTATCATTTATTGGCTGAAAAAAATGTTCTATCCATTCCTGTCCTCATCACTTTTATGAATCCAGAGTTCTCAAAAGAAAATAGTCAAGATGCAAACTATAATTTTACCTGGGAACTTTTAGAAAGACTCACTCCAAACACTCTTATTACCAGCAACTACCAAAGTTTTCTCTATTGGTGGCAAAAATATCATGAATCTATTGAAATTTCGCTTCCTTGGTATGACCTCGCCACGATTTTTAAAAAAATTCAAGACAATGAAAATCGTGTATATCGAAAAAATTTCTAAGAAGATTATTGTTTAGCTTCTAAGACTTGAACCAACGTTTTTAAATCAGCAATTTGTTCTTTTAAATCAGAAATTACTTTTTCAGGATCTTCTAGGGGAAAACTTCCATCATCAAAAAGATAATATTTCCCCTCTCGAAGCTCATATTGAATTTTATTAGCTCTAATTCTTCGACGGAGGGTTGAAAGACTCATCCCTTTTTTAACCGCATATTCTAACAGAGGAAGCCAAGCGCCTTTTTGAGTTTCAGAATCCATAAAAATCCTCTTTCCCTTTAGACTAGGGATTGAGTATAGTAAGCCCTGAGATTCGGGTCAATAATTTATTGATATGAAGAAAATATCTTTTGCCCATAAACAGAAGGTAGCTTTTGTCGCCAGTGGTGGAGCCATTAAAGCAGCTTGTTTTCATATTGGTGTTGGGCTCGCCTTGGAAAAAAAGGGGCTTCAGTTTGTGGGAGGCACTCTTAAACAAGCCAAAAAATCATCTGGAACTAATGGAAATGGTTCCAATGGTTCTAAAAAAATACCTATTCAAACGTATGTAGGTTCAAGTGCGGGATCTATTATAGCAAGTTTACTCGCCTCAGGGTTTTCGCTCACAGAAATCATTCAATCCTTTTTGGAACAAGAGGGAGCAAGAATTCCCAAAGTTGGTTATACGGATTTATTTCATTTATCGAGACCAAACATTCGAAAATACATTAAAGCTTTTTGGCCTAAAAAAATTGGTATTGGTAGTGGCGGGCTTGAAACCTTTGTTAAAAACCATCTTTCTTTTGGGGGCATTTTTACAACTGTAGGAATTGAAAAATATTTAAGGGAAAAAGCGCTCCCTACCAACAAATTTGAAGAGCTAACGGCAGATCTTTTTATTGTTGCTACCCAGCTCGATCACCCTAATAAATCTATTTTTTGCAAATTTAAAAATTTAAAACCTAGGCCTGAACATCATGCTGTTTTTGATAACTCTGTCTCTATCTCTCATGCCTGTGCTGCCTCTACCTCTCTTCCTCCCATTTATCAGCCCTATCCCATTGGTTCTGGAAAAGAGCTCACCTATTATTATGATGGAGAAATTAGAGAAACCCTCTCAACCCATGTGGCAAAAGATGTGGGATGTGATCTTGTGATTGCCTCCTATACCCATCAACCCTATCATTATCATCCAGAAATTGGATCTTTAGCCGATTATGGGATTGCCAATGTGATGATCCAAGCTATTTATCAAGTTATTGAACAAAAAATTCACTCTTCTAGGCGATTATTTCAACATAAAAAAATGGTTTTGGATACGGTTAATCAATTCTTTAAAGATAATGACCTTCCTGATAAAAAACGAGCAGAACTCTGTGACATTTTAGAAGAAAAACTTAAATTTAATAAAAATGTGGATTACCTTTTTATTCATCCCCTTTCTCAAGATTATCAATTTTTCTTAAGTGATCATTTTAATTTATCCGAAAATTATATGATTAAAATTGTGAGAAGCGGATTTAAGGCTGCCATTCACCAACTTAAAAATTATGAGTTTCAATCATGAAAATTGCACTGGCACAAATTAATCCCACCATTGGGGCTTTTGAATATAACAGTCGAAAAATGTTGGATTTTATAAAAACGGCCAAAGCTAAAAAAGCAGAGCTTGTCATTTTCCCTGAACTTTCTTTAGTGGGCTATCCCCCTTTAGATCTTTTAGAAAAAGAGTCTTTTGTAAAAGACAATTTAAAATATTTAAAACAGTTTTCCTCTCACATTCAAGACATCGCTGTGATTTGTGGTTTTATCGATAAAAATGGAGGAAAAAGTGGAAAAGAATTTTTTAATAGCTTGGCTTTTATTTCGAACCGAAAAATAATTGCTAAACACCATAAAGTTCTTCTTCCCAGCTACGATGTTTTTGATGAAACAAGACATTTTGAACCGGGAGTAAAACTACACTCTGCCTTATTTCATCAACACACTTTTGCTTTATCTATTTGTGAAGACATTTGGAATGATAAAGATTTTTGGAAACATCGCTTGTATCCTAAAGACCCTGTGGCAGATTTTTTTCAGCGCAAAAAAGCTATTTTGATTAACATTTCTGCTTCTCCTTACTCCATCAATAAGCTTGGATTAAGGCGAAAAATGCTTTCTGCTATTTCCAAAAAATATAAAGTTCCTTCTTTCTATGTCAATCAAGTAGGCAGCAACGATGAGCTCATTTTTGATGGAGGAAGTTTCGCCTTGGATGAAAAAGGAAAACTTATCGCCCAATGTTCAGATTTTAAAGAAGATTTAGTTATGGTCGATTTAGAAGAAAAAACAGGAGAAAAACATGCCATTTCAACTTCTTCTTTAGAGGAAGTGTATAAAGCTCTTCTTTTAGGAATTCAAGATTATGTGCGAAAATGTGGATTTAAAAAAGTTCTCTTAGGCCTCAGTGGGGGGATTGATTCAGCATTAACTGCAGCCCTAGCCACGGATGCCTTAGGAAAAGAAAATGTAATTGGAATTCTTATGCCTTCCAAATATTCTTCTCAAGGAAGTATCGAGGATGCAAAAACACTCGCTAAAAATTTAGGAATTAAAACAGAGCTTATCCCCATTCATTCCCTTTTTGATTCTTATATTGAAAGTTTAACTCCTGTGTTTAAAAATGAAAATTCTCAACTCACACAAGAAAATTTGCAAGCCAGAATCCGAGGAAATTTACTGATGGCGCTTTCTAACCAATGGGGAGCACTTTTACTTACAACTGGAAATAAATCTGAACTGGGAACTGGCTATTGCACTCTTTATGGAGATATGTCAGGGGGATTAGCCGTATTAGCCGATGTCCCAAAAACCTTAGTTTACGAACTTTCTCGATATATGAATCTTAAAACACCTGTTATTCCTGAAAACTCCATTACAAAACCTCCTTCTGCAGAATTAAGGCCTAACCAAACTGACCAAGATACACTTCCTCCTTACGATCAATTAGACCAAATTTTAAAAGCCTATATTGAAAATCTTGAACCGATTGCTAAAATTGTTAAAAAAGGATTTTCCCAATCTCTAGTCAAAGACATTGTGAAACGCATTGATCGAAATGAATATAAGCGCCGCCAAGCCCCTCCTGCACTTCGTATTTCTTATAAAGCTTTTGGCATTGGCCGCCGTCTTCCCATCGCCCAACAATACCAAGAATCTGAGGAGTATCAGTGAAACATTCTAAACAACTTTTTATTTTTGAGGATGCTCATTGATTTTTAAAATAAAATTTCTTAGACACTTTAGGGTATATTTCTCCCGAAACCTCAGCATAGGGGTAAATAAAATAGTTAAGGGGAGCAGCTTTTTGAGGAGGATTGAGCACAATATCACGTCCTTGACTAAACTTAATTCTATTGCTGGGTAAAGTACCAAAATATTTTTCAATTTCACCCGTTTTTTTGGCTTCCGTAGCATCTACAGGAATCCAGCCTTTTTGGGCATCGTAAGCTATTGCCCAACAATGATAGCCTGGAATTTCTCCCTCTTTTTGATCTACTGGAATTGGAAATCCAATTTCAAAACGAGCTGGAATATTTTCACTTCGATTTAAGGCAATAAAAAGAGAATGAAAATCCGTGCAATTTCCTCTTTTCGTACTACAGGCCCAAACAGCATCTCCATTGCCCCAGCCTGACCCACTTTTGTCATAGGTCATTGTCTTAACAATATAATCATAGAGAACTCTAATTTTTTGATACGTGGATGATGCCTTTTTTGTTTCTTCTTTTGCAATTATTTGAATCTCTGGAGAAATAGGCACTAATTGATCTGGTTTTTGGTATAAAGCAGGATTTAAAAATGAATTATTTTTCTTTTCTCCTTTATATGGAAAACGCTCAATTTCATATTCAAACTTTAAAGTGTGCGGTTCTTTTTTTGTTTTTCCCTCTATGTAAATCATCCGATTTCCATATTTATTTTCTTGGGTCAATTTCACAGGCCATAGAGAATGTGATTTAAAAGAAAGGACTTTTTGGCTTTGATCTTCCACTGGATAAGGTATCCACAAAGATAGTTTTTTATTCTCTTCCTGAGAGGGGGGAATTACCACTTCATAGGTAAATGAATACCTTCTGGACTCTTGAAATGGAATTTCCGAGGCATATAAAAATTGCCCAAAACACAAGAAAGTAAAAACTATAATGGCTCTATTTGATATCAACAATTTCCTCATCCAATGATAAGAACAATTTTTTTCACTTTTTTACTTTTCTAGAATTTTTGTCTTACGCTTATAAAACAACCTAAACCTTTATGAAAACGATTTCAAGAGTATACGGAATCTTTAGTGTTGGCCGAAGTCTTTTAAACCTTGATTTATTTTTTCTTTATCTTTGCTATCAAAAAACGTGCTTTGTAATAACGACCGTAAGGTATCGCGTGCAGCCCAATAGACATTAATATCCGCATCCTTTAAAGCAGAAATTAAAGGATCAATCACCAGCGGGCTTTCCATACGACCCAAAGCTGAAACTGCAATATACCTTACATTTGGAAGTGAATTTTTAACAAAGGGAATAATAAGAGAAATAGCACTCGTTGCCTTAAGCGCTCCCAAGGCAGCTATTGCGGCATTTTTAACCCATATATTTTTATCTTCTTGAAGTGCTTTTTCTAAATAAGGAATGCTTAATGGATTTTGAATATTGGCTAAAGCTGAGCAAGCAGTACTTCTAATGACAGATTCTTCGTGTTTTAATGCCGCTAAATAAAAATAAATATCTTGAGATGTATCTCTCTTCGCATATTCATCTTCAAAATATTTTTCTCTCTTAGAAAAAAGCTTTTCTAGAGAAAAAGGATCTATAAAGACCGTTATTTCAAGAAATGGATTATGAACAACCAGAGTTCCTTTTAAAAATAAAATTTGGAATGGGCTAAAATATTCTTTAATAGAAAGCTCTACCATAAATATCTTTTTTAAAAGCTTTCCCGTTTTTACATCAAAAATAAAAAGGTAAAAATCATCTAGTTTATGTGTTCTTCTGCCTAATAAAAAAAGTTTATTTCCCAGTTTAAGAGGGTAAGCGGCCGTCAAAAATAACTCTGTTTGATAACAATGTTGTGCCTGCCCATTGTTCTGTACAGCACAAAATTGATCATCTTTATACTGAAGGTGAGATGAGGTTACCTCATTTAAAGGTTCCTCTTTTACTTTTTGATAACAATAAGAAAGTTTATCCCTAACACTTTTCAAGTCCCATCCTAAATCTTTCCAGATGTGTTCTTGAAACGAATTTACCAAAGAGGCTTGACCCAAATAAACTAACCCTTTTTCCCAAAATGGAATGGCCATTTCACATGACTGCTCAGTTAAAAAAAGAGCCTCTGCCACACCATTAAAATATTCTGCTAATTCATCTGGTGAACCAACGCGTTCAAAATATGAAGCTTCTTTAAGAGGAATAGAAAAATGTGAAATAGTATTTCTCCACTCTTCTTCTTTATTTTTTAGGTGCTGTATTTCAAGAGAGGGATTATTTAAATTAGAAAAAGATTTATAAAATTCCTCTTTCCATCGTAATTTTAATTCTTCTAAAGCCTTATGTTCATCTTTCATCCAATAAGCAAAATCTTCTAACAAAAGATTTGTTTCCAAAAGGCGTTTAAAAAATGCCGCTTTTAATGAATCCAGTTCAGGATGAGATAAAAGTTTTAATCGCTGTTCTTGAACCCATGCTTTTAAAGGAATATAAGCACCATTGATATAAAAAGACTCATGAGATTTTTCCTCTTTTTCTAAATCAGACTCTTGAGGAAGTAAAAACCAGGCTTCTTTCCATAATTTTCGCTGAATTTTTTCTTCATAACGATTTCTAATTTTTTGAAGACCTATTGTTTCTTCACCTAACCATGGATAAGAAATATCAGCATACCCATAAGAACACCCTAACAAAAGGCCTATAATGATCGCTTTTATATTTAAAACAAATTTCACAGTGCACTCTCTTATACCTCCCTTTTGCCTAAAAATAAAGAGCCCCTCCTCACGATCTAGATCTGTCCATAATTTTGACGTCAAAAGTACAGTCAGATGGTGTAAAAAAAATATACGATATGCTATTGACATATTAGACATCTTCTATTATCATTAGTAATTAGTTAAGGGGAATCAACGAGTTAGTAGCTTATGGTACGTCTAATTGATTTACAGGCTACGTACAGGAAAATGACAAAAAAATGAGTAAAGTTAATGAAGGGGGAGCGAATACATGTTTGATTGGGATGAGTTTGAGCACTTACACGTTATCCGAAAACTAAAAGAAATCCTAACCCAGTGGTGGAATGTAGAAATCTTCTTTGCCGATGACCGCGGTTTTTTAAGAGGTATTGAAAAAGGTCAGGAAAAAGCATTTAAAAATGCCGTATGTAATCTCGTTGTTAATTCAGAACGAGGATTTGATAGCCTTTCAGAATTTTCTAAAAAGATAACTCAAAAAATCCGTCTTGTAAGCAGCGAATCCCTCACAGACCAGTGGGACATTGGTCTCACGGCAACGGCCTTCCCCATTTATCTTTCAGATGAATTTATGGGAACCGTTCTTGCTGTAGGCTATTTTGAAGATTCTAATATAGAAACCCAACGAACAACTCTTAAAAAGAGTTTAAAAGAAATGGGCTTAAGTGGGGAAGATACCGAAGAAGCCATTCAAAGTATTAAAAGTATAAAATCTCATGAAATAAGTTATTTTTCAGAATTGGTAAGCCTGGTCGCAGAAGAAATTGTCACTCTTCATTCTGAAATTTCTGTTCGGGAAGATCGTATTAGTGAACTCAATAAAGAGTTGGGTATCCGCTATAAATACGATGCCATGATTGGAAAAAGTAAACCCATGCAAGAGCTCTATACTCTCTTAGATAAAATCAAAGAGTCCGAAAGTACCTGTCTTATTCAAGGGGAAAATGGTACTGGGAAAGAGTTGATCGCCAGAGCTATCCACTATAATAGCCGCCGAAAAGATAAAATTTTTGTTACTCAAAACTGCTCCGCTTTTAATGAAAATCTATTGGATTCAGAACTTTTTGGCCATGTTAAAGGTTCTTTTACGGGCGCCGTTCGAGATAAAAAAGGACTTTTCGAAGTGGCTGATAAAGGCACCTTTTTCCTAGATGAAATTGGGGATATGTCTCAAGCCATGCAGGTTAAAGTGCTTCGAGTACTTCAAGAAGGGACATTCCTTCCTGTGGGAGCCGTAGAACCCAGGCATGTGGAAGTGCGTGTTTTAGCAGCCACCAACAGAGATTTAAAAGACATGGTAGAACGAGGAGAATTTAGAGAAGATCTATATTATAGAATTAACGTTATTAATATTCATGTTCCTCCGTTAAGAGAACGCAAAGAAGATATTCCACTTCTCATTGATTTTTTCTTAGAAAAATCGTCCAAAGAACGCGCCACAAAGAAAAAAATAATTGCTAAACGTGCCATGGAAAAACTCTTAGACTTCAACTGGCCTGGTAATGTACGTGAACTTGAAAATGAAATGGAACGACTATCAGTCCTATCCGGCAGTGAACAAAAAATTACCGCCGATATGCTTTCTCCCAGAATTAAAACTTTTGGAGAAAAAGGGAAAATCCAAGGTGTTCGTGTTCAAGGAAAATTAAAAGATGCCCTTGAAGAACTAGAACGCGAAATGATTAAAGAGGGCTTAAGACGGGTTAGCTGGAATAAATCAAAACTAGCCAAAGAACTGGGTATTAGCCGAGCTGGCTTAATTATGAAAGTAGAAAAGTACGGCCTGGATAAACGCAAAATGCTTAAGAAGTAGACGTCGGCTAAATCGTTTACGTAAAATACACCTCATTCTTATTTTTGAATAAATATTCTTAAATTTAAGAAAATAAAATTAATAAGTAATTTTAATAGGTTACATATTATTTTTTGCTCTTTTTAATCCTTTCTTTTATTGGCATAGATATTGCTAAAAACATCGACATTATGGTGGGGGCAAGCGATCCAAAAATTCAAGGACTTTTAGAAGAAGTGTATCAAGATATATTCTCTTTAAATGAAGAGCTGGATATTTCAGAAAAGAAAATTGAAATCCTTAAAACCACCCTTCACCATAAAACTCAATTTGGTTTTATCTATAGTAAGAATATTAAAATGCAGCAGCTTTTTATCCTGGCTGAAAAATATAAAGATAGCTCTCTACCCATTTTGATTATAGGGGAAAAAGGATGCGCCAAAGAGGCTTTGGCCAGAGCCATTCATTTAAAATCCAACCGGCGAGGTCCTTTTTTAATTGATGATTCTACTCAAAAACTAGACAATTTACTTACTCATGAAGATTCCACCCTTTACTTTGCCGATGTTTCTATTGTCACCCCAGAAAAACAAAAAAAGATCATGGAATGCCTTCACCTAGCTTCTGCTCAAAAAACAAGAATTATTGTCTCCACACAAAAAAGTGCCCAATTAGAACCTCATCTCTATCATCGTTTAAAACCGTTAACTTTAACCGTGGTTCCCTTAAGAGAGAGGAAAGAAGACATCTTACATCTGATTGACACCTTTATCCGAGAATTTACCAAAAATGAAAAAAATATTTCTCGTTTTTCATCCTCTGCTTTAAATAAATTGGTTGATTACCCTTGGCCAGGAAATGTCAGCGAACTAAAGCTGGAGATTAAAAGAATCCTCATCGATTTTCCGGATAGAAAAAACTATTCTTTAGAGTGTTTGCCTGAAAAAATTATTGGCTCTTCCTTAAAAGAACTTTTTTCCATTATTGAGGGAAATGAAAGTCTCCCAAAGGCCATGGAAACCTTGGAAAGAAAAATGGTTCTGGAATCTTTACTTAAACATCGGTGGAATAAATCAAAAGTTTCTCGAGAATTAGGAATTTCTAGGTCAGGGCTCATTCAAAAGGTGGAAAAGTACCATATTCGTCCACTTCACTTATCTAAATTTTCACAGACAAAACGTCGAATGAGTGTTAAAAACTCTTCCTTCATGTCTATAAACTGAATCCCCACGCCATTCACCCCGGTTGTATCAGAAGACCATCCTTCTGTAGTCCAAATCACTTTTCCTTTTGTGCGGATTAAAACAGGGTTATTGGGCAGTGCAAAATGAAGATTCACAACCGTTCCTACAGAAAAGGGAATTTTTCGGGCATTGCTTTTTAAAAACACCCCCCCTTCGCTAATATTTTCAGAATAAAGGGTTAAAAAACTATCTTTCCCTTTGTTTGAAGGAATCTTAAAAACAATTTGGGCTTGGATTCTGGTTCGAGGGGAAAGCCTGGTTTCCTGAGTCTCAGACATGCAAAAACGCTAACATACTAAAACTTAATTGACAAGGTTCTTTGTTTAAGTCTAGAGTCGGAGAATAGATGGCTAATCCATATGAAATTCTTGAGGAATTAAACAAAGAAGCCTCCTTGGGAGGGGGCCAAGAAAGGATTACTCGTCAGCATGAATCTGGCAAACTCACTGCCCGCGAACGCATCGATTTACTCCTGGATGAAGATAGCTTTGTTGAAGTTGACCGCTTTGTAAAACACCGTTGCATTGATTTTGATATGGATAAACAAAAAATCGCAGGAGATGGGGTGGTTTCTGGTTATGGAACCATTGATGGGCGTCTTATCTATGTCTATGCCCAGGATTTTACCATTTTTGGCGGCTCTTTAAGCGGCACGAATGCAAAAAAGATTTGTAAATTAATGGAGATGGCTCTTAAAAATGGTGCCCCTATGATTGGCCTTTGTGATTCTGGAGGAGCCCGTATTCAAGAAGGTGTGGAATCTCTGGGTGGTTATGCAGATATTTTCTTAAGAAATACCCTGGCCTCAGGTGTTATTCCCCAAATTACAGCGGTGATGGGACCTTGTGCAGGAGGAGCTGTCTATTCTCCCGCCATTACAGATTTTATTTTCATGGTGAAAAATACAAGCTACATGTTTGTTACAGGGCCAGAGGTTATTAAAACGGTCACCCACGAAGAAGTCACCAAAGAAAAACTTGGTGGCGCCATGACGCACAATAGCCATAGTGGAGTTGCCCATTTTGCTTGCGATGATGAAAAACATTGTTTGCAAATGATTCGAGAGCTTTTAAGTTTTTTACCGTCTAATAATTTAGAAGAACCCCCTCTTTTTAAAACCCAAGATGATCCCAGACGCACGGATAGTGAACTCCAAAATATTATTCCGGATAATCCTAAAAAACCTTATGATGTAAAACAAATTATTTATAGTATTGTAGATGATAGAAAATTTTTTGAAATTCAACAACATTATGCTCTAAATATTGTCATTGGATTTGCACGTATGAATGGGAAATCGGTTGGGATTGTGGCCAACCAACCTGATATCTTAGCCGGCTGTTTGGACATTTCTGCTTCCATGAAAGCCGCTCGGTTTGTTCGCTTTTGTGATGCTTTTAACATTCCTTTGATTACCCTTGTGGATGTCCCTGGATTTTTACCGGGTACGGATCAAGAATTTGGAGGCATTATTAAACACGGAGCTAAACTTCTTTATGCCTACGCAGAAGCAACGGTTCCTAAAATCACCGTTATTACTCGAAAAGCCTATGGCGGAGCTTATGATGTGATGGCTTCAAAACATTTAAGAGCGGATGTAAATTTTGCATATCCCACAGCAGAAATTGCCGTCATGGGTCCCGATGGTGCTGTGAATATTATTTTTAAAAAAGATATTGAAAATGCCCAGAATGCAGAAGAAAAAAGAGAAGAACTCATCCGAGATTACAGAGAAAAATTTGCAAATCCCTATAAGGCTGCCGAACGGGGATATATTGATGAAATTATTTCCCCAAAAGATACGCGCTATAAAATTATAAAAGCGCTGGATATGCTTAAAAACAAACGAGAATCCACCCCCCCTAAAAAACATGGGAATATCCCTCTCTAAGTTATGCCAAAGTTTTTTAAAAAGGTTTTAGTCGCAAATCGCGGTGAAATTGCTATTCGAATTATCCGAGCACTTCACGAAATGGAAATCGAAGCCGTTGCGGTGTATTCAGAAGCCGATCGAATAAGTTCTCATATATCGCTGGCTGACGAAGCCTATCTTTTGGGGGGCCCTATTGCTTCAGACTCCTACTTAAATATTCCCAAAATTATTGATGCTGCTAAAAAAGCACATGTAGATGCCATTCATCCAGGATATGGATTTCTATCTGAAAATGACGAATTTTCAGATGCATGTGAAAAAGCTGGGATTACGTTTATTGGTCCCACAGCCCACGTCATGCGCATGATGGGGGATAAAGTTCAAGCCCGAGAAACCATGATTAAAGCAGGAATTCCGGTTGTACCAGGAACCGCTGAACCCATTACATCCCTTTTACAAGCCAAAAAAATATCCCAAAAACTGGGATATCCCATCGTCGTTAAAGCCTCTGCGGGGGGAGGTGGAAAAGGAATGCGCATTGTTCATTCTGAGAAAGATCTTAAAAAATCTTTAGAAGCAGCCGCCAGGGAAGCAAAATCTGCTTTTGGAGATGACACCATTTATATCGAGAAATATTTAGAAAGCCCTCACCACATTGAAATACAAATTATTGCTGACAAGCAGGGAAATGTTATTCACCTGTTTGAACGGGAATGTTCTATCCAGCGGCGTCATCAAAAAGTGATTGAAGAAACACCTTCTCCGTATATCGATCAAAAACTGAGAGATAAAATGTGCAAAATTGCCATTCAAGCAGCTAAAGCCATTAAATATACTAATGCAGGAACTTTTGAATTTTTAGTAGATAAAAAGAAAAATTTTTACTTCTTAGAAACCAACACCCGTCTTCAGGTAGAACACCCCATTACAGAAATGGTTACAGGGGTCGATATTGTAAAACTTCAAATACGAATTGCCGCCGGACATCCCATCCCCTTTAAACAAAAAGATATTGTGCAAACAGGGCATGCCATTGAATGTAGAATTTATGCCGAAGATCCTTTAAATAATTTTCTACCTTCTCCTGGAAAAATTTTATCTTATAGAATTCCTCAAGGACCTTTTGTGCGATTGGATAGTTATCTCTATTTAGGGTGTGAAATTCCCATTTATTACGACCCTTTAATTGGAAAATTATGTGTTTGGGGAATTAATCGAAAAGAAGCAGTCCAAAGACTTTCCAGAGTGCTTAAAGAATTTGTAATTAAAGGAATTCGAACAAATCTTATTTTTCACCGACAAGTGGTCTTAGTCCCTCACTTCATTCATGGAAAATATGACACCCATTTTATTGATCATGAATTTAAACTTTCTCAAACAAAGCCCCATCAACCTCTAAAAAATATGGTGCTTGCTGTAGCCGCCATTGATGCCTACAAAAAAGGACGAGAAACGGTTGGAACCGTAAAAAGAGAATATCATATTTCACCGTGGTTAAGAGTGGCTAGAACCGAAGGGCTGAGGCACTCTAATAGAGGCTTTATATGATTTTTGATTCTTATTTTGATGATAAATATCACGAAGTTAAAATTGTTGAAGATAAACACGGCTATCTTATTACCATCGATCAAGATGAGTCCTTTCATATCGATGTCATGGATAGACTGACCGGCGGATATTCTTTGCTCCATAAAGGCCGATCTTTTGAGTTTGATGTCGAAAGTAAAGATTCCCATTATACGATTCTTTCTCGAGGAAATTTATTTAATCTTGAAATTATTAATCGCAAATCCGCAGCTTTACGCAGCAAAGAAAGCGAAGAGAAAAAAATTACGGCTAAAATGCCTGGAAAAATTATTAAAGTATTAGCCAAAGTGGGTGATCCTGTTACCAAAGGACAAGGGCTTATTATTATGGAAGCCATGAAAATGGAAAATGAACTCAAAGCTCCCATTTCAGGAAAAGTAAAATCTATTCATGTTCAAGAAGGAAAAACCGTAGATTCTGGAGCAGACCTTCTTTTAATCGAATAGTCATGAATGAACTTCCCGGACAATTTCCCTTCACACGCGGTATTCAACCCAGCATGTATCGTACAAGACTTTGGACCATGCGCCAATATGCAGGGTTTGGTACAGCCGAAGAATCCAATAAACGATACCATTATCTTTTAAAACATGGACAAAAAGGGTTAAGCATTGCTTTTGATCTCCCCACTCAAATGGGGTTTGATTCAGACCATCCCATGAGCCACGGAGAAGTGGGAAAAGTAGGGGTTTCTATTGATACCCTTGACGACATGAAACTTCTTTTAAAAGGAATTCCTTTGGGTGAAGTTTCAACGTCGATGACAATTAATGCCACGGCTTCTATTCTTCTTTGTCTTTATATGGCAGTGGCAAAATCTAAAAATATTCCTCTTCATACCCTTCAAGGAACCATTCAAAATGACATTTTAAAAGAATATATTGCCAGAGGTACTTATATCTATCCTCCCCAAGCATCTTTAAGAATCATTACAGACATTTTTAAATTTTGTAAAAAATCCCTCCCCTTATGGAATACGATTTCTATTTCTGGCTATCATATTCGAGAAGCTGGCTCTACGGCGGTTCAAGAGGTAGCCTTTACTCTGGCCAATGGAATTACGTATGTTGAAGCTGCTTTAAAAGCAGGGCTTCAGATTGATGAATTTGCTCCTCGTTTATCTTTTTTTTTCAATGTGCATAATAATTTTTTAGAAGAAATCGCAAAATTTAGAGCCGCTAGACGTCTCTGGGCAAAAATTGTTAAAGAGCGATTTAAAGCCAAAGAAGATCGTTCTTTAATGCTTCGCTTTCACGCTCAAACAGCGGGATGTAGCTTAACTGCTCAACAACCTTTAAATAACATTACGCGCGTTACCCTGCAGGCATTGGCAGCCGTTCTTGGGGGGACACAATCTCTCCACACCAATAGCTTTGATGAAGCTCTTTCTTTGCCCACTGAAGAAGCCGTTCGTATTGCCCTTCGCACACAGCAAATTATTGCAGATGAAACAGGAGTCATTAATACGGTAGATCCCGTTGGTGGTTCAGAGATCATTGAACACCTCACAAACGAAATTGAAGAAAAAGCCTTAGCCTATATTCAAAAAATTGATGAACAAGGCGGTGTGATTGCTTGTATTCAAAATGGGTATTTACAACGAGAAATCCAAGCTTCAAGTTTTGAGTATCAAAAAAAGGTGGAAGCCAAAGAAGAAATTATTGTAGGCGTCAATAAATTTACTATCGAAAAAGAAGAAAAAATAAAAACTCAAAAAATAAGCCCCACATTAGAAAAGAAACAAATTGAAAAATTAAAAAAGTTTAAAAAAAGTAGAAGCTCACACACAGTAGCTCATGCCCTTTCTCAAATAAAAAAAGGGGCCGCCTCCAAAGAAAATCTGATTCCAGCTATTTTAGAAGCCGTAGAATCCTATGCGACACTCGGAGAAATTTCCGATGCCATGCGAGAGGTCTTTGGAACGTATAAAGAAAATGTCACCTTATAACTTTTATACGTTTATAGGAGGATTCTCTGCAGTGGGAGGCCCCACCACAAAAGAAAAACTTTTAAAGATAGAAGATACTGGAATTAATGGTTTGAGTGGAAACTAAAGTAAGTATTTTGGTATATATGTCAACAGCTTTCAAAATTCCAGAGAATGTTAAAAGTGAATTCAATCTTCAAGGTGAAGGCATCCTGCTTGAAGGTGGGAGTGGACATGCTTATAGATTTGGAGATGTCGTTATAAAACAAGTCTTAGATACTGAAGAATCTAAATGGAGTTCGGAGTTATTGAATAAAATTCCTATCTCTTCTGAAATTTTAATTGCAAAGCCTGTTAAAGCAAAAAGCGGAAGCTGGGTTATAGAAAATTGGGCCGCCACTACGTATATAAAATCAGCGCATATTAAGAATAATTGGCAAGATAGGCTAAATGCCTCAAGAAAATTTCATGCCCTATTAAAAAACTATGCATGGAATGTAGCACTTCGACCAAAAAGACATCGGTTTTCTTATGCAAACAGTATTGTGTGGGGCGATATTTCGTTTGAAAATATGTTTAATGGAAAAATAGGCGCATATATCAAACAGATATTTTCATTTTTCAAACATATAAATTGTAATAATCAGATTATTCATAGTGATTTATGTGGCAATACGCTTTTTACTGAAAACAAAATCCCCGTGATTATTGATTTTTCACCGGCTTTTAGACCAACTGCCTATGCAGAAGCCATCATTGTATGTGATGGCATTGCTTGGGAAAATGCTCCTTTGGAGCTGATAGATATCCTTAATGCGAAAGATAGAGATCAGTATATACTGAGAGCCATAAACTTTCGGCTTATTGTGGCTGCTTTAAATGAATTCAACCGTCCAGGTTTATTTAAGAGCGAAGTTAAGTGTTTTGAACCGATTTTAAAGAAACTTTTCTCGGGATTAAGCAGCTAATTTAAATTATGCAACTTTCTTCATTTTTTCTAAACCTTCAAGAATAAACATACGCATTAGAATCTGATATGGAACTCCCTTTTTTTGGGAAAGCTTTTTAAGATCCTTAACTGTTTGTTCTTCTAAGGCCACACTAGTTGGTTGTTTCCGCCCTTGCTTTAAACGCTTAGCAGATTCAATGATTTTTTTCTCATCATATTCAATATTATTGTATTCTTTTAGTGATTTTGCGTACTTTGTCATAAGTTTTTCTCTCCTTTTTGCTGGCTGATCGACTACTAATAGCTCTTACTTTTTTATTACGAAAAGTAAAAATAATTGTCAGTAATCGCTCATGCCATGTTGGGCCAATAATGCCATATCTATCTTCACTGGCTTCAAGTTCCATCTGTTTTCCTAAAGGAATAGCTTGTCTTCCAATAAAAACTTCCTCAACTTCTTGACGGGTTACTTTATGTTTAACGAAGTTCTTTAAGGAATTACCTTTATCCCACTCAAATTCGAAAATTGGCGTATTTAGCAACCAACTCCAAAGCCACTCCATGAGAATAAACTTAGCCATTTACATATAGTGTATAACACTATATAAAGTTCGTCAATAATTTATGATTATAAAGCTAAAACTATTGGGGAATAAAAAACGCTTTTTAAAATTTAGTCTTCTTTAAATAAAAAAATCAGGTTGGAGTTCTTGGTTTGGGTTTATGGCGTATTTTTTAAAATCTTTAACACCGAAAGATTTTAACACCTCTTCATCTATAAAAAAGTTTCCACTACACTGACGAGAGTTTTGAGTAAAAATAAAATAGGCGGCATCGGCTACCATTTGGGGAGTTCGTGAATGGTTGGCAAGCTCCTCTCCCCCTAAAATATTATAAATAGCGGCTGTTGCGATGGTGGTTTTTGGCCAAAGTGCATTTACAGCAATGCCATCTTCCCTAAATTCTTCGCTCATTCCCAACACACATTCACTCATTCCATATTTAGACATCGTATAGGCCAGATGTTGTGAAAACCACTGGGGCTTCAAATTAAGCGGAGGAGAAAGATTTAGA
>MGPE01000007.1 GCA_001797335.1 Deltaproteobacteria bacterium GWA2_38_16
ATCTTTTTCTTAAGTGGAGCCATCATTTATTTTTTACTAAGATTCTTAAAGAAAAAAACATCTCTATTAGATCTTAATGGGGAATCTTAATAAATAGTGGTCGGGGTGAGCCGATTCGAACGGCCGATCTCTCGCACCCCAAGCGAGTGCTCTAGACCAGGCTGAGCCACACCCCGGATAAGTTAATTAGAACGAAGGACGCGGACAAGATCTTTGAGTTCTTGTTTTACTTGCTGTAACTTCACATTGGCAGTTGATTTGGCTTCCGTAAAACGCTTAGAACGTTGTTCTCGTTTTAATTCTTTTATTTTTAATCTGGCCCCTTCAATACTATATCTTTCTTGCCACAACAGTTGTTTAATCAAAAGAACGGTTTCAATATCTTTTTTTTCATAAACTCGTTGATTGGCCTTTGATTTTTGAGGAGAAAGTGCCTCAAATTCTGTTTCCCAGTAACGCAATACATAGGGTTTAATCCCTGCAATCTTACATACTTCCCCTATCTTAAAATACATCCTATCTGGGATGATGGGCACTGAAAAGGTATTAGCCATAAAATTTTATACACCCTTTCGATCAGGATTTAATTGTACTTTTAAAACTTGACTTGGGCGAAAGGTTAATACTTTTCGTGCTGAAATTTCGATGGTTTGGCCTGTTTGAGGATTTCTTCCTACTCTGGCTCTTTTTTGTCTTACTATAAAATTTCCAAACCCGGATATTTTAATTTTTTCGCTTTTTTCGAGAGCTTCTTTCATTACATTGAAAATAAGTTCAACCAAATCTGATGAGTCTTTTTTAGAAAAACCCACTTTTTCATATACATTTTCAATGAGTTCTGCTTTTGTCATGAAAGCTCCTTCCTTTCCAACTACTTAAAAATACTAATGAAATGCTAACAAAGCCCTATATTCTTGTCAAATAGAATTGATGATTTCAAAACTTTTCATCGAATTTGAGCCTGACAGTCTTTAACCAAAGCCTTGCACACGGTATCGTGAGCTGTATTAACCTCTTGATCGGTCAGGGTGCGTTCTAAAGATTGATACACCAAAGAAAATGCAAAGCTCTTATACCCTTTTGGGATAGGTTCTCCTCGATATACATCAAAAAGAGAAATACCTTTTACAATCCCCCCACTTTCTTTTTGAATGACTTCATACACCTTTTCATAAGACATTTCTTCTGAAATTAAAATAGATAAGTCTCGTTTTACAGAAGGAAATTTTGGGAGAGATGCACAGTGAATGGCTTGGGGTTTTAAATGCTCTAAGAGATCAACATTCATTTCAAAAATAAACACATTTTTTTCAATATCAAAAGCTTCTTGAGTTTTTGGATGAAGTTTTCCAAAATATCCCACTAGACAACCTTTAATCCAAATTTCTAAAAACCATACAGGATGTAAATAAGCTCTTGATCCTTCTTTTTTAAGAAACTGAACTTCTTTATCAAAATGTAACCCTTCTAGAAGAAGAACCATAACCGCTTTAAGATCATAAAAATCTATTTCCTTGGGAGAAATTGCCCACTGTGTAGGTAATCGAGTCCCACAGAGTAGCCCCCCTAGCCAGGGCGTTTCCTTTCCCTTGGCATCATAGGTATGACGAAGTTCAAAAAGACGAACCCTCTCTTCTCCATGATGAAGATTATAAAGACAGGTTTTAAGCAAAGAAGGAACCAAAGAAGGACGCATGATGGAATTTTCTTCTCCTAAAGGATTTTGTATTTTTAAAACATCATCAGCATATCCTATTTTTTTAAGATCCTGGGGAGAACAAAAACTTAAATTCACAATTTCTGTTAAACCACTGCTCACTAACAGTGATTTTATTTTTGGAGCTAAGGCATTTTTTCTTTCAATGGATTTATCTAAAAAACTCTGCCCAGAAAGTTCTTGGGCGGGAATTTTATTGTAGCCCTGGGATCTCGCAATTTCTTCAATCAAATCCACATCACATGAAATATCTGCATATCGAAAACTGGGTACTTGAAATATTCCTCTTTGTTGATTAAGCGAAATGCAAGAAAACCCAAGTTTTCCAAGTGTTTCTTTTACTGTTTTTGAGGATACTTTATATCCCAAGTATTGTTCTAAACGTTTTAAAGAAAGAGCAATTCGTTTTTTAAGAAATTTTTTAGGATAAATGTCGCTGTATCCTTGAGCAATGGATCCTCCAGAAATTTGAGTTATTAAATCCGCTGCCCGATGTAGAGCCTTTTCTACTCCTTCAATATCCACTCCCCGCTCAAATCGTTTTGAAGATTCTGAAGAAAGACCCAGTCGTTTAGACGTTTTTCGAATTGTGGTGGGGTTAAAATACGCGCTTTCTAAAAGAATATTTACCGCTGTTTCAGAAACCTCAGAAGTAACACCTCCCATGATTCCAGCCAAAGCAATGGGCTTTTTAAGATCTGAGATGACCAAATCTTGGGGAGTTAGGAGATATTCTCCTCCATCCAATGTTATCATTTTTTCTCCAGATGAAGCTTTTCGAATCACAACCACTCCTCCTTCAATTTTATCAACATCAAAGGCATGAAGGGGTTGTCCCCATTCCATGAGGACAAAATTAGTGACATCAACCACATTATTGATTGATCGTAGCCCAACTGATTCTAAAGCCTCTTTTAGCCATGTAGGAGAAGGGCCAATCTTGACTCCTTGAATGAGCCTCGCCATATATCGGGGACATTCTTTGGAAGCCTTTACATAGATTTTTATTCTTTTTTGAATTTTTTCTGTTTTAGATTCTTTTATATTTGTCTTTGGATATAAAACTTTTTTTCCAAAAGCAGATGAAAGCTCCCGGGCAATACCCATAAAACTTAAACAATCAGGTCTATTGGGAGTAATATTAAGCTCAAAAAGCGTATTTCCAAGACCTAAGATTTTTCGGATATCATCCGTAAGAGAAACTTCTTTGGGCAAAATTAAAATTCCTTCGGAAGAGTCTAAAAAGCCCAGTTCTGTTTGAGAACACAACATTCCTTGAGATGCTTCCCCTCGAATGGTGCTTTCTTTGATCTTAAGCCCCTGAGCGAGCTCTGCTCCAGGCAATGCTAAAATAACTTTGTCCCCTTCTTGATAATTTTTGGCACCACACACCACTCGATACTCTTCATCTTGTGTCTTCACTCGGCATAAAGACAATCGGTCAGCATTGGGATGTTTTTTGCTCTCTAAAATTTGAGCCACTTTTAAAAACTGTGTATTGAGTTCTCGTTTTCGAACAGACTCCACTTCAAAACCCAAGTGAGAAAGTTTATCTAAAATAACGGACATGGATCCCCGAAGAGCAATATATTGTTTTAACCATTGCGCTGAGAATAACATTTAAAATTGCCTCAAAAATCTTAAATCATTTTCAAAAAAAAGTTTAATGTTATCAATTCCGTATCTTAGCATCGTAATTCGTTCTATTCCCATGCCAAATGCGAAACCAGAAAAAATCTGAGGATCATAGTTTACGGCTTCAAATACCTTTGGATGAACCATCCCACATCCTGCTACTTCTAACCAACCACTGTTTTTACACACTGAACACCCTTTTCCATTACACAAAACACATTCAATATCGAGCTCTGCGCTGGGTTCCGTAAAAGGAAAAAAGCTGGGCCGAAAGCGTACCTTTGTTTTGGAAGAAAAAATCTCATGCACAAAATACGTCAAAATTCCTTTTAAATGTGCAAAAGAAACCTCGCGGTCTACCAAAAGCCCTTCTATCTGATGAAACATGGGAGAATGAGAAGTGTCATCATCATGACGATACACAACTCCAGGTACAATGATTCGAAGGGGAGGTTTAAATTTTTCCATTACATGAATTTGAACAGGAGACGTATGCGTTCTCAGTACCACATCCTCTGAAATATAAAACGTATCCTGCATGTCTCTAGCCGGATGGTGCTTGGGTATATTTAAAGCTTCAAAATTATAATAATCTGTTTCAATTTCAGGACCTTCGGCCACTTGGAATCCATATCTAGAAAAAATATGGCTAATTTCTTCCATGGTTTGAATCAGAGGGTGCCGTTTTCCAATATCCAAGGTTCTGGAAGGAAGGCTTGTATCGCACATTTTTTGAAATTCTTTTTTCTGGCCTTCTTCTTTTAAAGAATAAAGCAAAGAATTTATTTTTTCAGAAAGTGTTTTTTTAATACCATTGGCCTGCTGGCCAATTTTTGGACGATCTTCTTCGGATAATCCACCAATATCTTTTAAAACCTCTGTCAGTTTTCCATTTCGCCCTAAATAGCGTATTTTTAATTCTTCTAAATTTTTTTCATTAATAGCCGGAGAAATAGCAAGAGAGGAGAGTTCTTTAAACGCTTCTTCTTGAATAAGTTTTAACTTCTGCGATAACGCATCGAACATTTATGCAGCTTTAACTTGTTGAACAATCGTTTCAAAAGATTTTGGATCAGAAATAGCTAATTCTGACAACATTTTACGGTTTAAACTAATGTTAGCTTTTTTAAGTTTAAACATAAATTGGCTATATGAAATATTAAAAGGTTGAACAGCGGCGTTAATACGTGTAATCCAAAGTTGTCTAAAAGCTCTTTTTCTAACTTTTCGATCGCGATAGGCAAATACCCAAGCTCTTTCAACGCCCTCAGATCCACGACGGAAAATAGTTTTTTTACGCCCATAATACCCTTTGGCGTGTTTCATGACTCGGGCTCGACGTCTTCTAGCTTTAAATCCTCGTTTTACGCGTGGCATGGCTACTCCTTTTTAAAATGCTTATCCATAAGGCATCATTCGACGGATACGATGAATTTCAGCAGAACTCACCTGAGCGCTCCCTCTTAAATGGCGCTTCTGACCGGACGATTTACCCGTGGTTAATAGATGTCTTAAACCTGCTCGTTTTCGCTTTATTTTTCCAGATTTTGTAAAACGAAAACGTTTCTTAAGTCCACTTTTTGTTTTAAGTTTCATGGGTGTTTCCTAGCCGGAGCAACTACCGAAAAGAGCATTTTCCCTTCCTGCTTCGGCATCTGCTCAATAACCGCGATATCTTTGAGTTTTTCCGTTATTTTGTCAAGGACTATTTTGCCTAATTCCTTGTGTTCCATCTCTCGTCCTCGAAAAACAACCGTTAATTTTACTTTGTCCCCTTTGGTCAAGAATTCATGAATTTTACGAAGCTTATGATCGATGTCGTGTTCATCGGTACCAATCCCAAATTTAATCTCATGAAGTTTAATCACCACCTGCTTTTTCTTGGCCTTTTGTTGCTCTTTTTTAAGCTCATACAAATATTTTCCATAATCAATGATTTTGCACACCGGCGGTTTTGCCTGAGGCGCTACCTCTACTAAATCTAACCCCTGATCCATCGCCATGTTCAAGGCTTCTTTGGTGGCTAAAACTCCTATTTGTTGACCATCACTCCCAATAACGCGGACTTGCGAAACAAAAATAGATCTGTTTCGTCTAGGTTCTCGTGCGATAATTACCTCCTCTCCTCCACCTCTTGGTGGAGTTTTTGAATAAATGCGTGAATAGACATGGGGTCTAACATATTTCCCCTTCTTTCCCGAACAGAGATCGTTTTGGAAGCTACCTCTTTATCTCCAATGACAATCATGTACGGAATCTTTTGAAGCTGGGCTTGGCGAATTTTAAATCCTAATTTTTCATTACGCGAATCAAATTCTACTCGAATGCCTGCTTTTTTAAGATTTTCATAAATTTCCTGCGCATAAGAAGCATGAATATCTGTGACATTTAAAATAGTCACTTGCACTGGAGAAAGCCAAAGTGGAAAATGCCCAGCATAATGTTCAATGAGAATTCCAATAAACCGCTCAGGACTTCCTAAAATTGCACGGTGGATCATGACCACTCGATGCTTATTCCCATCCGTCCCAATATAATCTGCATCAAAACGTTCAGGCATTGAAAAATCTAGCTGAATGGTTCCACACTGCCAGGTTCGGTTGAGACTATCTTTAATATGAAAATCAATTTTAGGACCATAAAAAGCGCCATCTCCAGGATTAAGCTTAAATTGAATATTGGATTTCTGAAGGGCATTCTCTAACATCGCCTCTGCTTTTTTCCAAAGCTCATCTGATCCAATCGATTTTTTTGGGCGAGTTGAAAATTCAATATGAACATCTTGAAACCCAAAATCTTTATAGGTTCTTAAAATATCTTGAATGAGCGCATGCACTTCACTTTCAATGTGATCCTCTGCACAAAAATGATGTGCATCGTCTTGAGCAAACGCTCGAACTCGGAATAGTCCGTGGACCACACCCGAGCGTTCATAGCGATGAACAAATCCAAATTCAGCTATTCGAATGGGAAGTTCTCGATAAGAATGTTGCGCATTTTTGTAAACTAAAACATGCCCCGGGCAATTCATGGGCTTAACCGCCATCGACATTCCTTCTTGAGTCGTAAAATACATATTGTCTTTATAATTTTCGTAGTGACCACTTTTTTTCCATAGCTCATCAGAATAAATAAGAGGAGTCTTAACAATTTTATACTTTGTCCTATTTAAAATATTGTCATAACAGTATTTGACGATTTGTTCATAAAGTATCATCCCCTTTTCATGAAAAAAAGGCATCGCTGGAGCTTCTTCATGAAAACTAAAAAGATCAAGCTCTTTACCTAGTTTTCGATGGTCTCTTTTTTTGGCTTCTTCCAATTGATAAAGATATTGATCTAAATCTTTTTTGAAAAAAAATGCAGTCCCATAAATTCTTTGGAGCATTTTATTTTTTTCATCCCCTCTCCAGTAGGCTCCCGCAATAGATAATAATTTAAATGCCTTTACCCAGCCTGTATTGGGGAGGTGAGGCCCTCGACACAAATCTTCCCATTCTCCTTGTTTATAAATACTGACTTTTTCATCAGGAATTGCTTGAATAATTTCTACTTTATAATTTTCATGAAGTTTTTTAAATTTTTGAATCGCTTGTGGTTTTGATGTTTCTGTACGGACAAAAGGTCTTTGGGCTTTAATAATTTCAGCCATTTTCTTTTCAATCGCCTCTAAATCTTCAGGCGTAAATCCTTTGTCGTACTCGTAATCGTAATAAAATCCCTCCTCGGTGGCAGGACCAATCGTCACTTTGGCCCCTTTAAAAAGCGATTGAACCGCTTCACTCATAATATGTGCTGTTGAATGACGTAAGACTTTCAGAGATTCTGGATCTTTTTCTGTGAGTACCTTTAAGCGGCAATCTTTGGACAAGGGGGTCACTAAATCCAAAATAACCCCATCATCTATTTTTAAAGCAATCGCTTCTTTTGCTAAACGAGGACCAATTTTTTTAACAACGTCGAGTCCAATAACGCCGGGTGGAAATTCAAGGTAAGCACCATCTGGCAAGGTCAATCGAATGTTATTCATGAAGAAAATTTAATATCATACGTATTATCAAAAACGTTCTTACTATATCGTAAATAAGGTTTAATTTGCAAGAGAGATAGTAACATAATGAGAGACAGAATTTTGGGCAGGTAGTTCCAGTCCCATGCTTCCCCACCGCCCTTCTTGGGTTTTATAGGTTTGACTGTTGATTACATGACTTTCAACAAGATTCCATTCTGAAGAGTAAGTTGAGAGCATCACTTCTTTTCCCATTTCATATCGAATAGGAAATTCTAAGATGCCATTTACAGAAACAGCATTACCATTGTATATGAGAATCTTCTTTGCCAGTTCATCTTTACCCACCTCATCTAAGACTGAAAAATAAAGATGGCTAAAAGCATCAGAGATTGTATCTCGCTGAGTTTGGTCCCAAAGCGTAGGTAAGGGTAATAGTAAGAGTGGCCTTAGTTTGTCTTTTAAATTTGGATTTAAAAGAGCATAGAAAGAAATAATGGGATCACCATGGGAAAATAAAAATGGTAAAGCTTTTTCCTTTGCAACACGATGAATGACATCTGAATATGGCAACCATGTTGGCAAAGGACGTTTTGGGGAGATAATTCCTCCCAATTGAGAACGATAGGTAGAATCTATCCCCACTGAAATTCGAAGTTTTCCTAATTCTAAATCGGAAAATTCTCTTAAATTCCCATCTAGATCTATTTCAAACATTCGGTATCCCCAGTGTGCAGGTTTCGCTTCTCCTTCTCCTGTTTTTTGATGATAGTCTTCTGTATTTCTCACAGAAGTTGGTTGAGCACTCAAAGCCGTGGTATGAATAAAGCGAACCACTCGTCCATTCATCTTCACTTCGTCTTCATAGCCTGCATGAACATGGCCTAAAAAAACATGAGTGACAGGATATTCTGAAATAAGCTTCAATAATTCTTTGGCAGAATCATATGTGGGATCAATAATTCCTTCGGTATCTCCTTGGGCTTTTACTCCTGCCCATTCTTGGCCAGCATAAAGCATGTCCTCTTGATACTGTTTATATTGATACCAAAGCGCATCTCCTAAGCGCAACAGCGTACGTCTGGGATATCGACGAGTTTCATCATCAAAAAACATGCCATGGACTCCTCCTCGAGGATCGTGATGACCAAATAAAATAATTTTTTTTCCACTTTGGCGAGCCGCTTCAAGATCAGATTTTAACCACTCCATCTGTTCTTCAGAAATCCATCCCCCATTGTTGGCTCCGAAATTAGAATAATGAATACGATAAAAACGATAATGATCAAACGTATCCATCGCCACAAAATGCCAAGGGCCAAAATCAAAAGAATAATATCGAGGACCAATCATTTTTCTCCAAAAATGTTTTCCATCATATAAAATAGGTTCCGAATCTACTCCCACCCTACTTTTGGTTAAAGACAGTTGAGGCAACGTACGTACTTCATTTTGTTTCACATAGGCAGCATAGCCATCGTGATTTCCAACGGCATTAAAAGTGGGAAAAGAAAGTTCTCTTAAAAATTGAACAATGCTTTGATATTCATTCCAATAGGATGATTTTTCTAAGTAGTAGTGGCTATTATCATTATAGGGTTCAAAAATCATCTCCATCCCAGCAAAGAAAGCTCCCATAGACCCTGAGTTATAGTAGTTATTTCCTCCTTCTACGAGATCTCCGCTCATAACACCAAAATCGGGGCGTAAAAAATTTAATTCTTTGACAGCTTGTTCTAGAGCGAATTCCTGAGTATTTAAATCATCTGGACGATTAAATTTATTCCCATAAAATTGAAACCCAAGATTATTAATTTGAGGATCGGCCAAGTGTACAAATCGAAAAGTTTCCTTTTTTTCTAAAACTCCCACGCTGTGCCGTTGAATGTCATGAATAACTTGCTGATCTCCAATAAAAATTCTCACTTCTAAATCATGAACCCGATATAGATGCGATGAAACTTCTTTGGGAAGGCGTACGGTTAAAAATAATTTATGATCAGACAATCGATAATATTCCCATTGAGCAAACATTTCTTGCTGCATTTTTCGAGGTTTCAAAGGGTTTGTACGGAAATAAGGAACAAAGGGCTTTGCTCCCGTAGCTTGATGTTCTTCAAAATCATTATAATTTCTATAATAAGATTCAAGCCCCGTGGGGATACCTCTTGAAACCCCATGCCCAATATAAGGAGAAAGGGCAATGACAGGATAAATTTTATTTATATTTTCTTGAAGAACTTTGGCCTGTTCATCAGACAATTGCAAAATAATTGAAAAGGTATCCCCGGGAAAAACCAAAGAAGGAAATCCCAGAGTTGGGAAAATAATTTCATGAATGCGGGTTGGAATGGGCAAAACTTGAATAGCTTCATTGTTATTTACATCTGCATAATTTAAATCTTCCAGCTGAATATTGGAAAGAGCCGCCTGCACTCCTCCACCAAAGAGATGAAAGAAGAACACTGCAATGCAAAGAATTTTAAATATCTTTAACTTCAATTATAAATTTGGCGGTGCAGGGACTCGAACCCCGGACGCAAGGATTATGATTCCTTCGCTCTACCAACTGAGCTACACCGCCATACCTTTCAAAAGAAATAAAAAACTACAATAATTTCACCCATCTTTCAATTAAAATTGCAATTAAAATTCACTTGAGATCCTTCTCCCAATTCGATATAGTACGTTTGGTATCGTTTTTTAGCACTTCA
This sequence comes from Deltaproteobacteria bacterium GWA2_38_16, assembly GCA_001797335.1. Lineage (GTDB taxonomy): Bacteria > Bdellovibrionota > JACOXK01 > 2-02-FULL-40-11 > 2-02-FULL-40-11 > 2-02-FULL-38-15-A. The sequence continues at coordinate 10,076 of MGPE01000007.1, forward strand.
CAAACGTATTCTATATAAAAGCTGGAGAAAAAAATGAAAAAGAACTTTTGGGCATTCTTTTTTATGGTGTTTTTCCTTTTTCCCTCTCACTCTGTTCAGGCATTTTCCCTTGCACATACTCAAAAATCCACCGTTTATAAATTTTTAGAACCTCTTTTTCGAGCCATGGGGTACCGGGAATTTAAAGTCCATGTCTATGATCAAGAAACTGGGATTTCTTTGGAAAATGCCGTTGTCATGATGGGTGAAGAAAATTGGTCTAAAACAGATCAAGATGGCAATGTTTCTTTTGATGGGTTTACCCTTCCCCAAGGTCCCCTTACCATTACCGCAGCTCACAAAGATTATTCTCGCTATACGATCTTCGATACCGAAGCCACTTCTTTAAATATTCCCATTTCTCCTTTGACCCTAGAACATCCTAAATCGACATTGCATGGAGAGTTCACAGGATGGCCTCCGATTGAAGATCATGATGGTATTGTAGATGTCGGATTTGTCCTTCCTTTTGTAGATATTGTGTCTTTAGTGAATTTTAGTTCTGAAAAATTAGTCGCTCCTTATGTGAAGGCCCATATTTATAAGGATGTCTATGTGCCTGGAAATTTGATTATGCCAGATCAAGAAGAGCGCTATTTTATTTTTCCTGTATATCTTTCTAAACCTACATACCAAATGCCTTTTACGGTGGGTTCACAACAAAATCTGATTGCGCTTTCAGGCCAGCTGCCTTTTTCAAAGATGGCCAATGGGTTTATCAATAAAGAACCTTTATCCAAATTATTAAATCTGGTCTCTATTAACCAATTGGGGTTTATTCAAAACCTCTCTATCCCCAATCAAAATACTACTTTGGATATTCCTTTGAGCTATACCCTAAAGCCAAAATTTAATGTCACTGTGAATAATCCCCCCCAAAACACAGAGATTATTTATGTGGCGACTGGATTTTTCAAAGATAATCCCAATGCCTTATTCCCTCTGGACTTCAAAATGAATGGTCGAGAGGACAAAGCCAAAACCGGTGCTTTAAAATCCTTGGGGGCCTCTAATTTATTTCCTCCTCTTCAAGAAATGATTCTCACGGTGGCGGCTGATTTGTCCCAAAACTCTGGATCTAAAAAACGAGATACCTCTATTGTGGGATCCATTAAAAGGCCGTTGGATACAAATCCCATTTATATTAATAGCTTTTCAAATCCGATTGATCTTTCTCAAGCCGAACCTCTCAACCAATTTTCCTATCAGGAACGATACCCTTCTGCCCAGCCCATTGCCTCACACTTAAGCATTTCTTTTATTCAAATTGCTCAAAAAGGAACGGAAAATAAAAAAGGCACTGCTAAAACCTGGTGGACGGTGGTCGCTCCTTCTCAGGTGAAAGAATTTAAACTGCCTACTTTGCCCCAAGATCTTTCGAAAATGCCTCCTCTGGCCCCCGATCAATCATTGGAATGGACGGTCAATGTCTTTGGGTTGAATGAAAATAACTATATCTTTGATTATGATAACTTAAATAGCACTATCTTAGCTCAAAACTTAACGCATTTTTCAATGAACACGATGAATATTGCCCCTGTACCATGAAGAATCGGCTCTATTTTATTTTTATTATTTTAGGAGGGATTATATCCTGTAGCAGTTCATCTCCCCCTCCTCCTGATCCTTCTCAAACCAACACGTTATCTCAAACCTATAAGGCATCTTATGATGCAGCTTGGAGTGCTACTCTAAAAGCTCTTTCCAAATACCAAGTTACTATTTCAAATAAAGATACTGGCCTCATTAAAACAGATTTTATAATAAGCCACGCTCCCAAAGAAACAAAATGGAAATTAGAGTTAAGGCTTCTTGCCTCCGAAGCGGAAGAAACGGTTAAAGTTCGTGTTGAAAAAGAAGCCTATATAAGCCCTGGATTTTTGGAAGCATGGGAACCGCTTCAAACCGATTTTTGGGTTGAAAAGGCTCTTCTTTACAGAATTGGACGGATCATTGAATTAGATGCCCGTGTGGATAAACTTACAACACCACCCGCCACTCCATAAAATAGAATTATTTTTTATCGACGATTTCTTTAAGTTCTTTTCCAACTTTAAAGAAAGGAAGACGCTTAGGGGTTACAGAAATGGTTTCACCCGTTCTGGGATTTCGGCCTTGATAACTGCCATACTGCTTATTGACAAAACTTCCAAACCCTCTGATTTCAATCCGATCATTGCCAATCAACGCTTGAGACATGGAATCAAATACGATGTTCACAACTGTTTCTGCTTTTTTCTTAGTAATATTGGCTTTTTCTGAAATTTTTTCAATAAGTTGCGACTTATTCATACTTTTAATTTTTACAGGTTATGCTTTTTACTGTCAAGCAGAAACACATTATCGTCTGTATTTTAGAAAATGATCCTGAGAAGATGAGGGTGGTTCACTTTCCTCTTCTTTATTTTCTCCTAAAAGATCTATTCTATCGTAAAGAATATGACCTGAAGCATCTAAAATCCCCCGCTGAATCAAAAACTCTTGTACATAGCGGGCATGAGCCACAATTTTTTCATTATGAGATTCAAGTTCTTCTTTAAGGTCATCCACTAAGATCTGAGTTTTAAAAGAAGAAGGATATACTAAATTCACCCGTTGTGAAACTTCACAGATTTTCCTAGTTTCAGAAGATCTGGCTAAATCATCCGTTGAGGCAATGGCTGTGGGAGGGTAATATTTATTTAAAATTTTACTCACTCCCGGAATAAAATTCCACCAGGACGTTATGGCATCATCATAGGCATAACTCACAAAATCCGCGCAGGTTCCCATCTGTCCATATTCTTCGCGCGACTTTTCATCTTTCATTCTTTCTAAGGCATTTTCTCGTACCAAAAGAGAACCTTCTAAAGGTGTTACTCGATAAATGGCAAAATCCCTTCGATAGGTAGAACTATGATTAGCATATCGCCTCAAGGTCTCTTCATCTTCAGGAATACTTTCACCCTCTTCCTCGCCTTCCTCCTCATCATCTTCTCCTTTCGGCTGCTTTCTAAAAATAGGAGGATAAAAACTCCAGGTCACTATATTTTTCCCTTGTTCAATATCGGTAATAAATTCTGAGTGTGAAAAGTGAAGAGGTAGGGGAACCGTAAAATTAAACACATCTTTTGTTCGGGTAAGAGCGACAATCCCTCCGCCAAATTCCAAATAATCACTTGAATCATCCGTAATACGCTGAAGAATAAAATCTCCAGGAGATGCTAAGAGAGCACACACTTCAAGAGGATAAATATTGGTGAGTTGATAAGAACCGCTCTCTGCTCCTACACTAAAAAGTAAGAGCAGAGAGGAAAAAACAAATTTCTTCGTGGGATCCCCCATCAAAGAAAAAGCTATTTTTTAAGCTTTTTCTTATGAATCTCGGGGGAAAATTCCATAATAACTTGGCTATAGGCTTTTCGAGTAGATCCTTTATCAATCTTACCCCGAAGTTTCCATAGCGTTTCTCCTAAATCCTGATATTGAGCCTGAGCTCGTCCTTTTACCTGAGGATCTGAAGAGAAGGCCTGAGTTTTATATTTTTGAGCCAGTTGTCCTGCCATGGTATCGGCAGGGCGATTTTCCCATACCGATGAATTATGGTATTTATTCACTTCATCTTGGGCAATGGCTAGAACGCGATCTTGTACGGCTCCCAATCGAATTTCTGTCTCACTTTGGCTTAGCCCTTCAACTTGTTGGTTCACCAATGCATGAAAGTATGAAGCCAAAGAGGAAGAACGATCGATGGTTACACTATCGCTTCCAGAATGCATTTCTTCATCTCCCATGACCAAGACCGCTCGTATATTAAATGTCCCTTTATCAATTAAATGCAACGGATCTAAACCTGAGAAAGAAATATCCACAGGTTTTTTCTTGGTACCGGCTTCCAGCGGAGGAAGATTTCGTTCAATCACATCGATTTCAGGAATTTCAACTCTCAGTATCAAAGACGAAGGCGTTGGATTTTTTGAAGGATTGCTCAGATAAATTCTAAGCTGTCCTGATCCTCGTACCACATCTAAAGAAGATAAAACAACGTTATCTACTTCCGCAATCTTATTGACTTCAAAGCGATTGTAGAGAACTAATCCATCCACAGAAACACCAATGTTGGCTTGCTCTCTGGCTTGAAGACGCGTGTCGATTCGAGCGATAAAGTCTGTTTCTAACATCTGTCTAGAGATTCTAGGCACATTTTTATTTTCCTCTGTATCAGATCCTGCTTCAATATCTCCAACCAGTCGAACTTTTACGTCTTTCCCTACCCCGCCTAAGTTTGTTACCAAGGCCTGGGAACGAATCCACTCACCAGGAGTAAAAATACCATCTTCTTCTGTCTTTCCAATAAAAGTTACTTTATTAATTTCTAATTTTGGATGGCTCATATAATCTTCAAAAGTGGAATGAAAATTCCCATCGTACTCACCTCTAAAGGTTTCTCGATAACTGTCTCTAGAAACTTCTTGGTATCGACGATTAAATTCTCTCACTTTACCCACTTGCATGGCATATATTTTTCCAGTTTCCGTTCCCAGTGCAAGTCCTAAGCCATACCCTCTTTGTATATTTTGATGATAAGCCAAAGAAAAATAATGGCTCACATAAAATTCATAAGATCCCATAAAGCCATCTGCCCAAATCCGTTGAACTTCATCTCGGGTGAAAATTACTTTTTTCACTTGGCGTATTTCTCGAACCACTTTTCCTGTGGCAGGATCTACATGTTCGCTGACTTCTTCAACCATTACATAAGATTCACGCAGATTATCGTATTCGGCTTTGGCTACATCGGGAAGAGTTTGCCACACAGACCATGCTCGTCGGCTATTTCCCCATCCGTACTCAGCAAAAGATCTGGCTTCCCCTCGTTTGGTATAAAGATCCCAGAAACTAATATTTCCTAATCCATCAAACGTGGTCGAATTGACATCATGAAAAATAGGGGTTTGGCCTAAATTAGCCGTTGCTTCTCGCAACAATGTTTGCTCATCTTTCATTCCAAAACCAGATTTTGAATAACCATCAGGAACACCAGCATAGCGATTAATCACTTCTAAAACACTTCTTTCATCATAAACAGGCTTAGGTTCTTGGGCATCTTCAACAGCTTGTCTGAAAAGAGCAATCACATCACTTTGAGCCATGGTTTTAGCTTCTCCGCTCGCCGCCTTGATCCCATCTCCTTTAGCTCTTTGAAAATCTCCAGTAACCCCTTGTTCCCCTAATTTTACATATTCATCTTTATCTTTGCTGCCTTCAAATGCGTTAAATAACCCTCGGGTATATCCCATCAGAAGCCCTAATACTTCTCCATTGCCTTGGCCAAAACGCTCTGCCATCCGTCTGGCTTCAGTGGTTCCGCGCTCGCATGCCTTATAGGCTTGAAGATTATTCTCTCTGGGGTCACTACTTCCTTGGTGTTCATATCGATCACAATAAGGATAGCGCTCTGCAGGGGCATGAATTTGGTTAATATCAATGACGGAACCATCATATTGATCCGGCCATGACCAACCCAGTGGGCTCCAAAGTAGTCCTGCTGTTACAAAAGCATAAAAGATTTTCTGAGAAATATTATTAAATGACATGAGATACCTCCTTGAAAAAATTTATATTAGAAGCTATATATATATTCCCCTCAGGTTGGTCAAGCAATATATGAATCGAATACTGTTTTTTTTAATGCTTCTTTTCTTTCCCCTTTATGCCTTTTCAAATGATGCCCAAAATGCAGGCCATTTTGATGACTCCCCCTCCCGTGCACGTTTGCCCAATATTTCTCTTCCCACAGGCTATGTTATTTCGAAGGGTACTCCTATTTTTAGCCATATCGAAATTCAGGATAAGTCTGTTTATTCTTCTAAAACATCTTCTTTCCATAATTTATTCTTAAGAATGGGAGTGCAATTTAAATCTCTAGATTCTGGACTGCAGCTTAATTTAATGGATGCATTATCTCAAGATAGTGTCATTCGAAATGGCCTCGTTCAAAAACCCACCCCAGAGTTTCTAGAAAAACTGTGGGTTTCGTGGGAAGCATTTTCTGTGGGAGATTCAAAAGATCCCTGGCTCGCCTTTTCCCTTCAGGTGGGGCGCCAAGCCGCCACTCCTTTTGGAGTTTTTGTGCTTCCTTATAGAAACAATATGTCCATTGTAGATGCCAATAAACTGGATCAAGTAGATCTGATCGCTTTAAATGCCATGGTTTCACACAATACCGTCATTGAAGTAGTTGCTTTTATGGGGCAAGAACGCACGGCGGGTGCTCAAACAAAAACTCCCAGCATTGCTCTTAACATGCTCCATACACTTCGAAATCAAAATATGAATATTTATCTTTCTTTTGCCAATACCCGTGAAGGGTTTATAAACCCCAATCATCTTTTTAATCCCAAAAATAGCGCACTCCATCGCCAACGAGGAGAAGAAACCATTGTCGCTTCTGGCATAGAGTATATTAAAGGAAGCCTAACTTTTTCTCTGGAAAGTAGCTATGCTCATACTTTAGACCCCCTTTTTAAAGACGAATTTATTTTTTCTGCTCAAGTGGCATATGAAGTTCCCAATTCCTCAATGACCCTTTTTTGTTCCTATGAATATTTTGGGAGCACCTTTCAGAATGAAACCGGGCACCTCCTAAGTATTGGGGCCCAATGGAAAATTTTAGAAAATGTTTATTTTATGATTGAAGGCACAGAAATTTGGCCAACAGATCAAGAAGACATTTCCGCCATCTCCGCCGGACTTTTGATTACTCCTCACTAGATTTATTGAATAAAAAATTATACTTTGCAAACATTATAAGTTTATGAAAAAGTATTAAAATCATGAAAGTTTACGTCATTATCGTCAATTGGAATGGGCAAAAACTCTTACCAGATTGTCTTTCTTCATTACAGAAACAGTCATATTCAAATTTTAAAATTGTGGTTGTAGATAATGGCTCAACAGATGAAAGCATAAATCTAGTCAAAACTCATTTCTCCGATGTACACTTGATTTCACTTCCCCAAAATTTAGGTTTTGGGAAATCGAATAATATTGGAATAAAATGGGCTTTAGAGCAAGGTGCTGAAGCTATTGCATTGTTAAATAATGACTGTACAGCTACGCCTGATTGGCTTTCTCATCTAGTCCAGGGACTATCCCAAGATTCATCCATTGGAGCGTGCGCTTCACAGCTGCTTTTTAAAAATAACCCATCCAAGGTTAATGGTATTGGCATTGAAATGGATGAATTAGGATATACAGGAGACAATTATTGCGATACCGATTTTAATCCGCATAGATTACCAGAGGAAACGATAGGTTTTACAGCAGGCGCTTGTTTAATTCGAAGAGAGGCACTACAAAAGGCCGGGCTTTTTGATGAATTTTATTTTATGTACGTAGAAGATGTTGATCTATCTCTTCGTATTTGGCAATCTGGTTTTAAAATTGTTACCGTTCCTCAGGCTATTGTTTTTCATCTTCATAATGCTACCATTAAACAATTCCTGCATAAGAAACATTATTTTACGGTCAGAAATCACCTATATTTTTCAGCAAAGTTTTTTTCATTTCCTCAATGCTTAGGCGTCTTAGCGCTTATTACATATTTAAGAATCATCAAAAGTAAGAAATTATTATATCGAAGGCAATGGAAATTAGCTTTATACTATTATATGGGGCTATGGGCAGCGATAATGCAACTTCCATCCGTATTGTTTAAGAAACAATCTTATCGAATTGATCCACGATTAAGAGAGAAAATGAAAAAAAATAAATCGTGGAGCAAAAGCTGTTGGAATTTAATGGCGGTCAAAAAAAGATTGATAGAAAGTTATGGTAGGCGCGAGGGGGATTGAACCCCTGACCCCTGCTACGTCAAAGCAGTGCTCTACCGCTGAGCTACACGCCTATATTAAAAAATAATTTTTGGGAATACCACAGAACGTTTTTTAAGGAAACATAAATTCTGTATATGTTTTTTCTAGACGGACAATACCTTCAGGATCTATCCACAGCTCTCTCTCATTAAACATATAATAGGCATCATAGGAAACGGTATTTTTAGGACGATTCATATCACCCTGAATTTTCATCTCCCGAGATAAAGGCAAAATGTGCCCTTCCGCACTAAACACTTCCACTGGCTCTTTAAATCCGGAAATTAATCTTAATTCCATTTTGCCAAATCGAACCACGCCTTCGGGATCATCTTTAAATTTAAATCGAAAACCATCTGGATTGGCCGTATACTGAACAGAAGTTTCTCTCTCCTCTGGTTTTTCAATAAACCGTCTAAAATACATTTTTTGATCCCAGGGATCATAAAACACTTGATTCCAAAGTGTTAAATCAATCATCCCTACGTTGTCATGGGCTCCATTGAATCTTCCATCTTCATCAAACTCACCAATATTAAATCCATGCACACGATGGACAATTTTTAAAGTTCCATTTTTTTCTTTTACTTCATACTCATTCATTATAGGCAATATTTCAGATTTATACGATTGATGAAGAATGACTTCATAATTTAATGTATGTTCTCTAGATACCGGAGTGCGGTCTAAATAATCTTTAAAACTTTCAAAAATAGGACTGATGTCATCCCTTCGAACATAGGTAGCTTTAAAATGAGAGGTCGTAAACCGGGAAGCGTTAGACCACTGATCGTAAATTTGGCGGGGACGGACCCAATAAAAATCCAAAAGTTTTCCATGGTCATAATCAAAAAAGCTCATGATTTCTGGCGCCGTGGCTGAATAAACATTAGAAGAACACACAAAGAACACACCGATAGCAATGAAAAAGAGTTTTTTCATGATACGATACCTCCAGTGAAAAACTTAGTACGTAGTCAAAGTGATGTCAAGAATTAGAGTGACTGGCTTTATTCCCATTCTATTGTACTTGGTGGTTTAGAGGAAATATCATACACAACACGATTAACCCCTTTTACTTCATTAATAATACGATTGGAAATCTTTCCCAAAAGTTCATAGGGCAATTCACCCCAATCAGCCGTCATCCCATCTTCACTTTTCACCACTCGAAGCGCAATCACATGTTCATACGTGCGCTCATCACCCATCACTCCCACCGTTTTAATGGGCAAAAGCACGGCAAAGGACTGCCACACTTTTCGATACCAGCCTGCTTTTTTAATTTCATCTACCACCACATGATCTGCCCGTCTTAAAAGTTCTAGTCGTTCTGGCGTAATCTCTCCTAAAATTCGAACCGCCAGTCCTGGCCCTGGAAAAGGTTGACGATAAATAAATTCTTCTTCTATCCCTAATTCTTTTCCCAAGCTACGAACTTCATCTTTAAAAAGTTCCCTAAGGGGTTCAATGAGTTCTAAATTCATACGAGCGGGTAGTCCTCCCACATTATGATGGCTTTTAATGGTCGCTGAAGGTCCCCCTTTAAATGTCACCGATTCAATCACATCTGGGTACAGAGTTCCTTGAGCTAAAAAATGAGCATTGGGAATTTTTTTAGCTTCCTCTTCAAAGACTTCAATAAATACTCGACCAATGATTTTTCGTTTTTGTTCTGGGTCCGTCACTCCTTTCAACTCTGACAAGAACTTTTGACTTGCATCCACATACTTTAAATTCATCTGTTTTTGATTTTTAAAAAGATCCTGCACTTTTTGTTCTTCGTTAAGACGTAAAAGTCCATTATTCATAAAAATAAGAGTGAGCTGATCCCCCAACGCCCTGTGAAGTAAAAAAGCAGTAACCGTAGAATCCACTCCCCCACTAAGCCCTAAAATAACATGACTATTTTTCACTTGATGCCGTACTTTTTCAATAGAGTGGTCAATAAAAGATTTCATCGTCCAAGAGGGTTTGGCTTTACAGACTTTAAATATAAAATTTGAAAGCATCTCTTTCCCCTGAGGCGTGTGATGAACCTCGGGATGAAACTGAAGAGCAAAGAGAGTTCCTTTTTTATTCTGGCACGTGGCAATGGGGGAATTTAAACTTTTAGCCGTAGGAATAAAATCTTTAGGCAAAGTTTTAATTCGATCTCCATGACTCATCCATACAGAAAGTTTTTTCCCTTTTTTAAACCCTCGAAATAAATCGGCGTTTTCTAAAAGTGTGATCTGACTACTTCCATATTCCCGATGAGAAGCTTTTTCCACTTCTCCTCCCAAGAGCTTACACATAAGCTGCATCCCATAACAGATTCCTAAAATAGGAATGCCTAAGGAAAAAAGTTCTAAAGGCACGGTATAAGCATCAGAAGATAAAACCGAGGCAGGTCCTCCAGATAAAATAATGCCCTTAGGTTTCCAAGCTTTTATTTCTTCTAGAGAAAAATAATAGGGATGAATTTCTGAATAGACATTGAATTCGCGGATTCGTCGAGCGATGAGTTGTGTGTACTGAGACCCAAAATCTAAAATGAGGAAACTGTCTTTAGGGCGCTCCATTAATTTTCCGTTCGATAATTCGGAGCTTCTTTCGTGATAATGACATCATGAACATGACTTTCTTTGTGCCCATGCGAAGTAATCCGCGTAAATTTAGCTCGTTCCTGAAGAGCAGAAATAGTACCGCATCCTAAATATCCCATGCCCGAACGCACCCCACCCATGAGCTGATAAATGCTTTGAGAGAGAGGCCCTTTATAAGCCACCATTCCTTCAATTCCTTCTGGAACAAGTTTGTCTAACCCTTCGATTTCATGTTGAAAATATCTATCACGAGAACCATCTTTCATGGCTCCTAACGAGCCCATCCCTCGGTATACTTTAAAACTTCTTCCTTGATATAAAATAGTTTCTCCCGGACTTTCATCGGTTCCGGCAAAGAGATTCCCAATCATGATGGCATCTGCTCCACCTGCCAAAGCTTTAATAATATCTCCCGAATAGCGAATGCCTCCATCGGCAATCAACGGAATATTATATTTTCGAGCCACCTTGGCACATTCAAAAATAGCAGTCATTTGAGGGACACCCACCCCTGCCACAATTCGGGTGGTACAAATAGATCCAGGCCCCACACCAATTTTTACCGCATCGGCACCGGCACGAATTAATCTCTCTGCGCCTTCAGCTGTAGCCACATTGCCGACAATTAAAACCACGTTTTTAAAATTCTTTTTGGTGCTGGCAACAGCTTCAATAATATTTTTTGAATCTCCATGAGCACTATCGATCACAATCACATCAACATTATTTCTCAGTAAAAGTTCTATTCGTTCTTCTCGATCGGCCGATACGCCCACGGCCGCCGCTACAAGTAGCCTTCCAAATTTATCTTTATTGGCATTAGGATAGCGGATGATCTTTTCAATATCTTTAATAGTAATAAGCCCTTTTAAATTTCCTGCACTATCTACCACCGGCAATTTTTCAATTCTGTGTTTTTGAAGAATGACTTTGGCTTGCTCTAAAGTAGTGCCCACGGGAGCAGTTACTAAATTTTCTTTGGTCATGGCGTCAGAAATAAGTAAATCTAAATTTTGTTCAAATCGTAAATCACGATTGGTTAAAATCCCCACCAGCTTGCCGGCTCTGGTAATAGGAACTCCAGAAATTTTATATTGCCGCATGACATGAAGCGCATCGGAAATCTTTTTTTCAGGCTCCATGGTAATGGGATCTAGGATCATTCCACTTTCAGATTTTTTGACTTTTTCTACTTCAAAAGCTTGATCTTTAGGAGTCAAATTCTTATGGATCACCCCTACTCCGCCTTCTCTAGCCATGGAAATAGCGGTTTTTGATTCTGTAACGGTATCCATAGCGGCTGATAACAAGGGCGTATTTAAGGTTAAATCTGCGGCCAAACGTGTTTTAAGGCTTACATCTTTGGGCAAAACTTCAGAGTGCTGCGGGACTAAAAGAACATCATCAAAGGTGAGGCCTTCTTGTATGGAATCTGGCGTTTTGGGCATATGGACTAAGTCCTTTACATGCAGGGAGCGTTGAATCCATATTTTGTACTAGAAATTATCAGAATAGTCAATGGGGCGGGTGGCATCGAAGGAGAGGCTCCATCGACGCGACCGGAACGAAGTGAGGACGAACGATGGAGAGCGTCCTTCGATGACAGGACCCGGAAGATTATGTAAGAGTCCCTAGGAATGAATGGGGCATAGCTTTTTGAAGTGAGACATCCACAAATTTACCCATCAGAGAGGGATCCCCCTCAAAATGTACAATTTTATTGTTTGGAGTTCGTCCTTGAAGTCGCTGTTCTTTCGATACCGCCTCAACCAACACTTCTTGTGTTATCCCTACCAAGGTTTCATTGATTTCTTTTGAAATTTGCTCTTGAAGGCGCTGAAGTGAGGCAAGACGACTTTCCTTTTCTGGTTCAGACACATCATCGCTAAATTCTTCAGCCGCCCGGGTTCCTTGGCGGGAAGAATATTTAAAAGAAAAAACAAAATCATACCGAATTTCTTTTAAAAGGGAGAGCGTATCTTCAAACTCTTCTTTTGTTTCTCCCGGAAACCCCACAATAATATCTGTTGATAAAGCAATGTGAGGAATCCCTTTTTTTAATTTTTGAAGTCGTTCTTTATAATGTTCTATCGTATGCCACCGTCTCATTCTCTTTAAAACATCGTTATTCCCAGACTGAACCGGTAAATGAAGATGGGGACACAGATGTTGGGCATTGATATAACACTCTATAAGTTCATCTGAAAAATCCTGAGGATGAGGGCTTGTAAATCGAATACGCTTGAGACCCGAAATTTGATCTACCATTCGAAGAAGTTTTGGGAAATTTATTCCCTCATACTGATAAGAATTCACATTTTGCCCTAAAAGCGTAATTTCTTTAGTCCCCTTTTTAACTTTGAGTTCAATTTCTTGCAAAATCTCCCTAGGAGATCTGCTTTTTTCTCGCCCTCGGGTAAAAGGCACAATGCAAAAAGAACAAAATTTATCACACCCCTTCATAATCGTAATAAAGCTAGACACCGGACTTTGATCGGGCACGGCATAGGCGAGAGAAAATTTTGGATCTGTATCAAACGCCGTGACAGAGAGACGGCGTTTATTTTTTTGAACTTGTTCTAAAAGATGCGGAAGCTCATCGACTTGATCAACCCCAAACACCAAATCTAAGTGAGGAACTCTCTTTAAGAGTTTCTCCCCCTCTTCCTGCGCCACACAACCCCCCATGCCAATAATGAGATTTTTATTTTTCTCTTTCATGGGTTTTAAAAATCCAAGATCACTTAAAAGTTTATGCTTTGCTTTTTCACGCACCGTGCAGGTATTAAAAAGAATTAAATCTGCCTCATCCATATTTTCAGTAGGAGAATAGTGAAGCGGACTTAAAAGAGCCACCATACGCTCGCTGTCATAGACATTCATCTGACAACCATAGGTTTTTAGGTAAAAGCTAGGCATGATTTAAAGCACATTCTTAGTCAAATTGATCTTTAGAGTCAAATCGTATATATAAAATGCATGCTTTTGCCTAGAATTAAGACTTCTATTTTAAAACCGGCTACATTTCCAAAAGATTATATTGATCTCATTCATGAAACCTTTCAGGAAAGTTTTAAGTCTTATCTTGAACCCCATGAACAGATTTCTATTGAAGGAGCTATTTATCCCAAAGAAATGCTTATTTCTATTGCCCTTACGGGAACTGTAAAATACACGACCTGCCTGGCGTCCATGGAGCTCAATACTAAAAAATATACTCTGGATAATCATGTACATATTATGATTGATTCCATGGGAAGTTTTTTTGACGAATATTTTGAATCAGAGAGAGAAGTTACACTTCCAGAAGTATGGACAAAATATGAAGCAGGAGAGGACTATGTCTATATGAGAATGTCTACTCAAAACGAAATTCTGGAAGCAAAGGCAGATGCGATATTAAAGACTTAGATTCTTCACTTCGTTCAGAATGACTTAACTTTTTTTGATATTTTTTAAAAAATCCTGTACATCATCTAAAAAATCAATATCTTCCATATTTTCAATATCTAATTCTTGGACTGTCTTTTTAAAACTTTGCGGATTGGCTAAATCCTTTTTAATTACTTCCAGGTATTCATCTGGAAACCGTTTGGTTAGAGCCTTCACATAGCGGTCTAGCATTTTCTCTTTAGCTTCATGAGACCGTTTTTTTTCTCCCTGCCAATGGGCAATATAGTGAAGGCGACAATATTTACCCGTGGTGGCCGGTTGTCCGCATTCCTTTACAGGGCAATCTTTGTGGGCATGGGCTTTGGGGGTTGTCATGTTCGCTCCTTTTTCAAGCAAACTTCGTTCATATACTCTTATCGGTATTTCTTAGAAAAAATTTAAGATTTTTTAGTACCATATCAGGACATATAGAAGAGTGGGGGGAAAGGGTTGAGAGGGAAA
>MGPE01000008.1 GCA_001797335.1 Deltaproteobacteria bacterium GWA2_38_16
CCATCTCCAAAAGCAACATCGGTGAGATGATCTATATTGTCTACTCTTCCGGTAGGAAGTCTCACGCCGGATTTTGTAGCAATGGTCCAAAGTTCTGTATTTAAGAGGCGATATTTTACGCCCAGTTCAATATCTCCCAATCCAATGGCATCCCAATTTTCAAACGGAGCATAGCCTTTACTGGAGGCATAGTCTTGAACAGATTGAAGCATGTTTTTGGCTGCTCCTCTGATTTCGGGACGTGAAGATGCCAAAGCATTGGGATCAGGGTTAAATTTTAAGTCAAATTTGCTTTGAGCAGAAATAACGGGAACAATGGCTCCCACCGTTAAATCATTTGTAATTCCATATTCAATGGCGCCTCCTAACACTAAAGAAGAAATATTGAGGGAAGGAAGAAATTCTCCCAAAGAAGCAACACCGACAGGAGATTCCATTAAATTAGCCAAGTCATTACTTATTTTTCTAACTAAGGCAGAATCGGCTTTTTTCTCAAATTTATTGACCAAGCTTTTTTCTAATCCACTTTGGTCGAATTGAGTATTAAAACTAAAAGCATAAATGGGTTTTACTCGGGCTCTAAATCTTCCTGCGGGTAATGTTTGGCTCGTTTCAGCAAATACCGATGCTATAAATCCAAAAAAGATAAAGATGGTAAATAATTTTTTCATCATGTTTCTCCTTTTTAAGCCTAACCTAGGCTTTAGCGTTTCTGGCCCCTCAGCCAGCTTTAAACTCAGGTACATTATCACCCTGTTTAAGAATGTCAAAGGTGGGTTTTTGGGTTAATGAGGCAATTTTTTGTGATAATTCCAAAAATTCATTTTTTAAAAATCCTACTCCGATAAATTGAATTTTTTTATCGGGGGTAATCAAAAAAATCGTGGGGACATTGGTCAAGTGATATTGCTTGGAAACGGCATAATCAGCCGTGTCGCTGATCATGGGAAAAGTAATGCCGTACTGTTTAGAAAATTCTTTGGTTTCTGGATCTTGTCCAATGCCAATGACTTGAAAGTTTTTTGAAGTATAGTGCTTATGAAGCTTTTCTAAAAAAGGATACGTAAATTGGCACGTAGGGCATGTTTTTTTATAAAAGGTTAAAAGAACAGGGCCCTTTTTTAATTCTTGAGAAAGTTCAAAATTTCCTAGCTTAAAATCAGGAGCACTCATACCAGGATTAAAATCAGTCATGGAGAAAAACATACTCAGATATTTTTTTAAAGACAAGATTTTTTTCTTTTGTTATGGTTTTTCATCATGAAAGCAGTGGTATTTCATCAGCACGGCGGGGCTGAAAACTTAAAATACGAAGATGTTCAAGAACCCAAGCTTTTGGCGAATGATGTGTTGGTCAAAGTTAAAGCCTGTGCCATGAATCACTTGGACATTTGGGTAAGGGAAGGGTTGAGGCCCGTGTCTTTACCACATATTTTGGGCTCAGATATTTCTGGAGTGGTTGAAGCCGTTGGCAGCGATATTAAAGATGTAAAAACTGGAGGATCGGTTTTAGTTTCACCAGGGTTGAGTTGCGGTACCTGTGAAAAATGCCTTAGCGGGCAAGATAATTTGTGCCCAAGGTATACGATTATTGGAAAAGGAATATGGGGCGGGTATGCGCAGTATGTGAAAGTTCCCAGACAAAATCTTTTACCCTTTCCAAGAAAATTAAGTTTTGAAGAAGCGGCTTCGATGCCATTAACGTTTTTAACGGCTTGGCAAATGCTGGTGGTGAAGGCCAAAGTAAAGCCAGGTGACTGGGTGTTGGTCTTAGCCGCAGGCAGTGGAATTGGTGTGGCCTCTATTCAAATTGCCAAACTTTTTGGAGCCATAGTGATTGCAACGGCATCGCATGATTCTAAATTAAAAAAGGCCCAAGATCTGGGGGCTGATTTTACAATTAACTACACAGAGAAAGATTTTTTTGAAGAAGTAAAAAAAATTACCCACGATCGTGGGGTAGACATTGTGGTGGAGCACACGGGGGCCGAAACGTGGGAAAAATCTGTTCGTTCTGCCAAATGGGGAGGAACCATTGTAACGTGCGGGGCGACGAGTGGAAATGAGGGAAAAACAGATTTAGCGCATGTGTATTTTCGCCAACTTCAGATTTTAGGATCTACCATGGGAACTAAAGGTTCTCTTTTTGAAATTATTCGTTTTATTGAACAGGGGAAACTGAAACCTGTAATTGATGAAGTGATCCCGCTCAAAGATGCCTGCAAGGGGCATGAAAAAATGTCTTCCCGCTCTCAGTTTGGCAAAATCGTCCTTGTTCCTTGATGAAGAAAAATTTAATTTATTTTTTTGTATTTATCGCGGCATCTATTTTTTATTTTTGGCATTATAGGCCCATTCACATTCATCCAGAAAGGGATGGCTATACCATGGGTGATTTTCAAATTCATTGGTATGGTGCTGAAAAAATAACTCAACTTCAAAATCCATATGCATTTCAAAACTATCAGGAATTTCGTGATACTTATTCTAATGCCCCTGTCTTTGCTTATGCCATTTCTCTACTGATGAATCCAAAGAAAGGTTTTGAATTTGCCATTAAAAGATGGGAGCACATGCATTATGTCTTTGTTATTTTGATTTTTGTTTTACTCTATTTCATTCTTAAAAAAAATTATCCTATGTTTTGTTCACGTAAGATTTTTTATCTCATTCCTTTGCTTTTTACTTTAAAATTTTTTAATCGCACTCTTCATAATGGACAAATTGATATTTTTATTTTACTTCTTTTTTTAGGGGTTCTTTTTTTATTTTTACATAGGCAAAAATTTCTTTCCGGCGTTGTTCTTGGAATTGCACTTCTGATTAAAACACATATGATTCTTTATTTTTGTATTTATTTTTTATACAAAAGAGAATTTAAATTTATTTTAGGGATTATTCTTAGCTTTGTGGCCTTAAGCTTTCTTCCAGGGCTCACCTATGGGTTTGATCAAGCGCTCATTTGGATTCAACAATGGATATCTTTCTTAGTGATTCGAAGTCGGCATGATACGCTTTTTCTCAATGAAGAACAATCCATTGTGGGCCTATTTGAATACGTCCAAAACCTTATTTATCCCTATATCCCTGTACTCCATTATATTTCAATGGCTTTGGGTTTAGTATATTTATTTATTTTTGATAAAAAACTAAGTGTTAAACTTTCCAATACAGAATCTTTTTTTATAGGTTTTAGTCTGTGTACGCTGGCTTCTTTAATTTTTCAAATGCATGTATTGAAAGGATATTTTTTATTTCAATTTATTCCTATTTTTGTTTGGCTTATGTATTTTTATCAGGGGGATATTCATTTTTTTAAATCTCCTAAAATAAGATATGGCTTTATCGCTCTTTGCCTCTTTACTCTCATTAACATTCCTCATGGTTTATTTTTATCTTCTGTAGCACTCAGTTTTCTTTATTTGCAATTGAGGTTCTCTCGTGTTGTTTAAAGATAGAAAAGATGCAGGGCAAAAAATAGCTCAAAAGCTTTTAGAGTATCAAGGGCAGCCAAATACATGGGTGTTGGGATTACCACGAGGAGGAGTAGTTGTGGCATCCGAAGTGGCTAAAGTTCTTCACCTTCCTTTAGATATTCTTGTGGTGCGAAAAATGGGGGCACCGCAGTGTCCAGAGTTTGCCATTGGAGCGGTCGATGAAAAAGGGCATGCGCTCTTTAATGAAGAAGCACTGGTAGATTTAGAGATTAGTGAAGCGTATAAAAAAGAAGTCTTAGAAAAAGAGAAAAAAGAAGCCCAGCATCGCTTAGAGCTCTATCGAAAAAATCGTCCTTCTTTAGATTTAAAAAATAAAATTGTCATTCTGGTTGATGATGGGTTGGCTACGGGAGCAACCATGCGAGCAGCGGTTTATTCTGCCAAGGCGAAAAAAGCTAAAAAAATAATTGTAGCTATTCCTGTTGCTGCGCAAAGTTCTTTAGAAAAATTAAAAGGGGAGGTCGATGAAATCATTTATTGCGAGGCTCCAGATTCCTTTGGAGCTGTGGGGAGCTTTTATGAGCACTTTGAGCAGACGACAGATGAAGAGGTGATGCAGTTATTGAAATAATAGATTCATTCTGCCCTTTTAAGTTTAAAAAGGTCATCTGGATTTGAGAAGGTATCTTCTCCTTCAATTTCAATATTGAAAGTAGGTGGAACACCAATAAACTCTATCACGGATTTCGACTCAAAAATAAGTTTTCATGTTAGTGTTTCTTTCCTTGAAAGAGATCGTTGGAATCTTGAATGACATGACGTCCCGTGCCATCTAGATGAATCCCTAATTTTATGGGTGTCTCAGGTTCAAAATGAAATTTGTTATGAAAAGAAAGAATAATAGCACGGCCATCTTTAAAATTTTTATACAATTGAGGCAATCCGAGTAATATTAAACTTAATGTGTCTAAGGACGTCCAATCGTTAGAAGAAACATCTAGAGATACATTTTTTAAAGAGGCTCCTTCTTGGAATTCCAGTGAAACAAACCCCAAAGCTCCAAAGCTATCAGTTGTATGCTGACTTTCTTTGTCGATTTCATTTATATAGACATCTGCAATAAAAGTTCTATCTTTAACAGAAACTTCTACAAAATCTTTAAAGCTTACATTCTCCATATGAACTTGACTGCCTATGTAAGTTTTTGGAGGAAAAAGCCCTTTGTTGCGATGGAAAATTGCTAAAACAGAAGAAAAATGCGTGTTAGATATATAGGAATTCTCCCCCACTTTATTGATTCCATCAAGTTCTGAGTTAAGTATTATACTTTCTTTACCAATCGATGTTGCTCTCACAAAAGAATTTAGAATAATAGCTCCTTGACCAATAGGGGAATGAATAATGTAACTTCCAATTCCTATAAATGCATCAGAAGCAACAGAAAGTGGGGGCTTGTACCTAAAAATATTCCCACCTCCATTGGGAAAAATCTCTCTGCTATACGCATCTGCTTTAGGGCTAATTTTAAATCCGAGTTCTTCAGCTCTTTGTCTTAATCGATAAATAGCATCGATCTCATCTTGTGAAAGAGTGCGATATTGTCCCTGAAATTGTTCATTTTGAAGTGTTAACATCATTTGAAGAATGGAAATAAAGTCACTCAAGACATCATGTGATTCAGGAGAAAATGAATGTAATCTTTCATGGATGACCGCTAATGCTTGTTGTTTTAAATTAAGTTTTTTAAATAAAGATTCTTTAAACCAGGTAATATTTCCTTGAGTGCATCCATAGGTAGCCACTTCTCCTGGAATGTCATCCTGTATAGTCATAGAATCATTGCAGGGGAGCTCTTCCGTATAGCGATATTCCACCTTATCTGAAAATATTTTTTTGTCCCAAAAAAATGTATTTTCATTAGCTAGAACTCCGTATCGCTCCAAAAGAGTTTGTATATGATGCAAATATACATTTAGTTCATTAGAAAAGGTCCACCTTTCTCCCACCTCAGGAGTATTAAATTTTTTTACAAAAGGATCTGCCAAAATTACTTCATTATCTCTTACAATCACCGATCCTCCACTTCCCACTTCTGTCCCCCCGGCGAGTGCAGCGCCTACATATAAAGTGAAAGCGAAAGTTAAAATAAATGTTTTCATGCGTTTCCTCCTTTGGTTAATCTAAAACAGGTGAGTGCCACGTGATAAAGATGGTTTTTAGGACCTGTTCCTGTGGGACATGTCCCTAAGCTTTCGTTTAGAGATTTTCTAAATTCGATAATTTTTTCTTTTACCATTTTAAATTCTTCTTCAGTCATGGCAATCGTTAAGCCCGAAGTCTCTCGGTGGTTCATGTCTTCATCGAGGGCTTCTTTGGCTTTATCCAACATTTGATAGTGAAAATGACGAATGGCTTTGGATCTCAACTCATCGCCAGAACTAATTTTAGGGGTGGTTTGATGTAATTGATTATTTTTTCTTTCTAAAAATCCAAGTTTAATTAAAATTTCCAGTGCTTTTTTAATTTCAGTGGGTGTTAAATTGGCTTTGAGGCGACTATTAATCCACTTAGGATCTTCTTTAAAATCAGAAAGTTCGACAAGTTCTCGAAGGGCTACTATGTACCATTTTGAAAAAAGATCAAATTTTTCAAACTCAATCTGTTTGGCAGAACTGGTTTTAGAAAGGTCTTTAAGCCTATTTCTATATTTGAGTTGCTCTTCACACGTATGCGCTTGGGTAAAGTAAACAAGGTTTTCAAAAAAATCTGCTTCTTTGGATTTTAATCCCAGCATGGTTGAAAAGGTGGGAATAGTTTTAGCAGATAAGTTTCTCTTTCCATCACACACGAGTTTAATATGGGCTTTAGATTTAATTTTTCCCTTTTGTGCGAGTTGAGCCAGACTCATTTTTTTAGAGTTTGAGTTTTTATGGGAAATAAAATCTTTGATGTATTTTCTGTAATCTGTATATTCGTAAAGTGAATTCATAATGTGGGCTGTATGTAGCAGCGGGGAGGCGCTAAGTCAATAGGGCATCTAAAGATTTCATTTACTTTTGTAAACGATTTTATGTGAAAGGAATTAGAGATATGCAAACCATTGTTCATGAAGAAAAAAAATTAAGTTTTTTTGAAAAATATTTAACGCTTTGGGTTGTGGGATCGATTATTTTGGGAATTATATTGGGGAAAATTTACCCCCAAGCTGCTATTACTTTAGATAAAGTTTCTCTTTATCAAGTATCTTTGCCCATCTCACTGTGTCTTTTTTTTATGATGTATCCCATTATGGTCAAGATTGACTTTGCCCAAGTTATTCATGCCGGAAAGTCACTAAAACCTGTCCTTCTTACCTTGTTTATAAACTGGGGGATTAAACCCTTTACCATGTTTGCTATTGCCAGTTTATTTTTGGGAGGACTCTTTAAAGGAATGCTTCCAGGAGTGGAAATTATTAAAGGAGGTAGTGAGGTAGAATTATATAGATCTTATATTTCAGGGTGTATTTTACTGGGGATTGCTCCGTGTACGGCCATGGTGCTTATTTGGGGGCATCTGTCTAAAGGCAATGACGGGCACACGCTTATTATGGTCGCCATAAATTCCTTAATCATGTTATTTTTGTATGCACCTTTAGGAGGATGGCTTTTGGGAATCAATAAAATGCCTATTCCTTGGCAAACCATTGTTTTATCTGTGCTGATTTACGTTGGATTGCCTTTGTTTTTTGGATATCACTCACGAAAATGGATCGTCAAAACGAGAGGTTTAAAATGGTTTGAAGAGAAATTTTTACATTTATTAACACCCATATCCATTGTGGCACTGCTTATTACGCTCGTACTTTTATTTTCATTCAAAGGAGAGCTCATTATCAATCAACCACAAATCATATTTTTAATTGCCATTCCACTCATTATACAAACGTGTTTTATATTTGCCCTCACCTATGTAATGGCAAAATGGTTAAAGTTTTCTTATAGGGATGCTGCGCCTTCTGCTCTTATTGGAGCCAGCAATCATTTTGAAGTGGCCATTGCCACTTCAACCATTCTTTTCGGGTTATCTTCTGGGGCGTCTTTGGCAACAGTCGTTGGGGTGCTTATTGAAGTTCCTCTGATGCTTTTTTTAGTGAAAGTATGCTTAAAGACAAAGCATCATTTTGATAAAAAAGTTATCTCGTAAAGCGTATTGAGTATCTGTATGGCATTGTTATTGCTTTGATTACGTTGTATGAAGGGCAGTGTGAATTTTTTAGCTCATCATAAAGATATTGAGATACGAATGTGCCAATTTGTGGCACTTTTGTATACGATTTTAACACTGTTTTCATCTGTGGGTTTTGCCAAAGAACCCGAAAAAACCTACGCACTTTTGGTAAGAGGCAGTAATGAAGAGCGATTTAGGAATGATGAAAAATTGGCTTCCCAAGTGTTGATCGAAAAAGGAGTGCCCGAGTCTCAGATAACGGTTATAGGAACGGGATCCTCTTTAGAAGCTATTGAAACGGCAATTTCAGATATTGGGCAGAAAATTTCTCCAGATGGGCAGCTCTTCATTTATTTAAATTCCCATGGAAGCAGAGATGGTTTTTTAGGGTTAAGCGGAGATGATTCTTATATGGTGTTTGACCAAAGTGACACGACCTTATCTTTTCCTACGCCCATTTCAGGGAGACTTCTGGATCGGTGGGTGAGTCACTCTATTTCTTCAACCGTAGAAATTATTCTTGTAGTTCAGGCGTGTAAAAGTGGAAATTTTACATCCACTTTTTTAAAGCCTAATAGAATGGTCATGACATCGGCAGCCAATAATAACAGTTCCTATGGATGCTATATTGAAGGAAAGCAGTGGTCCAGGTTTTCATATCAGTTTTTTTCAGCCTTAAAAGGGCAAAACCCTCAGGGAGAAAATATTCAGGCAGATATTGATCAAAATGGAATTGTGAGTTATAAGGAAGCCTATCTTTGGGCCAAAGATAATGGGCCTTTAATTCCCCCAACAACGTTTGAAGAACTCATATTTGGGTATACCGATACCCCGCAATTTTCGGCCAGTGATACTTCTATTGAAGAAGCGCTATTAGGCCATGAATGAAGGAGGATAGTATGAAAAAAGTAATATTAACCATTGCCATGGTCGTAGGGTTTTTAACCCCAGTTTGGGCAGGCAATGAATTCTTTGATTTACCCCTTAATGTCCATGGGAAAAAAGCCAAAATAATTTATGACAAACTCTCTTTAAGAGACGATGTGGAACGCGTAGAATTATCTGCAGAGCAAATGGGAGAGCCTTTTCATACTTCTCGCTTAAGACTCAAAGAAAAAGAGATCATGTGTTTTCAAATACGTGATACAAAATCGAGAGTCCCGGATTATGATTGTATTGTTCACATCGATATCGATGTTTTACTTCAAATCTTAGGGTTGGAAGAGTAAGTTTATTCATGTCTCTTTATTTTGTTACGGGGAATAAGAATAAATTTAAAGAGTTTCGGCTTGAATTACCTAAATTAAAACACCTGTATAAAGACCTACCTGAAATTCAAGATTTAAATGAAAAAAAAGTCTTAAAAGCAAAGCTTTTAGAAGCATTTAAATACCATCAAGGTCAATTTATTGTGGAAGATACATCTGTCTATTTAGACTGTCTTTATGGCCTGCCCGGTCCTTTTGCCAAATGGTTTATGACGGCGATTGATCATGAAAAACTATTTCATATTGTAAAAACCTTAGGTAATAATAAGGCTCAGGTAAAAACGCTGATTGGCTATGCTAAAAACAAGCATGAATTTCATTTCTTTGAGGGATCAATGACGGGACAAATTGTATTTCCCAAAGGGAAAAAAGGGTTTGGATGGGATCCCATTTTTAAACCAGATGGGTTTTTAAAAACTTATGCCCAAATGACAAGGGCTGAAAAAATGTCCATGAGTATGCGTCGAAAAGCTTTGAATAAGCTAAAAACTTTTTTAGAAAAGCATGGATCATAAATTCATTCATTTTCTTTCTTTATTTTCTTTAATTTATTTTGCTCCCATTCCGATTGTCATTATTTTTATTCATAAAACGCTCCCTTTTTGGCAAAAATGGGGGACAAAATCCTATTACTTTTTTATTCTGTTATTTGCTTTGGCATTTATGGCTTTATTTGGCTTGGTTACTCATTTTAAAGAACCTATTTTGTCGTGGAGAGTTTACGATCATCCGTTTTCGCTTTTGGGGATTTTTCCCTTGGTAGGTGGATTTATTTTGGGGATGATCAGCATTCGAACGCTTTCACTTCGGGTTCTTTTGGGGCTTCCAGAATTGACTCACACCCAAACGGAACTCGTGGTGCGGGGAATTTATCGATATTTGAGACATCCCCGATATTTAGAATTTATTTTGGAAGCCATGGGAGTAGCCATTTTATCTGGTCTTTGGATTAATTTTTTATTTTTACTATACTTTATTCTTGCTGTTTGGTTCATGGCTCATATCGAAGAACAAGAACTCCTGGAACGCTTTGGAAAATCCTATCTTGAATATAAGAAAAAGACCGGTGGTTTCATTCCTTTTTGTTCCTCTTGACACAGTGAAAAATCAAGCTATACTGTACTTCCATAAAGCACTCTTCCCTAAAAAATAAACAGGAGCTAAGTACTTGAAAACAAAGTTCATTTTTATTACCGGAGGCGTTATTTCATCACTCGGGAAAGGGCTTGCTGCATCTTCTATCGGGGCACTTTTAGAAAGCCGGGGGCTTAAAGTAAACCTTATTAAGTTAGATCCTTATATTAATGTCGATCCTGGGACCATGAATCCCCTTCAACATGGGGAAGTGTTTGTCACAGATGATGGGGCAGAAACGGATTTAGATTTAGGGCATTACGAGCGGTTTACCTCCTTGCGAGTGGGTAAGAAAAATAATTTTACAACCGGCCAAATTTACGATGCTGTTATTACCAAAGAACGACAGGGAAAATATTTAGGGGGAACGGTTCAGGTGATTCCTCATATTACCAATGAAATTAAACAAAATATTTTAGAAGTCTCTCAAGGATTTGATGTGGCCATTGTTGAAGTAGGCGGAACGGTTGGGGATATTGAAAGTCTTCCTTTCTTAGAAGCCATTCGTCAGATGAATGTAGATTGTGGAAGAGAAAATGTGGCCTATATTCATGTGACCCTGGTTCCTTTTATTGGAACTTCGGGGGAACTTAAAACCAAACCTACTCAACACAGTGTGAAAACGTTACGGGAAATTGGGATACAACCTGATTTTTTACTCTGTCGAACAGATCGGGAGATTCCCAAAGATATTAAAGAAAAAATTGGATTATTTTGTAATGTTAGAGCCGAAGCGGTAATTACGGCTAAAGATCAATCGCATATTTATGAAGTGCCTTTGGCTTTTCACGAAGAAGGGTTGGATGACAAGATTGTGGAACGTCTTAATATTTGGACGGGAGCGCCCAAACTAGAAACCTGGAAAAAAGTGGTTTCAAAACTTAAAAATCCAAAACATGAAGTGACGATTGCTATTGTGGGTAAATATGTACATTTAACAGATTCTTATAAAAGTTTAAATGAAGCATTGACCCATGGAGGCATTGCCAATTCTTCCAAAGTAAAACTGGTATTTGTTGATGCAGAGGATATTGAAAAAGATGGAGCAGGGATTCATTTAAATTTAGCCGATGGAATTTTAGTTCCCGGGGGATTTGGAAACAGAGGAACCTTAGGAAAGATTCAAGCCGTAGAATATGCCAGAACCCATAAAATTCCTTATTTTGGAATTTGCTTTGGAATGCAGCTCGCAGCTCTTGAATTTGCAAGAAACGTGTGTGGTCTTAAAGATGCCGAAAGCCGAGAGTTTGATCGTGGAAGTAAAAATTATGTCATTGATCTTATGGAAGAGCAAAAGGGAGTTTCCCAAAAAGGGGGAACCATGCGGCTGGGATCTTATCCCTGTGCGATTAAACCTAAAACTTTGGCCAAACAAATTTATAAAGTAAATCAGATTTCTGAAAGGCACCGCCACAGATACGAATTTAATAATGCCTATCGAAAACTTTTTGAAGAACAAGGCATGGTGTTTAGTGGTGTTTTTGAAGGGAAAAATTTGGTAGAAATCATGGAGCTGTCAGGACATCCCTGGTTTTTGGGATGTCAGTTTCATCCGGAATTTAAATCTCGTCCATTTGATCCTCATCCTCTTTTTGCTGATTTCATTCGGGCTTCGTTAGAGAAAAAGTTGAAAATGATGACAAAAAAAGATAATAAGGAGCCCACGATGAAAAAAAAATTAGTAAAGAGAGAACATGCACAAGCTATCTAACATACCGTCTTTTCACATTAATAATGATGTTTCTATCGGAGGAAATCAGCCTTTTGTCCTCATTTCTGGCCCCAATGTTATTGAATCTGAGAAATTAACTTTCCACATTGCCGAGGAGCTTTTAGATATTACCTCAAGTCTAGATATTCCGTTTGTATTTAAAGCGTCGTATGACAAAGCCAATCGCTCTTCTTTAAATTCGTATCGAGGACCGGGATTAAAAGAAGGGCTTGAGATTTTAAAGCAAGTCAAATCTCGATATAAAATCCCCCTGATTACGGATGTTCATGCTGTGGAAGATGTGGCTTTGGTCTCAGAAGTAGTAGACATTATTCAAATTCCTGCATTTTTATGTCGGCAAACAGATCTGGTGGTGGCAGCTGCCAAAACAGGGAAAGTGGTGAACATTAAAAAGGGGCAATTTTTAGCACCCTGGGATGTTAAAAATATTGTGGGTAAAATTACAGCCAACGGGAATCAAAAGATTTTACTTTCTGAACGAGGCGTTTCATTTGGGTATAATAATTTAATTGTCGATATGATCTCTTTCCCTATTATGAGGGCTTTGGGATATCCGGTTGTTTTTGATGTCACACACAGTGTTCAACTTCCCACGGGGCAAGGACAGTCAACGGGAGGAAGAAAAGATTTTATTCCAACACTTTCTAGGGCGGCCATAGCAGCAGGTATTGATGCTTTGTTCTTGGAAGTTCACCCAAATCCAGCCGAGGCCAAATGTGATGGTCCCAGCTGCACGCCCTTAGATCAGGTAGCAGGGCTTTTAAAATCTTTAAAACCCATTGATCATCAGGTAAAAGGACTTGCTTTATGAAGTCACTTTCTTCTTTAGAGGAAGCCAGACGTGTTCTTCGCGTAGAGGCCCAAGCTATTTTAAATCTTATTGAAACTATTGGGAGTAATTTTGAAAAAGCGGTGGATATTTTACTTCAATGTAAGGGAAAAGTGGTGGTCAGCGGCATGGGAAAATCAGGCCAAATTTGTCGAAAAATTGCAGCAACCCTGGCTAGCACTGGGACCCCCGCATTTTTTCTTCATCCCGCTGAAGGGATTCATGGGGATTTAGGAATGTTGGCCAAAGAGGATGCCATTATTGCGATTTCTTACAGTGGAGAAACCGCAGAACTTTTACAAATTATTCCTTTAATGAAACGCCTGGGACTTCCTATTGTCGCATTGACGGGAAATCCAATATCTACCTTAGCCAAAGTGTCTGATGTGGTATTGGATTTAAGTGTTAGAGAGGAAGCATGTCCCATGGGTCTAGCTCCCACGGCGAGTACTACAGCAACCTTGGCGCTGGGAGATGCACTGGCTGTGGCTCTTCTTCAAAAACGAGGGTTTAAGGAAGAAGATTTTGCCCTTCTTCATCCCGGTGGTAGTTTAGGAAGAAAATTGCTATTTAAAGTCAAAGACTTAATGAAAACCAAAAGTGCTGTTCCTTTGATTCGTTCTAGCAGTGATATGAGACAAGCCTTGGTTGAAATTACCTCTAAACATCTAGGCGTAACCGGAGTGATGAATGAAGAAGGAAAATTGATTGGAATTATTACAGATGGGGACTTGAGGCGACATCTTAAAAAGGAAAATGATTTTTTTAACCAAAAACCAACCGAGATGATGACTAAAAATCCAAAAACCATACACGAAGAGGAGCTGGCTTCTAAAGCCATGCACCTTATGGAAAAGCATTCTATTACCTCTTTGTTTATTACGGATGAAAGCGCCTATCCTATTGGAATTATTCATCTTCATGACCTAATTAAAGCCGGACTCGCGTAATTTTTTAAAGTTGGCATATTTTTTGCTTACATTCTTTGACTTCGCTCACCATTGGTGTTAGCATAAGACTATAATGTTGAAGGCGAAGAAGGTATCAACTCTGGGATTGATCATCACGGCCATTATTGTAGCAGAAGCACTCATATTTATGCCTTCTTCCTCCATCAAGGAGTCCAATCCTTCGCAAACGGTACTTCCTGCATCGGATGCGAACTTAAGTATTGAGGGGTTTCACGCGGTGAATCTCAATCAGGAAGGTAGAAAAGAAACGATTGATGCAGAGGAAGCGGAACTATACCGGGAAAAAGGGTTTGCGCTCTTAAAAAAGGTGGAAGCACGTATATTTGGTCAGGGGGACGACGTTATTCACATTAAAGGACAAGAAGGGAAATACTATTTAGATAAGAAAGATATTGAATTTTTTGGAGATATTATCGCAACGTCTGAAAATCAGGGGTATCAATTGAAAACCAATACATTAAAATATTTAGATATGGAAAAACTCTTATCTACAGATGACCCTGTTTGGATTGCAGGTCCCAATCCCCATAATCCTTCCCTGGAAGTGACGGGTGTTGGATTAAGGGCAAATACCAAAACAGAACAATTTTCTATTTTAAAGGAGGTTCGAAGCCGAAAGCATGATGTGGGAGCTCCCAGCATTGATATTGATTCAGATACCGTAGATGTTTATTCAAAAAAAAATGAAGCGCTATTTAAAGATAATGTGGTGGTGATTCAAAAAGAGATGAATTTATTTACGGATAATTTTTTAATTAATTATAACAGCCGCAATAAAGCCATTGATAAGGCAAAAGCCTATAATCAGGTTAAAATTGTTCAAGGAACCCGGATTGCGACCTGTCAAAAGGCGTTTCTGCTGAATCGAGAGCAAAAAATGGTATTAACGGGAAATCCAAAAGTGATTCAGGGGAATGATACGGTAACTGGGAAAATTGTGATCTTTTTTATGGGGGAAAATAAAATTTTATTTGATGAAGCCGTGGGAGAAATAAAAGGGATTGGGGAAGAAAATATGAAGGATTTTAAATAAATTTATGCACATACTTAAAATTCAAAATATTTATAAAAGTTTTAAAGATCGCAAAGTGGTCGATAATGTGAGCTTTGAAGTACATTCTGGACAAGTCGTAGGGCTTTTAGGTCCTAACGGAGCCGGGAAAACCACCTGTTTTTATATGGTAGTGGGAATTTTACAAGCTGATCATGGAGCGGTGATGTTTGATGAAACCCCTATTACGCAAATGCCCATGTATCGAAGGGCCAGAATGGGACTTAGTTATTTAGCACAAGAGCCTTCTATTTTTAGAAAACTCACTGTTCGAGATAATATTATGGCGGTTTTAGAGAATATGGATTTAAGTCGAGAAGATCGAGAATCTCGCCTGGAAGAGCTTTTAGAGGAACTCAATATTTCCCATCTTGTGGATAGTTTTGCTTATCAGCTTTCAGGGGGAGAGCGAAGACGGGTAGAAGTGGCCAGATCTTTGGCGACCAGCCCTGCTTTTATGCTTTTAGATGAACCGTTTGCAGGGATTGATCCTATTGCGGTGATTGAACTTCAAAAAATTATTAAACAACTTAAATCCCAAGGGATTGGCGTGTTAATTACCGACCACAATGTGAGAGAGACCTTGGGAATTTGTGACTGGAGTTACCTTTTAAAAGACGGGCAGGTTCAGGAAAAAGGAACGGCCGAACAGCTCGTGAATAGTAAACTCGCTCGAGAAAGTTATCTCGGGGAAAATTTTAGACTTTAAACTTTAGAAAGGAGGATGATCATGGCTATTGGAATGAAACAATCGTTAAAGATGACTCAGTCTTTGGTCATGACACCCCAGCTTCAGCAGGCGATTAAACTCCTTCAACTGTCACGACTGGAATTAGAAAACCTGGTTACCCAAGAGATGACGGAAAATCCTATTTTGGAAGAAGCCCAGGAACATGAAGACAGTGAAATTCGGAAACAAAAAATGGAAGAAGATGCCAATGCTTCTAAAGATGCACCTGAAAAAATTGTAGAAGGAGAAGATAGTTTTGACTGGCAATCCTATGTAGAAAGCTATGCGCCCGTGGCTCCTACCCCTATGTTGAAGGGAGAGGAAATCACGACCTTTGAAAATATTTTTACAAAAACCACAAACCTCCATGATCATCTCATGTGGCAACTCCAAATGACGAAAGTAGAGAAAGATCAAGAAAGAATTGCCTCGCTCATTATTGGTAATATTAATGATGATGGCTATTTGAATACCCCTTTAGAAGAACTGGCCGCCAAAGAGGGATTTACATTGGAAGAGGCCCAAAAAGTTTTAACAATTATTCAAAGCTTTGATCCGGTGGGAGTGGGTTCCAGGGATTTAAAAGAATGTTTATTGGCTCAAGCCCGACAGCTTAATTTAAAGGGCAATGAAGTAGAACTTATTATTAAAGATTATTTGCATCACTTAGAAAAGAAAAATTATGCAGCGATTGCCAAAGCCCTATCTTTACCCATGGATCAAGTCATTGAACTTTCAAAAATTATTTTTGAAATGGAACCTAAGCCTGGAAGATCTTTTTCAAGTGTCGATACGCATTATATTACGCCCGATGTGTATGTGTACAAGATGAATGGTCTGTATGTGATTTCTTTAAATGAAGATGGTCTCCCCAGACTTAAAATTAGTAACTTTTATAAAAATGCATTGCAGGGGAAAGAAGCTTCATCGCTTACCAAAGAGTATATTCAAGATAAGCTGAGATCTGCTGTGTGGCTTATCCGATCGATTCATCAACGACAAAGAACCATTTATAAAGTGACAGAAAGTATTGTGAAACATCAAACCGCATTTTTGGATAAAGGGTTAGACCATTTAAGACCCATGGTGTTAAAAGATGTAGCATCAGATATTGGCATGCATGAATCAACGGTGAGCCGTGTAACAACCAATAAATATGTACATACTCCTCAAGGCATTTTTGAACTCAAATTCTTTTTTAATAGCAGCATTGGAAGAGGGGGCGACTCAGATGTAGCCAGTGAAACGGTGAAAGATAAAATTAAAAAGATGGTTGAAGCAGAGGATGTAAAACATCCTCTTTCAGATCAGCAAATCGTAGAGATGTTACAAGCGCAAAACATTACTATTGCTAGAAGAACTGTCGCAAAATATCGAGAAATGTTAAATATTCTTCCGTCGTCTAAACGGAAGAAATATTTTTAATCATAAGGAGGCATGTATGGAAATTCATCTTACCTTTAGACATTTGGAAGCAACCGATGGTTTAAAAACGTATACGGAGGAAAAAGCAGAAAAACTTAAAAAATATTTAATTGATCCAGTGAAGTTAAATATTGTTTTTTCAGTGGATCGGTTTGTGCATAAGGTGGATACCGTACTTTTTGAAAAAAATAAAATTTTTAAGGCTCAGGGAACAACCAATGATATGTATTCATCCATTGATCAGGCCATGCACAATTTGGAGCAGCAGCTTAAGCGGCATAAAGAAAAAATGAAAAATCATAAAAATTATTTTAAAACGCCAGAAGCACTGCTGGAAGAGGCCAATTCTATCCAAGATGAACAACATCTATCGATTGAAAGAACCCGAAACCGCAGTCGGAGGAAAAAAGTCGCGTAAATGCGAATTGTCATTATTACCGGCATATCCGGATCTGGAAAAAGTACAGCACTGAAAGCGCTAGAAGATATTGGTTTTTTTTGCATGGACAATCTTCCCTTTGCGCTACTTCCAAAATTCTTAGAACTTTCTAAAAGTTCTCAAGAAGGAATTTCTAAAGTGGCCATGATGATGGATGTGCGATCGGGAGATGTGAGGGACACGCATTTTTCTGACGTCAAAAAGCTAAAAGACCAAGGGCATCAAATAGAAATCGTCTTTATGGAGGCGACAGAAGAGGTCGTATTGAAGCGATTTCAAGCCACACGCCGAAAGCATCCCTGGCCTGGGAAACTTTCTATTACGGAAGCTATTCAAGAAGAAAAGAAACTTTTTTTACCTATTAAAAAGATAGCCGATATTGTTATTGATACGTCGGACCTTAATATTCATCAATTAAGATCCTTTATTCATAAAACATTTAAGAAGGTAGATACAGATCAACCCATGCAGATTTTGCTCTACTCCTTTGGATATAATTATGGGATTCCGTCAGATGCCGATATTGTGATGGATGTTCGCTGTCTCCCTAATCCTTTTTTTGTGGATCGGCTAAAAGAATTAACGGGGGAAGATCCTCTGGTAGTGGAGTATATTTTATCTCATCAAGAAGCCCAGGAATTTTTACAAAAATTTTATAATTTATTAGATTATGTGATCCCGCTCTATAAGAAAGAAGATAAGTCTTACTTAACCGTTGCTATTGGATGTACCGGTGGGCGTCATCGATCTGTGGTGATTACCAATAAAATTCAAGAGTATCTCTCCAAAAAGAATTTTTCCCTAGAAGTTAAACACCGCGATATAGGGAAGTAAGATTTTTTCTTGACATCAATATCTCCTAAAGTTAGCTTTCTTAGATTATTGTAAAAAAGAGAGGAGAAATTATGTCAAAACGACGCGTATTATTTACTTCAGAATCCGTAACCGAAGGCCATCCGGATAAACTATGCGATCAAATTTCAGATGCCGTATTAGATGCCTATTTGGCCCAAGATAAATCTTCACGAGTGGCTTGTGAAACCTTAGCTGCTACCGGAGTGGTCATGGTAGCCGGGGAAATTACCTCTAAAGCTTTTATTAATATTCCAGATGTGGTGAGACAAACTATTAAAGAAGTGGGCTATGCGGGTAGTGACATGGGATTTGATTGGGAAACGTGTTCAGTGGTGACATCTGTAGGGAAACAATCTCCCGATATTTCTCAAGGAGTGACGGAAGGTGAAGGGCTTTATAAAGAACAAGGCGCCGGGGATCAAGGGCTCATGTTTGGTTATGCGTGCGATGAAACCGATGTTCAAATGCCGATGTCGATTCTCTATGCCCATCGCTTGGTAAAAGCGTTAAGTGATAAGCGTCGAAATGGAAAACTTCCTTTTTTAAGACCCGATGGAAAATCTCAAGTGACTGTGGAATATCAAGATGGCAAACCTTGTCGCATTGATACGGTCGTGGTTTCTTCTCAACATTCCCCAGATGTAAAATATGAGGTTTTAAAAGAAGGGATTCTTGAAGAAGTGGTGAAAAAAACCATCCCTTCTGAATATTTAGATTCTAAAACAAAGTTTTTTGTAAATCCCACCGGCCGATTCGTCGTGGGAGGACCGAAAGGGGATACAGGGCTTACCGGGAGAAAAATTATTGTAGATACCTATGGTGGACATGGTGGACATGGCGGAGGTGCTTTTTCTGGAAAAGATCCCTCTAAAGTAGACCGTTCGGCATGTTATATGGCACGTTATATTGCTAAAAATATTGTGGCTAGTGGTTTGGCAAATAGATGTTTGATTCAATTGGCCTATGCCATTGGGGTAGCCGATCCTGTATCCATTCATATCGACGATTATGGTACTGCAAAAGTTTCTTTAGCAAAATTAGAAGATGCCGTTAGAGAAATTTTTGATTTAAAACCCAAGGGGATTATTCGAACACTAGATTTACTGCGGCCAATCTATAAGAAAACAGCTTCTTTTGGCCATTTTGGGAGATTGGAGCCTGAATTTACATGGGAAAAAACAGACAAAGTAAAAGACCTGCAAAGGCTAGTGGGTTAAAGCCGATGAAATCTGATGTTAAAGATCTAGCACTGGCCGATCGTGGGAAACAAAAAATTGATTGGGCTGAAAAAGATATGCCGGTACTTCGATCTATTCGAAAAACTTTTTCAACCAAAAGACCTCTTTCCGGAATCAGAATAGCTGCGTGTCTTCATGTCACGGCAGAAACGGCTAATCTCATGCGAACCTTGAAAACAGGGGGAGCCGAAGTATATCTATGTGCTTCTAATCCCTTGAGCACGCAAGATGATGTGGCTGCGTCTTTAGCCAAGCATGATGAGATTTCTGTTTTTGCTATTAAAGGGGAAGACAAAGATACTTACTACAACCACATTCATTCAACCTTGGAAGTAAAGCCATCCGTTACAATGGATGATGGGGCAGATTTAGTATCGGTACTCCATACTCAAAAAATAAACTTCATTAAGGATATTATTGGAGGGACAGAAGAAACCACAACCGGAGTTATTCGCTTAAAAAGTATGGCAGATAAAAATGTACTGCAATATCCTATTATTGCCGTGAACGATGCCTATACGAAACATTTTTTTGATAACCGTTATGGGACAGGCCAAAGTACCCTAGATGGGATTATCCGAGCGACGAATAAACTCATGGCAGGATCTGTATTTGTGGTGTGTGGATATGGATGGTGTGGAAAAGGTTTGGCTATGAGGGCTCGGGGTATGGGAGCCAGAGTGGTTGTGACAGAAATAAGCCCCTTAGCAGCATTAGAAGCCGTAATGGATGGATTTCAAGTACTCCCCATGAGTGAAGCCGCAGTGATTGGCGATGTTTTTTGTACGGTTACAGGGGATGTCAGTGTGATCCGAAAAGAGCATTTTGAACAGATGAAAGATGGAGCCATTGTCTCTAACTCTGGGCACTTTAATGTGGAATTAGATTTAGAAGTACTTGCAAAAATGTCTAAGAACAAAAGGCAGCTTCGAGATTTTATTGAAGAATTTACGCTCTCGAATGGCAAAAAAATCTATGTATTGGCTGAAGGACGTTTGGTGAACCTGAGTGCGGCGGAAGGGCATCCGGCCAGTGTGATGGATATGAGTTTTGCCAATCAATCGTTATCAGTAGAATATTTAATTTCCAATCGTCAAAAGTTAGAAAAGAAAGTGTATCGTGTTCCGGAAGCCATTGATCAAAATATTGCAAAACTTAAGTTAGAATCCATGGGCGTTCACATTGATACCTTAACGGCTGCTCAAGAAAAATATCTAAATTCCTGGGAAATGGGAACATAATTCATTCGCTGTTCTATTCTCGTATGCGTCTATTCATTATTTTTTGTATTTTATTTTTTAATTCTTCTTTAAATCTTTGCTGGGGCTATTCTTTTAAGCAAAAAGATTGTAGGGAATTATCTCTCTTGATCGAAAAGTCTCTTGCAACGCGATATAAAGAGGATGTTGAAAAAATAAATCAGGCTTTTTCTCACATCCAAAGAAACATTCCTGCTCTCGAAGATTTGATTGAACTTAAATATCAACTGCAACAGTGGCGAAAAGGGTTGGGATTGATAAAGCTTCAAGAACCCATGCGTAAACTTAAAATGATTCCTATTAAACCTTCCAAATGGCCGTTTAAAAAATGGGCTCAAATTTCAGAGTTTTCAGAGTATGATTTTAAGGATGAGGGCGTGATGTTTCGAGGAGTTTTTTTAAAACCAGGAGACATGCTTCTTGCCAATTTACATACCCCAGGAGATTCCGTATATACCGTGGCGAGTGATCCCAGAGGATATTATTCTCATTATGCCTTATTTGCCATTCTGGAAGAAAATGGAAAACGTTTTCCTTCTGCGATTGAAATTCATGAACATGGAGTGAGAGCTGTCCCTTTAAGTATTTTTTTATCTCGCCAATTTACCACTTATACCGAAGTTTTTCGGTTTCACTCTGTTCCAAAAGGATGGGAACCTAAGATAAATGAAGAGTCCTATAAGCTGATTCATGAAACGAATGCCTATGATTTTTATAATTTAGAAGAGAGTGATCGTTATCTTTCCTGTGCAGGGGTGGGATCGTGTGTCTATAAGCGTATAGGTGTAGAGCCCATCTCTACGAAAAGTGGTTATTCTCAACATGTCTTTCTCAATTTAAATGTACTTGGGTTATCCATGAAATCTCTTTTAACTCCCACGGATTATATGGTGGATTCTCGGGTAAAATATGTGGGAGTTTTTGATAATGATTATTTTTTAGAAAATGTAACAAGCGAGATTATTACCCGAAAGGTCAGACGTTTATTTTATACGATGGTTATTGAGCCCAATCAATTCCCTTGGCTTTTTAAATTTAATCGATGGGGAATTACTCAAATTAAAAATGGGACGTGGTTAGGATCTTTATTTTTATGGTTTGAAGGATTTAGTAGGGGAAATTTCCCTCATGGCCCTACGGATGCTATGGCACTTGTAGAAATTGTAGAATCTGAAACCCAAAAAGCCGTGGATAAAAGTAAACCTGAAATTGCTTTAGAAATTCCCAAAGGTCTTTTTTCTATTCACGATTTAGAAGAAAATCCAAAAGTCCAAGCCATCGCCGATAAAAACATCACCCCCATACAGGCGTGGTTTAGAAATTAATACACTATTCACAAGGGTTTTGGAAGGTGCCGTAAGAATGAAAGAGCCAATCTAGGCGATCTACCCAGCCTCTTTTATACGTACCGCCTCGGCTTTCAATGCAAGAAGCAATTTTTTGTCGATCGGGATCTGAATAATGATCCCACTC
Organism: Deltaproteobacteria bacterium GWA2_38_16; assembly: GCA_001797335.1. GTDB lineage: Bacteria > Bdellovibrionota > JACOXK01 > 2-02-FULL-40-11 > 2-02-FULL-40-11 > 2-02-FULL-38-15-A. The sequence continues at coordinate 22,051 of MGPE01000008.1, forward strand.
CCAATTAATGGCATCTAGAGGGAAGCGTTGTAAATATTCGTGAGGTTCATTCACATCGGCTCCTGTTTGAATCAGTTTTAGAATAATTTTAGCGGGCAAGTGGTCATCAATGGCCTTACAAAGGAGGGCACAGCCTTTAAAATTACCACTGGCTCCATGTTGAAATAATAAATCCAGAATGGTTTCTTCCTTGCTGGAAAAAGAATTTGAATAGGTTACCAAATAAGCTAAGGGTCTCTCATAGCAAGGATTATCTTTCTTTTCGCCTATAATTATCTCTGGAAGATTAGGATTGGCTCCATTTTCGAGTAGGAATTTTATCAGTTCAATATTCCTATGTTGGATAGCCTTTGATAAAGGAGGAGAAGAATCCCAGTTTTTAAGGATGCCATTTAAAAAATTTTCACGAATGGTAGGTCTTAATTTTAAAAAAAGTGTTGTAAATTTTGTCTTATGTTCTTCATTCAGAGGATTACTTAAATAGTTATAAAAAGCCAAAGAGAAATCTGTATATGCACCTTGGGATTGGGCTATTACTCCTACCTCATCCTCTGTAAAATATTCATAGGAATCCAGGGGACCTCCCAATACTTCGATGGAAGTAGATTCAATCGCCTCGATACAACCTTTTTGGTCTACGGGTTGGGTTTTGCAGGCTGCAATCAATGCGGATTTTGGATCAAGAATTTTATCGTTATCGATAGAAGAAAGAAGAATATCTTTTACTTCTCCTGTTAGTAACTGAGGAGCAATCATCAAAACTTTGGCAGCCACATTGGCCGCCCAGGGTGAACTAAAAGAAGTCCCCGAAACTCCCCATTTTTCAAACGCTTCTTCTCCCTCATGTTTTCCTGCTTTAGCACCAATGAGTCCACTGCCATAGGCTTGAAGATCAATTAAATGTTTATCTTCAGGGGAAAAAGAACTGGTTGTATCACTATCCACATCAATAGAGCCTACCGAAACGGTATTGGGGATAGCAATTCCAGAAGGATAATGAGGATGGTCTTTGGAGTCATTTCGGCCTATCCATAATAAACCAAAAGCTGAATAGCCATTACCGGCCGCTTCAAAGAAGAGCGTATTAGGATTTCTTAAAATATTATCAATAATGGCTTTGGACTCACTCAAAATCATGCCATTGGCTCCCCAGCTAAAATTAGCAATTCTACATCCGCTGGCTTGAATAAATTCTCCCCATCGACTATGGACAGCGATCAGTTTTTCATTGTTGTAGGCAATATCGAGAGGAATCTTAACGGCTTTGATAAAAAGATGTTGAGTGCCTGAAAATAAAATACTGGATACTAAAGTTCCATGTCCTTCAATATCTCCTTTTTTATCCATGTCGTAGGGAAGGCGTCCTCCAAAAGCAAGATCAAGCCCCCATTCTTCTTTTTTGGTTTCTTTGGGTGAGAAGGGTTGAGAGGAATTAAAGGTAAACAGTCCTTTTTCAAGAAGGGCTTGCCTAAATTGTTCTAAAGTAAAAGTGAAAGCTTTGGGGGCTAGAGACTCTGGCGTGGTGACGGGTAATGGGTCGGAAGAATCCAAGGTATAGGGCAAATGACTTCGAATTAACGGATGATTATAATCAATCCCGCTATCCACGACGACAGCGCACTGAGAAGTTAAGGTGCCTGCCCAATGTTCTTTCATGATTTCATCAAAAGCAGTGGTGACCCATTTGGGGCCATCCGGTTCAAAAGCAGGTTTTTGGGCATGTGTGGAAAGAGGATCTTCTTTTTTGGGGGCAATAACAGCTTTTTTTCCAAAACACTGGCGACTATTCAGACACATTTGCAAGATTTGTTTGGTATTAGATTGAACGACAAAATAGAGATTTCCTTCAAAGTCATTTTCTTTATCTTTAAAAAGAAGTGTCATGTGATATTCGCTGATGGGAGTTCTTAAAAAATAGTCTCGGGTTAAGAGAACGCCTTGAAGAGCGCCTTTAGGATTAGAAAAGGCGATGACTACTTTTTGAGTAAAATTTTTGGGTTTAATGCTCCCTGGTGTTTGTGCATTTTCTAAAACGACCTGAGTTTGAGGATGTCCTGCTTCCCAGGATTCAAAAGATTCACTGCGTGAACCATATAAAACTTTTAAAGTTCGTTCAAATAAGATAAAGGGGAGCTCTAAGGAGCCTTCTTCTGAAGTGGGCATCTTAAGATATGAAAATAAAAGATTTATTTTTGACTCTGTGTGTTCCTCATTTTTTTCATTAAGTTTTGGATTTTCTTTTAATAATTTTTCTTCTAGAAAACGATGGATTTCATCTTCTGATTTTGGGAGTCGTAAGCTATCATAGGTGATGACAATTGTATTTTTATGAAAAGAAAAGCTAGAGCCTCGAAACAGAGGGATCATATCTACCCAAAAACCTCGGAGTTCTTCAAATTGAATCGTAGGCCATTTTTCTTGAATTATGTGCCTGGAGGATTCGGGAAATTGATAATAGGCTTTGGCAAAAAGTTTTAAGATGGGGTCTTCATAAAGGCGATAATGGATGGATCCAGCATAATGTAAGGGTTGATGCCATTGGATTTTAAATTCTTGTTGGATGGTTTCAAACATTTCTTCTTCTGTGAGTTCCTCTTCTTCTGATTTAAATGGATTTTCGTATTGCTCAAGTTTTTCAATTTCATCTAGAAAAATATTTACCTGATTTTTAGGTTTTGATTGAGCGTTTAGGAAAAGAGGGAAAAGGGTGAAAAGGAATAAAAGCAATAAACTACGTTTGTGCATTTTAGGATCCTTTATTTATAGTGGAATGCCCCTAAAGTCAATAGGGTGTTATCAGTCGATAACAATATTTTCAAAAATAAGAACTAAAATTGTAAAAAATACCTTGACGCGGTGGATTAATTTGATATGGTTGGCCTATCGTGGTTAGAAGTTTTCTAAAATTTAACAATCCAAACAATTTAAATAAGAAGGAGGTAGCCCCGCTCGAGATAAGCAAAGGCATTTATTTAACCTTTTAACAATATAATAAGGATTTTTTAGGAGGTATCGTTATGAAGTCGGCTATGAAATTGAATGTGTTGTTCGGGGCAATATTCAGTGTTCTTTTAATAAACGTAGTTATTGTAAACCATGGCTTTAGTGCATCTAGCGGCAATCTCTATTTTAAGAATTCTATTATCGAAACTGAGAAAATTTCTGCACTGGCCCAAGATTGGGCATCTCATGAAACGCTTGAGGCGACGATTCGTCCGGCTAAATCTTCCTCTTATTATATTGTTCAGTTTGAAGGAATTTCAGGTTCAGCTTTTAGAAAACAACTCCAAAAAATTTCAGATGTAAAACGATATGTTCCAGATAATGGATTTATTATTAAATTAAAAGGAACAGCCTTAGATTTAGAGCGTTTAAATCATCTGCAATGGTATTCTCATTATGGCTCTTATCTTAAAGTTGAAAAAACGCTGTTAAATTTATCCAAAGATTCTCAGGTTACTTTAAATATTCACCTTTTTTCTGATGAGGACAGTGAACGGGTTCAAAAAGAAGTGTTGGCTCTTCCCATTCAAGTTCTTGAAACTTCTCGAACACTCATGAAGGCTCAAGCCCCTGGATCTGTGCTTTCTAAAATTGCGGCAGTGGAAGGAGTGGAGTGGATTCAAAAAGCCAAAGAACCCAAATTAGGAATTATAAAGGTAGAAAATGTAGGGCAAGTGGAAGTTCAACGCAGAAATGATTTTGATCAATTCGATGGGTATGCAACTGGCAGTAAGGTGCTTAATGCCGATGCTTTGTATTCAGCAGGAATTCGAGGACAATCTGAAAAAATTGCGATTACCGATACCGGACTAGATCGCGGAAGGCTTGATTCTTTACCTAGGGATTTAGCTGGGCGAGTAGATAAAACCTATTCTTTGGGACGTCCTTCTGTTGGACAATGGGATGATCCCGTAGGGCATGGGACCCATGTAGCAGGACTGGCTTTGGGAAATGGGGCTTTATCGCAAGGGGCGGTTCGGGGAGTTGCTTATGAGGCTAGACTCATTTTTCAATCTGTCTTCCGATGGATTTCTCAGCGTGGAAAAGTGGAAAAGGGAATGGTATTACCCACAGCCGTCGATAAATTATTTGAAATTTCGTATAACGATGGTGCTCGGGTGCATTCCAACAGTTGGCAATATGATACGGGAGCGGGGCAGTATGATGTGCAATCTTCTTTAGTGGATGAATTTGTATGGAATCATCCAGATTTTGTCCCCGTATTTGCGGCCGGGAATAGTGGTATGGATTTAGATGGTGATGGCCTTATTGATCCCGCATCTATTGCGGTTCCTTCTACGGCTAAAAACTGTATTTCTGTGGGAGCTTCTGAAAATTTTATGCTTCGCGGAGGAATTCAAGCGCCGTGGAGTATTTTAGGAACCACAGGATCTGATTCTCCTGCCAGTATTTGGGGAGGGGAGCCCATTGCCAGTGATCTTCCCTCAGATAGTTTAAATGGGATTGCAGCCTTTAGTAGCCGTGGGCCAACGGAAGATGGCAGAATTAAACCCGATATTGTTGCACCTGGGACCAATAATCTTTCTTTAAAATCAAAGGCAGATGAAGTGGATGAAAATGAATCTTGGGGAACGTTTAACGACAACTATATATTTATGGGGGGAACCAGCATGTCGACCCCTCTCGTAGCTGGAGCAGTAGCCTTGGTGAGACAGTATTATGAACAAGTTGAAAAGAGAAATTTCATAAGTTCTGCCTTAGTAAAGGCAACGCTCATTAATGGAGCCCAAGATCTTTTTCCAGGACAATTTCAAAATTTTAAAGAAATTGAAACCACAAGACCTAATATGCAAGAGGGATTTGGCCGTGTAGATTTGGGAGCTTCGCTGCTTCCTTCTCTCCCACGGGTGAGAAGATCGATTGATGATACCCAAGGAGTAGGAGAAGGAGAAGAGAGAACCTATTCTTTAAAAGTGACGCATCCTCAAGAAGCCTTGAGAGTGACACTGGTCTATAGTGATTATCCTTCCAGTCCTTCTGTGGTACGAGCCTTGGTCAATGATTTAGATGTGACTATTCAAGACGCATCTGGAAAAGTATTTTTCCCTAATGGGTTATCCGAAGCGGATAGATTAAATAACGTTGAAAATATAGATTTAGATACGGTAAGGGCAGGTACCTATACGGTACGTGTTCGAGGGGTTTCCGTCCCAGTTGGGCAAGAAAACTCTGGAAAACAGCCCTTTGCCTTGGTTATTTCAGGAGGTATTGAGCTTTAAAATTACGAATTAAAAAATTAATGTAGTTTGCTTTTTCAACTTTGCCAAAGGAGTAAGCTATGGTTAAGAAACTCTTAGCAGTAAAGATCCTTGTTGTGGCAGTTGTAGTAATAGCAGTACAGATCGTAGTTTTAGCAAATAATGAAGGTCTCCTCCTCTTTAAAGGTAAGGTCATCGATACCTCTAAAGAATCTCCAAAATCTCGAGCTTCTTTTTCTCCTCTATCTACAAAAAAAGTATATGTAGTTATTCAATTCAAAGGCTCTACGATAGAAGAGCAATCTAAAAAAGATATTCAAAAAATAGGGGGAGAGTTATTAAGTTATGTTCCCAATAATGCCTTCATCGCGCGTGCTCAAGAAAAACAAATTCCTCTTTTTTATACCGTGAAATCTGTTAAGTGGATTGGAGAATATGAGCCTACGTTAAAGATTGATCCAAAACTTTTGAAAAATGAAGCGGCCAGTGAGAATCAAAAAATAGATCTTCATATCCGACTCTTTTCAGGAGAAACGTCGGATGCTGTTCGTTCTATTGTTGAAGAAGTGGGTGGAACCATTCTTTATGAAAGAAAAGAAGTTATTAAAGCATCTGTCATTCGAAAAGCGATTGAAAAACTTTCTTTGGTGGAGGGAGTGGAATGGATTGAAGAAGCGAAAAAACCAAAGCTATTAAATATGGATGATTCAGAAGAACCTGGAGAAGTAGATCCTTATGAAAAACTGACTGGGTTTGAAAGTGGCAGTCGCGCCATTCAGGCTGACGTTGCTTATGAAGCCGGAATTTCTGGAAATGGACAAATTGTGGGAATGGCAGATACGGGGCTTGATTTAGGAAATGTGAATGGTCAGATGAGCTTAGATTTCCAAAATAAAGTAATTAAAGGATATTCTCTTGGCCTTTGGGCTGATAGTTGGGCAGATGAAATGGGGCATGGAACCCATGTGATGGGATCTATTTTAGGCAGTGGAGCCTATTCCAGAGGGATTGTCCGAGGAGTTGCCTATGATGCCAAGGCGGTTGTTCAAGGACTCTTAGGGCCTTTTGGAGATTTAAATATTCCATCAGATTTGAATGATTTGTTTGAACCTGTGTATGATGATGGGGTTCGTGTTCATTCCAATAGCTGGGGGCATCCCGTAGCGAGCTATGATCAACTGGCCAGAAGTTTGGATCAATTCGTATGGAATCACCCAGATATGGTCATAACGGTTGCAGGAGGAAATGATGGGATTGATAACGATAAAGATGGAGTGATTGATCTTTCTTCTTTGCTTTCTCCGGCGGTAGCGAAAAACTGTATTACCGTGGGTGCTTCTGAAAACTATGTTTTAGAAGGGGGCATTCAAAAAGCATGGGGGAAATTAAAAGGCGGAGAAGAAATTTGGGGTGCTGAACCCATTGCCAGTGATTTACCATCAGATAATCCCAATGGCATTGCTGCCTTTAGTTCCAGAGGTCCTACCTCTGATGGTCGTATCAAACCCGATGTGGTGGCTCCCGGAACCAATGTATTATCCGCTAGATCTCATCATCCCAAGGCAGAAACTCTCTGGGGAGAATTTAGCCCAGATTATGTATGGTCTGGAGGGACCAGTATGGCCACTCCTCTTACAGCAGGAGCAGCAACATTGGTTCGTCAGTTTTATACAGATCAAGTGGGGCTTACATCTCCTTCGGCAGCGTTGATTAAAGCAACACTCATTAACAGTGCGGATGATATTTATCCCGGTCAATTTGGGTTTTCTTCTGTCCTTGAAATTCCAACCCCAAGACCTAATGCTCATGAAGGGTGGGGAAGAGTCAATATTGGAGAAGCCGTATCGCAAGGAACCAGATCTATCCAATATTGGGATGATGCCATGGGTGTTAAAAAGGGGATTACCAAAGAATATCGTGTAGCCGTAACTGATCTTACCAAACCCTTGAGGGCAACATTGGTTTATACAGACTATCCGGCAACGACTTCTGCGGCTAAATCATTGGTAAATGATTTGGATCTCCAGGTCATTAGCAGCAGTGGTAGAAAATATTTTGCCAATGGAGAAACAACTCCAGATCGAACGAACAATGTGGAAGGAATTGACATTTTAAAACCAACCAAAGGTGAATATATTGTTCGAGTGGTGGGGTATAATATTCCCAAAGGGAAAAATGGTGCTCAACCATATGCACTTGTGATTTCTGGAGGATTCTAGTACTTCTTCTGGAACGTGAGAACTGAGTTTTTAAAAGTGACCCAAGAAGAGGCTGGACAACGTTTGGATGCGTATCTCTTATCCAAGGGATATCTTCCGAGTCGCGCACAAATTCAACGACTCATACAGGGAGAAAAAGTGCGCGTTAACGGTTTTCCCTCTAAATCCAGCTATCTGATCAAAGAAAAGGATACCATTACCGTTGAAATTCCTGCGCCCACGGAAAGTGTGATGGTGGCACAGGATCTTCCTCTTCATGTTTATTATGAAGATGAAGATTTGATTGTCATTAATAAAGCAGCGGGAATGGTGGTGCATCCGGGAGCAGGGAATAAAGAGGGAACATTGGTGAATGCCCTTCTTCATCATTGTAAACATCTTTCGAGTATTGGGGCTGGAATTGGGGGGGTATTGCGGCCGGGGATTGTGCATCGACTGGATCGAGATACTTCTGGACTCATGGTGGTGGCCAAAACCGATCAAGCGCATCTATCGTTAAGCGATCAATTTAAAGAAAGAACTATCAGGCGGCATTATGAAACATTGGTGTATGGACGGATGGAAACGCCGCATGGAAGTTTTGATAGCCCGATTGGGAGGCATCCAACGCAACGAAAAAAAATGTCTTCACAATCAAAACGAGGAAAATCTGCGCTAACAGTATGGGAAGTGTTAAAAGCGTATGACCAGGTGAGTCTTATGAAAGCAACTTTGGCGACGGGTCGAACACATCAAATTCGAGTACATTTTTCTGAGGGAGGACATCCCGTTCTTGGAGATGAAACCTATGGAGGAAAAAATCGGGTGAAGCATATTGTGGATCAGAAGTTAAAACACGCCATTGAACAACTTCCTTATTTACTCCTTCATGCCAAAACGATTGCATTCACACATCCCAAGACGCACGAAATTTTATCTTTCGAAGCCCCTATCCCAGATTATTTTAAACATATTTTAGAGATATTAGATGATTCACAGTGAAATTTTAAAAACAATTTTGGGTATTGATCATGGCTTTTTAACCAAATTAACGAGTCATGAACTTTCCCAACATCATATTTTTAAACTGTGTAGAGTAAAGCAAGTGCATGGAAGCAATGTAGTGAGCATTGAAGATATAAAGAAGTTGGACCAGCATCAAACAGAAGAAGCAGATATTATTATTACTTCTCTGCCTCGTGTGGCTTTAACCATTGCCACAGCCGACTGTGTGCCCCTGCTTTTTTGTGATCCTATAAAAAAAGTGGTTGCTGCCAGTCATGCGGGTTGGCGAGGGACTGCCCAAAATGTGGCTCATGCGACTGTTCAAGCCTTAGTACACAAAAGAGGATGTGATACAAAAGAAGTGAGGGTGGCCATTGGGCCTTCTATTCAGAAATGCTGCTATGAAGTAGATCAAAAAGTGTACGACGGTTTTTTAGTAAAAATTTTTTTTACGCCTATTCCAGGGAAAAAAGACCATTGGTTCTTTAGTCTTTCGGAGATGAATCAATATCAATTAATAGAAGCGGGTGTTTTGGAAAAAAATATTTGGCGGTCTTCGTTGTGTACGGCCTGTCGCCCAGACTTATTTTATTCTTACAGAAAAGAACCCGAAACGACCCACCGCCAATTTAGTTTTATCGCGTTAAAGTAATTATTTCTTTGCGTCTTCGTCTTTGAGGTAGCTCATTACAGCGTTAACTTCAGCATCTTTTAAACCCAGATTGGTCATGGGGATATTATTATATTTTTTAAGAAGTTCTTTGGCTGTGGCATCTGATTTGAGCATGGTATCGGGGCTTTTAATCATTTTTTTTATCCAGTCTGCTTTTCTGCGTTGAGTGATTCCTTTTAAATCTGGACCAATTCGATCTCCTTGCCCATAGCTATGGCAGGCAGCGCATTTGGTATTAAATACGTCTTTTCCCTCTACTTTTTGAGCAAAAGAATGAAACGGTATAAAAGATAAAGACATCATCAAAAACATTATTTTTTTCATACACATTCCTCCTTTGGGAGGACTACCACACAATAAAATTTCGATGCAAGCAGATTTAATATCTTTAAGAGATGTGCCGATAAGAGAGAATGATGGAAAAAATTTATTATTTTTTTGAAAATTCTATTTGGGAAGAAAAGCATCCTCTGTGGCAAGAACCCCTCATTTGGATCGCCAGACTTATTTATTTGTTTATTCATGGGATGACCAAAAATAAACTTACTATTCGGGCCACAGCCTTGGCCTATACGACGCTTCTTTCCATTGTCCCGGTTATTGCTGTGATGCTTTCTTTCTTTAAAGCCTTTGGGGGAATGTCCAAAATTGAAGCACAAATTCGCCCCTTTATTTTAAATAATTTATCTACGGGATCCGGGGAGATTGTTCAAAAATATTTATTAACGTTTACAGAAAAACTTCATGCGGGCACTTTAGGACTGGTTAGCTTTGCGTTACTACTGCTTACCGTTTTTGGATTATTGTCTACTATTGAAGGAGCTTTTAATGATATTTGGGGAGTTGAAAAACCTAGAGCCTTGATTCACCGCTTTAATGCTTACTGGACGTTGATGACGATTGGGCCACTTTTTATGGCTTTTTCAGTAGGGGTGACCAGTTCTCTGCATGCCTATTCGTATCCGATTCAAATGTTTTTAAAAGTATTGCCCACTCTTTTAACCTGGATACTCTTTACGATGCTCTATGCCTTTATTCCCAATACCCATGTGCGATTTCGATCGGCTTTTTTGGGAGGGGTTTTGGCAGGGTCCGGCTGGCAATTTGCAAAATACGCATACACAATTTATGTTGCTAAGGCAGATACCTATAGTACCATTTATGGATCATTGGCCGCGCTGCCCATTTTTTTAGTGTGGCTCTATGTAACGTGGCTCATCGTTTTAATGGGAGCAGAAATTTCCTTTGCAGACCAAAATATTAAAACCTATCGTGAAAAAAGAAGCTCTGCTTCTTAAAGTTAAAAAATCTCCTCTGAAACCAGGCGTTTATCTCATGAAAGAATCCAGTGGAAAAATTATTTACGTTGGAAAAGCCAAGAACTTAAGAAATCGTTTAAAATCTTATTTTTACACCAAAGATCACACTCCCAAAGTGGCTGTGATGGTGTCTCGGGTATCAGATCTTTCTTGGATTATAACTGATACCGAACTTGAAGCCTTAATGCTCGAAGGGACCCTCATTAAAAAATATCACCCTCGATATAATATTCATTTAAGAGATGATAAAACCTATCCCTATTTACGAATTACCGTTCATGAACAGTGGCCCAAGTTAGAAGTCGTTCGGCGACCCAAACGAGATAAAGCGCTCTATTTTGGCCCTTATACTTCTGCCTATTCTATTCGAGAGACACTAAAGCTTTTAACAAAAATATTTCCTATTCGTGATTGCAGCGAATCAAAATTTTCAAATCGAACACGGCCTTGTTTAAGTTATGATATTGGGATTTGTACTGCTCCCTGTGTGAACATCATCTCAGAAGGTGCCTATCGAAAAATAGTGGATGATCTTATTTCTTTTTTAAAAGGGAAAAAGAAAGATCTTTTAAAAGCCTTAAGAAATCAGATGAAAGAGCTTTCTTCTCAAACGAAATATGAAGAAGCGGCTCAATTAAGAGATCGTATTCAAGGGATAGAGCATTTGCTAGAGCAGCAAAAGGTGGTGAGTTTAAAATTAACCGATCAAGATGTGATTGGGTGGTGCAGGAAAGAAGAGGATATAGAAATAGCTCTTCTTTTTATTCGAGCTGGAAGACTTCTAGGCAAAAAAATATTTTCTTTTTCTCGTGTTACTCAACCTGAAGAAGATTTTTTAAGTTCCTTTATCTTGCAATATTATGAAATGGAATTTATTCCAGATGAAATCATTGTTCCTGTAACTTTGTCAGATCAAAAAATACTTCAGCATTTTCTTTTTCAACAACGTTCTAAAGCGGTAAAACTCATTTTTCCAAAATCAGGGGAGAAAAAAGCACTTTTAGCCATGGCTAATGAAAATGCCAAAGATCATTTGAGACACGGGGGTGTGCAAAAAGAAGTTTCTATTTTAGAAGAACTCAAAACAAAGCTTCATTTGAAAAATGAACCTGATCGCATTGAGTGTTTTGATATTTCCAATATTCAAGGAACCAATGCCGTAGGATCTCGAGTAACATTTATTCAGGGAAAGGCAGATAAAAATTTCTATCGGCGATATAAGATTAAAACGGTGGAAGGGCCCAATGACTATGCCATGATGAATGAAGTACTTTCGAGACGTTTCAAAAATAAAGACGAAGATACGTTTCCAGATCTTCTCATGGTGGATGGGGGGAGGGGGCAGCTTTCGATTGCCCTTCAAGTGTTAAAAGAATTAGAAATTGAGAATATAGATGTTATTGGATTGGCCAAAGAAAAAACAATTTCTTCGTTCCAGGGAAAACTCATTGAGAAACTCCAGGAAAGGGTTTATGTGCCTGGCCAGAAAAATCCTGTTATTTTTAAAGAAAACTCACCGGCATTGCATTTGTTGCAACGTCTTCGTGATGAAGCTCATCGTTTTGCCATCACTTACCACAAAAAACTCCGCTCCAAAACTGCCTTTGAGTAGGATTGAATTATAAGGGGGAGTGTAGTAGGGTGTCTAATATATGTTTGGAATTGGGATGGGAGAATTTATATTGATTTTAATTGTGGGGCTTTTGTTATTTGGAAGTCGGCTTCCAGAAGTAGCCTATAGTCTTGGGAAATTTGTTCGAAAAATCCAGCTCAGTTTACAAGACATTAAAAGTGATATAGAAGACGAGATTCGAAAATAAGTTTTTTACCCCCTAAAGTCATCCTGAGCAAAGCGAAGGATCTTATATTTAAGAAAGAGATTCTTCGGGACTTTGTTCCTCAGAATGACAAGTGGTAGAAAGGAAAACGATGGAACATGCAACGCTTGCATTTATCGGTGGATTGGGATTACCAGAGCTTTTGGTAATTGGAACCATTGCTGTACTTCTTTTTGGAACCAAAAAACTTCCTGAACTAGGAAGGGGATTGGCTCGCGGAGTGAAAGAATTTAAGGATGGTTTAAAAGATAGCTCAGAGTCCAGCGATAAAAAAGAAGATCCTAAAAAAGAATAGAGATTCCCGTTTTCACGGGAATGACAAAAAATAATGAAACAGATGACCCTACTTGAGCATCTGGAAGAATTAAGACTTCGTCTCATCTGGAGTCTTGCGTTCTTTGGGTGTGGAATTGTTTTAGCGTTTAGCCAACGAACATTTTTTATGGAAGTGGTGGGATATCCTCATCGCTATGCCATGAAAAAACTGGGGCTAGCTTCTTCTCTCTATGTTTTTCGATATCAAGATAGTTTTATCTCCCAGTTTAAAGTGTGTTTAATGGCGGGATTTATCATCTCGTTTCCTTTTATTATCTATCATGCTTTAAAGTTTATATCGGCAGGCCTTTTCCCCGAAGAGCGTAAAAAATTAGTATTTCTTTACCTTCCTTTTTTCTTGTTGTTATTTGTGAGTGGATCGTTATTTTCTTATTTTTTATTAATTCCTTATGGGCTTCATTTTTTGGCTTTTTTTGGAAAAGAAGTGGGGCTTACTCCCATGATTAGTTTTTCAGAATATGTATCTTTTTTTGTTATTTTGACGTTCATTACGGGACTTGTATTTGAATTGCCCTTAGTGATGGCCGTTTTAGTACGTATAGGGCTTTTAAGTTCTTTAGATTGGCGCCATAAAAGACGAGTGGCTATTTTAGTAATTTTTATCGTATCAGCCATGATTACTCCGACGCCAGATCCATTAACACAAACACTGTTAGCAGTTCCGCTTATTTTTCTTTATGAAATCGGATGTTGGTTATCGGTATTTATTGAGAAAGGTAATCTAAAACCAATTCTTCCTCATCCATGATCTTGACGCATCATATAAACCCCACTCTTTTACAGGTGGGCCTATTTCAAATCCGCTGGTATGGGCTCATGTATGTGATTGGATTTTTTGCTTCGTATATACTCATGCGTCGATTTTCACGAGAAGGCACCTTAAAACTTTCTTATCTTGAAATCGATTCTTTGCTTTTTTATGTATTTGTGGGGTTATTTTTAGGGGCCAGGATTTTTTATGTTTTTGTCTATAATTTTAGTTTATATCGCCATCATCTTTTAGAAATTGTTGAAATTTGGAAAGGAGGACTTTCTTTTCATGGAGGTCTTTTGGGCATTGTTATCGCAGGCCTTGTCTTTAGTTATCGCTATAAAATTCCTTTTTGGAAGCTGGGAGATATCTTTGTAACCTGTGCTCCTATTGGATTGGGATTTGGAAGAATTGGGAATTTTATGAATGGGGAACTATTTGGGCGGGCCACCGATGGCCATTGGGGAGTTATCTTTCCAGAAGGAGGACCTTTTCCCAGACATCCTTCACAGCTCTATGAGTCTTTATTTGAAGGTTTTTTTCTTTTTTGTTTGATGTGGTTTTTTAGAAAACGGGTAAAAACAGGACAGCTTTCAGCCTTATTTTTAATTTTTTACGGGATTTTTCGTTTTTTTATAGAGTATTTTAGAGAGCCCGATGTTCAATTGGGTTTTGTTTTTCTGCATTTTTCAATGGGGCAGCTTCTGTGCATGTTGATGATGATAGCAGGGGGTGTCCTATATTGGCAAAGAGCGCGCGTTTAAAACTTTCTTTAATGACGAATAATTTTGTCTCAATTTCTTTTTTGGTTTGATGTTTATGAGTTTTCTTTAACTGTTTTCGTAGTTTTTTGGCTTTCATTAGGGCTGCTTTTCCAGAAGGATCTATTCGATAGAATTTGGATTTTTTCCCATGATTTAAAAAATCAATCATGGCTGTTACCGCTAAAGAGTGAAACTCTTTAATGTCCTGAGGAGGTAATTTCCAAGTCGATTTTTTGGATACAGAAGAGACGAGCTTTCTCCAGGATTCGGAATGTTCAAGATGCATTAAGCTATTAAAAATAAATTTATTAGTTCGAAAAGAAAATAAGGTTCTCTTTAAAAGTCCTTTTAACAGTTCATCATGGGTAGATTTATGATAGGTTTTAGCCAAATGTTTGGCCATCTTCCAAAATTTTTTGTCTCTGGTGGCATCAAACCGTAATTCCCAATACACATGTTTTAAGGTTTTTGTCGGAAAAGAAGCTGTAATATGATAAGGCACAAAATAGTTATGAGAAATCGTGTCGGCTGCTAAGTGACTTAAATATCCATATGCAAATGCTTTTTGTTTTCGAGTTTTGGCTTTTTCTAAAATATGTAGGCCCACATCCCAGTTGTGGCAGTTATAAAGGTAATCCACGGCATCTTTTTTTAACGTAATATCTGCCGCGATGCAGCCATAGAGGAAATCATTTGGGAAGGTTCTTAAAAGTTCTTGCAAAGGGTGAATGAGCATGGGTAGATTGTTGAGGATTTCAACTCCATAAGAAAGATGTGTAATAGGTCCCCAGGCCAGTGCCAGTGAGGGGGTTAGAAGAATCCAAGAAAATGTTAGCAAAAAAACAACCATCATTAATAAGGAATGTACCGCGATGAAAGATGTCCTGCAAGCACTTCATCATCGATTAAATTATTATAAAGAGTTGGGGATTAAACATATTCCTAAAGTAAAAAAAGATATCATGAAAAAAAATAGTGCTCATGAAACATTAGAAGATATTCGTACTGATATCGGCGATTGTACTCGATGTAAACTCCATGCGGAACGAACCCATATTGTTTTTGGAGAAGGAAATCCAAAGGCAAAGCTCATGTTTATAGGAGAAGGACCAGGACATGATGAAGATATTACGGGTCGCCCTTTTGTGGGAAGAGCAGGGCAGCTTTTAACTAAAATTATTGAAGCCATGAAATTAAAAAGATCGGATGTCTATATTGCTAATATCGTTAAATGCCGTCCCCAGAATAACCGTGCGCCGGAAGCCGATGAAGTTGCTATCTGCGAAGGATTCTTGCATCGACAAATTGCTGTTATTAAACCCAAAGTTATTGTGTGTCTGGGGAGTGTGGCAGCACAAAATCTTTTAAAAACAGAAAAGAAAATTTCTGCATTAAGAGGGAACTGGATCTCGTTAAAGGAAACTCCTGTCATGCCAACGTATCATCCCGCATTTTTGCTTCGAAATCCAAACATGAAGAAAGCCGTGTGGGAAGACATGAAAAAAGTAATGGAATTTTTTAAAAAAGAGGATAATAAGAAGTAGCTATGTGTAGAAAAATATTTTTTGGAATGATGTTTTTTTTGTTTTTGTGCTCACATAGCTTTGCCAGTCAAGTGGTTCATCTTAAAATTAAAAGCAGTATTAATCCCGCAACCCAAAGTTATATTATTCGGGGAATCGAAAAGGCTACCGCCATTCATGCCCAAGTCCTGCTCGTAGAATTAGATACACCGGGTGGGTTATTGACAGCTACTAGAACCATTGTGCAACGAATTTTAGATTCTGAAATTCCGGTGATTGTCTATGTTTCTCCGAGTGGAGCGCAAGCAGGATCTGCGGGGGTGATGATTACCTTATCCTCTCATATCGCAGCCATGGCTCCGGGAACTAATATTGGAGCCGCACATCCGGTGGGAGGCCAGGGACAAGATATTGAAGGCCACATGGCAGAAAAGATAACCAATGATACTTCTGCGTGGGTGGAATCCATTGCCAAAGCGAGGAATCGCAATACAAAATGGGCCATTCAGGCTGTTCGAAAATCTGTGTCGATCGATAATGAAGGGGCCTTAAAACTTAAAGTGATTGAATATGTAGCTTCCTCTGTGCAAGATCTTTTAAAAAAGATTCATAAAACCCAGGTAAAACTGAAAGAGACTTCAAAAACTCTAGATACCGAAAGTGCAGAGTTGATTCTTCTTGAATTTAATACCCAAGAAAAAATTATTGATACGCTCAGTAACCCCAATATTGCTTATATTTTGATGATGGTTGGAATGGTGGGGCTTTATATTGAACTTTCTCATCCGGGAGTGATTTTCCCAGGGGTCATTGGAGCAATTTCTTTGATTTTAAGTTTTATTTGTCTCCAGGCGCTACCCATTAATTATGGAGGATTAGCGCTTATTCTCTTAGGGATTGCTCTTTTAATTGTTGAAATTTTTGTTCCGAGCTTTGGAGTATTAGGGATTGGGGGAATTGTGTCTCTTCTCTTAGGATCTATTTTTCTTATTGATCCTAGCGGAACGGATATTACGATTTCTTTAGGAGTTATTATCCCAACCGTTTTGTCTCTGGGGGGGATCATGCTTTTTATTGCGGTTTATGTGGTAAAAGCCTTAAGACGAAAGACAATCGTGGGGAGTGAATCATTTTCAGAAAAAGAAGGGATTGTGATACAGGATATTGAAGTAGGAAAAGAAGGGAAAGTGATGGTGGATGGGGATTATTGGAATGCGGTGAGTTTAGAGAATTTAAAAAAAGATGACAAAATTATTGTAAAGAGTGTAAATGGGATGGTTTTAACTGTAAAAAAGAAATCTTAAACAGGAGGTAGAAAACATGTTTGGATTAGGATCAGCCGGTATTATTGTTTTTGTTGTCGGGGCATTTATTTTATCAGGACTTAGGATTCTGAATGAATATGAAAGAGGAGTGGTCTTTAGACTGGGTCGGTTGATTGCCACCAAGGGACCAGGGCTTATTTATTTAATTCCCATGGTTGATAAAATGATGAGAATTTCCCTCCGAGTGGTAACCATGGATGTGCCTCCACAAGATGTTATTACTAGAGATAACGTTTCTGTTAAAGTCAATGCCGTGGTTTATTTTAAAGTGTTTGAACCCGGAAAAGCCATTGTGGGAGTGGAAGATTATTTTTATGCAACCTCTCAATTGGCTCAAACAACACTTCGCTCGATTTTAGGGGAAATGGATTTAGATGATTTGTTATCGAGAAGAGAAAAAATTAATCTTCAACTTCAAGAAATTTTAGATAAACGTACGGATGCATGGGGAATTAAGATTTCAAGCGTTGAAGTAAAACATATTGATTTGCCCAAAGAAATGCAACGCGCCATGGCCAAACAAGCAGAAGCCGAGCGGGAAAAACGCGCCAAAATCATTTCGGCTGATGCAGAATTTCAAGCGTCTACAAAGCTTTCTGAAGCGGCTGAAGTCATTGCAAGGCATCCTATTGCGCTTCAGCTCAGATATCTTCAAACGCTTGCAGAAATGTCAACGGAGAAGAGCTCTACGATTGCTTTCCCAATTCCCATTGACATTATTTCTCATTTTTTACCGAAGAAGTCTTGAAGTTAATAGAATTTGATTTTACCTACCCGCCTAATCTGGTAGCTCAGTACCCGTCTGTCCAGCGAGGGAAATCACGGCTTCTTGTGGCTCATCGAAAAACCAAAGAACTTCATCATACGACCTTTGATCACATTGCCGATTTTTTAGAACCAAACGACTGTTTGGTTCTAAACGATACGAAGGTTTTCCCTGCCAGACTTTTGGGAAAAAAAGAAACAGGAGGAAAAATAGAAATATTTTTGCTGCATCAACTGTCACCCCCCGTAAAAAAGTCATTCCCCGGCTTGACCGGGGAATCCAATTTCTGGTTTTGTCTCCACAATAGTGTCTTAAAAAAAGGCCAAAAAATTCTTTTTCAAGATTCTCAAAACAAGAGCGTGGCAACAATTCAAGAGATTTTAGGAAAAGAGCAAATGATTGTAAGATTTGAATGCGAAACTTCTTTTAGTGATTTTTTAAAGTACTATGGGCATATTCCTCTGCCTCCTTATATTGAGCGGCCGGATGAAGTTTTAGATAGTGATCGGTATCAAACTCTTTTTGCCAAAAATTCTGGTGCCGTAGCGGCTCCCACTGCTGGATTGCACTGGACCGAAGAGCTTTTAAATGGGGTCAAGAAAAAAGGAATTGAAATCGCTCCCCTTACGCTTCACGTAGGAGCGGGGACTTTTCTTCCTATTCGAGTAGATGAAATTCAAGATCATAAAATGCATTCTGAATATGTTGAAATTTCAAAAACATCATCAGAAAAAATAAACGAAGCAAAAAGAGTGGTAGCTATTGGTACGACCACCGTTCGGGCTCTTGAATCTTTAGTCCAAGAGGGAAAAATAATTTCTGGATCTAGATGGACGGATTTATTTATTTATCCTGGGTATGAATTTCAAGGTGTGGACGTTCTTCAAACCAATTTTCACCAACCCAAATCGTCGCTTTTAGTGATGATCTCTGCTTTTGCGGGTCGAGACTTTATTTTTCGATGCTATGAAGAAGCCATTCAGAAAAACTACCAACTCTTTAGCTATGGCGATACTATGTTGATTCTATGATGAAAAATGATTTAATAGAATCTGGGAAAAAGTTAATATTTATTCGTAAAAGATTTATGATCCTTGCTCAAAAATAAGCTGGGTGATATACGCGTGATCTATGCCAAAAGCTATACCCAGTACTATAAAGGATGCGATTTCAGTTTTATCGACTATAGGTTCTAAAAAAGAAGCTCAAAGCTTAGCTAAGATTTTAGTAAAAGAAAAATTGGCAGCTTGTGTTCAGATTGTGTCAGATCTGGAATCTCATTATTTTTGGCAGGGAAAATTAAAACAAGATAAAGAGTTTTTACTCATTATTAAAACCCGAAAAATTTTATTTTCTAAACTTGTAAAAACCATTCAAAAAAATCACCCTTATGAAGTTCCCCAAATTGTGGCTTTTCCCATTGTGGGATCAACAACCTCTTACTTCCAATGGATGAGCGAATGCATGCGTTCCAAATAAATTCAACAGATGGTAAGGCACGATGTGGAGTTTTAAAAACGCCTCATGGTGAGATTGAAACTCCAGTCTTTATGCCTGTAGGAACACAAGCTACCGTTAAAACCATGGCTCCTCGTGATTTAGAAGAAATAGGGGCTTCTATTATTTTAAGCAATACGTATCATCTCATGCTTCGACCTGGAACAGAGGTAATCCAAAAAATGGGAGGGCTTCACTCCTTTATGGGATGGAAGCGCCCCATTTTAACCGATAGTGGGGGATACCAAGTATTTAGTTTATCTCAATTTACAACAGTGAAAGAAGAGGGGGTTCTTTTTCAATCTCCTGTCGATGGTCAAAAAATTTTATTGACGCCTGAAACATCTATCCAAGCACAAGAAGCCCTAGGAGCAGACATCATCATGTGTTTTGATGAATGTCCCCCATTCCCAGCGACAGAAAAACAAATTCAAACTTCTTTGGAATTGTCTCTAAGATGGGCCAAAAGATCTCAAAAAGCCCAAATCCGAACGAATCAAACACTCTTTGGAATTATTCAAGGAGGTGTTTTTATTTCTTTACGAAAACAATCTTTGGAAAGAATGGAAGCAATGGATTTTAAAGGGTATGCACTGGGAGGCTTAAGCGTAGGGGAAGATAAAAAGTATATGATGGAGGTGGTTTCTGAAATAGCTGGGATGATGCCCAACCAAAAACCCAGGTATTTAATGGGAGTGGGGACACCGGAAGATCTTTTAGAATGTGTGTATCAAGGAATCGATATGTTTGATTGTGTGATGCCCACCAAAAATGGGCGAAATGGGGGACTTTTTACTTCATTTGGAACTATTAATATTGTTAACAGTCGATACAAAGATGACCCACTGCCTATTGATCCCCAATGTACCTGCTATACCTGTCAGAATTTTTCTAGGAGTTATTTGCGTCATTTACAGATGACAGGAGAGCTCTTGGGGGGGCGATTAAATACTTTACACAATCTTTCTTTTTATGTTAACTTCATGCGACAAATTCGGCAAAGTATTCGAGAAAAACAATTAGAAACTTTCCGAAAAGAATTTTACAGTAAAAGGAGTGAAATAGAATGAAGACACAACCCGGAGGTGGGCTTTTAGAAATGGCTCTGCCATTAGTGCTCATGGTATTGGTATTTTATTTTTTACTGATTCGTCCTCAGAGCAAACGTACCAAAGAACATCAATCATTGTTAAAAAGTTTAAAACGTGGGGATGAGGTTGTTACCGCTGCAGGAATTTATGGAACCATTCATGGACTCACCGATACGGTTGTAACGTTAGAAGTGGATAACGATGTTAAAATTAAAATCGATCGTATTCAAATTGCACGTGTAAGTAAAGGGCCTACGTCTTCATGAGTCGAAAGTGGTGGACTAAATTTGCCTTTGTGTGTGTTTTAGTGCTCCTTTCTATAGCAGGAATTGTGGGTTCTGTTTATGATATCCAAAAATTGCCTTCCTGGATTCGAGTTATTCTTCCAGATCAAAAATTAAAATTAGGATTAGATCTTCAGGGTGGGCTTCACATTGTGATGGGGATTGATCCTCAAAAAGTGTTAAATGAAGGAGCTGATCTTTTAGCCCAAGATCTTAAAGAAGATTTATTGAAAGTAAGCCCTGGTATTCAAGTAACCCGAGAAAAGGGAAATGCCGATATTCGAGTTCAATTTTCAAATACAGAAGATGTAAAAGAAATTCGGAAAAAAATTAGAAGTCGCTATGGAATATTTGAATTTGTTAAACAAGGTCCCAATGAACTGATTTTGGGTTTTTCAACTCAAGAAAAAAATTATCGAATTAAAAGAGCCATTGATCAATCTATTGAAGCCATTCGAAATCGTATTGATGAGTTAGGGGTTTCTGAACCGTCGATTCAATCAGAAGGGACAGATCGCATTGTGGTGCAGCTCCCCGGTGTACAAGATACAGAACGTGCGAAAGATATTATTGGCCGAACCGCAAAATTAGAATTTAAATTAGTCGATACAACTAAAAGTCCGGCAGAACTTTTAGCTTTAGTAGCTCAAATTGAAAAAGAAAAAAATATTCAATATGTGGCAGGTGCTGGAGCAAAGTTTTCAACGTATTTAGCGCAAATCAATGAAGCCATATCGGGAAAAATTCCAGCGGATGATGAAATTGCATTCCAAAGACAAATAGATCCTCAAACTCAAAAAGTAACGTGGATTCCTTATTTACTAAAGAAAAAGGCGGATGTGACGGGGGATTATATTAGAGATGCTAGAGTAGGGCGGGATCAGCAGACCAATGAACCTCTTGTGTTATTTCAACTCAATGCCAATGGAACAAAACCGTTTGCTGAACTGACGGAAAAAAATGTTGGTGGATTTTTAGCGATTGTTTTGGATGGTATTGTTCATTCCGCGCCGCAGATAAAAAGTAAAATTCCAAATGGCGAGGGCCAAATTACTTTAGGTGCTGGTGATGATGTAAATAAAATGTTTAAAGAGGCTCAAGATACGGCATTGGTGTTAAGAGCGGGAGCTCTACCGACGACCATTGAACTTTTAGAAGAAAGAACCGTTGGGCCATCTCTCGGGGCAGATTCCATTGAGTCAGGGAAAAAAGCGATTCTCATTGGAACGCTGGCCATTATTCTTTTTATGATTTTTTATTATAAATTATCGGGAATTATAGCAGCCGTTGCACTTTTATTAAACTTTCCTTTTATTTTATCTATTATGGCGGCTTTTGGGGCTACCCTTACGTTACCGGGATTAGCAGGATTGATCTTAACGGTTGGGATGGCGGTGGATGCAAACGTTTTAATTTTTGAGCGAATTCGAGAAGAAATTAGACTTAATAAAACACCTCGTACTTCGATTGAGATGGGATTTGAAAAAGCATGGGGAACGATTTTTGATGCCAACGTGACAACCCTTGTTACTGCTTTGGCCTTATTTGCGGAAGGAACAGGGCCTATTAAAGGATTTGCCGTGACACTTTCTATTGGAATTTGTTGTAGTGTCTTTACGGCTGTCTATATATCAAGGCTTTGTTTTGAATTTTTACTGGATAAAATAAATATTTCGAAAGTGAGTATTTAAATGGAAATTTTTAATCCACATGCCAATTTTGATTTTATTGGGAAGAAAAATGTGTTTATTGCATTTTCTATTTTTTTAGTCATAGGATCTTTAATTTCTATTTTTAAACCGGGCTTAAAATTTGGGATCGATTTTTCGGGAGGGACAGAAGTTCAAATTCAATTTAATAAATCCATTGATTCCGCTGAGGTGAGAAAAATTTTAAATGACAGTGGATTTAAAGATAGTTCCGTTCAGCATTTGGGGGTGGCAGGTTCTCAAGAATTTTTAATTCGGCTGGAACAGACTTCTGGGAATTTAAAATCATTACAGGATGATGTGGCTAAAACTTTTACAAAATCTCAAGGAGAAGGAAGTTTTAATATTAAAAAAATTGAAATGGTGGGACCTCGCGTGGGTGCAGATCTCAAACGACGAGGAGCCTGGGCCCTATTTTATTCTTTAATTGGAATTTTAATTTATGTGGCGCTTCGATTTGATTATCGATTTGCTCCAGGAGGAGTAGTGGCACTGCTTCATGATGCCATTATCCCCTTGGGGGTGTTTGCGGTTTTAGGAAAGAAATTTGATTTAACCATTTTAGCGGCTATTTTAACCATTATTGGGTATTCGATTAATGACACGATTGTGATCTTTGATCGTATCCGAGAACTCATGAAAACGTATCCTGGGATGGATATTGTAGCTATTGTAAATAAAAGTGTTAATGAGACGATGAGTCGAACAATTTTAACATCGTTAACGGTATTTATTTCACTTCTGGCTATTTTCTTTTTCGGGGGAGAAGTGATTCACGATTTTGCATTTGCCATGCTTATTGGAGTGATTGTGGGCACCTATTCTACCATTTTTATTGCGAGCCCTATTTTCTTATTCTTGTATCACCGCGCCGAAAAGAAAAAAGCATAACTAAATTCTATGAAAAAAGAGTGGGTCATTTATAAACCTAATCCAGAGCTTATTTCATTTTTTTGCCGAGGACTTAAAATTTCAAAGATATTAGCAACGCTGCTGGTGAACCGAGGCATTCAAGAACTCTCAGATGCCTCTCAATTTTTATCTGGAGACCTTTCAGATCTTCCATCCCCATTTTTGATGAAAGATATGAAAAAAGCTGTGGATCGTCTTATTCATGCTATCCACCATCATGAATCTATTTTTATTTATGGGGATTATGATGTGGATGGTGTGACGGCAACTTCTAATTTAATAAATTTTTTCCGAGAATTAGGTGTGAGAGCTAATTATCACATTCCTCATCGAATTAAAGAAGGCTATGGGTTGCATGTCGAAGCCCTAAAACATATTAAAGCTCAGGGTGGCCAAGTTGTGATTACAGCAGACTGTGGAATTTCTAATGTTAAAGAAGCACTGGCTGCTTCTGAATTAGGTATCGATCTTATCATTTCTGATCATCACATTATTCCTCCCAAACTTCCAGATGCTCATGCCGTCTTAAATCCTTTAAGGGAAGATTCTGATTTTCCAGATCTCACTCTTTCGGGTGTTGGGGTGGCTTTTAACTTGATGATGGCCTTAAGATCTACACTTCGTGATCAAGGATATTTTGAAAATAAAAAAGAGCCTAATCTTAGAAATTATTTAGATTTGGTTGCTTTAGGAACCATCGCCGATATGGTGCCGCTCAGAGCTTCGAACCATCTCTTGGTGAAAGAAGGATTAAAAGTATTATCTCAAAAGAAAAGAGCCGGGATTAAAGCCCTTTTAGAAGTATCAGCAATTTCTAAAGAAACAGTAGGTACTTATGAGGTGGCATTTCAATTAGCTCCCCGCCTCAATGCAGGGGGACGGCTTTCTTCTGCAGAACTGGGGGTAAAGCTTTTAACGACTTCTGATTATATAGAGGCATTGGAATATGCACAAAAGTTAGATTCGGAAAATAAGGAGCGACGTTTTTTACAAGAAGAAACTTTAAATCAAGCCATCTCCATTATTGAAAAAAATCACTTTCAAGAAAGAAAATCGATTGTTCTTTCTTCTCCTACTTGGCATGCGGGGGTGATTGGGATTGTCGCTTCAAAATTGATAGAAAAATATTATCGTCCCACCTGTTTAATTGCCGAAAAAGACGGGCTGGGAAAAGGCTCTTGTCGCAGTATTGAAAAACTTCATTTGGTAGAAGCGTTGAAAGCCTGTGGAGATGTGTTTGAAACGGTGGGAGGGCATAAAGCGGCTGCAGGATTTTCTATCCAAACCAAAAAAATTTCTGAGTTAAGAGATCAATTTGAAGCTGTCGTTTCGCGCACTTTAAAAAAAGAAGATTTTATCCCCAAAGTGTTTATAGATATGGAACTTAATTTTAACGATATTGGGCAACCCCTTTTGGATGATATTGAAAAGCTTTCTCCTTTTGGCATGGGGAACCCAGAACCTTTATTTATGGCTCAGTCTTTTAAAGTTCAACGATCCAATATTGTGGGGCAAAAACATTTAAAACTGTATCTTGAGGGGGAGCAGCAGGTGTATGAGGCTATTGGATTTGGAATGTCTCAATACCAGGCAGATGCCTTTAAGATGAAATCCATTCTCTTTGGGGTGACGCTGAATGAATGGCAGGGGAATAGGTCGCTCCAGCTAAAGCTTAAAGAACTTCAATTTTAACGCGGTGCATAAAAAGGCCTTGACTTTATGATGCGGCGTGTTAAATTATACCCATATCGATCAGCATAAAGCTGATTGTCAAAAAAAGGAGTAAAATATGTCTCGATTAGAAGTAGATGTAAAATCTATTCAAAAATTAATTCGTTCGAGGGTAACTAAAGCTCAAAAAACACTGACTGACTTTGAAGGTCAGGCTGAAAAAGTAGTGAAAGAGTGGGTAAATAAAGGGCTTAAGTCTCAAACTGAAGGCAGAAAACAAGTTGAAAAATTGGTTCAAGATGTTCGTGAAACAGTAGAATCTTCAGATTTGATTAAGAACTTTAGAAAAACCAATGTCTATCATCTTGCACTTCAGGCTAAAGATGAACTCGAAAAACGAGTGGCTGATACGCAAGAAAAGGTGTTTGAGTTTTTGAATGTTCCCACCAAGGAAGATTTAGATCGACTGAGTAAAAAAGTAGATGAAATCGGCCGAAAACTGAAGTCTAACGGTAGAGCTAGAAAATAAAAAGTCTCATACTTGAAAAGCACATAGGCTGATGATATACATTGTCAGCCTATGTACGATGTTATTATTAAAGATCATTTCTCTGCAGCCCATCAATTAAGAGATTGTGGAGGTATTTGTGAGAACCTTCACGGTCATAATTGGGGGGTAGAAATTATCGTTTCCTCTCAAAAACTAGATAGCATTGGAACGGTTGTTGATTTTAAGATTGTTCAGGATAAAACCAAAGAAATTTTAGATGTTTTTGATCACCAGCTTTTAAATACCATTCCTCCATTTACGGATATTAATCCCTCTGCTGAAAATATTGCGCGCGTCTGTTTTGACCAGCTCAAAGAAAAGCTTTCCTCCTATCCCATTCTGGTTAAAAAAGTAATCATTTGGGAAACAGATCACTGCGGTGCGAGTTTTTATGAAAGCAGTCATCCCCGCGGAAGCGGGGATCCATTATGATAGATGTTCAAAATAGTCCAGATACCCGAGGGATTCCTCTTCAGCATGTGGGTGTGAGAGACATTCGATATCCCATTAAGGTATTAGATAAAGTAAACGAATTTCAGCATACCATTGGTTCTTTTAATCTCTATGTGCATTTGACAGCGGATTTTAAGGGAACCCATATGAGTCGTTTTATCGAAATTTTAAATCACTATCGACATGAAATTGATATTAATAATTTAGATCAAATTTTAGAGGAGATGAAAAAGAAATTAAATTCTGAAGCAGCTCATATTGACGTGACTTTTCCTTATTTTATTAAAAAAAGTGCTCCTGTGTCTAAAGCAGAAAGTTTGATGGAATACCGATGTAAATTTTGTGGAACGCACAAAAATGACTCCAAAGACTTTACCGTAACCGTAGAAGTTCCTGTGACAACACTGTGTCCCTGCTCAAAAGAAATTAGTGACAGGGGAGCACATAATCAACGTTCTTTGGTTAAAGTGAATGTCCGATACAAAAAATTTGTGTGGCTAGAAGATGTGATTCGATTGGTAGAAGATTCTGCCAGTTGTGAACTGTATCCCCTCTTAAAACGAGTTGATGAAAAAGCGGTGACAGAAAAAGCTTATGATAATCCTCGGTTTGCCGAAGATGTGGCCAGAGAGGTGGCCTTAAAACTCGACGATTGGTCTGAAATTAGTTGGTACACGGTCGAGTGTGAAAATTTTGAATCGATCCATGGGCATAATGCCTACGCCTATCTAAAAAAACAAAAGTCATGATGAAAAGTATTATTTTATTATCGGGAGGCTTAGACTCCACGGTTAATTTTTGTAAAGCTCTTCGTGAAAGCCAAGTGATCTGTGCATTAACTTTTGATTATGGGCAACGAGCGTCTTCCAATGAGGTGATGGCTTCGCAAAAAATATGTGCTCACTATAAAGTGCCTCATCAGGTTATTCGTTTGGATTGGCTTAAACACATTACTCATACAGCCTTAGTGAATGAGGAGAAAGAATTACCCAAACTAAACTCTTCACAATTGGATGATTTTGAAAAAACGACCAAAAGTGCTGAGAGCGTGTGGGTGCCCAATCGTAATGGGGTTTTTATTTCCATTGCAGCCAGTTTTGCTGAGAGTTTAAAGGCCGATCAGGTAGTGGTTGGATTTAACGCCGAAGAAGCAGTGACTTTTCCCGACAATAGTGCTGATTTTATAAAAAGGATAAATAGCGCTTTAGAATTATCAACTTTGTCACATCCAAAGATCGTATGCTATACACAGAATTTAAATAAACGGGAGATTGTTCAATTGGGACAAGAATTGAAAGCCCCTTTTGATCTTATGTGGAGTTGTTACAGGGCAGGTAAAGCCATGTGTGGTACCTGTGAGTCCTGTATGAGATTTTATAGGGCCATCTCTTTGTCATCCCCCGACTTGATCGGGGGATCCATTCTTCTAGATTCCCCGGTCAAGCCGGGGAATGACTAAATGGAGTATTATGAAATCATTAGAAATAAAATTTATAGACTCTGTCATTAAATATGACGGCACACAGCTTCAACCTCTGTGGATCTATAAGAATTATGATCTTTGTGGAGATGCACTGGTGAGTTTTATCGGTCCTGCAGAAGTGACGCTCCAGCATATGGTTGATCAAGAAGATGTGAAGGAAAATCGTCCTATTTATTCTGAATCCATGGTTCACTTTATTGCAGAATTTTTTGATTTGGATTTAGAAAAAACTGTATATCGTCAACGATTGCTGGTGGCTATCATGAAAGAAATTTTAGAACAAAAACTGGGGAAAGTACTTATACGTCGGGGAGATGATATTTATGATGAAGATGCAAAACTCTCTGTCTCTATTGCAACCTTATCGGGCATTTCTACACTGATTCACACGGGGATAAATATTTCTAGCCACAATACACCTGTTAAAACAAAAGGATTAATAAGTGATTATAATCTTGATCCAACTGCATTTTCCAAAGAAGTTTTAGGGGCGTTTAAAAATGAATTAGAAAGTAGCTGGCTCGCTCGTTGTAAAGTGAGATCTGTTTAGGCTTGAGAGTCAGTCATTCCCCGACTTGATCGGGGAATCCATGTATTTTTGGACGAGGGTGGTAATAAGCGTTACAATATTGGTACGGGCATCTGCTTTTTGAGGGGGAGCATCTTTTTCTTCTGAGGCTACTTCCAGAAATTTTTCAATATAAAAATCATTAAATCCACCTTCTTCAAATGTCCATTCATGAGTGTCTTCTTTTTCTTTCCATTTTCCTTCGATGTTATAAAAATGATCAAAATGGATAAAGAAATGAGCATAAATCGTATCAATGCTATTTTCTAAAGCGGCCATGTTTTTTTCTTTAAGTGCCGTTTTAAGAGCTTCTTGTTGTTCTTGAGTGAGAAGTGTTTCAGAAGTAAAAAAGTCTAAAATTTCTTTTAAAAAATGGGGTGTTTCTAGAATTTCGATTAAAGCGTTGTGGATTTCATCGGCTCTGTATTTTAAAGCAAGAGTATAGAGAATTTTTCCTACGATATCTTCTTTCCCGCCTTTTAAATAGGGTTTTAAGTGTTTCCAGTCGTAATGAAGTTTAAGCACTTTAGAAAAGGCACCTAAAAAGAAGGTATTTTCGTAGGCTGTTTCGGAATCTTTGAGATATTGAATGGCACGAGATAATCCTGTGTGATCGAAAAGTTCTAGTTCCATAAACCGTTCCAACGTGTCATCACCGTGTTCTTGGGGAGAACTTGGAGTGGGTTTTTGATTGCTACATCCCATAAGTGTGATCAAGGTTAACAGGAATAAAATAAAATATTTTTTCATCTCTTTAATCCTCTATATTTAAAACTCTACTTTTATAGAGTAATTGCAAAAGTCTAATTTTTTCTTTGAGGCCACCCATCATTTTTTTAGTCATATTGAGGTTTTGGATAGCTGCGCCTTTGGTTTCCAATTCTTTATTTCTCAGATTTGCAATATTTTCTTGTCTTTTTTCCAAGCCAGCCAAAATATCACTGGTTGTTAAATGTGCGAAAGGATCTGGAATAAATGCCTGAAGGGCATCTTTGCTTTCAACATCTAAGGCTGAAAGATCTTCAATCGGGAGGGCTTTGACTTTTTCTTCAATTTTTAAAATCTTAGTCAGTGCTTCTAATTGCTGAAGCAGGAGTAGGGAAATTGACTTTTTGGTCAGAATTTCTAAAGCCCGTTTTTTAGGAAAAAGCGTGATGGGTTCTACAAATTGAGCTTTAATACTTTTTAGGGTTTCTGGATCTAACGTAGAAAGATCTTCTCCTGAAAACTCTTCGAGTTTTTCCATAATTACGCTAATTTTTAGAGATTCTTCCTGAAGAGTGTTATAAACGCCCAAATCTGTATTCATCAGTTGCATATAGTCTGCATGGGTTTTAATGAGTTCATGAATAAGTAAAGCCCCAGGAGTGCCATCTAAAATTAAATGAGCATTTTTCTTAGCAGAAATGATGACGGCTCTTTCTTCATCAACAAAGTATTCAAGAGTATTGGTTTGGGCTTTAATCCTACTTAAATTTTCTTTTGTGAGCGGGATTTCATCTATTTTAAAAAAGTCAATAATGTCATGAGAAGAAAATGTTCCTGACCGTAGATTATCTTCTCCGGGAACATTATTTAAGAGTTGATAGAGTGCATAAAAACTAATGAAGGATTCTGAAGTGATACTGGCCTGTGCAAAAAGATTAAGCATGGGGATTTGAAATTCAAAAAGATCAAAGTAATTGGCTCTTTGAACATTCCATAGAGGAATTCCCACATGACGGGTGGTGAGAGATAAGGTAGCCAAGACTTTATCTAAGAGAGTTCCCCGAATCAAAATTTCGTGGTTGCCCATGTAGGGATGGAGCATGTCTTTATAAGGACGAGATTTGTCTAGTAATACTTTTCTAAAAAATTTAAAGGAAATGAGGGTGGCTTGATGAAGGTCTTTAATTGTGTTTCCTTGTTCTTTGAGAGATAAAGGTTCGCCTTTGATATCCATACCCGTATTTCGGATATGCATTTCATAATCTAAAAATTCACGAAGGGGCAAAAAGTACCGTTGGAGTAAGTACTGGAGATATCGGTCATTGGAACCGTCAGTATTTTTAAAATGGAGCCTTTTTCCTCGATTATTTCTTTTCTCATAGTCTTTCCAATAGTGAGTAGATAAATAGGTAGCAATTTCTAAAGCAGTCGTACCTTGGTCCCAATGATTACACAAAGGATCTGTGTGAGTATCTTCATCTGTGCAATAGAGGTAATTTTCTACAATATCAAATTCCCCGGTGAAAGCGAAAGTCAGTGCGGCTTTATCATAGGGGCCAGGTTTTTCTTCTTCCGTGTCTTCTGGGGAAAGATAATCCATGGCAGAAGAGGTTTTGGATTTTTCAGATATAAAATGAGCTTTATCAACGGATCCTTTAAAATTATGTCTCAATCCTAAATTATGTCCCAATTCATGAACCAAACTATCGGCAATCAATCTTTGAAAAATATCTTGGGATGTTAGGCCGTCTTTATACCATTCTTGAGGAGCTTTTTCTTCTGCGGGGTAATAGCATCGCCCAGTCAGATGGGTAAAACGATACAGCGCTCCTTTAAAAGAATGAGTATCGGTAGCTTGTGATAGAAAGTTTTTGTAAGAATAAGGAGAACTAATGACATCTTTTTGAATATCAAATGAGTTTTCATGAGATTCAAGACCAGAAAATTCAGATGTCTTTTTGGGGGTATTTTCTTTATCCCTTTCTATGTTTTCTAGGATGTCTTGAACTTCTTGTTTAAAGTTTCCGGCATAAATAAAGGCCGTAGCATTAACAATTTCCCCGGTGAAAGGATCCCAATGGAAAGGTCCATATCCTAAAAGACGATTTTGAACGGGATCATCCAGCCAGGCAATAAAGTTATACCGAAGATCTCCTAATTCTTGCTCTCCCGTATTATCTCGAATTTCAAGAATGGGTTTTATGACATTCCAATGTTCAAAAACTCGTTTGACCAGAGGCTTATAAGCGTCTGGAAAATTCTTAGTGAAGTAATAAATAATCTTTCGGGTGGGATCCCAGTGAGTGGCATAGTCTTCTTCAATGGGATTATTCCATTGATCTAGTTTTTTGAGGGTGGTTTTATAAAGTCCTACTTTATTTTGTAAGCCTTTAGAATATTTAATGGGTTTAAAAGAAGGGTTTGTTTTTTTCTTTAAAAAGCTAAATTTAAGTTCAGTGGTAAAGGTATCTGCCCCTGATATGTCTCCACATTCTTCTCTTTCTCTGGCTGTGCGATAGGTTTTTAAAACATTCATGTTGAGAGAATCTGAATCTTGTTTTAGGTCGAGTAAATCAGAGCTGATTTCAGAAATGCAACCATAGGTTTCATAGAGTTGTAACATTAGAAAATCAGAAGGGATAATTTTAACTTTGGCAAAATTAATGTTGGCATATTTTCGTTCTTTCCAGGAGTGTTCGGTATCAATTTCAGCTTCGATATGGGTTACTTCATCATCACTATTTTTTTGGCGTTCAATATCTACATGCTTTTCAATAGGAAAAGAAAAGAGGGGCTCTTTTAAAGAATCATTTTCTTGATACCTGGGATCTACCAAGTATCCCGTTAAGGAATTTTGGGAGATAGACCATCGCATGAGGGATGTCCCAAAAGATTGATCTCCAATAAATGAAGCAGAGGCTTCAGGCGAAGCACCCACCACAGTGACATTGTAATAGTAGTCATCGGTAGTAAACGAAGCTTTTTCAACTCGCTGGATTTCCGGTAGCACGTGTTTAATGGGGCGTTCTTTGGCACATCCCATCATGATTAAAACCAGCAAGAATAAAAGAGATAATTTTTTAAAATACATAATTAACTCCTAAAAAAAGTTCACTTCCCTCGGCATCAAACAAAGCCAAATTTAATTCCTTTCCATTGTTTCTGTATTGCCTTCCTCCCGTTGAAAGTCCAAAAGAAGCCTCTACTTTGGGAAGAAGGATATAGTCTATTTCTTGAATAAAAGAATACGTAGCTTTGGGGGTAGTATTATAGGTGGCAAAATTTAAAAGACTTAAAGCGGTATTGAGATAGAGTATTTCTGAAAGTGCATAACCCAGGGTTAAGGTGTTGGTTATCCCATAGTTGAGGTTTGAAGCCTCATCTTTAGCCGTAATGAATCGATGAAGAAAATAACTTCCAGAGAGTTCATAGCCAAAATTCCATTTTAAATAATTTTTGGAAAGAGCAGTTCCTGTTTTAAAAGCCATGATTTCACTTTTGTCTTGGCTACTTTTTGATGTAGGAAGAAAAATTCTCATGAATCCATGTGCCGCGATCTCTGTTTGGGGATGAATGTAGAGATTAGAGCGATACGTTTCTAGAACCATATCTTTAAAAAGAAGTTTTGCTTCTCCAGTAAATTCTTTAACAATTCCTAAGGACAAAGAACTTTTTAAATCTTCTGCCCAATGATACCCCCCCTTGAACGCTAAATCTGTGTAAACATGAGCATGATTTTTATTAACACCTGAAGCCAATGTATTGGAGGCTAAAAACTCTTGAGCAAAACAAAAAGAGGTTAAAAAGAGGCTTAATGTCATGACTAGAGTTAAGAAAAACACCTTCATGTTTTTATAATATTGCAAGCCCTATGCCAGAGGATTTTTCTTGTTTTTATTGATGTTTTTTAGTTTGAAATACAAAAACTTCGTCGGTTGTTGCCGTAAATTGTCAGCTGATAGCTTAAAATGGGATCTTAAGAAATTTTGGGTTAGGTCCTTAACTTCTTGAAATGAAATCACAAAAAGTCAAAACACTTCTTCTGGCATAGGGCTTGCAATTACTACACAGTAGGAGACACATATGAAAATAAATGCGCTTATTTTTTCTTTTCTCGTTTTAGGTATCTTAACCAGTGGATGTGGCAAAAGTTCAGAAGGCTTAGATCAAATCATCAATGCAAATAATCCCAACATTTCTGGTCAGAATCAGCCTGCTTTGGCTTTAACCCATGTGGCTTCTTTCGAAGGAAAAGCAGAGATTTTAACTATTTCGGATATTGTGGAAAAAGAAAAATTTTATGTGGAAAAACAAAAAATGGCATCAGAACTTCATCAATTAGAAAGTGATATTCAAACTATTTCTCAAAAAATAGAAGCCATCAAATCTGCCAATCCAGGAATTTTTGGAACCATTGTGAAGAAAATTCAAGATGTTTTAGGAATTGAAAAGAGTGAAGAACTTACAACGTTGGAATCGGAAAAAGAAAAATTGGTTAAAAGCTATGAAGAAAAATCAAAAGCTTTTGCTGCTTTTAAAGAAAAACATGTGGCTTCTCTCATGTCTACTTTAAAGCTGTCTATTTATCAAAATGACGAGACCAAGGCATTTCATGGGACATTGACACTGGTGGATCATGAACAAGAACACATTATTTCTGTAGACGATATGATCTATGATTCTCAATCAGAAGCACTGTCTTTTTCATTTGTCTATAACAATAAGGATAATAAGCGGTATTCTTTTAAAAGCGATGAAGATCAAAAATCTCAAGATATTCTTAAAGATCAAAGTGTCATTGAGATTACGCTTCGAGGAGACGTTGAAGTATCTGATAAAAACTCTATGGAACTTTTAAATGTAGGTCAGTTTAGCTTATCTCGAAAAATTCCATTGGTGCCGTAAATGGTCACTCGCATAAAAAATGAGCACTTATTTAAGGATTCTTTTTAGGAGTAAATTTAATGCAACTTATTGAAAATACAGGTGAAATTAAAAAAGTTTTGAACTGGCATAAGGGTTGCAACCTATGCCATCTGACTCTGGACATGGTGTCCAGGGCGATAGAACGTTAGTTGCACGTACAAGGAGGTATGTTATGCGACGCTTAATTACAGTATTTGCTTTGATTGCCGCTTTATTTGTCCTGATGGGATGCGGTATGGGAAGCAAAGGAAATCAAGAACCAACCCCTAAAATTGGAACTCAGGTTGTTCCAGAGCCAGTATCTTATAAAGCCCCTGCCGATGGTTTATACAAGGATGGTAACGGTGAAATTTTAGTGGCTGGCAAAACATTGACCGACAAGGAAGGTCTTCTTGTTCAAATTTCTGAGTTTGAAAAGAAACTTGAAGGAATTTCTGCTGAAGATACAACGGCTAAAGAAGAAATTAATAAAGGAATGGATGCTAAGAAAGTTGAATTAGAAAGCTTAGTTGCTTTTCATTTAACCTCTATGAGCTTTTCCATTTCTCATGATGAAAATAATCAGTATCACATTGCTGACTTAGCCATTGAAACAAAAGAAGATAAAGATGTGCCTGTGTTGGGTGAAGATGGACAGCCTAAGAAAAAAGAAAACAGCGAAGAAATTATGACAAAGAAAGAACACTATTTTGGAGATCTTAACAAAATTACTTTAAGTGATGTAGTTAGCTTTGATCCCGAAGTGGGTCTTTCTTTTTCTTTCAAAACTGGCGAAGGAGAAAGTGAACTTCTTTATACCTTTAAAGGTATAACATCTGAAGAAATGGTAGAGAAAGAAGACAGAAACTTTAATCGAGTCATTTTGTCTGGAAATATTGAAATTTCTTCGAAAGATGAAATTAAACAGTATGGAAAATGGTCAGTTTCTCAAGAAATTGAAATTCCTGCTGAGAAACCAGCCGAAGAAGCTCCTGCTGTTCCTCAAGAAGATACAGAAGCTGGAAAATAAGTTACTCTGATATTCTTAAAAAAACAGGTCACCTTAAAAAAAGGTGACCTGTTTTTGTTTTTTTATGCTATAGTAAATATAACGTGAAAAAAGTATTTGTGTTGGATACAAACGTTTTACTCTATGATTCTCAAGCCATCTTTAAATTTCATGATAATCATGTTGTTATTTGCCTCACAGTTTTAGAAGAAATCGATAAATTTAAAAGAGATTCCGACGAAAATGGCCGTAATGCGCGCCAATTCTCGAGATACTTGGATGGATTTCGAAAAAAGGGAAAACTGTCTCAAGGAGTTCCTATCAGTAAGGCAGGGGGGCTGCTCATTGTTGATTTGGCTGAGGAAGAACGAAAGAAATTTTTAACCCGTGCCAATATTACCAATGTTAATGACGATATTATTTTAGAAACAGCATTAAGACTTACTAAGAAAAGTAAGCAAAAAGTTACTTTCTTAACCAAAGATACAAACTTAAGAGTCCGAGCAGATGTTTTGGGGATTCAGGCTAAAGATTATGAGCCGGATCGTGTAGATATTGAAGAGCTATATTCTGGGATTACAGAAATTTCTGTAACGGGAAGCCTTATTGATCAATTTTTTCAAGAACGAAAAGCAAAGCTCAATGGTGAAATTAAAAAAGGTAATCCTAACCAATTTGTTATTTTAAAAGATAAAAACAATGGTTCTCATACGGCCGTTGGACGGTATGATGTTAAGCAAGAAAGTCTGGTTCCTTTACTGAAACGCCAAGAGGGTGTGTGGGGAATTTTCCCCAAAAATCTAGAACAAAGTTTTGCGTTAGATTTGTTATTAAATGATAATATAAAACTGGTTTCTCTCGTCGGAAAAGCAGGCACAGGAAAAACGCTATTGGCTCTTGCAGCTGGGCTTTTAAAAACCATTGATGAGGGACAATATCAAAAACTATTGGTATCTCGACCCATTTTCCCGATGGGAAAAGATATTGGCTATTTACCCGGAGATATCGAAGAAAAATTAAATCCTTGGATGCAGCCTATTTTTGATAATGTAGAATTTTTATTGGGCAATACGGCCTATGCAACGACAAAAGATCAAGGCCGGCGATCAGCCAGTCGAGGATGTTTAGAGCTTATTAATCAAGGGATGCTCAATATTGAACCTTTGACCTATATTCGAGGAAGATCCATCCCCAATCAATACATGATTGTCGATGAAGCGCAAAATTTAACGCCTCATGAAATTAAAACCATTATTACTCGTGTTGGGCAAAACACAAAAGTTGTTTTAACGGGAGATTGTTATCAAATCGATCATCCGTATATTGATTCTTCCAGTAATGGTTTAACCTACGTGGTGGAACGCTTTAAACATGAGCCTATTGCAGGGCATGTGACATTGGTTAAAGGAGAGCGTTCTGCTCTAGCAGAATTAGCCGCCAATCTATTATAACCCTATAACTGAAACTTATAATTTTTTATTGTACAGATGGTAAATTGAAGGCAGCCACAGCTCCGCCTTTTTTGTGAGTGTCAGCAAGATCCTGAAGTTCTTTGGTTAAAGCTCTCATCGAAATAACATCCATGAGATCCTCTCCCCATAAGGCAATGGAAAGAGAAAAAGGGTCTTTTTTAACGGCTTCGTAATATTCAATGAGTTGTTCTAGTAATTCTGTTTTAGATAAAAGGAATAATTTTTGCTTGGGCATTTTCATGTATTTGTTTTTTTTATATTCGTTCATGGAAATAACGTTGTTTGACATAGTGAATAAGTCCTTTTTATGTTTAGGGGAGAACCAAGTCGAAAGAAGGTTGGAGCAACTTTTGTGCCAGACTAAAAAGAAGGCATATTATTTTATAAGTACTTGATTTTATTTAATAATTTAAAATTCCCCCTTTTTACTAGTGATGGTGAAATGTTGTTTAAAAAACAAGCACTGACAAACACTTAAACAAAAGGGTTGCATTCATAAAAGCCGATATGGTAAATTCCTTCCAAGCACTTTTTTATCGTGAAAAAGTGTAGTAGTTGCGGTAATCTTTAAGCAGTATTGGTAGAGGAGATAGGCGATGGTATCGCAAGTCAGTACCAATATCTTGAAGTACACGCAAGACCCGACGACAGAAGGCTCAAAAGGGGTCGTTGTGAATGCGGCGTTTAACGACTTTGATGAGTTCTTGATGTCTTACACCAGTGATATTCCGGGTGGCGGACTTTTTCTTCAAACCAATCAAGTATTACCTTTAGGTTCGAAAGTCAGACTTTATTTTACCTTAAAGTCGAGTCGAATTCCTATTTTGGAAGGGTATGGAGAAGTAGTCTCTCATCAACGAGAAGATCAAGAAAGTGTCGGGGGGATGGTAGTAAAGTTTTTTAATCTTCATGAGAAGAGCAAGCAATTACTCTCGAGACTTGTAGAAAACTTTTTATAAAACTACCATTTCATTGGTAAATCGGGTTTGTGAGAGGATTTTTTTAACATCCTTCAGATGAAAGGTGGAGGTGTATCTGCATTTTCCCTTGAAAAACCGTATTGATTTCGATACCCTACAACTCTTGTGAAACAAGAAGTCAGTTGCCGTGTTACCAATTCGATTGTTGCTTATGTTCGAAAAGAAAAAAAGAATCTGGTACGGTTATTAGAAGGTATCGAGCTTTCCGAAGAACATCTTCTAGACACAAATAGCTGGGTTTCTCATGAAGTGGTAGATACCCTATTTGATCGTTTAGAAGAAATCTTTTTTGATAATCAAATTGCGTATAAGGTAGGGCTATATTCTTCCCGCTTAGAATCCTGGGGAGTTTTAGATTCTGTTTTTCGGATGATTGGTGAAGCCAGGCTTATTTATCATCAAGCACGAAAATTTACGTCGTATTTTTATAAAACCATTGAAACTAGAACTGTTGAAAAAAGTGATTTTCATGTGCTTTTAAAATTTTCTGGGAAAAAAGCATCTCCTCATCATGTGCAATATTTATTGGGAGCTTTTGAATCCATCCCCCTCTATTGGAATCAACCTCAGGCGTATTCTCAAAAAATAGATGAGGTAACCTATGAGTTTCGGTGGGAAAATAAGCAACTCTTTTTTGGGAAAAAAGATCCTCATGTTTCTTTAAGTCCACAGCTGATTCAAGATACCGTGGTTCAATTAGAAAAAACCATTGCCCTTATTGAAAAGAAAAATCGTGAGCTTCAGGAAAAAAACGAAGAGTTAACAGAGGCGAATCAAAAACTTAAAGATACAATCAAAGAAAAAATTCAGGCTGAAAAAATGGCTTCCATTGGACAATTGGCCACCGGAGTTGCTCACGAAATTAATAATCCTTTAGGATTTATTATGAGCAATCTTGGGAGAATCCGAGAATATGTTGGAAAAATGACCCTTCTTCTCAGTGAATATGATCAATTGGTGCATCATATTTCAGATAAAGATAAAGAAGAAATGAAGAGAGTGTGTGATCGGGTGAATGAACTTCGAAAAACTCAAGAAATGGAATATATTTTAGAAGATTTTCCGCTCCTCATTGCAGAATCACAAGAAGGGCTTAATCGGGTTCGAAATATTATTCAGGATTTAAATAGTTTTGCCAGGGTTGCGCCAGAAGAAATGGTACTTCACGATGTTCATGAAGGGTTGGAATCGACTCTTAATTTATTGCGATATGAGCTTAAACGAAAAGCCATTATTCGAAAAGATTATGGGCAGCTCCCAAAAGTAAAGTGCAATCTTCCACGGCTCAATCAAGTTTTTTTAAATCTTATTTTAAATGCCTGTCAGGCGATAGAAGATAAAGGAGAGATTAAGATTGAAACTGCTCACAAAGAAGGAAAAGTGATGATTTCTATTTCTGATACCGGATCTGGGATTGAGCCAAAATATTTAAGTCAGATTTTTGAACCTTTTTTTACAACGAAAAAAAGTGGTCAGTCGATGGGATTAGGATTAAGTACGGCTTTAGGAATTATTAAAAATCATTCTGGAGATCTTGCGGTAGAAAGTGTGCCTAAAATGGGCTCTCGTTTTACCATTACATTACCATGTTAAAAATATCTAATGTTTGTGGACGAGAAGTAATGGATTCTAGAGGGAATCCTACGATTGAAGTGGATGTGGTGCTTGATTCTGGAAGTTGGGGAAGAGCCATCGTGCCTTCCGGGGCTTCCACAGGGGAAAGAGAGGCCCTTGAACTTCGAGATAAAGATCCCGCCCGATACGGTGGAAAGGGTGTTTTAAAAGCGGTTGAAAATGTGAATCGTATTATTGCTCGCTATCTTATTGGCCGAGAAGCTTCAGATCAAAAAAAATTAGATCAATTTTTAATAAATTTAGATGGAACTGAAAATAAACAAAAGCTTGGGGCCAATGCTATTTTAGGAATTTCTATGGCTACGGCCAAAGCCTGTGCCAATCATTATAAAGAACCCTTGTTTCGGTATTTGGGGGGCCCTAAGGCTACGTATCTTCCTATTCCCCTCATGAATATTTTAAATGGAGGAGTGCATGCGGATAATCATTTAGATATTCAAGAATTTATGATTGCGCCTTTAGGACAGCCTACTTTTTCTAAAGCATTACAAGCGGGAGTAGAAATATTTCACGCCCTTAAGAAAATTTTAAAAAATAGAAAACTGGCTACCTCTGTTGGAGATGAAGGAGGGTTTGCGCCTCTATTAGAGTCTAATGAACAGGCGTTAGATCTTATTTTAGAAGCCATTGATACCGCCGGATATGATCCTGGAAAAAATATTTGGATTGCGCTGGATTCGGCAGCCAGTCAGTTTTTAGAAGGAGAAAGTTATTATCTGGAATCTAAAACAAAAAAGAAAAGTTCGATGGAGATGATTGAATTTTATGAAAAATTAATTTCGAATTATCCCATTATATCTATTGAGGATGGGTTGGGAGAAAATGATTGGCAAGGATGGATAAAACTTACTCAAAAATTGGGCCAACGGGTACAGCTGGTGGGAGATGATATTTTTGTGACCAATCCCAAGATTTTAAAAAAGGGGATTGAGCAAAAAATTGCCAATGCGATTTTAATTAAGCTCAATCAAATTGGAACCCTTACTGAAACCCTAGAGACCATTGCCTTAGCGAAAAAATTTAAGTATGGAACGGTTATTTCTCACCGTTCTGGGGAAACAGAAGATACTTTTATTGCCGATTTAGCCGTGGCAACTGGAAGTGGACAAATAAAAACCGGTTCTGCTAGTCGTACGGATCGAATGGCAAAGTATAATCAACTTTTACGTATTGAAGAAGCCCTTGGATCAAGGGCTCAATTTTCAGGAATCAAGTATTTTCCTTTTTTTCAGAGATGATTATTTTTTAATCACACCTTGCTTATTTTCTATACATTGATTAAATCTCTTTTAATTTCAATAGGTTAGTTGTGTATGATCAATGTGCGGGCAAGAATTGTTTAATAAAGAATCAAATACGGTAAATCCACACTGTCATCCCCGCGAAAGCGGGGATCTAGAAAGTTCTTGAAGTTATTGACAAAAGCATTTTTTTAGCATAAAAGAGCCTACCTTTGAAAGATGGCATGGCTTTTGCGATGCCACACATAAACCACCCCTCAACACGTGTTTTAAAGGGAAAATAGGAGGAAAAAGTAATGAAAAAGTATGTGGTATTTAGTTTCTTAATGATTGTGGGCTTAGTAAGCTCCTCAGTGTATGCTTTGCATCCTGGATCTACAACGTCTAAGGAGCAACCAGTGGCTCCTCAAGCAAGTGCTCCAGTAGCTACTTCTCAAGCTGCTGTTCCCGAGGTTAAAAGTCCTTGGTCTGGCTCTGTTAAAATTGAAATGGAAAGATCTACGGATAAAAAACCTTTAGCAGCATTAAAAAATAGAACCAGCGTAACTTTAGGAAGAACATTGTTTGATGATGTAAGTGTAAACTTAGCTATTCTTTTAGATAATAAGTTTACAGCAGATACTGCTAAACAGGGAGTTAATCGATACTTTACGACAAAAGATCCATTGTTGTATGTCAGTAAAGGCAAGGTAGCAGAAGTTCTAGGGATAAATATCTCAGCAGCGCCTTTCCAAGTTTGGTTACCCATCACAGAAAATAGCAGACGTAATGGTGATGAAAGAAATCCCCATAATGGGATTTATCGTTCTGCAATTCTTTTAACAAAAGATATTGGAGCGTGGTCATTGGCTTCTTTAAATCGTGTTTCTTATTTTAATTATCGGAGACAATTTTCTGCAGATGGTTCAGAAAATGCTCGTTTTGGGATGCTCAATGAGTTAGCTGCTTCTTATAAATTATCGGAAGTTGTGGCTTTATCTTCTGTGGTTGATTTTGTAAGTGTTGAAAGTCGAGATCTTGGAAAGACAGCACTGGATTCTACCTTAGAATGGTCACCTTCTCTAGATTTAACGCCGGCACAGAATTTGGAAGTTTCTTTAGGAGTCACATTAACAGCTCCTAATAAAACTCCTCGTCGATATTGGGAAAGTGCTGAGTCTCGAATTGCTAATACGAGCAGTGGATTAGTAGTCAGTTATAAATTCCTTTAAAAAAAGGTGTCATCCTGCACTTGATGCGGGATCTAAGAAAAAGCCGTTTCTCAAGTGACAGAAACGGCTTTTTTGTTTATGATGTGTGTGATGAAGCATATGAAAAAAATAGATCATATTGGTATTGCGGTGTCTAATTTAAGTGCTGCGATAAAGACCTATGAACTTTTGGGTTTTAAAATAGAACATAGGGAAGAAGTCACAGATATGAACGTCCGAGTGGCCTTTTTACCCATTGGAGATACTCGATTTGAACTTTTAGAACCTTTCTCAAAAGATTCTGTAGTGGCAAAATTTATTGAAAAAAGAGGTGAGGGTATTCATCATATTTGTATTGAAGTGAAAGACATTCAAAAAGCATTACAAGACTTAAAAGATAAAAATATTAATTTAGTATATGACGTTCCCAAAAAAGGGGCCAATAATACCCTTATTTCTTTTATCCACCCTAAATCGAGCCATGGACTTTTAATTGAGTTATGTCAGAAATGTTAGCATCTGAACCTTTTTGAACAGCCTGACAAAAATAGCTAGTTTTGTTGAATATATTTAGTGATCAGCTTTTTGTCTTGAGTAGAGAGATTTACAAATTTTAACCCAGACCCGGCACGGGGTTGTGTAGTAGTGGTATTTGAAAAAATAATATCACTTTGTACACAAATCAGTCTTGAAGATTTTGGAAGTGTAAATTTTAAAATAGAACGATCTTTGCACGAAGGACTTTCTATTTTCTTTTCTAGAAAAATGCCCCCTTCACTAATGTCTGTAGCTTTATATAAGAAATAATAATCACCTTTTTCTTCTCTAACCCAAATATTGACAGGAACTCTTCGAAAAATACGCCGATCCGATTCTTTTTTGGCTGATTCTTTTTTAACTACGCCTTTTTTAGATGAACTTTTGCTTGCCATATGAACACCCTCTTAAAAAATGCATACAACACACAACGCCTAACTCTTTAGTACTGTAACAAAGTGGTCAAAGTTGTCAAGTTTGAAAAGAATTTTTGCCAATTCCTTGGCATTTTTACAGACTTTTGTTACCATAAGTACGAAAGTAGCGATTCCTTTGATTTTATAAACAGCAAGGAGTGTGCCATATTTAATGGAGGTTAAGAAAAGAGACTAAAATCTTAAAATACTTGAATTAAATAAAGAAGTTAAGAATATTTTTGAAAGCTATAAATATGAACTATTTTGAGAGGAAAATCTGTAAAAGGTCTAAACGTAGTGTAAATATTTCATCTTATTTTTAAATATATGTATCGTCAGTCATTACAAGGAACTTTTGTGGGGAGAATGACCCCCATGGTAAAAATTTTAATTATCATCAATTGCACTGTCTTTATTTTGCAACTGATTTCTGAAAAAATAATCGGTTTTGACCTGACTCTTATCTTTGGGTTAGTGCCTGTTTCTATCACAAAACGATTATTTTTGTGGCAGTTTTTTACCTATTTATTCTTTCATGGTGGCATTATGCATTTGGTATTCAATATGCTGGTGTTATGGATGCTGGGGGGAGAAATCGAAGAGAGTGTTTTTTGGTCAAAAGGATTTTTAAAATATTACTTTATTTGTGGAGTTGGAGCGGCGTTATTGAATGTGTTATTTTCGTTGCACTCAGAAGTTCCTATTATTGGAGCTTCAGGGGCGATTTATGGAATTTTAGTGGCCTATGCAGTTTTTTTTGGAAATCGTCAGTTGGTTTTATTTCCCTTTCCTGTGTTGGTTCGTGCAAAATATTTTATTTTAGTCATTGTGGCCATTGAACTCATTTCTTCTATTTTTTATACCACCGATGGAATTGCACATGTAGCCCACTTAGGAGGGATGGTGGCTGGATATATTTATATTATGTATAGAATTCAAGGCCCCAGACAGATGTGGAAAAAATTTATTCCTCGATTGCCTACGAAAAAACCAAAATTTCGGATTATTGAAGGTGGACAAAATTAAAACTTAGTGTTAAAAACAACTATCAGTTTAAAGTTTGTCATCCTGAGCGAAGCGAAGGATCCCATAAAAGAGATTCTTCGACTCTTTGAGTCTCAGAATGACTGTTTTAGGAAATAACTATTCTTTAAAAAGGGGGAATTACAAAACATGACAAAAGTAGATAAATTAACTGAAAATTCAGATGAAAAATTATTGGATAAAAGAATTATTCAAAGAAATATCACCAAAAAATTAATTTCAAAAGAGGACTATAAGGCCTATCTTTCAAAATTGAAAGATGAGTCTGATCAGTGTGAATCTGCGACGGTAGAAGAAGACGATCCTGCTCAGGTGTAATGAAAAAAATATTTTCCCCTCTGGTTGTTTTGGCTTTTTTGCTTCAAACAACATTTCTTTTTGCTCTTCCTAAATATTCACTTCAAGAAAAAAAACGATGCTATAGCTGCCATTTTAATAAAAATGGGGGTGGCCCTTTAAATAAAGAGGGGAAATACTATAGTGAACATCGAAGCTTTGAACCTCTATCTGAAAAAGTAGTTAAAAAAGTGATTGTAGCCAAAAAAGAGCAACCTCAAAAAGAGAAAACCAAAAAAGAAGCAGTAGAAAAAGTTATTCCAGAAGTTGAAATTATTGAAGAAAAGCCTTCGGTCGTTGCCGTA
Organism: Deltaproteobacteria bacterium GWA2_38_16; assembly: GCA_001797335.1. Lineage (GTDB taxonomy): Bacteria > Bdellovibrionota > JACOXK01 > 2-02-FULL-40-11 > 2-02-FULL-40-11 > 2-02-FULL-38-15-A. Next base: position 65,767 of record MGPE01000008.1, read on the forward strand.
AGAGAGGTTACTCTTTTAGATAAAACCAATCTGAGTGCTGATATTTCAATGGCTTTTATGGTGAGTGAGTCTAAAACGGATCCCCAAAACTTTTATTTAATGAAAGCAGAGCCATTGGTAACAACTCAAGTGGCAAAAAATTTTTTAACGGTGTTTGGATATAATTTTGCAGCTCCTATCTTAACTGCTTATGGCCAATATAGTTTTGGAAAATCGTATGTTCAGTTAGGGTCTTTTCATATTCCCTTTGGGCTGGATGTATTGGATTATAATAATGTTATTTCTACGTATATTAAAGAAAACTATGATTTAGCTCTTGATACCCGAGATGTGGGAGTTGAAATTGGGAGTCGAGAAGATTTTTATGGCAGAGTGGTCATTGCAAATGGTGCAAGAGATCCTAGGGATCGCTCAGCTCTTATCAGGCCTTCTTTTGATCGAGACTTGGGATATTTAATAGATGGAGGCTATCAGGGAATATTTTATACCGTTCCCTTTTTATTGGGGGCTTCATACTTGGTGGAAAAAAGAATTCCTCCGGGGCTTCCTGTAAGAGGAATCCCCTCTAATCCTACCAGTGGTTTGCGAGCAGTAACTCAGCTTTTTGGGCTTTATGGGCAGCTCAATTATAAAAAATTTGGGATGTTGGGTGAATTTGCATTTGGCAGGCACACGCCAGTTCGAGGAGATCGTTCTTACGGATTTTATTTAAAACCTTTTTACAATATTCAAAATAATTGGAACGCCGCTTTAAGGGCAGAGCTTTTTGCCAGAGACCGTCAGTTTTTAGGGGATAGTCTTATGCGATATGTTTTATCAACGGAGTATCAGTTTTCAAAATATGTTTCCATTGAGCCCATGTATCGAATTAACCTGGAACTGGGCAATCTTGCTCACGTCAAAAATAATGATGCCATTGTTTTGCTAGCCATGAAATTCTAGCGTCATCCCGGGCTTGACCTGGGATCCATTTTCAAAAAATACGAATGCATTTTCCTCTTGCATTCTTTTTTTTGTTCTTATAACTTATATAAGTGTTTATATAAGTAATCTGAGATCTCCATTTTTATGGGAATGACAGAAGAAAGGAGAATGTGTGCATGACGAAACAAAGTGATGAATTTGAGGCTAGTAACTTAGCGATGGCTGAGGATTCAGGATTGGTGGAAACTTTATACAGTCGAAGACCAATAATGCTTTCCAAAAGGAGAAAAAGAAAAGGATTCAGAAATGGTCGAAGGAAAAGACCAAAACATTATAAATTAGTGTGTATTTCTCTTTATAATCACGACATTGAAAAGCTAGAAGGGCATGTGCAGGCGCTTAAAAAGAAAGGGCATACGAAGGCTAATAAATCTCAAGTCATTCGTTTTGCGATTGATAAGGTGCCAGTGGTTAAAATGCCCAAAGCCTACTAAATAAATTGAATGACGGAAGGAGTGCCTTCATAAACTTCGCCAATGATCTGAGCTTCCTTAAGATTGGCAGTGTGAAGTTTATTGAGTAGAGAGGGAGCTTCTTCTTTGGGGAGAGAGATGAGAAGTCCCCCTGAGGTTTGGGGATCAAAAAGAATGGCTTCAAATTCTTCTGCACATTTTTTTTGAAATTCAATCATCCCTTTTACATATTCACGATTGGTTTTATTGGCGCCAGTTAAATATCCTTTCTTGGCAAATGATAAAGCCTCTGAATATAGAGGTAAGCGATCGCTGTAAAATCGAAGGGAAACGTGACTGGCATCGGCCAATTGGTAACTATGGCCAGTTAATCCAAATCCGGTAATATCAGTACAGGCATGAATGGTAAAATTTGCCATGGCTTCAGCAGCACTTTTATTTAAAAGTGCCATCCAGGTGCACACTTTTTCAATAGTCTCTGAAGAGGCTTTTCGTTTTTTAATGGCGGTAGTGATAATGCCTGTCCCCAGAGGTTTTGTAAGAATGAGTTGATCTCCCACTTTGGCGCCTTTATTGGTATAAATTTTTTGAGGATGAATGATCCCTGTAATAGACATCCCATATTTTAATTGGTCGTCTTGAACAGAATGACCACCGAGAATGACAGTATTGGCTTCGTGAGCTTTGTCGTGTCCTCCTTGTAAAATTTTTTGTAGAGGTTCCAAAGGGAAGTCTGTCGGAAAAGCACAAATATTTAATGCGGTTAAAGGTGTTCCTCCCATAGCATAAATATCTGAAAGAGCATTGGCAGCGGCAATTTGGCCAAAGACATAGGGATCGTCCACAATGGGAGTAAAAAAATCAACGGTTTGAACCAGGGCGAGATCTTGAGAGATTTGATACACCCCCGCATCATCTGAGGTTTCGGTGCCAACGAGGACGTTGGCGTTTCTACTCAAGGTCAGAGAACGGGTTAATTGCCGCAACACCGTTGGGCTTAGTTTTGCAGCTCAACCCGCACATTTTACTTTTTGTGTGAGCTGCCAAATGTCTTTTTTGGTCATGATTTTATTTCTAACATTCTCTGAAGTGCTTTTTTGGCATTTTCTTTAATATGAGAGGGGACGGTAATGCGATGTACTTCAGAAGTTTCTAGATGATCCAGTGTCCACAAGAGATTTTGAAGATTAATTTTATACATATTGGGACAAAAAGAACGTGCCATGCCAATAATTTTTTTATCTTGATTCCAAATGTCTAAGTTCATGGCATGGTTAATTTCTGTTCCCACAATAATGGTTGAATCTAGGGGAGCATTTTCGACATATCGTTTAATAAAGCTTGTAGAGCCACATGCATCTGCCATTTCAACTATTTCTCGGGTGCATTCGGGATGAACAACGACCAAGGCATCTGGATATTTTTCTTTTAAAGTACGAATATGTTCTGGTTTAAAAAAAGTATGGACATGACAATAGCCTTTCCAAAGAATAAGACGGGCTTTTGAAATTTCTTCTCGGGTATTTCCGCCCAGTTCAAGAGTAGGATCCCATACAATCATGTCATTTTCTGTGAGCCCCATCTGAAGAGCAGTATTTCGGCCCAGATGTTCATCGGGGAAAAAGAAAATCTTTTTAGCAACATTTTGATAGTAAAATTGAAAAAGAGGGGCAGCATTAGAAGAGGTGCACACAGCACCATCGTATTTTCCACAAAATGCTTTAAGGCTTGCTGTTGAATTCATATAAGTAATGGGGATAATTTTTTCAGTGCAAATAGACGTGATTTCTTCCCAGGCTTGTTCAACATCAAAAGAATCCCCCATATCGGCCATGGGACAACCGGCAAACAAATTGGGAAGATATACTGTTTGATCTTCTCGAGATAAGATGTCTGCGGATTCTGCCATGAAATGAACTCCACAAAATATAATGTGTTTTGCGGTGGATTGAGCAGCTTTGGCAGATAAATCTAGGGAATCACCTTGAAAATCAGAGTGGCGAATAACGTCATAGCGTTGGTAGTAATGGCCCAAAATGACGAGATCTTTTCCATACTCTTTTCGTTTAGCATCAATAGCCGTATGAAGATCTGCGGTAGGCATTTTTAAATATTTTTCTGGTAAATAAGAGGCCATAGGTGTGCTCAGACTATATGATGGGCTTTTTTTGTTGTCAAGAAAGCGGCCAAAAGTGTAAACTTTAGAATAATGGTTGATCTTGCACCACGCATTCGACGGACCCAGTATTTAATTGCCAAGAGTTTTCAGCTTCGATTTGCCCTGCTTTTATCCGGAGTAGGGGTGATTGTCACCTCTATTATAGGATTTCTTTTATATGGAGTGTTGGCTAAAACTCAAAATCTCTTGGCAGATTCAGGAGTAGCACTTTCTCCTGCAGCGATTGAATTCTTGCAACAACAACGAAGCCTATATCTTTATTCACTTTTTGGAACCTTTATTGGGGTAACACTTATTTTAATGATGCTAGGGATTTTTATTTCGCATCGCTTGGCAGGGCCTATTTTTGCACTCACTCGAAGATTAAATGATCTTTCTCAGGGAAATTTTAACGCCCTTTTAAGCTTAAGAAAGGGGGATGAATTTCAAGATTTGAAAGATAAATTTAATACCTTGGTTCATGCTCTACAAAATCAGGTCAAAGGGGAACTTATTAAAGTGCATTCTGTTTTGGATGCTATTGAAATGGTGTTAAGTAAAGAAAAGCTTTCTTCAGAATCTACAGATAACTTGCGATCTGCGTTTCATGAATTACAGGCGTATTATAATTATAAAAAGAGTTTAATTGATCCGCAATCTTCCAAAAGCTTTAAACCTGCCGAATCTTCCCCCGAAGACGAAGTCTTAGTTTAAAAAAGAACTGCAATTGTATTCTTCTAGGGTCTTTTTGGATTTAGGATGAATAAACATGGGATTAATGAGCCATTTTCCATCAGAATTTTCATGGGAGTGGCACATGAGTTCAGGTTTATTCCGATCAATGACAAGTCTTAACACTGTGGCATCTTTTAGAAAGAAAAAGTCACCATCAGAATCCCCAGCTGCAAAAGTAATAGGGGTAGGTTCCATCATGCGTTTTGGATCCTTTATGTTAAAAACAATTTTATTAAGCCAACATCTTTTACCCATTCGATAACTCCAAATATCTTTATTTCCATCGGGGTAGGGGCCACAAGATTCAAAAGAATCCGTTAATTCCCCTTTTTTATCTAGAATTTGGCGAACGCCAATCACATGATCCTTTTTAATTCCTACTTTTTGAGCCGCGACTTCAACGGTAGGTTGAATCGAGGCAGAAATAATCCACACATCAAAGCCATGCTTTTGTAAATTAGAAACCAGAATTTTCATGGGAGTATAAATACGAATATAGGCAATATATTCTTTGGAACCTATTTTCTGTTTGGTGTCTATTTTATTTTTTAAATTCCATTCCAGGGCTTTTTGAGTAAACGAGCGTAATTCTTGAGGTGAATATCCTTGGAAAAGCTGAGCATAGAAGGCATAAGAAGGTAAAATTCTGTCTGGATCAGGTGAGGCCTTCCAAGGTGTTTTTCCATTGGATAAGTTTTCTTCATTGTAAATGGTGAGTAAGGTGTCTGCACAGGCAGCTTGAGTTTTTGTTGGAAGAAGTTCGGAGGTTCCAGCGCAATTTTTATGAAGTTCTTCAATGGCATCTTGGGTGAGCCAGGGGTTCATATCAGGCCAACTTTTTGGGCGCTTTATTTTTCCATTGGCTACCATCCAAAAAAGAGTGGCTTCGCCAATGTCATTTTTAATCATCGTATTATCCCAATCAAACGCTGCCACAGGTTTATGGTGGGGATCGTAAGAAGGGCTCAGGCTTCCATGTGTGTGTATGAAGCTGTTTAATTTTTCCAGGTTATCTCCAAACCAAACTTCGCTTGGGTCAAGAGCATAAGAATGGGGCATCAAGATCACACCAAAAATCAGAATTAAATTTATTTTTTTTGAGTTCATAGTGGCTATCGTCTCAGATTCAAGTTCATTCGAATAAGTGTAGAATAGTTTGAATTTGCTTTTTGAGTTCAGGAATATTTTTCTGAGTTATTTCCCATACAGTCGTTATGTCCGTTCCTAAATAGTTGTGAATTAAAACATCTCTTAAGCCAGCAATTCTTTTCCATGGAATATTAGGATATTTTGATCGAAAATCTTCAGGGAGTTGCTTAGTAGCTTCCCCTATAATTTCAAGTTGTCTAATGGTAGCATCTTGCCAATGAGAAGTGGAAAGAAAGACATCTTTTCCAACAGAAACATAAGACTCAATTTTTTGAATGGCATCTATAATATGCTGTAAATAAACCTGATGTTCTTTCATAGATTAACAGCAGATTTTAATATAGCATCGCGCATATATGGACTGATGGCATCTTTTGTAACAACGTCCACGGGACAGCCTAAAAGCTCTTCCAGATCTTGTTTAATGGCAACAATGTCTAAGAGTGTACGTCCTTGTTCAAGCTCAATGAGTAAATCAAGATCGCTTGAAGGTGTTCCTTGATCTCTAGAAATAGAACCGAAAACACGCACATGATGAGCTCCATATTTTGTGGCTATAGCAAGTATTTTCGATCTGTATATTTTTAGCTTATTTAAATCCATAGATAAATTATACTTTAACAGAAGCTATTAAGAACCGCAACTCGATAAAAGAATTTGATGCTTCTTTTGAAGATAAAAAGTTTGTAAAAACTTTCGATGATATTCTTAAATTGAAATAATAAGGTTATTTGTCCTCCTGTGGGGTTTGTCCTTGCGATAGCTCTAGTAAAGGTTTGAGATTTTCTTCCATGGCTGAACGAAGGTCATTTATAGATGCATGTATGTTAACTCTATAATGTTCATTCTTAGATGGATTTAAAAATAAAGCGACTAAGTTATCATCTACTTGATTAAACATATTTAGCATGTCAACGGACCTTTCTAACAAGTCGTTATCGCGTGTTTCAATCTTTCTAAATCGCCAAAAATCGTTGTAACGATTTTCTAAAGTATGGTTGTCCCATGTTCGTGGATTTTCTTTGGGTTTTGACGTGGTTTCAAAACGTCTAAACTCGTAATCTATGACATTTAAGTGCGCTAGTGTTTTATCGACCCATGTGCGATATCTTTCGATATGAAGAATGGTTCCAGATTTTAATGCAGTATATAAAAAATTTCTATATTTACCATACGCTCCAGGTGTTTCCCAAGTGGGATGGATTTGTATTTTTTCTGGATGAGCTTCTGTCAAGATCATGGCCAGAAATTGTCTAATAGATGTTGAATTAGAAATATTTTTCTCTATAGGAATGATCTGATGTCTGGGAATTGCATACTGAAGTTGAACTAAAGTAGAGCCCGATACTTGATCCCTTTTATTAGAAAATAAATTGGCCCATAAATACAATTCCTCGTGAAGATAAAGAATCGCTTTTTGTGTTTCATCTAATTTATTAAAAATGCGAGGGTCATAATATATAATATTGTTAGCAGAATCTCGAACCACAACCTGAACAAGACATGCATTTTTTGGCAAATAGTAAAACTCTGCTGAATCCTGTACGTCACGCACTCCATCAGGAGCCTTAATCCAAGTAAAAGAACTTTCCAAATATTCGGCAGTTTTTAGCCACTGGTAATAAAAAGTAAAAAGAGGTTGTATGCGATCTCGGATGTTTTTAGCAATGGCTTTGGCTGAATCTTCCGTTGGGATATTTAAAGCGATGTCAGCTGGATTACTTTCAGCCAATAATTTTACGTCATAAAAATCTAGAATTTCTACTTTATCTATAGATTGAAGTCCTTCTTCTGTAATCTTGCCATTGGCTATAGCCTGCTCAAGTGGGATTGAAAAATAAACAACGGCATCGCCCCCGTTTCCCACTTCCGGGCCGGTAGCGTAGGCGTTGGTGGCGAGAAGTCCTAATAATAGGATGATTATATTTTTCATGTGTTCTCCTTCGTTGTAAGTTTGAAAAACTGGATATTGAGTTGGTAGAGGTCGTCTCCGCCTTCAACATCGAGTTCGGCATTCATCTTTTGCCGAAATTCTTTAATGAGCTTTTTAGTTTTTGCCATTTGGGAGGGTTTAAAAGATACAGTAATGGAACTAATATCTCTGTCTTGTACGGCTTCATGCTCAATAGCCTCCAACGCTTTTCCCACCATTTGCTTGTGATAATTTTTAATAGCAATGGATGAAATATCATGGGTGGTGGTTACGTTGGCATGGTTGACAGCTACGTAGTTATTTTTTTCTTCTCTTAAAAGAGTTAGATTTTTGAGTCGTTCGATGGCAAGCTTTACTTCATGAATGCTAATGCCCAGACGTTTGGCGATCCATTGAGGATTGGATTTAAATCCCTTGGTTTTAGTCAGAGCTAAAAGAGCAAAGTGATACCAGTCTGAAATAATCCTAAAAGCATCCAGATCAACGGTTCGAGGGTGATCAATGGATCTTCTTTTTTCAATTCGTTCAATAATGGATTGTTTTACTTTATCGTTTTTAGATTCTTCTAGGAGAATCAAATCGGAAAAATAAGCTCTTTCAACTTCACTGTGCCCTAAAAGCATGGAAACATGGGCGGCCATTTTGGTGGTGAGATTTCTTTTGCCATTTAAAATTCGAGAAAGATTTGAAGGGCTCATATTGAGCTGCCCTGCAAAGGCGCGAAGGGAAAATTGAGGATTCTTAGCGCATTTTTCCGCCAAAAGTGTGTTTAAATAACTTCGATAATGGGTATGGTCTATCAGCATCGTGGAGAGGCTTATACAGCTAAAAAAGAAGGGCGTCAAGTCGAATGGCAACAAAATCGTTGCTATTTGGCAACAAGGATCAAATTTCGGGCGGCTTTGACAAAGTCTTAAGTTTTTTTGACATCTCTAAAGAAAGAGGTAAAATAAGTTTTGTGTAGAACGTTTATGGTTGATTGACTTTATTTTACATTAACGATTCATGAGAATGAAAAAAGAATTATTTATAGTTTTAGGATTGGCCATTCTTTCGGGTTGTAGTGGTGGTGGAGGAGGAGGTGGCGGAACGAATGCCATTGTGACCAGTCCTGCTCCCCAGGCTCAAAATGAAGTAAATCCCACTCAAATTTCAATTAATGGTGCACAAGATATTAAAGCGGGAGAATGTAGTGGCCCCTACACCCTTCAAACATTGGATGCAGAAGGAAAGCCATTAGCTGTTTTAAATGATACAACGGTTATATTTATAGAAGCGGAATCTTCTACTCTTTATGAAGATGCAGCGTGTGATGTATCTATTACTTCTTATGAAGTGATTTTTTCTAAAGGGGCATCCTCCTCTAAAGATATTTATTTAAAACATACGGTGGCAGAAGGATTCCAATTAGCCGTGGGGGCTGATGGCTTAACCTTGATAGCCCCTCTTTCTATTAACGTTAGTGCAAATGCTGCTCATACATTTTTTATTTCAGGAAATAATCAAATTAAAGCAGGAAATTGTGAGGGACCTTTTGGAGTTCAGCTCAGGGATCCATATGATAATCTTGTCAGTGTGTCAGAAGATATGAACATTAATCTTTTGGCGCCCAATGCCTCTTTTTATAATGATGCCTCTTGTAGTACAGCTTGGACTTCCTCTTCTCTTGAATTTTATGTGAAAGATCTTGTTGCAGAAACATTTTATATCCGTGTTTCAGCATCTTCTTCAGCATCTTCTAATGAAGCGATTGAACCTTTACAGTATTCTATTCAAAGTCTTCCCAAAGATGCATCGAAATTAGAATTTTCAGATCTTCCAGACAACATAAGGGCTGGGAGTTGCCAAAGATTAACCCTTGTTTCTCAAGATGAGAACCATAATCCATCTTCTGTTTCTCGAGATATCCAAATTCAACTTTCGGGAGGAATATTTTATTCAGGTCCTGGATGTGAGACTAAGATTTCAGAAGTCATATTATCGGAAGGTCAAAATACCATTCAAGTGTATTTAAAAGAATTGGTTGCTTATGGGATAAACATTCATGCAACAGCCTCTGGTTTTTCAGATGGCAATGCGACTATTGTGGTAGTGCCAGCAATGACTTCAAAACTATCATTTTTAGGGGAGCATTCTACCACAGCCGGTATTTGTAAGATGTATCAAATGATGTCATCGGATGAATATGGAAATGAAAATCCTATTGCCTCTGGGGTAGCAGTAGCTTCTTTTGATATGCAAAGGGCGGGCGAAGGAAAATTTTTTGGAAGTGAATCAGAATGTAATTTAGGAACAGAAGGAGGGGCAAAATTACTGACCAGCATTGATATTATAGAGGGAGAGTCTGTATCTAAAAATTTTTATTTTAGAGATACGAAAGCAGAAAGGGTGAGCTTGGAAGCAACTTCGGATGGATTTATCGTAGAATCTTTTGATGTCCTGATTGATCCAGCGGCTCCATCATGGTTTGAACTGAGTGGCCTTTCTAACATTCTAGCGGGTACTTGTTATCCTTATGCCATTAAAACACGAGATCGTTATTCTAATCTTTCTAAACTATCGGGAGATATAAGTGTTAATTTAACTGGGGATTCTAATACGCGATTTTATTCTAATGATAACTGCTCTTCAGATTCCACTTCTAGCATTCTGTTTCCAGCCCATCAAGATACTCAAAGTGTTTTTTTGAAAGATCCGAATGTGGGAACGCTTCATATAAGTGTGGAGGATAAAGACCATCGCTTAACGTCTGCTTCTTTAGATCTTTCTATTTCTCCTGCCAGGCCACAAAATATTTTACTCTCTTGCCCTTCTTCTCTAACGGCAGGGAGTTGTGGAGGTCCTTGTCAGATTCAAATTGTAGATGAGCATGGGAATCCTTCTCCTCTGACAGAAACCATTACGGTAACGGTAGGAGGAGGTCAGGCTCAATTTTTTGAAGATGATGGATGTCATACGCCACTTTCTACTGGGCAGATTGAAATTTCAGAAGGTATCTCTGAAAAAACATTTTATGTGACGGATCTACGTGCAGAAGCGCTGTTATTAAATATTTCTCATGGAAATTTGGGATCCGATGCAAGAAATGTAGTTGTGAATCCAGATGTTCCTTCAAAGCTCGTTTTTAATGGTTCTTCGGCTGTTCGTGCTAGTGATTGTAATCAATATGAACTTATTTTATATGATGCCAATAACAATGAGAGCTTATTTTCCACTGATCAGTCAATTACTCTTAGAACAACCCGAGGAGGATTTTCAGAAGCATGTACTGGTTTACAATCAAATTATGCAATTACTTTTTCAGCGAATGAACATCGAAAGTTACTTTATTTTAAAAGTAATCAAAGTGGAGAAGCTTTATTTTCAAGCTTAAGTAATGATATTGCCTTAGAACCGGCAAGTGTAACTGTGAATCCAGGAGCTCCCAGTCGACTAGAGCTGGTCGGCCCTTCTCCCAGTTCATTTCCTCTTAATACGTGTGTCAAATGGAGTGTTTCTTTAAAAGATGCTCAAGGAAATTTAATTTTGAATTCTTATCCCATTCAGTTTACAAGCACTGCTCAAGGGAGTTCCTTCCACTCTGATGAGGCTTGTACAGAAGCGGTGCCTATGGAGATTCAATCTTCTCTCACATTTTATTTTAAAGGAACACAAGAAAGTACCAATGCTCAAATACAAGCGGTGAGTAACGCCATTTCTTCAAACACAGTCTCTGTCAATATTATAATACCTGCCACTCAAGTGTCAGCAGGTGGGTTTCATACGTGCGCTCTTCTCCAAAATGGATCCGTAAAGTGTTGGGGTGATAATAATAGTGGCCAGTTGGGAAATAACATGACTACTGACAGTTCAACCCCATTTCAAGTATTGGGACTTGGGAGTGAAGTCTCAGCGATTTCTGCAGGGTATCAGCATGCCTGTGCGATTCAAAATGGCTCTGTCAAATGTTGGGGTTATAATTATTCTGGCCAGTTAGGGGATAATACGACCACGAATAGCTCAACCCCAGTTCAAGTATCTGGGTTAGATAGTGGTGTTTCAGCTATTTCTGCAGGAAGTCATCACACGTGTGCACTCCTTCAAAATGGCTCTGTCAAATGTTGGGGTATTAATAATAATGGCCAGTTAGGAGATAATACGACCACGAATAGCTCAACCCCAGTTCAAGTATCTGGGTTGGATAGTGGTGTTTCAGCTATTTCTGCAGGAAGTCATCACGCGTGTGCACTCCTTCAAAATGGCTCTGTCAAATGTTGGGGAAGAAATAACCAGGGACAACTGGGAGATAATACCACAAATATGAGTCAAACCCCTATTTCAGTTGTAGGATTTGATAGTGGTGTTTCAGCGATTTCAGAAGGTGGAAATCATACCTGTGCGATTCAAAATGGCTCTGTCAAATGTTGGGGTTCTAATAGCTACGGACAGTTGGGGAATAATACTATTGCCAATAGCTCAACACCTGTTCAGGTAGTCTCTAATAGCTCTTTTAGTCCTTTAATAAATGTCTCTGCAATATCAGTAGGTGAAAATCACACCTGTGCGATGCTTCAAAATGGTTTTGTCAAATGTTGGGGACAAGGTAATTTTGCTCAAATGGGAAATGGTTCATCTAATGAAATTAATAGACTTCCTGTTACTGTGATTGAAAGTACGGGAGGTATCTTAGCGAATATCTCCGCTATTGAAGCAGGAGGGACACATACCTGTGCGATTCAAAATGGCTCTGTCAAATGTTGGGGTTCTAATTATGATGGCCAGCTAGGACGTGGAGCAGGAATTGGTATCTTTAATACGGCTCAACGAGTTGTAGGATTTTGATACGTTAAAATTAAATTTCTAGCTGCTTTAACTTCATCCACACGACGGACAGGAGTGGTGTGGGGTGCTTCATGAACTTTTTGAGGGTTACTTTCGCATTCTTTGGCAATAGCGATCATGGCATCGCAAAAGCGATCGATTTCTTCTTTGGATTCTGTCTCGGTGGGCTCAATCATCAAGGCTCCAGAAACAATCAAGGGAAAATAAACAGTTGGAGGATGAAATCCAAAGTCCATTAAGCGTTTTGCAATATCGAGTGTTTTTATCGAATGTTTTAATTGTTTTTTATCGCTAAAAATAACTTCATGCATGCAGGGGCGATCATTATAGGGAAGATCATACGCGTCTTTCAGACGGTGTTTAATGTAGTTGGCATTTAAAACGGCCATTTGAGAAACTTTCTTTAACCCTTCCTGTCCCATGGCTCTCATGTAAGTATAGGCGCGAACCAAGACCCCAAAATTTCCATAAAAACCTTTTAAGCGGCCAATAGATTTTTGCGATTGCGTTTCTAGTTTATAGAAATCTTTTTCTTTAATGACTCGAGGTAGAGGTAAGTACGGTTTTAATTTTTCTGTAACTCCTACAGGGCCAGCGCCAGGGCCGCCGCCACCATGAGGAGTTGAAAACGTTTTATGAAGATTAAATTGTAAAACATCTACTCCCATTTCAGCTAGTTTCGCTTGGCCCATCAAAGCATTAAAGTTAGCTCCATCACAGTAGAGGAGAGCATTTTTTTGATGAAGAAGTTTTGCGATCGCCACAATATTTTCTTCAAAAAGTCCAAGAGTGTTGGGGTTAGTCATCATGAGAGCCGCCACATCGTCATCTAACACTTTAGATACCTGTTCGATATCTAAAAGGCCTATTGAATTGGAAGGGACCTTTTGAACATCATAGCCACATAGGGTGGAGCTTGCAGGATTGGTACCATGGGCAGAGTCTGGGATAAGAATTTTTGTTTTTTTAAGGCCCTTATCCAAATGATAGGCACGAATAAGCTTTAACCCAGTAAATTCTCCTTGGGCACCAGCGGCAGGTTGAAGAGTGACTGCACTCATACCAGTCAGTTCACACAGCCATTGTTCTACTTCGTACATCAGTTTTAAAGCCCCTTGGACGAGATCTTGGGGTGCATACGGATGAAGATTAGAAAATCCCGAAAGCCCTGCCATGTCTTCATTAATTCTGGGATTATATTTCATCGTGCAAGACCCCAGAGGGTATAGACCTTTTTCAATATTAAAATTTAAACTGGCCAAATGCACATAATGACGAATAATTTCTAGCTCGCTCAACTCTGGTAATCCTAAAGAAGTGTTTGACTCTTTGAGTAGGCTTTTTGGGATGGAATTTTTTTCTTTTACAAAAGGAAAATCACAGGCACTTCGATGCTCACTTGATTTTTCAAAAATAAGTTTTGTCATAAAGTCTCACAGAGCGTTTTTATATGGTCTTCGGTATTAAGTTCTGTGGTACAGATTAAAAGGCAATTCTTTAGTTCTGGATAATAGGTTTCTAAAGAAATACCTCCTAGAATTTTTTTATCTCTTAATCTTTTTTCAATATCGGGCAGCGGTGACTGTGTTTCAATGACGACTTCATTAAAGAAGGGGGATGTGAATTTTATTTTTGCTTTTCCTTTTAGATGTTCACACAGTGTATTGGTTAGAGAGTGGTTCCACTGGGCGAGTTTTTTAAGCCCTTGTTCTCCTAATGTAGAAAGATAAATGGTGGCACGAGTAGCAAGTAAGGCTTGATTTGTGCAAATATTGGATGTGGCTTTTTCCCGACGGATATGTTGCTCTCGGGTAGACAGGGTTAAGGTAAAAGCACGCTCTCCATTGACATCGACGGTTTCTCCTACAATTCGTCCCGGCATGGCTCGGACAAAAGACATTCGAGTAGCAAAAAAACCCACATGAGGTCCCCCAAACGAAAGAGGATTTCCAAAAGATTGTGTTTCTCCTACGACGATATCAGCTCCATAGGCTCCAGGACTTTTTAAAAGAGCCAAAGATAGAGGCTCTGTGACAGCAACAATCAACAAGGCTTCATGAGCTTTACAGATTTTTTGAATGGCTTCTAGATCTTCAAGTACTCCAAAAAAATTAGGGGATTGAACTAAAATAGCTAAGCACTTTTCACTGGCTTCTTTTTCAAGAGAAGAGAGGTTAATGGTTCCTGTTTTCGAATCGTAAGGAATTGGGATGAGGGTAACATCTTGAGCTTCAAGATAAGTTTGGCACACAGCTCGGTAATCTGGATGAATATTTTGAGGAATAAGAATATGGGTTTTATCGGGATGAATGCGCTTGGCCATGAGGCAACCTTCCGCCAGTGCAGAAGCTCCGTCATACATCGAGGCATTGGCCACTTCCATGCCTGTGAGACGGCTCATCATGGTTTGAAATTCAAAAATAGTTTGAAGTGTTCCTTGGGAAATTTCAGGTTGATAGGGTGTGTAGGCGGTTAAAAATCCTCCTTGAGAGGAAAGATAATTGACAATGGTGGGAATAAAATGTTGGTAGCATCCACCACCCAAAAAACTAGTATACTGCGTAGCTTCATTTTGGTGAGCCAGAGATTCAATTTCGGTTCTTAGCTCCATTTCTGAAAGAGAAGGGGGGAGATTTAAAGATTTTTTAAGACGAAATTCTTTAGGAATAGAAGAAAAAAGGTCATCAACCGAAGAAACACCAATGGTTTTTAGCATTTGTTCTACGTCTTTTGATGTGTGAGGGATATATCTCATGAATTTTAAGATGCTACAAGTTTTTGATATTGTTCCTGCGTAAGAAGATCTTTTAATTCCTGAGGATTGGAGACTTTGACTTCGATCATCCACCCTTTATCGTAGGGGTCTTTGTTGATGATGTCAGGAGAATTTTTAAGGGGGTCATTCATTTTAACCACTTCTCCACTGACGGGTGAATACAGATCTGAAACGGCTTTGACAGATTCTACAACGCCAAACGTTTTTCCCTTTTCAAGTGTGGTGCCCACTTTAGGAAGCTCAAGATAGACAATGTCTCCCAATTGATCTTGGGCAAAGGCTGTAATTCCAACGGTAACGGTGCCGTTTTTGTTTAAAGCCCATTCATGATCTTTTGTATAGAGCAAAGTTTCTGGGAAATTCATATATTTAACCTCCTTCAGCGCCACCCGCCTACTTACTTATGTCTGGTCACAAACGGTGTTTGTACGACTTTAGCTTTTACTTTTTTCCCTCTGATCTCTACATATAATTCTTGTCCAATGGTCGAAAAAGTAGGTTTTACAAAGCCAATCCCTATGGCTTTATTGAGCGTGGGTGAAAGTGTTCCGCTCGTGACTTCTCCTATGGGTTCATTTTGAAGTGAATAAAGAGGGTATCCTTGGCGTGCAATTCCTGGCTCTAAAAGTTCAAAGCCAACACTTTTTCGAGGGATTCCTTGAGTTTGTTGATCCATTAGTGCTTTTTTCCCTATAAAATTGGGTTTTGAAAATTTAACTGTCCAAGACAAATCAGCTTCCAAAGGAGTAATCGTTTGACTCAGTTCATGTCCATAGAGAGGATATTTCATTTCAACTCTCAGCGTGTCTCTGGCGCCCAGCCCGCAGGGTTTAATCTGAAACTTTTGTCCTTTTTCTAAGAGATCATCCCACAGTGTAGAGCCATATTGAGAGGGAACATACAGTTCAAAACCATCTTCACCTGTATATCCTGTACGAGAAATAATCATGGAGATATTAGAAACTTTTCCTTGGGTGAAGCGATAATATTTTATTTTCGAAAGATCTGTAGAGGTAAATAAAACCAAAAGTTCTTTGGCTTTGGGACCTTGAATAGCAATTTGTACATATTCGGAAGATGAATTTTTAAGAGTGATATTTTGGGTTGTTTTGTGAGATGTAATCCACTCAAAATCTTTATCGGTGTTGGAAGCATTGACACACAGGAAAATGTGTTCCGTCGATAGAGGATAAATTAAAATGTCATCAACAACGCCCCCTTCGGGGTAACACATGAGTGAATATTGGATTTGCTCACCTACTTTTGCTTTCGATACATCTTGGGTGACGAGTTGTTGAATGAAAGAAAAGGCATCTTTTCCTTTTATTTCGATTTCTCCCATGTGGCTAACATCAAAAAGACCAATATGGGTTCGGGTATTCACATGTTCTTCAATAATGCTGGTGTATTGAACAGGCATATGCCAGCCACCAAAGTCTACCATCCTGGCATTTAATCTTAAGTGATTTTCATGAAGAGGTGTTTTTTTAAGATCCGTCATAAGGTTTTTACATGATTTAAAATATCGACTATTTTTTCTTCATATTTAATCGCCATCAAATGTACCCCATGACACAGCCCTTGGAGTGACTTTATTTGTCTGGCTGCTATTTCAACTCCTGTTTGCATGGGATTAGAAGAGTCTTTTAATTCTTGTTTAAGCGCTTCTGGAATATTTAATCCCGGTACGTGGTGTCTTAAATAGTTGACATTTTTGTGAGAACGGATGAGCAAAATACCTGCAATAATTTTAGTATTAAATTTTTGAGCTTCTTTCATGAAAACTTCAAATGCTTTTAAATCAAACACAGCTTGAGTTTGGAAAAACTTTGCGCCTGCTTCTATTTTTTTCTCCATGCGTTTAAGATGAGTATTGATATTGGGAGCAGTGGGATTAACGACGGCTCCTGCAAAAAAGTTTGTTTTTCCATCGATAGGATTATCGTAAAAATCAAAACCATTATTCATTTTTTTAATGGTTTGAAGAAGTTTTACAGATTCAAATTCAAAAACACCTTTGGCTAATTGATGATCGCCTGCTCGAATGGGATCGCCGGTGAGAGGCAAAAGATTTTGAATGCCAAGCCGGGAAGCGCCTAAAAGATCTGATTCCAATGCCAGGGAATTTCTATCTCGGCAAGAAATTTGAAAAATAGGTTCCAGCCCTGCTTGTACCAAAAGATGTGAGGAAACCAGGGCGCTAAACCGCATGACTGAGCGTTGATTGTCCGTCACATTAAAGGCATGAACGTGATCTTTTAAAAGCAGTGCTTTTTCAAGGAATTCTTTTGTGTCAGGACCTTTGGGAGGGCACACTTCTGCTGTAATCACAAATTCATTTTTAGAAAGTCGTTCTTGAAAAGTACTCATAACGCAGTATTTAAAAAAGCTTTATATGTGTTTTTAAGAAGCATGGCAATCGTCATGGGACCTATGCCACCTGGAACAGGCGTGATGTAAGAAACTTTTTCTTGGACGGTATCAAAATCCACATCACCAACGATTTTATCTTTTAGGCGATTCATGCCCACATCTACTACCACAGCCCCTTTTTTAACGAAAGAATTTTTAATAAAGTGTGGTTGGCCTATGGCAGCAATTAAAATATCGGCTGTTTGACACTCTTCCTCTAGATTTTTGGTTTTAGAATGGCAAATGGTGACAGTTGCGTTTTGAGAGAGGAGAAGATGAGCCATGGGTTTTCCAACAATCAAAGAGCGTCCGACAACCACTGCTTTTTTCCCTGCTACGTCAATGTGGTATTCTTTTAAAAGTTCCATAATTCCTTGGGGAGTGCAGGGAATAAAAAGCGGATCCCCCATCATGAGGCGGCCTAAATTAAAGGGATGAAACCCATCTACATCTTTATGAGGAGAAACTGCATTTAAAATGAATTGCGTTTGAATATGGGGAGGCAGCGGCATTTGGACGAGGATGCCATGAATTTTAGGAGATTCATTGAGAAATTGAATTAAACTTAATATTTCTTTTTCTGAAGCGGCTCGAGGTAAACGATGCACTTCTGAATACATTCCTAGTTCTTTAGCGGTTTTTTCTTTTTTGCTGACATAAATTTTTGATGCGGGGTTATCTCCCACTAGAATAACGGCTAATCCCGGAGGTAATTTTTTTAGTTTTTGAATATCTTCTTTAAGCTGAGATATAATTTTTTGAGATAATTTTTTACCATCTAAAAGTGTTGCCATATGAAGCCTCTACTTTAGGGGAAATGATTTGTATTTTCAACAGGTTTATGCTAATGATGATTTCTTAATCATGAGTCAAAAAGACGATACAAAAAAGGGTAAACCCCCGCTCACCTTGATTAAAAATTTGGAAAAATCTTTTGAAGGTGAGAAACGCGCCCCCCAGATTGATCTTAAGAAAGTAAATCGCATTCGAAAAGCGATTCAGTCCGGCCAATATCAAATTGATTATGAAAAATTGGCTGAAAAATTGTTAGAGACTGAAGATTTAAAAAATAAATAAGTAACGTATGTCTACCATTCGAGAATCTTTAGAAGAAAAAGAAAAAAGTATTTTATCGCCAAAAGCTGCGTTGAGTGGTGAAGCCAAGCGTCCCCGCCCAGAAAAAGAATGTGATTTAAGAACCGCTTTTCAAAAAGATCGAGATAAAATTTTACACAGTAAGCCTTTTCGAAGATTAAAACATAAAACCCAGGTGTTTTTATCTCCCGTGGGAGATCACTATCGAACGCGTTTAACGCATACGTTGGAAGTGATGCAAATCGGAAGAACCATGGCCAGAAGCTTACATCTCAATGAAGATTTGGTGGAGGCTGCAACACTGGGGCATGATCTAGGCCACACACCTTTTGGTCATTCTGGAGAAGCCATTTTAAATAAAATTCATCCAGGCGGATTTCATCACGCCATCCAGAGTGTTAGGATTATTGATGTCATTGGCAATAATGGCCATCGGAAAGGATTAAATTTAACAACAGAGGTTCGCGAGGCCATTCAAAAACATTCTAAAGGGAAAGGTCCCATTTTATCGGATGATCCCGCCTTAAAAGCTAAAACGTTGGAAGGTCAAATTGTTCGGATTGCCGATGTAATGGCATATGTGAATCATGATTTAGATGATTCTATTCGAGCCGGAGTTTTAACTTTAAAAGAAGTCCCCAAGGAACTACTTCAAATTTTTGGTTCCACTCATTCTCAAAGAATTGAAACAATGGTAAAAGATGTGATTCAAGAAACGATAGCTTATGATTTGGATAAAATCCGAATCAGTTCTGAAAAACTCGATGCCTTAAATGCACTGCGCGCCTTTATGTTTAATGAAGTTTATGAAACGGATCTAGTTCAACGAGAACTAAGGAAAGCTCAAAAGGTGCTAGAGTCTCTCTATCAACATTACTTAAAAAATTCAGATCAGCTACTAGCTGAAATGAGTTTAGACGAGTTTACCGATCCCATCGATCAGCATGTGATTGATTATCTTTCTGGCATGACCGATCGCTACGCTATCCAAAAATATAATGAACTCTTCTTACCTAAATCTTGGAAGTGATGGACGGAAATCCGAAATAAAATCAAGGAAAGACTTTGGCATTAAACATGCACATGGATGAAATGGATGTTTTTGACAATACCTCATATATGAGGTATTATAGAGGAGTTATGTATGCCACTCAGTGGCAAAGAAATGTTAAAAATCTATCTTCATGCAGGATGGAGAATTATTCACCAAAAGGGTTCTCATATAAAAGTAGGAAAAAATGGAGACCGAGAAACAATTCCCATGCATAAAGAATTAAAAAAAGGATTAGAACAAAAACTATTAAAACGAATCGGTTATAAAAGATGAAATATTTTTTTAAATATTACAAAGATAAACGTGGGGGATATTGGGGAGAATTCCTAGATCTTCCAGGTTGTCAAACCCAGGCCAATTCTTTGGATAAGCTAAGAAAAATGGCAGAAGAAGTATTAGAGCTCTACTTTGAAGATAACTATGATTTTCAATGTAAGATCCCTCTCCCAATGAAAGAGGCGGAAGAACAAGGGTTTTATGTTCCTGTGAGCCCATCTATTGCTTTTCCTATTCTTCTTCGAAAGGCTCGTTTAAAGTTGGGGCTCACTCAACAAGAAATGGCTCATAAGTTAGGATTAAAATCAGTAGGTGCCTATCAGCGCTTAGAAACACTTTTTCAATCCAATCCTAGATTAGATACCATTTATAAAATATCAACTATATTGGGAGAACAATTTACAGCCATCCTTAAAAAAGTTGCTTAAAAGGGCACTCTCTAATCGGCTAATTCTTGACATTTTTTTGTAGTTCCATAATGATGATTGTTCCGGAGGTTATATGATGAAAAAGTGTTATTTTCCTATCTTCATGGGGCTTCTCATGATGGCCATAGGTTTTAGTTTTCAAGCCTGCTCTAAAAAACAAGTGAAAACAGAAGAAGGCGGAGCAGGAAAAATGAAAAAAGAAGGAATCGTTGAAATTGGCTACTCAGGGGCGATGCAAACTATTTATTTTGAATTTGATAAATATACATTATCTGATGAAGCCAGAGAAATTCTTAAAGAAAATGCACAATGGTTAAAAAGTAAAAAATCCATTAAAGTTCAAGTGGAAGGCCATTGTGATAATCGGGGATCTGAAGAATATAATCTGGCGTTAGGACAGAAAAGAGCTGAATCTGTTAGAAAATATTTATTGGATTTAGGAGTGGCGGCTTCTCGATTAACGACGCTTAGTTATGGAGAAGAAAAGCCTCTGGATAAAATAGACGCAGAAGAAGCTTGGTCAAAAAATAGAAGAGCTGAATTTATTATTACAGATACATGATGAGTATACTTAAAAGAGGGTGTTTCATTAGGTTTATTTTTTTGGGATTTATTTTTTTGGTGTCCAGTTGTGCTTACTATATCCCGGATCAAGAAATCATGTTAGCAGAAGTAGCTGTGGAAGCGGCTAGGGATGCCAAAGCGGATGTATATTCTCCCAGTCTTTTTAGTAAAGCAGAAGATTACCTAAAGGCAGCTAAAAAAGCTAGACGTGATCGGGAATTTGAAGATGCAGCAAAATTTTCACTTCTTGCAAAACAGTATGCAGAAAAAGCAGAAAATGAATCCGTCGTAAAATATGAACAAAACAAATAGCAGAGGAGATATGCCCATGAAATTAATGTGGTGTATAATATTTAGTTGTTTAGTATTGGCCTCTTGTGCTTCTAACCCTCGGACCAAAAGAGTAGAGGCGGTTCAAAAGCTTCAAGAGGAAGTAGAAAAATTAAAACAAACTAAAGCAGATAAAGCAGATTCTAATGTTCAGTTGGATGATTTTAAAACAGAAATTCAAGTTTTAAGTGGAAAGATTGAAGAAAGCCAACACACATTAAAAATCCTTCAAAAAAATATTGAAAAAAATAATGAGCGTTTAGATCGAATAATTTCAGATTATGATAAAAAAATAATGTCTTTAGAAGAAGCAAATAAAAAACAAGATGAGAAAGTGACTGCATTAGAAAAAAATCAGGATGAAAAGCTGGATGCTTTAGAAAAGAAAATAGAAGAAGAGCGGCTTAAAAAAGCTGAAAAGGCTGAAAAAGCTGAAAAAGCTCAAACATCTGATGTAAAAGCAGATTTTTCAAATGGGATGAAGCGATTTAAAAATAAAGAGTATGCGAGTAGCATTACACTTTTTTCTCGGTATATCCAAAATTTTCCTGCTGGAAAATCAATAAAAGATGCAAGGTATTATTTGGCGGATGCATATTATGCCAAGAAAGAATATCAGGATGCCATTTTAAAATTTGAAGAATTTAAAGAGAAATATCCAAAAGATTCCCATGTTCCTGAGGCGTTGTATAAGCAGGGGATGTCCTTTGTAGAGCTTGGGAAAAAGTCCGATGCCAAACCTTTCTTAACGGAAGTGATCTCTAACTTTCCAGACTCTTCCTTCGCCAAAAAAGCAAAAGGTGAATTAGAAAAGATAAAGTAGTAAGATAAGGAAATTATGAAGCCATATCTTTGGATACTGGGTGTGTTGTGCGTAGTGGGTGTGGTGCAAGGGTGTTCATCTAAAAAAGGGGGAGGAACAGTTAACATTGTTTATACCTCTAGTGTTTTAGGTGAAATTGAGCCCTGTGGCTGAAAACTCCATCAACTTGGCGGTCTGGCCAGGAAAAAAGCGTTGGTGGAAAAACTTCAGTCTGGAAAAACTCCTACTCTCATTTTAGATAGTGGAGATTTATTGTTTAAATCTTCGATGGCACCCGATTATTTACGAGCGCAGTGGAAAGACCAAGCTGAATTTTTGGTAGATCAATTTAATCTCATTGGGTGCGATGCCATTGGAATTGGAGATAATGATTTTGCGTTGGGAGTTGATTTTTTACAAGAACTTCAGAAAAAAGCAAAATTTCCTTTTTTAAGTGCCAATATCATTGATCATAAAAGTGGAAAAACACTTTTTACTCCGTATATTATTAAAACGGTTTTAGGAGTTAAGGTGGGTATTTTTTCTGTAATAGATGCTTCTTTAAAATTACCGGAATCTGTTCATAGTCAAGATGCCATCGTGATGGCTCAAGAAGTGATAAAAGAACTTTCGCCGAAGGTAGACTTCATGATTGCCTTAACGCATCAAGGAGTGGAGAAGGATATTCTTCTTGCTCAAAAAGTAAAAGGCATTGATTTTATTTTGGGAGGTCATGATGGAGCCTATTTAGCTCAGCCAAAACAGGTGGGAAATACCCTTATTTTTGAAGCCGGGGATCAAGGGAAATATGTAGGGGTTTTAAAAGCATCTCTTAAAAAAGGGGTTCATACGTATGCTAGCCCTGCCGATATTCAGGGGAGTGAAGGAAAAGTAATCCAAATTGACGACCAACTGAAACAGCTTCGAGAGATGAAAAAAGGAGATTTGTATCAATCAGATATTGGATTTAAGAGTAGTACGGATCGTCAGGAACAAGAACTCCTGAGACAAAAATGGGAATTAGAACAAGAAATAGAGCTTTCTAAAACGAAGGGAAATCAGTTTACGCATCAATTGATTGCCTTAGATGAACAAATGGGAAATGGAGATAATCGCATTTTTCAAAATGTTCAGCAGTTTAAGATTCATAAAATAGAGTTAGATCAAAAAATTCCGATGGACACAAAAATGGGAGCGCTTACTAAAAAGGGGAATACCTTAGAATATGCAACGTATCAAAAGTGTAAAGAGTGTCACAAAACACAACAAGAAGTATGGGAAAAATCAAAACATGCCACTGCCATGATTCCTCTTTATATTCGAAACCAACATAAAAACCCGGAATGTTTGATCTGTCATAGCGTTGGACTTCAAAAGCCAGGTGGGTTTTCGGGTTTAGATAAATCCATGGAAGTTTTTTTAGAGAAAGTGATCGATAAAAAATATAAAGGATCCATGATAGAGCTTCGAGAACATCCAGACGTTGATCAAAAGTTGAGAGCTCAATATCTTAAAGCCGTGAAAAAAGAAAATTGGAAAAAAGATTTTATGGGAGTTCAATGCGAAAATTGTCATGGAGCCAGAGGGTTAAAAAATGCCCAAGGGGCATTTATTCCCCATTTTACCGAGGATCAATTTCCTAAAAAAGTCGTTGCCCAAAATTGTCTTGAATGCCATACTCGCCAGCAATCCCCTCATTTTGATTTTGCAAAGGATAAGCGCATTAAAGGTGAAGCCGGCGGAGCGATGGCTCCCTTTCACTGTGCGGAAGGGAAATTTTGATGGAGTCATCCTGAACGAAGTGAAGGATCTCATGGGATTCTTCGCTGTGCTCAGAATGACAAAATAAATATGTACGTACTAGGAATAGAGACATCCTGTGATGAAACCAGTGCCGCTGTTATCAAAGATGGCACTCAACTTCTTTCCAATATCGTAGCCTCTCAAGATGAACTTCATGAACCTTATGGAGGAGTGGTTCCAGAGCTGGCTTCCAGGTGTCACATTGAAAAAATTGAATCTATTGTGGATTTGTCCTTAGAAAAAGCAAGCATTTCTTTGGAAGATATCAATGGCATTGCGGTAACTTCTGGCCCAGGACTGGTTGGATCTTTGGTGGTCGGCCTTTCCTATGCCAAGGCATTGTCTTATGCAAAAAAAATTCCTTTTTATGGAGTAAATCATTTAGAAGCGCATCTTCATGCCATTTTTTTAGAGAAAAAAATAGAATATCCTTTTATTGGACTTTTGGTTTCGGGAGGACATACTTCTTTATATGATATTCGAGGCGTTGGAAATTATACCTTATTAGGATCTACAGTGGATGATGCGTGTGGAGAAGCCTTTGATAAAGTAGCTAAAATTTTGGGTTTGGGATATCCCGGTGGACGGAAAATAGATGAAATAGCAAAAAAAGGAAACGCCAAAGCTATTTTATTTCCCAGACCCCGTTTAAAAGAAGACGATTTAAATTTTAGTTTTAGTGGATTAAAAACCGCAGTTCTTAATTATTGCCAGAAATTGGGGAAGTCTCTTTCAGAAGTCGAAAGAAATGATATTGCCGCTTCTTTTCAAGAAACAGTAGTTGAAACGCTTCTTCAGAAATCTTTAAAAGCCTTAGAAAAAATGCAGTATCCAAAACTTGTGATTGCAGGAGGTGTTGCTGCCAATTCAAGACTCAGAGCGGCGTTTCAACACATGTCCAAAGAAAAAAATATTGAACTTTTTATCCCTTCCTTAAAACTCTGTACCGATAATGCCGCCATGGTGGGAGCTTTGGGATATCATTATCTTGTGGCTGGTCAAAAAGCGCCTTTTTCTTTAAATGCTTATGCAACAACATCATCATCACAAGCATCATTCTAAACATCATGCATGGGGAAGATTTCGACGGCGTTTAAAATATTTTTATTATCATTTTATTCGAGATCCCTCTCCAGAACGTGTATTAAGGGGCATTTCTGTGGGTGTATTTTTTGGATGTACGCCGTTTTTAGGGATCCATATGCTTTTTGCTTTTGTAACGGCAGCCGTCATTAATGGGAATAAAATACTGGCGGTGATTTCTACCTGGATTATGAATCCTTTGACTCTGGTTCCTCTTTTTATCTTGGATTATAGGGTGGGGCGATTTTTATTTTATCCATCCTTGTCATTAACAGTAGAGTTTTCTGAAAAAAATTTAACATCTATTCGATCCATTATTGGACTGGGATGGGATGTGTTTGGGGCCTGTTCTTTGGGAGGAGTTATTGTTGGCTTGATATTGGCTTTAATATTTTATGTCATGATGAGACCTCTCTATCATTATTTTCGAAGACTTCATCTTTTAGAGCGATTTAAAAAACATGGACGTTAAAAAAGTTCTTACTCATTATCATCTGCGCGCCAGCCAATATCTAAGCCAAAACTTTTTACATTCAGAAGCACTGGCCGATCGAATTGTAGAGGCCTCTCACATTGAAAAAGAGGATATTGTTTTAGAAGTGGGGGCAGGGCTGGGGATTTTAACTAAGGCTTTGGCCAAAAAAGCTAAAACCGTTATGACGTTTGAAAAAGATAAAAAATTATGGGGACCTCTTCCAGAAATTTTAAAAGAATACAAGAATATTGAATTTATTTTCTCTGATTTTTTAGCGTATCCCTTGGGAGATCTTTCGAATAAAAAAGTAAAAGTTGTCGCTAATTTACCTTTTTCTATTTCTACAGAAATTATGTTTCATTTTTTTAAATATCGAAAATGCATAGAAACGATGACCCTCATGTTTCAAAAAGAAGTAGCCAAACGAATTGTTGCCGTTCCAAACACCAAAGATTATGGCGTACTATCGATTTTATCTCAGCTATATTCGACCCCCAAAATTTTATTTTCTGTACCCCCCTCATCCTTTTATCCTGTGCCAGAAGTAGCGGCAGCCGTTATCCACTTTAAAATGAATGAGGTGCTTCTTATCCCCCAGCAGCAAGAGCATTTCTTTATTCGGGTGGTTAAGACCGCTTTTATGAAGCGGCGAAAGATGCTTAGTAATTCTTTACATAAACTTATTCCTCAAGAAATCCTTCAAACGGTATCGGCGAAAACAGGTATTAGTTTAAAGCGTCGAATGGAAACATTGTCTTTGGAAGAATTAAAAAAATTTGTAGGACTTCTTTATTCCTGCTTAGGAGAAGCAGGAGCAAATCGCTTAATAATTTGATCAATGTCGTTTTGGTGGCTTTTAATATTTGCCTCAGTATCTAAAATTTCTGTTTCTAAAGAGGCTCTTTCTTCGGGATCTGTCATAACCAATAATTTTTCTGAAAGTTGAGTGCGAATATCGTTTAACCTTTGAATTTCTCGCTCATGTCCTTGGATGAGCATTTGAGCATAAATATCTCCTACTTCGGTAGAAGGTCGGGTAGGTGGAGCCTGCCCCCCATATTCTGGTTCGCCGGGTTGAGGGGGAAGATCGCCTAGATAAGGTTTGGGAACAAACGGCGGTTGAGATTGTGATTCAGGTTCATCTAAAAAGTACATAAGGACCATCATTCCTGGATTAATGATATTGATAAAAATCCAATGTTTAAAATGCCGTCCTCCCTTCATGAAAGGAATGGGATTATAACTACCTTCTATTTTTTGAAGTTCTGGGATGAGCCCTTCAAAGCCTTCTCTATCAAATATTTCTTCTAGTTTTAAAAGAAGTGCATCGTCCGTTGGAGAAGAGCCTACATTCCCTAATCCTTTCATGACATCAAATTGAGCAGATAAGACTTGGGCACGTTGTTCAATGGCTCTTTGAATATAGCGATTGGGAAGAGTTAAAAATGTTCGCGGTTGAGCATGAACAGATTGAGAAAGAAGGGTTGTAAAATCCAGAAAAAATTTTGAAAGTTCTTGAGGATCTTGTGGAACGCTGTTAGGAATTTTCACAATGGTTTGCCATCGTTTAAACAATCTAAACCAATTACTTTTTAAACGGGCTGAGTGGCTCCAATGATTTGTCCATAGATACCACCAGCGATGTTGAAGTTTAAGAGCAAATCGGGCTTCGGCATAACTATACAAATATTGATGTTGCTCGGAGAGATTTCTTAAAATTAAAACAATTCTATCCAGGGCAGCTTGATCCATGGCTTTTCCACCTTGATTTAACAAACGATAGAATTCTTGTTGAAGCTGTTCCTGGCGAAGGCTATTGAGTTCTCGAAGAGCAGATTTTGCGGAACGTGTTCCTGATGCAATCAAAGCCAATTCTTCTACTTCTGTTAACACACGAAGGCCTCTTAAAATAACCATTTCTTCTGGAAGTAAGATACCCTTTTCAATCCATTTTTGTTTTTCTATATAGCGAATCAAATCGTCCTGACTTTTAAAAGCATCGGACATTTCAGAATAAAATTTCTTAAGGCCTACCGCAGCAGCTTCTTCTCCATCTCGCACCACTTCTTGAGTCATGGATTTTGTAAAACGTCTTAAGAGATTGGCGCGCATCTCTTCTAAAATTTCGCCATACCATCTTTTTTCAACTTCCCGAATGGTTTGCTGAGCTTCGAGTGTTAGGGCTTCTGTAAAAACAGAGTTGACAGAGTCAAACCAAATAATTCCACTTTCTCCGGTTTCTCCTCGAGTAGAAGAAATAAATTTTTTAACCAGCTTTAGAGCTACTTCTTCTTTGACATTTTGGGCAAAAGAAGAGGGAGCTAAAAATGACATGAAAATGAGGCTTAAAAGAAGCTTTTTCATCAAGCTTCACACAAAATGCAATCACTGTGCCAGGGATGTATTTAAAAAATACTAATAATATCAAATAGTTGTTATTTTAACTTCAAGCTAAATATGTCTATAAAGTAAACACTGTAATTTTGCTACTCAGAACTTTCTTTAATGAGTTGTTGCTTGATTTTTAGGCATTTCTGCTGTACATTCCATACCCTCTTATGATGAGATCCATTCTTCGTATTGTTCTTATTTATCTAGGCATTTTCTTTTTAGTGGCTTCTAAACTTTTTGCTTCCAGCGCCGATATGTTTGGGCTAAGTTCTCGTCTTTCAGCTACGGCCGGTCTTCCTACTTTTTCAAATCCAGATCCAGCGTTGATTTACCAAAACCCAGCTTTTTTAACGCAGGCACAAAAATTATATACAACGGTGGGCATTTTAAATACGGCTGATTTTTTTAAGCCCATTGAAAATGTAGTAGTTCAAAATGAACTCTCCGGATTGTCAGTAGAAACGGGAAATCCAAAAACCGATGCTGAAAATATGATGGGGATGAATTTGGGACTTCTTCTTCCGGTAAGAACGGATTTTCCAAAGATAGGGGCGGGGGTCATTGGATTTATTCCCTTTGGAAGTTTGGCCAGTGTGAATACAGGAGAAAATTACGTGCCCAGCTATGCGCTTTATTACAATCGCCCAAAACATTTTTCGTTTATTGGGGGAGTTGGAATTAAACCGTGGGATGAACTTTCTATGGGTGTGGGAGCAAATCTTTACTTAACTTCCGGTGCTAACACCAAAATGAATATTAATGGAACCAATTCTTCGGTGGCTTTGGCCATGGATATTAAGCCAGCGGTATCTTTTATTGTAGGTAGTCAATATCGGTGGGATGAATGGAGCGTAGATGCTTCTTATCATCAAGATTTGAATTATGCGATGGTTTTAAAAAATGAAACAAAATTGTTTGATTTACCCATCGTTGAATTTTTGGCTAAAACAGCAATGTTTTATGATCCTCAAATGGTGGGAGTGGGAATTTCTCGCATATTTAAAAATGGAGTACAATTGGGAACACGGCTTGATTGGAAAAATTGGAAGAAGTATCAAATTGCTTTAAATCAAGTGACGTTTTCAAATCCTGCCGATACAGATTCATCTAACCCGGTTCCTTCTTTTCTTCCAGAGGTGCAGTTTAAAAACATTTTTTCTCCCAGTCTTGGGATAGAGTTTCCTCTAAAATCTACCTGGATTCGGGCCGGATATCGCTATGAACCAGAGCATATAAAATCTCAAGAAGAAAATAGTAATTTTTTAGATACGGATGTTCATATCTTGTCCTGTGGAATGGGGCGATCCTTTGGCATATTTACCGTAGATCTTCATCTTCAATATCATCAATTGGTTTCTCAAGTGGTCCAAAAAACAGATTCTGCCGCTGTGGGGTATAAAGAGGGGGGATATATTGTGGGAGGATCCCTCTTGAATTATGGGTTAACTCTTGGTACGACGTTTTAGCGATGATGAAACGACTTAGCATTCTTGATCTTCAAAGAAAGAAACAAGAAAAAGAAAAAATTGTGGCCCTTACGGCCTATGATGCCACATTTGCGGCATTGGTGGATGAGGCGTCAGATATTGTTCTGGTCGGTGATTCATTGGGTATGGTGATTCAAGGGAAAGAAAACACCCTGTCTGTTTCTTTGGAAGACATGATGTATCATACTCGTGCGGTAGACCAAAAATTAAAAAAAGCACATTTAGTAACCGACATGCCTTTTTTGAGCTATCAAGTATCGATGGAAAAAGCGATAGAGAGTGCGGGACGTTTGTTACAAGCCGGTGCGCAAAGTGTAAAGTTAGAAGGTGGAGAAGAGGTATGTGATCTTGTCCATCGATTGACTCGATTGGGAATGCCGGTAATGGGGCATCTGGGGCTTACTCCTCAATCCATTCATCAGTTGGGGGGATATCGAGTACAAGGAAAAGAAGAGAGAAAAAAAGATGAGCTTTTAAAAGATGCAAAACGGTTGGAAGAAGCCGGCGCTTATGCGGTTGTTTTAGAATCTATCCCAGAAGATTTGGCGAACGATATTACAAAAAACCTTCGTATTCCGACGATTGGGATTGGAGCAGGGCGTGATTGTGATGGTCAGATCTTAGTGATTTATGATCTTTTAGGAATGGATGTGAGTTTTCATCCCAAGTTTGTTAAACGCTATGCCCATCTTTCCCAAACCATCGAAGAGGCTCTCAAAAATTATGCCCAGGAAGTAAAATCGGGACTATTTCCAGACGATTCCCATGTTTTTCACTAAATATTTTTCTATTGCAGAGATGAAAGCGTGGTCTTTGGACCAACGACAAAAGGGAAAAACCATTGGCTTTGTTCCAACGATGGGCGCTTTACATGAAGGGCATTTGTCCCTTGTCAGAATAGCTCGTCAACACTCAGATACAGTTGTGGTGAGTATCTTTGTCAATCCCCTGCAGTTTGCCCCTCATGAAGATTTAGATCGTTATCCTAAAACGTTAGAAAAAGATGTTGAGCTTTTAAAAAAAGAAGGGGTGGCTGTGGTATTTATTCCCAAGGCGTCTGAAATGTATTCTCCTCATTTTCAAACCGTCGTAGAAGTGACAGAACTCTCTAAACATTTGTGTGGAAACAGTAGACCGGGGCATTTTAGAGGAGTGGCTACGGTTGTGTTAAAACTATTTCAAATTGTTAATCCACATATTGCTATTTTTGGGGATAAAGATTTTCAACAACGGCTGGTGATTGCGCGGTTAGTGAAAGATTTAGGATTAGAGATTAAAATTCTAGCGGGACCCATTGTGAGAGAAGCCGATGGATTGGCTATGAGCTCACGTAATCAATATCTATCGT
This sequence comes from Deltaproteobacteria bacterium GWA2_38_16, assembly GCA_001797335.1. Taxonomy (GTDB): domain Bacteria; phylum Bdellovibrionota; class JACOXK01; order 2-02-FULL-40-11; family 2-02-FULL-40-11; genus 2-02-FULL-38-15-A. The sequence continues at coordinate 96,284 of MGPE01000008.1, forward strand.
TGGATGAACGCAAACGCGCATGTGTTTTGTATGAAGCATTAACGAAAGCTTTAACTATGTTTCAGAGTGGAGAGAGAAATAGCGCCAGAATCATCATGAAAGTTTCAGAAATGATTGACAAGGTAAGTCCAACCCACGTAGACTACATGAAAATCTGCGATGCTGAAACTCTGGAAGAGGTTTGGAGTATCCAGAAAAAAGCCATACTAGCAGTGGCGGTATATTTTAATAAAACACGGCTTATTGATAATGTTATTCTAAGTCATCCTGAACGAAGTGAAGGATCTGTATGATAAAATTTAAAGATTTTTTAAAAACAAATTTTCTAACTGGTTTTTTAATTCTGGTTCCCATCGGGGCAACCTATACGCTTATTAGTATTATTATTCGTAAATCAGATGAAGTGATTCGGTTGCTTCCTCATATGTTACGTCCAGAAACCTATTTGGGATTTCCGATCCCTGGTTTAGGTCTTTTGTTGACGTTTATTCTTATTATTTTTATTGGTGTTTTGGGACGTGTGTATTTTGGAAAATTTTTAATTCAGATGGGCGAAAATATTATTCATAAAATTCCTTTTATCAGTGGGTTTTACGCTGCCATGAAGCAACTCATGGACACAATGTTTGCATCGTCTAGTAAGGGAGGAGATAACCGTAAAGTAGTAATGGTGGAATTTCCTAGAAAAGGGCTTTATAGTATTGGATTTGTAACATCGGTTGCCAAAGGAGAAACTCAAGCTAAAACCGCAGCAACGGTTGTAAATGTTTTTGTCCCAACTACCCCCAATCCGACTTCGGGTTTCTTTTTTATGGTTCCTCAGGAAGATATTACTCCTCTCAATATGAGTATTGAAGAAGCGTTTAAACTCATTGTTTCTGGGGGAATTGTTTCACCCGAAGATTTGCATAAACACGTTCCAAAGTGACCGAAAATATTAAAATTGTTTGTACCAATAAAAAAGCCAGCCACAACTATTTTTTAGAAGAGAAATTTGAAGCAGGATTAGTGCTTTTGGGCACAGAGGTCAAATCTCTTAGGGAAGGCCAGGTCAATTTAAATGATAGCTATGCTCTTGTAAAAGCAGATGCAGTTTATCTCTTAAATTGTCATGTAAGTCCTTATAAAGCTGGCAATCAGTTTAACCATGAACCTACACGGACCCGGAAATTATTACTTCACAAAAGTGAGATTGATAAACTGTGGTCTAAAACCCAAACTAAGGGGTATTCTTTAATCCCTACAAAAATTTATTTTTTGCGGGGCAGGGCTAAAGTAGAATTAGCCCTTGCGAAGGGAAAAAAGAAAGGGGATAAAAGAGAGACGATTAAAAAACGTGAACAAGACCGTGAGACACAACGTGCCATTAAAGTGAGAAAGTGACAAACCGTCATCCTGAGCGAAGCGAAGGATCTCGTGTTATAATCATTTATGGGGGCGATCTGGTTTCGACGGGGATATGAAGCTTGTTCTGGCATGCCAAGGCCCTGTAGCTTGTAAAACACAGGAACTGTTTAATTGCCAACGAGCAATTAGCACTCGCCGCTTAATTTAAGCAGCGCGTTCTTTTAGACTTCGCCTGTAGGGTTTAAAAGGGCGACGATTATACAGGATAGTTTCTCCTGTTGCTTTCTGATGGAGAAGCGAAACTTTAAGAAAGATATCTTTCGTGTGAGCCTGCACCCCGGCGCACCGAAGGAGAAATTTAAGTTGAGGTGATAAGCATGTAGTCAGCCAAGGGGAGTATTTCCGGACGCGGGTTCAATTCCCGCCGCCTCCAAAAATAAAAATGCGGACTGAAAAGTTCGCTTTTTTATTTTTGGAGGCTTTCTAATAAGTAAATAGTCCAGTGGACTATTTACAATCAAAGAAGGGAATTGAATGGCGCAGTCGAGCGGTTACCTGCTTTAGCAGGTGCGAGCGAGCCCCGGCTGGAGGCAAATTTGCGAAGCGAATTTGATCGAAAGCCAATTCCCGCCGCCTCCACATTAGTAACGTATGTGTCCCGTCTCAATATCACAGTCGCGATCAAGACAGTTACGTTGCTTACTTGTGCGCAGGTTTGGATCACAAATCTTTGGAGCCACATATTTGTTACCTAAATTTTTCTTTTTTAATTTCTCGCGCTGGCATCTTACTTCTGCATCATTTGTATCATCTTCAATAAACCGACGTCCTCTCGTGCCTGCAAAGGCTTGGTCACTTAATTGAAAACCTAAAAGAAAAATTACAATGGCGTATAATGTATAATGCTTCATGTATTTCCTCCTTAAGTATTTTTCAGAATTAGAACGTCATTTATAGTAACATTATGTTACAAAGTAGTCAAAAATGAGTCTCCAAAATGGCACTCCGTTTGACTTCAGAGTAAAGGATCGTATAATTAAAGATAACATGTAAGATAGTGGAACGTTTATTGTTAAGAATTCATTAGATCTTTATATTTTTTATGAATAAGAGTCGTATTTTGCTTTTGATGAGCATATTAATAGGGGCTTTTGCCTTGACCTATTGCAGCGGAGGTGGAGGTGGCGGCGGTGATGGTGGAAGTAGTAGCGGAGGTGAAGAAAGCACTTCTTCGAGTGAATCTATTTCCAATTATTTCAGGGTGGAATCTTCAGTTTCTCACATTATCGCAGGAAAATGTAGCGGTCCTTATACAGTAAAAATCGTAGATCCTAAGGGGAAGACAATCACGGTATCTGAAGATACGTATATGGATTTCATGAGTGGATCGAGTGCTTTTTTTGCTGATGCTAATTGCACAAAAATTTTTGATCCAGATACAGACATTCAAGCCCTTTTTATTCCTACCGGGAAAGAGAGTGCAGAATTCTATCTTAAAAATCCTTTGGCAGGAACCATGGAATTAGAAGTCAGTGGCAGTGGTTTAGATACCAAAAATCCTCTTTTGCTAACCATAGAGCCCACGACGGCAGAAAAATTGTCATTAGATGGTTCTCCGTATGATGTAGAGGCGGATAGATGCCAAGGGCCTTATTCGGTGTATACGCGAGATCAATATGAAAATGATACCTCTGTTTCCCAAGACACAGTGGTAACTTTAGAAGGAGGATCTCAGGCTACATTTTATGAAGATGATGGATGTAATAAAAAAACTTCTTCCATAACAGTTCTGGCAGGAAATCGGTCCCAAAAATTTTATTTAAAAAGCTCTGCTACAGAAGCTCTTATCATTGAGGCATCTACCCCAGATTTTCAAGGGAAAACACTTTCTCTCTATGCATCTGGAGCTAGCGCAGCGGTTGGTCAAGAGCCGCCCCAGGTCTTTCTTTTGGGGAGTTCTGATCTTTTTTCAGGCTCGTGTGCTTCGTATGTCATGATGTTTGATGATAAAGAGGGGAATAGTTTTATTAAGGATAATTACACAGCTTCTTTTAATTTAGATAAAGCCAAAGGAGGAAAATTTTATTTGGATGAATGTGGTACAGGGATTTCAAACTTTCCCATTATTAAAGGCCAAAAATCTCAAAAATTCTATTTTAAAAGTACAAATCCGGGAGAGGCTTTAATTGAAATCAGCATTCCAGAATTAGAAGCATTTATCGCGTCTTTTCCCTTAACCATAAAGCCTCGAGATCCGTCAAAACTAAAACTCATTTGCCCAGAGGATATGACAGCCGGATTTTGTACCCCTTGCCATGTTCAAACGGTGGATCATTCTGAAAATATGGCTCCTGTAAGAGAGGATACTTCTATTAAGTTTATGGCAATAAATGGACAGACTTTATTTTATTCGGATATGGGATGTTCTTCTCAAGTTTCTCAAGCAACATTAGCAAAAAATCAAGATACACTCCCTATTTTTGTTAAGGAGACAGTAGCGGGAACCATAAAGTTATCGGCCTATGATGAGGATGATGTATTCGGGTCATCTGATCGGTCAATAAATGTTAAAGCGGCTGAGGTTCATAATATGATTCTTCAAGGTCCTCCGGATTTTTTGGTGGCAGGTACGTGTAGCTCTGAATATACGCTTAAAATAGTAGATGATTTTGGAAATCTGACCTCTGATACCCAAATTCGTCTTTCAAATAGGGAGGGCCAGATTTCTTTTTATGAAGATAGGGGTTGTCAAAATGCGCTTTCTTCTTTTGATCTTTCTAAAAATGAAAAATCTTTTTATGTGAAAGGTGAAAAAGCAGGGTCTTTCTTTATTTTTGGAGAATCTTCAAGAATTTCTTCCCGTGCCTTATCTTCGGTAACGATTGAACCTGGAGATATTTCCAATATTTTCATTTCCGGAGATTCTACAATTAAAGCAGGTGACTGCCACAAATACCAGGTTTTTGCCAAAGATAGTTACGGGAATGGGACAGGGCTTGAAGGAAATTCCGTTCTGGTACTGTCAGGCCAAGAGCAAGGAATGTTTTATGTAGAAAAAGAATGTGCAGGCCAAAGTATTTCTCAAATTTCTATGGGTGCTCCCAGAGGAAGTGTGTCTTTTTACTATAAAGGCAGAGGTATGGGGGATGTGAAATTAAAGGCAACCCTTGTAGGCCAACAAAGAGAGATACGTAAAGAAAAAGAATATCCTGTGACAGTCATTGTTGGAAAACCTTCTCGCTTGGTTCTTACATTTGATACACAAACCTTTGGAGCGGGGCAATGCGTGAAGGGATCTGCAGCACTTCAAGATCTCTATGAGAATTTAGCTAGTTTTGATGCTCCCCAAGATATTTTCTTTCAGAAATCTCGGCACCTAAAACTTTTTAGTGATTCCAGTTGTACTCAATCTTTGACGTCTCGAAGTGGATTTTTTGTGTCTCAACTATCGTCTAAACTAGACTTTTATATGAAAAATTCTGCTACGGAAACAGATATGCTTTATGCGGAAAGTCATATGCTCCGTTCTGCTGCGTATGTAATAACAACACAGGCACTTCCCATGGCCATGAGTTCAGCGGCTCATCACACCTGTGCCATTATTGGAAGCGGATTAAAATGTTGGGGTGAAAATAATTTTGGACAATTGGGAGATGGAACCAAGACGAACCGCCTGAAGCCTGTTTTTGTATCAGAGCTTACGATGGATGTTTCAGCGATATCGGTAGGAAGTGGCCATGCCTGTGCAATTCAACATGGGAAGTTAAAGTGCTGGGGTTATGGAGAAGAAGGACAATTGGGGGGAAATTCTAGTGGCAAGGGAGTTATTGCACCATTTCCTATACCTGTCAGTAATCTAGGGTCGGATGTCGTTTCTGTTTCAGCAGGATATAATCACACGTGTGCTATTGTTGGGAATACACGAGGACTTGAATGTTGGGGAAAAAATCAGGTTGGGCAATTGGGAGATGGGACATCTCAGGATCGAAGTTTCCCAAATCCTGTAAACGGTTTGGGTCGTGATGTATGGGCCGTTTCTGCGGGTGGTTCTGCAACCTGTGCCATTGTGGGAGAGGAAAAAGCCTTAAAGTGTTGGGGATTATCTCATTCGTCGACACCAGAGGAGGTGGTGCAAGGTCTTGAGAAAGATGTTGTGGCTGTCTCCACAGGAAGCGGTGATGGATGTGCCATTGTGGGAGAGGAAAAAGCCTTAAAATGTTGGAATACATCTCATCAACTAACGACAATATTTGAAAGCGGTGTCTCAAGTGTGGTGGTTGGAGGAAATGGACATACCTGTGCAATTCAAAACGGCGGTTTAAAGTGTTGGGGATTAAATGATCATGGACAGGTTGGGAATGGGGAAGTGAATGATAGCAATGAAGTTATTCCAATGGTGTCTGTACCAGGCTTAGAAAGCGGCGTTTCAGCAGTAGCGTTGGGTAGTAATCATACCTGTGTCATTCAGAATGATAAAATAAAATGCTGGGGAATGAACCATCGAGGCCAAGTTGGACAAGGTTTTATCGACGTTCATGTCCTTTCTCCCGGTATTGTAGGAACGCAAAACAAATAAGCCCAATTTCTAATGTTACATAGCTTAAGACATAGTTTAAGCCACCTGAACCAAAACCGTAGCTATGTAGTCCAACCCCCAGCACAAAATTTACTCCGTACCAGGCCATGAGTACTCCTTGGAAAGCTAAAATAGAAGCCGCCACAATACCAAAGTCTTTAAGCCACCCAGCATATTTTCCATGAATGACTGCCAGATACAAAAGAAGGGCAATCAAAGCCCAGACTTCTTTAGGATCCCATCCCCAAAAACGTCCCCAAGAATAATCTGCCCATACGCCACCTAAAATGGTTCCAGCCGCTAAAAGCAAAACTCCAATTTGAATACTTCGGTAAATAAATTGGACGAGCTGTTTTATCTCTTTTTCATGGTTTTTGTATTTCATAAATTTAAATATAGCCCAGTTTCCCAGTCCCATGGCCAGAGCAAAGGCAGCGTAGCTTAATGTAATGATAAGTACATGGGTTGTTAGCCAAAAATTACTTCGAAGGACAGGGGCCAAAGGACGAATGGTAGAATCTAAGACCATGGGAAGGTTATCTGCTAAAATAAGTCCAATGGCAGAAACGGTACTGGCTGCAGTAACAATGATGAGATTTTTATAAGAATAAAAAAGGATAAATGAAAAGAAAACAGCACCCAAACTTACCCACACAACCGATTCATACATGGTCCCCACAGGAGCGCGTCCTGTGATAACACATCTTAAATAAAATCCAAAAACATGAAGTAAAAAAGCCAAAACACTGGTAGCGATTCCAATGGTATCTATATATTTCTTTTTGAAAATAAAAAAAGTAATAAAAAAGATTAAAGACACTACATAGAGAATCCATGCTTTTCGAAAAGGATGAAAGTGGTTATAAAAAACTTCTGAAGAGAGAGTTCCAACATAGGGGTAACCACTCTCTTTTGGAAGTTCAGAAAGAAGCTGCCTAAATTTTAAAGAAGTCAGAGAAAATGTTTTTGGATCTTTTTGAAGATAGGACTCAGACATTCCTTGAAATGTCATTTTTAATTCTGAAATTTTAACCTGGGAAGCAGGATCTGCGTATATTTTATCAATATCAGAGGATGCAAGGGCAGAAAGGGGGATCCAGGGAGCGGTTTCGCCCTGCTCATAGGGAGGAATAAGCGTTACAAATTCTCCTGAAAGTGTCCGGTCTAAAATAAAAAGTTGAGACGAAAGGCGATCGATAGATTGTTCAAAAGGAGACAATTTTTCTTCAGCTTGATTTTTAAGATGTACGGCTTGGGAAAATTGAGAAAATTGAGGAAGGGCTTGAATTTGAAGAGCGGTAAAATGTCTTTGTTCTTTGGGTAAGCCAAAGGTTTGCTTAACCTCTAAAGAAGTAATTTCAATGAGAGGCGTTTGAACCCATTTTTCGGGAGAATAAATCCAAGACCATACCATTTCTACAGCGTTCATCCCTTGAAAGGTTTGTTTCCCGGTGATGAGCTGAACGACTTCACGAGAAAATGTATCAAAAGGTTTAATGCGGCCACCATGTTGAATGGGAATGGTTTCAAGAGGTTTAAAGTTTAGTGTTTCTGCACTACTACTAATACTGACAAAAAGGATGAGAAGGGGAAGGGCATATTTAGAAAGCATGGGTTTCCTCAGGTTTAAGTTTTAAAGTTTCTTTTTTTTTAAGATATTCTTGGGCAGCTTCCATATAGATTTTTTTAAAGAAAAACATCCACAAAATTCCTAATACAATAAGAAGTGAGCCTGCATATTTTAACGAACGACCCGGGTCATACATAACAGAAAGCACACTCCCAATAGGGCGTCCCTCTTCATCATTTTGATAACTGGATTGATAAAATGTAAATTTTTTGTGTGTTAATGGTTCATTCATCGTAACTAAGTGATCTTGAACAATTCCTCCAGCGGCGGAATCTTTTAAAGTCACATGGCTTTTATACGTGGCTGGATTATTGGTTCCTGGATCTGTGCCCATTTCAAATTGTTTTAAGTGGAGCGAAAAATATAAAGGTAGAATTTTTGGAAGATAAGAAATCGTATAATGTTCTCCCTCAAAAACCACATGCTTATTTTCATAAAATTCAAGCCACTCTTTGTGAGTAAGAGTACCATTTTTGAAAAAAGAGAGATGCAGTGCCGGCAAGGCTTTTGGATTATTGGGATCCTTTGGAATAAAAGGAGAAAAACTACTTTTTTTAGTGGCGTGAGGGAAAAATTGTTCAGCGGTGAACGTAAGGTCCATCCATCCCGTGTCATAGGATTTCCCAACCACTATTTCTCCAGACCGATTTTCCTTGGCAGAAGAAACCTTATAGTAGAGTTTTTGATTGGGAGTTACGGCTAAGTATAAAGTGTGTTGTTGCGAAGAATGAACATGAGAGTCATGGGCCATAAACTCGACCTTGGCATTATACACAGTTGTTTTTTGATGCATGGATGAAAAATTGGGAAAGTTAGTAAAGGAGATATATTTTTCTGAACCTTCAGGGCCTTCTAATACAAATTGAAGGGCAGGATTGGTGAGGGTTTCTGAGCGATTGACGAGTTTTCCATTTTGCACCTGGGCATCTGAAAAATATTGGAAATTTTTGAGTTTAAAAGCACTTCCATTTAGAGGGATTGTTTTTGATAGTTCTGAAGAAGAAATGGGGAGGGTCCAGTGTTGATTATGAATCGTAAGTTTTAATTCTCCTAAACTGTTTTTTTGAGAAGCTGTTTTTGTGTGCAAAAAAGAGTGAAGGGAAGAGGCATCTTTTAATTTTTTAAAAATAAGCGTAGCAGGACCTACTTGAAGTTCTTCATTTCCTGTTTCATTCATCAAGAGCCATTGATCAAAGGCTGCAAAGGGATTTTTAAGATGAAGTTTAATGCCTTCATAGTTCGATGTCTTATCTTCAACAATGCTTTCTTCTACTTTCGCATAGGGTAAAAAGGTGTCTACTCTAACCTCTGTTGTTGGATCTGGAGAAAACGTGGCTAAAGCACCTTTTTTAACATAAGGGCCTAGGTTTAAGATTTTGGTAAGAGAGATATTTTTTTGAGGGATTTCTAGAGTTAAGGTTTGTTCATCAGAAAGCATGTAATCTTTTTCTTCGTTGTTATAAAGGGGGAGATTACCTTCCACGCCAAACCAAAAAGAAATAAAAGAACCCACAATCATGACTAAAATACCTAAATGAGTAATGACAAATCCTACTTGATGTTTTTTCCAGGGGTATTTTTTAAGGGCTGCGAAAGTAACATTGATGGCAATGAGAATAAGTAAAAGGCCAAACCAAGCGGTTTTATAAATAGAGTATTGAACGGCTCGCGTGCCATAAGAAGACTCAAAAAAAGTAGCTACAATGAGAACAATGGCAAAAAGGCAAATCAGCACAATGCCCAGCTTTAAGGATCCTAAATATGAAGAAAGTTTTTTCATGGGATTAAAACATGACCTTAATCAACTTCATCTCAAAAATCAAATCTTAAAAATTTGTATCAGAAATTCTTAAGAGTCGCTTTGACAGATGCCAGATGGTAGTCATAGTCATCTATATGGGCGCGGCTAGAGATGCGATAAAGGCCGGTTTCATAAGAAGGGGTAATTTCTAAGTTTTTGCGAATTTTCCAACCAGCTTCCACATGAAGATTATCAAATTTATGATCTATGCCCACAGGAAGTCCTGTGCCCGAAAAGTCATCAAAATTATCATTGCTCCATGTTTTTTGATAATCGGCTTTTAAAGAAAGTTTATCTCCTACGTCATAGGTGAGTGAAGAGAGAAAAGTGTTAAATCCTCCTTTATTTTTAGGAAGGTTTACGGAACTGACATCTTGTGCAATGGTGTTTGTCTCTAGTTTTTGATATGCAAACGATTCTATCAGAGTTAAATAATCCCAGGGGATTAAGGTTAAAACTCCCATATGTTTTTGGGTTCGACTATGCGATTTAACGGAGGCTGGTGCAGCTTCTTTTAGCATTCTAAACTGTGTGTCGCTCCATTGAAATCGATAATCCGTATAAAGCCAGGACAAAGGCCGAATAGAAATAGTGGTTTTAGTACCATAGGATCGGTTTCTCATATCATCCACAAATGCAGATTTATCACTGGTAGGGGTACCGGCAATTTCCCTCGTATCTTTATAGCTATCGATGTTGTTATCTGTAAACCCTTGAGCAGATAATTTCATCCAACGATAAGGGTAAGAATAAAATCCTCCTGTTACTAAAAATTTATACACTTTTAGTTTCGTGGTTCTATAAAAATCATCTGCAGCAGCAGTGTTTACTTGATCCTCTGTAAGCTTTAATATATTTTGTTCAAGCTCGGCCTTAAGATAAGGAGTAAAAGCGGTCCTGCCTTTATAGGTGAGGATTAATTGTTCTCCAAATCCAAATCCTTTATCTGAGGTGTCAATATTATTGGTGTTATTAATAATGCCATCTGTGTCGGTATCCCTAGGATAGGTAGCATCCGAAGAACGAGATTTTAAATTCACCCTCCCTCGGGTGGTTAAGAAAAAGTTTTTCCCTAAGTCTGATAAAAGATTTATCCCCCAAATGTGTTGAGAGATTTTATTGTCTGCTTCAGCTCCATATCGATTGTGGCCGCTAACCTGAGCGCCGGTAGCTTCAGTAAAGACCCGTAGATCTTCGTTTTCTTCGGAGCTACCTTTTTCAAATCGATAGACCAAACTTCCAATAAAACGATCTTCTTTGAAATGTTTTAATGTTTTTAGGGTTGCTGCATAATTGAAGCCATCTAATTTTGTGATCTGACGAACCATACTAGGTGTGGCAGAGTTTCTATTGTGCTCTTCACGGACAGGAACTTCTCTTAAAATAGCTAAATCATTTTTAAATTCAATTTCATATCCTTTGATTTCTTTTGAAAGATTTAAACTAAATTCATGGAGATTTTCACGGCGAAGATTGGTAAAACCAGGGACAAATTTGCGTGTATTGCCTGTGTAAGGCGCCGTTCTTGCAGCACCCCAATTAAGATTAGCAGACTTTCCTTGTTTATGATGCCATAGATATTCTAAATCCATATGAGCAAAATTAAAAATGGGGGCAGCGATAGTGGCAAAAAGTTTTCCATCAAAAAGAATGAGATCTCTATCAATATTAAAAGAAGAGGGGGTAATAGCACCATGATGTCCCCCTGTATTATCATAATAACGATTAAATGCATTGATCCCCATTTTAAAATCAAAAAGGTCTCGATCATTTTTGTTAAAAATGTTTAAGATTCCTCGGTATTCATTATTTTCAATAAGGGCTTTTTCTACATCTAAGTCAAAATCTAGTGTAGATCCCAGGGGAGATTTTAAAAGAAGTTGGTCTAGCCCTCCAATAAAATTTCGTTTGGTATCGTTTAATTCTCGAAATTTTACTGTATCGTTATCCACAAAGTAGTATTTAAATACCGGCGAGATTAGGAATGTTTTTTCAGAGCCATATACGTGGATAATGGGAAGTAAAGAGATGAATAGAAATAAGGAGATAGTTTTTTTCATCAATACCTCAAATGAGGATCAAAATTTGATCCATGGGGTTTGGTATGACATCCGGCACTCCAACAGGTCCCTTGAACAGAATAGCCTGAGTGTGCAGATCTTTTTCCAATGGTTGGATAATCTACTTGAGCATGGCACTTTATACACAAATTTTTATCGTTTTGAAGAAGCATTTTAGGATGAATTGATCCGTGAGGATTATGACACACCGTGCATGAAGATGCCAGGGCCTCGTGTTCGTAGGATAAAGGGCCTTGTTTGCCTGCATGGCATTTAAAGCAGGTATCATTGGTTCCGCGTATGGAGACGGCGGACCAAGGTTGAACATCTGATCCATGCGGATCATGACAATCTGTACATTTTACTTTTCCTTCTAAAACCGGGTGGTGAGAGAGAAGTTTAAACTCTGCTTTCTTTTCCAAATGGCATTGAAAACACGATTCGTTGTCTTTTTTAAGATTTAAAATTTTGGTTTTATCTCCACCGCCTTCCACGTGCAGACTTCCTGGGCCATGGCACATTTCGCAGGATGTCCCATGGACGCCTTCAACTCCGGACACTTCAATTCTAAAGTGATCGGCGAGTTTAAAATCTCTGACTTTTTTTTCGTGGCAGGTGGCGCACGTCTCTTTTCCCACATATTCAGCTCCTCGGCTTGCATTTCTAAAGTAGGGAGGATTGACCACAATTTCTTTCTTAGGCGTGCAAGAGAAGAGAAGAATAACTACTATTAAAAAGCTTATTTTTTGAATCATCGGGTTTATTCCTAAGAAAAATATTAAGTGATGTCAATGGAATTAGCATTATTAAGTATCAAAAAGTTGATCTATGTCAAAATAGTTTCAGAAAAATGGGCGAATTCATTTGCAATTGTATTTTCACTTCAGGTAAAAATTAAGAACAGGGAGGAAAATTGTATGAAAATAGTTACTCTACTCTTCGTGAGTGTATTTTTTGTTTTTTCTGGAGTGGTCTATGGGGCGGGAGCGGATTTGTATAAAGGTAAATGTGCCTCTTGTCATGGAAAAGCAGGGGAAGGATCTGCTGCTTTAGCTAAAATGCTCAAAGTCGATAATGCAAAACTGGCTTTAAATTCAGCCACTACGCAAAAGCTTTCCAATGCAGAGCTTTTAAAGGTGACTTCTGATGGTCGAGGAAAAATGCCTGCATATAAAGGAAAACTGAAAGATGATGAATTAAAGCAATTGGTTGACTTTATCCGTACACTGAAAAAATAGCGTTATATAAATAAATAACGCGGTTATTAGTCCCAAGACGAGGGCTGTAAATCCAATCCAGCGAGCCAATCTTTCTTCAAAGGCAGTGGGTGGTTTTGTGAGAAGTTGTTCTAGCTTCCCACTGTTTTTGAGGTTTTCATATTCTTCCGGTCGTTCTTCTATAAATCGATCTAGGGGCATTTTCCCTGTGAAAATGACGGTATCAATGGGAAAGCTCTCGGGTTTAAGATGGGTGTGAAAAAAGTGAATCGTAAAAATGAAGCTTACTGCTAAGAGGGCCTCTTCGCTGTGAACGACCATGGCAATATTAATGAGATATCCTGGTAGAAAGTGTGTAAAAAATTCTGGAAACCACAAAATAAGTCCTGAGAGTCCAATAACAGGGACTCCCCAAAACACAGCAAAATAATCAAATTTTTCCCAATACGACCATCGGCCAATGTGGGGTCTTTCTCCTAGGTATAAAAACCAGCGGATATTATGATAAAAGTCGATAAGATCTTTTTTTCGAGGAATTAAAGAATCAGGGCTTAAAAGATCAAATTTTTTATAAAAAATGTACCCAATATGAAACATGAAATAGCCAAATGTAATGATGGCGCAAAATCTATGGATGAAACGAGTTACTTCGATGCCTCCTAAAAGGATGTTCATTACATGAGCCCAATGGGCTTCATGATATTTAAGAGGAATTCCTGTTAAGGCTAGTCCTAGAAAACTAATGATCACAAAAAGATGCGTGAGTCGGTGAGTGGAGGAAAATCGCTTGATGTATGTGTCTTTATTCCAGTACCGTGTAAATTCCTTTCGGATGGCGCCTACAATAGAGCGTTGCAGCCACAACAGTGTGTGAAGGCCAAAAAATCCAAATACGCCGATTAGAAGAAGGAGCATGAAACGGTGAAAATAATATACGATCGGGGATTGTGATTTATCGTTGGCATTGAGATGGGGATCGTAAGAAATAAATTTTTCATTTATACTAGAGTGGCATTTTCCGCAGGTTTTAGTGAGATTGCTCTTGTGTATAGTAGAAAGGGGATCATTTTTAGAAAGATTTAAATGAGGGGTGTGACAATCTGCACACCCTGCGGCAACGACATATCCAAAAGAAGTGGCTTTTCCATGGAAAGTATCTCCATAGGTAGGTGCTTTATCAACGTGGCAGGTCCCACATTTATGAGGAATATCTAGTTTAAAACTATCTGAACGAGGATCGGAAATTTGATGGGAAGTGTGGCAAGTGGTACAGACAGGGCCCTTTAAATTTTCTTCTTTCCACATTTTTCCATGAGCGCTTTTTTCAAAATCGGACAAAATCCCCACATGGCATTTCCCGCAAGTTAAAGGGACTTGGGTATGAAAAATGGAAGATTGTACGTTGGTTTTTGCTTTCACCTCATGAGCGGTATGGCAATCCGTACAAACGGCCGATACGATGAGTCCACTTTCAGTAATGCCTTTCCCATGGACACTTTGACGATAATTTTGAATAAATTCAGGAGTGGGAATAGGGTGCTTATGAGTGATTTTTTCATTGGTGTGACACTGAGAACACAGCTCGGGAACATTCATGTGATAAATGGGAGAAGTGGGGTCAGATTTGGGTAAAATTCCATGGGTGCCATGGCAATGAGTGCAGCGAGGGACATCAGAGATCTGACTGTGCTTTCCTTCCTGATGAGCACTTTGAGCCAGATGATCGGCAATTTCCGTATGGCATGAGCCACAATTGACCTTAGAAGTGCTTCCAGAATAGTGATCACTTTCAATGGTTTGATGGCAATCCGTACATTTTAAAGGTGCATGGACAGATTTTTTGAGGAGGCTAAGATCCACCACCGGTTCTATAGATTTGTGACAGCCTAAGCAGGTATCAGCATATAGAGGGGGCTCAGTGGTTATGAATAAACTTAAAAGAACAAACAAAAATACTTTCAAAATACGTTTTTGATATTGGCTAATCCTCTCTTGAGTCAAGCGAATTCCACTAAAATGTTGATTTTGATCATTCATTCGGATTAGGATTTATTCTATGTATTATAGAAAAAAGAGAGGGAGTAAATCTATGAAAAGTTTCTGTTTAATTATCTTTACCTTGAGTTTTATCCTTATACATATGGGAAGTGGTAGAGCTCAGAATACGGTGGACACGGTGGATATGGAAAAAGTGATTAAGTTTTATAATACAAAATGTGCGATGTGCCATGGAAAAAAAGGAGAGGGAGCTCCCCGAATGGCCAAAATGATTAAGGTCCCAGAAAAACTTTTGGTGTTAAAAAAGGAAGAACTTAAAAAGATGTCAAATACGGTTCTTTTGGAACTGCTGATGGATGGTAAAAATAAAATGCCCGGATATCGAAAATATTTGAGTGCCCATGAAGCTGAGAAGCTTATTGAATATATGCGGTCTTTTAATAAATAATGAAAAAATGGCTTAAATGGATTTTATTTGTAGGGATTTTTGTTATTCCTCTGGCGTTACTTTTTGTAACAACATCTATTTCTTTTAAAGTATCTAAATCTATTCAGTTTTGTAGCTCTTGTCACAAAATGTCTCTCTATGCCAAAGATCTCCTAAATCCTGCCAGTGATTCTTTGGCATCTAGACATTACCGGGATCGAGGAAAACAACCCGATCAGTGTGCGGCTTGTCATGTGAATTACAATATGCTGGGCCCTATTGATGCCAAAGCCAGAGGGCTTTTGCATTTAGCGTTTTATTATTTTGATTATGATGTGGCCAGAGAATTAAAACTCTATCTTCCTTATCCCAATAAAAATTGTTTATTTTGTCATTCTCAAATGGGAACCTTTAAAGAAAAAAAACATCACGAAGAATTTATGTGTGAATTAAAATCAGGAAAATTAAGCTGCCTATCTTGTCATGGCCCTATTCACAAGATAGAAAGGGACTAAAAATGACACTGAAGACAAAATTAAATTTATTGTTTTGTTTAATCATTTTTCCTTTCGCATTTATTTTTGCGATTTCAACCTCCTTTATTTCTCTTAAAAAAGGGTCTACCAATACTTTTTGTGGTTCGTGTCATTTGATGAAATCTCACTATGAAGGACTCGTTGAGCCTAAAAGCCAATACTTGTCTGCCAAGCATTATCGTCTTCGAGAAAAACAAGAGGATCAATGTGCCACTTGTCATGTGAATTATCGATGGTTGGGGCCACTTGAGGCCAGGTGGAGAGGAGCCAAACATCTGCTGACTTATTATTTAGATCCTAAATTACGAGAAGAAAAACTAAAACTTAAGGAACCCTATCCCAATAATAATTGTTTACATTGTCATATTGATCGGAAAAATTTTGAAAACAGTAAAGCCCATGAACCTGTTTTGTGTGAAATAAAAATAAATGAAATTAGTTGTATCAGTTGTCACGGGCCGATGCACCCTAAAGGGGATGGAGGTAAATCAAAAAATGAATAAAAGAATTTGGATAGCCTTGGTTTTGACGGCACTCGGTGTTTTAACTGCGCTCTTTTGTTTATACCGGACCACTCCCTATACCATTACCCAATTCTTTTTTGTGGGTTGGCCTTGTATTATATTGGGAGTGATTGTGTATGTGGTAGATGTGGTTATGCAAATTCGAAAATTGCAGCAAGAAGCCAAACATCAAGTGGTTTGTGCCAACTGTGGGCACAAATCCCACCATCGTTAGCCCATTTTGAGATCCTTGAGAGCTATGGTATAATTTAAGTATATCTGGGACGTTTGTAGAAGTTGTTGAAATTACTATAGTTTTTGTCCTAAATAGGTAAAAATAACAAAAATGGATGTAAAGAAAGCTATCTTTATTCTTTTACTGTGCAGCCTTTGGGGCTTTTTGTCCTGTTCCCCTATGGGTGAGCCAGAGCCACTTTCTGATACCCAATCAACCACTGGAGGGGGTCAAACCAATCCCTTACCCACAACTCCCACTCAACCTACCACGCCAACGACACCAACAACTCCTACTAACCCCACTACACCGACTACTCCGACTACTCCGACTACTCCAACTCCTCCTGCTTTTTCTTTAGTGATAAGAACTTTTTCTTCTCCTCTAACACTACAGCCGAGTGGTGTGGGATCTAATTTTGGGAAAAGTGATTTTGCTATGGGAGATTTAGATGGCGATGGGAAAAGTGATTTAGCGATTAACGATCCAGATTATAGACTTGGCTATACTTCTAGCGGAACAGCTTTACCTCCCAATGGTTCTCAAAAAGGAAAACTCTATATTTATTTTGGAAAATATCTTTCCGGTAATAATCCAATCCCTAATATTACGTATGTGAAACACGGGGAAGGAACGGCCAATGGAAATATGACATTGGTTATTGGAAAATATAGTAGCCAAGATCCTTTGTATACCGGTACCTGTTCTCAGTGTGAAGATCTATTCATTGGAAATTCTGAGTCTTATTATTGGATGGAGGCTACAGAGGGAATTAAGGGAGCCGTGAGAGGATATAAGGGAGAAACGCTGGCAGGCCTAGTTCAAAATGGTACTCAAACGGTAGATGCTATAAAATGTTTTGAGCCATATAATTTTCCAGGTGGTTTTGCTTATAAATATTGTACGTGGAGTGAAGATTTTTCAATTTATCCCTTAAGTGCAAAGCTGTTTGAATCAGAGTGTTATAACACCTATAGGCCTTTAAGTTTTGGGATTGGTTTAGAACTTCTAGATACCGATGGTGATTCAAAAAATAATCTTTTAGTGAGTGATTTAAAATCACCACAGGGGAAAATTTATCTTTTTAATCAGTCTAAATTTAATTTGACCCAGCGTGCGATTACCCACTGTAAGGCCAGTAGTATTTATGGATTTGCTTCTAATGATACGAGCTTAACAGGTCCTTTGATGGCCTTGGGAAAAATAACCACAGGAGTTCAAAAAACGGTGGCCATTCCTTATCGTGCTCAAGGAAGACTGAATATTTATAAAGGGAATGCTACGGTCAGTGGATTAACGCTATTAATGTATATAACGGGAAATCCGGGTTCTTTCCCGTCGGCAGTGACTTCAGCAGGGGATCTTAATAAAGATGGTTACGATGATTTTATAACCAGCGATATGACAGGGGATGGAGTGGTAAATATATTTTATGGGGCATCGACGATGTCAGCATCTACGGCGATGAGTTCTTCAATCAGAATCAATGGCCTTTCCAATAGCCAATTTGGAAAAGATTTGGCGGTGGCAGATCTTAATAACGATACTCATTTAGATATTTTGATTAGTGCGCCCGGTCTTAAAAAGATTTTTATTTTTTATGGAAAACCCAATCGATGGGATAAACCTACTCAGATGGTGACATTGGCGGCTTCTAATGCTGATCAAACGATAGAATTGGCACAAGATGGTTTTGGATCAATTTTAAAAGTAGGGGATGTCAATGGAGATGGAAAAATAGATCTTATTATTGGAGCGAGTGGAAAAGCATATGTATACCCATAAGAAATATTATTTTTATATTATTCTTTTATTGCTGGCATGTATGATGGGAGCTTGCTCGCCTATGGGTGAGCCAGAGCCTTCTACTACTCCTTCTACCATAGGATCAGGAGGTGGAACAGCTCCTCTGCCAACAGCCCCAACCACACCCACCGCCCCTACATCTCCCACGACGCCAACAACTCCAACGACACCGACAACACCAACGACTCCGACTACTCCTGTACCTCCTGTGCTTCAGCCTTTAGACAGAAACAGTTTAAATAAAATAACCCTTCAGGGGGCATCTATTGATGAGTATTTTGCTGCTGATATGACCGCAGCAAATTTAGATGGAGATGTTTTTAGTGATGTTGTGGTGTCAACCAAAGGAGGAAATATCTATATTTTTTATGGGAAAGATCTTCATGGGAAACAAGGACAAACTATTTCTGTAAATACCAATACCAAAGTAATTAAAAATACTTCTGTGACGTATACAGCACAAAACACCAATGTCTCTATTCTTGGATCTAATGTGACAACAGGGAGATTTACAACCAGTAATACGGCCAATGATTTAAGGGAAGATTTGGTTATTCATAATTCGGCATATCAGAATTATTTAGGCGGTGTTTTTATTTTTACTCCTGATCAACTCAATAGTATTGGAAGTGGTGGGATTGAACTTTCTCAAGCACGATATCAAATTAAAGGAGAAGTATCGACGGTAGAGGGAGAATACACCCCTGGATTTGGTGCCTATGTGACTTTTGTGGATTTAAATGGGGATAGTAAAAATGAACTGGCTATTTCTGCTCCTGCAGCCAAGACTTCTCAGGGGAGAGCGGCAGGGAGAGTTTATTTTTATGAATTGAACGATTTTAATACTGTCCCTACAGGGGCAGTATCAGAAGCAAAATTTTCTGGAAAATTTATAGAGGGAAAAGCAGCCTATGAATATTTAGGGTATTTTTTAAAGAATATAGGCGATGTTAATGGCGATAAAAAAGAGGATATTTCTTTAAGTGCCAAAGTAATGTCTGCCTTGGGTTTTAAAACAGATGCCATGGTAGGAATAAAAGGATCCTTAGATTTATTAAAAAGTGGGCCGGTTGATATTCAAAATTCGATTTTCTTTTCATTGGATTGGATGGTTGTTCGTGGCGAAATTCTGTATTCTTTATCTGATGTGAATGGAGATGGGAAAACAGATATTACCTATGATAAATCGATTTATTTTGGGAGTGCTTCTTCTATGACTTCGAATGTAAATATCACCAGTACTCTTTCAGATGCGAATTATACCGCTGTGGCATCGGCTGATATCGATAGGGATGGTTTTCAAGATGTATTTATCAAGGCTTTAAGTTCCTATGTGAAGCCTTATCCTTCTCTTTATATTGTATGGGGAAAATCCAGTGGTTTTTCTAATTCCATATCCCTTCCTCCTTCTTCTACAGAGGCTAAGGAAATTTCATATCCTGATCAAAATACGTGGTGCAAAAAAGTGATGAGCAGAGATATCAATGGAGATGGGGTAAAAGATTTTATATTTTCTGCTCCTTATAACTCCAGTCTTTCTTCGCCGGCTAGTTATGGATATATCTATATTTATTTTCTTCAATAAACTTTAAACTTGTTTTTTTATCTGAGAATGGATAAAAAAATAGGGGCATGGAAAAAATTAGAATAGGTGTTGTGGGGGTTGGCAATTGTGCGAGTTCTTTAATCCAAGGCATTGAATATTATCACGAAAAAAATAAGCATGAGCCGATTGGATTGATGCACCCCTTAATTGGTGACTATAGGCCTTCTGATATTGAAGTGGTGGCTGCCTTTGATATTGACAAACGAAAAGTGGGAAAAGACGTTTCAGAGGCTATTTTTTCCCTTCCCAATTGCACCACAATTTTTTGTAAAGATATCCCAAAAACCAATACAAAAGTGACGATGGGGCGGGTGTTGGATGGGGTGGCCGATCATATGGCCGACTTTTCCAATGACGAAAAATTTTTGGTCAGCTCTCACCCAGAATCTTCTAAAGAAGAAGTAGTGAAAATCTTAAAAGAGTCTAGAACAGAAATTCTTTTGAATTATCTTCCTGTGGGATCTCAAAAAGCCACTGAATTTTATGCTGAATGCGCGCTGGAAGCTAATGTTGCTTTTATTAACAATATGCCTATTTTTATTGCGAGCCACCCAGAATGGGCAGAGCGATTTAAAGAAAAAAATCTTCCCATTATTGGAGATGATATTAAGGCCCAGTGTGGGGCAACCATTACTCACCGGATACTTTCAGATTTATTTAAAAAACGAGGCGTGAAATTAGAAAGAACCTATCAATTAAATACCGGTGGAAATACGGATTTTTTAAATATGTTAAACCGCACACGTCTTTCTTCTAAGAAGGAATCTAAAACCGAAGCGGTTCAATCAGTGGTTGGGCAAAGACTCCCAGCTCAAAATATTCACATTGGTCCCAGCGATTATGTGCCTTGGCAAAAAGACAATAAAATAGCGTTTATTCGGATGGAAGGGAAACTCTTTGGTGATGTGCCGATGAATTTGGAATTGCGACTCTCTGTCGAAGATTCTCCTAATTCTGCAGGTGTGGCCATTGATGCAATTCGCTGCTCAAAACTGGCTCTTCTTCGAGGACAAGGAGGAGTGCTGTATTCTCCCTCTTCTTATTTTATGAAACACCCGCCCAAACAGTATTCAGATGATATTGCCTACCAAATGACAGAAGAATTTATAAAAGGAATCCGAAGTTTTTAACAAAATCTAAAATTTTTGGATCACTGGTAGAAAAAGGATCTTGTTTTTGACCACATGCCAGAGCATCTTCTGATTCTGAAGAAGCACGGTAGCTAATGGGCGTGCTTTCTACATGAGGAACTTTGGTTTTTTGTCCATCTTCTGCTGTAGATTCCGTTGTCCCTTGTACCTCAAAACTGGTACCGCCTCCGTAAGGGCCTGTCCAACCCCACCCAGCCCCAATTTTAAAGACAACGCGATCAATTTCAAAATTGGGATTATTGGCATCAACAATTTTTATAGAACCGTCGTCTTTATAGAGGAGCTTCCATTGAAAAGAAATTTTTTGAGGAGTGGGACCTCCTCCTTGTTTAAAAGAGAGAACTCCTTCAATATTGGAAATCGTGAGATCTTGGGTTTTGGTTTCTGGATTAAATTCCCCCAGTGTATAGTGAATAGCTAAAGTCATTTTTGCTGTTGGGTAATGAATAATATATTCTGTTCCTGTTTCGGTTTTATTAATTTCTCCATAATGTTCACTGAGTTTTACATCCACTTTATTTCCTTTGTCATCTTCTTGCCATTCATGTTTTTCTAAGTAAAAACTATTGGTGTCGATTTGACCAGAAGGAAGAAGAGATGCTTTTAAAATAGAGAAAGTTTGTGCTTGTTCTTCTAAAGCTCCCCCACAGCCTTTTCCAATACACTTCTGATCCACTGCTAAATTTAGATTTAAAAGAGAAATGGTTTTATTTTCTTGTGCCATTAAAAATGAATATGGCAAAAGACAAGAAAACAAAACTGCAATAAAATACCTTATTTTCATACGTGAAAGCTTTATTATACGGTAAAAAGTGGGTTTAGGCAAATTACTCCACTAAAGTTCGAAGGTAGCGTTCTAGTTCTAAAAACTCTTCTTTGCTAAGCCTATCGATTCCGGTGGAAGGAAGATGGGGACTATCTTTATGAAAACTCCAAGAGGTATTTTTAAGCAGGGGAACATGATAGGCAATATTTTCTTCTGCGTGATTTAAGTGTGTGCCTAAAAAAGAAAGAGCTTTTCCTCCTTGGCCTACGGGGCCATGGCAAGACAAACATTGTGCTTGATAGAATGCATGTGTTTTTGGAAATTGTTTGGATAACTCTTCTACTCTTTTTTCCCTTTTTAAAATGTGAGATTTGGAAAGTTCTTTGGGAGAATCAACTGACATCGTTTCTAAAACTTTTGAGACGGATTCTACAATGTTCATATTAATATCTGCGTAGCGATTAATCAGAGCTTCAGCCCTTAATCTTTTCGTGGATTCATAAATATGTGAAAAAATACGAATAACACCATACATGACGATAACTCCCACTATAAGCCAACCTATCAATGATTTTTTCGATTTCTTCATTGATGAAACTCCAGTGACTCTTGTAACCTTGGGTCTTTTAGAGGGATTAGAGCGTGTTTTCTAAGGTTCCACACAAGAACTAATACAAAAAGACTCATCATCCAAAGAAGGGTGGTGATTTCTACCCATCCAAAAATAACTTTTGTTTTAGAAAAATTAGGCATAATGAGCCAAAATAAATCAACATAATGCATCATTAAAAGCCACGTGGCTCCCCAAAATAACACTTTTAAGTTTCGTTTGGCATGACGGGACATAAGAAAGAAAAAGGGAATAATAAAATGTCCTGTAAATAATCCTAATGATAACCATTGCCATCCCCGAACGCCGGGTTCAGCCATGAGGCGAGCACCGCGTTCAGCAAAAAAGATGGTTTCTTCGGGAATATTGCCATACCAAATGAGCATGTATTGAGAAAAAGCAATATAGGCCCAAAAAATATTTAAGGCATAAAGAAGTTTTCCCAAATCATGAAAATGATGTTCATTAATTTCTGTGAGGTATCCTTGTTTTTGAAGCATAAGAATTACCATAATTATTAAGGCTAAGCTTGCGACGACAGAGCCAGAAAAAAAGTAAACACCATAAATGGTACTAAACCAATCGGCTTTAAGAGACATCATCCAGTCTGTAGCGGCAAAGGTTAAGGTAATAGCGAATAACACAAATCCCACACAGCTCCATTTTTTCATGTGATGGGTGAGATGAATATTTCCGGTATGATCTTGAGCCAAAGAAGGACGAATGATTTTTCGATAGAGAAAAGTCCAGACTAAAAAATAAATAAAAGTACGGATTATAAAAAAAGTGGGATTTAAGTAACTGGCTTTTCGAGCGAGTAAATGATTATGAGCCATAACGTCTGGATGAGACCAGTGAAAAAGTAAAGGAATGCCCCAAAAAATAGGGAGTGCCAGAATAATCCCAATAGGAAGGAGATGTGTAAAAGATTCAGCTATTCGTCTGACAACCACACTCCAACCAGCGCTGGTGGCATGTTGAAGCATGGAAAAAAAGAGTCCTCCCAGAGCTAGGCTTATTAAGAACGTAAAAGCTAAAAGATAATTAAAAGCAACGTGTGTGGGAGAGTATTTAAATTCAAAAAGTAAAAGACCACTTAAGAAAATAAAAAGAAGAAAAGAGGTATTAATGAGTTTTTTTGCTCCTAATGGATTTAAATGATGAGGTGTCATTGAGCGGCTCCTTGCCTATGAGCTTTTTCAAGTGCTCTTACATATAAAACGCATGTCCAGCGATCAAGGGGTGAAATCTGGGCAGCATAAGAAGGCATAATGCCCTGGCCAGCAGAAATGACATGAAAAATTTTCCCATCTTTCCAGCTTTTTACTTTATCGGAAAAAAGAGGAGGAGGAGGAGCAAAGCCTTTTTTCACCACAGGACCAAATCCAGCACCGTCGGAATTATGACAGGGCAGGCAATAGACATTATAAATAAATTGTCCTCGAATGAGATGATGTTTGGTGGCGGGCAGAGGATTTTTTAGTTTTTTTTCTGCCACGTCTGGATCTGTAAACATATAAGATCTTTCTCCTCTTGGAACGGTTCCTTCGGGAGGTTCAAGGATAGCCGTTTGGGGCTTTACAATTTTTTGATCCTTCATATCGGGAAAAAATTGTATAGGAGGTTTGCTCCTGTCACAGGCCGTCAGAAGAAAAAATAAAAGAAAAATTATTCTACCCATCGAATATTCTCCGCATGGTGTTTATTAAAAATTTCTCGTAAACGATGTTCATTGAAAGCAGCGTCAGAAGCTTCTATAAAAATCATAAATTGGTCGTCTGTGGCTTTAAGTGCATGTGTGTCTTTTTCAAAAATAGATTCAAATTTTGGAAGTTTGCAAAAATAAAAGAGTGCAATGAAGGTAGCAAAAGCAGCAAATAAAACCCCACATTCAAACGTCACTGGGATAAAGGCGGGCAGAGCAAAGTGGGGTTTGCCCCCAATATTGAGTTTCCAATCGGCCACCGATGTCCACCATTGAAAATAAAGTCCGGCGGCTGCCCCGATTAATCCGAAAATGAGGGAGAACCAAGGAATATGAGAGCTTTTAATGTCCATGGCTTCATCCAGCCCATGAATGGGATATGGGGTGAAAACATCAAAATGTTTAATCCCCTGTTTATGCACCTGCCTGGCTGCTTTTATCAGTTCATGTGGGGAAGTAAAATTTGCAGCGAGACCTTTTTTAAACATCGTTTACCTCACCTTTAGGATGTGCTCCTGGCATGACGCCTTTAATTTCACTCATCGAAACTGCGGGTAAGAGTCTTACAAAAATAAGATAGAGTGTAAAAAAGAGTCCAAGAGATCCTGCCAAAATCCCAAAATCAAAAATAGTGGGAGTGTACATGCCCCAACTCGAGGGTAAAAAATCCCGATGGAGAGAGGTAACAATAATCACAAATCGTTCAAACCACATGCCAATGGTGACTAAAATGGCTACGACAATCATGACGGGGATAGAAGTTCTAAAGCGTTTAAACCAAAAAAGTTGTGGAGAAAGGACGTTACAAAAAATCATGGTCCAATAGGTCCAAGCGTAAGGGCCAAAGGCTCTATTTTTAAACGCAAAAAATTCATAGTCATTAGCACTATACCAGGCTGTAAAAAATTCAACAGAGTAGGCATATCCGACGAGCATTCCTGCGGTGAGGAGAACCTTATTCATGTTTTCAAGATGAGTAATGGTAATGAAATCTTCCCATTGAAATACTTTTCGGGTAGCTACCAAGAGAAGAAGTACCATCGCAAATCCGCCAAAAATAGCACCGGCAACAAAGTAGGGTGGGAAAATGGTAGTGTGCCACCCAGGGATAATGGATGTGGCAAAGTCAAAACTAACAATACTATGAACCGATAGTACCAGGGGCGTTGAAATGGCTGCAAAAATTAAATAGGCGGTTTCATACTGTTTCCACGATCTTTGAGAACTTCTCCACCCAAGACTTAAAATAGAATAAGCCACTTTTTTAATAGGGTTTGTGGTTCGATCCCGAAGTGTGGCCAGATCTGGGATAAGGCCTATGTACCAAAATAAAAACGAAACGATAAAATAAGTGGAGACAGCAAATACATCCCACAAGAGAGGGGATCTAAAATTTACCCAAATTTTCATTTCGTTGGGAAGAGGGAAAAGCCAATAGGCAAACCATGGGCGTCCAACGTGAATTAATGGAAAAATACCTGCGCACATAACGGCAAAAATCGTCATGGCTTCGGCAGCACGATTAATGGCCGTTCGCCAGCGCTGTCTAAATAAAAATAAAATGGCAGAAATGAGGGTTCCGGCGTGTCCAATCCCGATCCAAAAGACAAAGTTGGTAATATCAAAGGCCCATCCCACGGGGTTATTATTTCCCCACACCCCAATGCCTTTATAAATTGTCCAACCGATACATAAAAATCCTAGGGTCGCAATGCTGGCTGTAAAAGAAAAGAGTAAGAACCATTTTTTCGATGGAAAACAATCTAAAGGTTTTGAGATAAGCTCTGTAATGGTTTTTCGATCTTTTTTGCCCAATACCAATTCTATTTTTTCTATAGTTTGAACATTCATATTTTAAATTTCTCTAGTTTTGGATGGGGGTTTCTAATTTTAGCTAAATAGGTAATGGCTGGACGAACGTTTAATTCTTCTAATACATGATAGCCATGTGATTGTTTTGAAGCCTTGGAAACTTTTGAGTGTGGATCATTTAAATCTCCAAAAATAATAGCTTCAGTGGGACAAGCCTCCTGGCAAGCAGTTTTAATGCTACCATCTAAAACCGGTTCTCCTCGCATTTTAGCTGCATTTTTTCCTTCAGAAATCCGTTGAATACAAAACGTACATTTCTCCATCACCCCACGCATTCGGATAGTTACATCTGGATTTTTCCCCAGCTCTTGAGGGTATTCAATGGAGTTATTAAAATTAAAATAATTAAATCGTCTTACTTTATAGGGGCAATTGTTGGCACAGTATCGGGTTCCCACACAGCGGTTATAGGTCATTTGATTAATACCCTCACTACTGTGTGTGGTTGCTGCTACAGGGCAAACAGTTTCACAGGGGGCATTGTCACAATGCTGGCAAAGCATGGGCTGATGAACGGTTTTGATATCATGCTCTAAAGATGTTTCATAATATCGATCTAATCTCATCCATTGCATTTCTCGTCCTTTTAGGACCTGTGCTTTTCCAACAGATGGGATATTATTTTCAACATCGCAGGCAACAACACACCCACTGCATCCAACACAAGAAGTGAGATCAATGGCCATGCCCCATTTGTGTCCGGGATAAGGATATTCTTCATACATACTAAAAAGCTCGGGTGTGTGAGTTTTATGTTTTGGAAAATCGGGGGTATGTTTATATTCTTCAAGCGGTGCTTCTAAAACAATGGGTCTTCCTTCCATGCTGTGATGTGCTTGAGTAGTTGCAATTTTATGATGTCCAGATAATTTTTTAACGCGAATTGCATGTTGGAATTGTGAGCCTAAAGCAAAAACAGTGCTTCCAACACCAATGCCTACTTCGCCCCCTTTGCTTCGTCCATAACCGAGACTGGTGGTAATGACACCATCGGCAAGGCCGGGCTGTAAAAAGATAGGTAATTTTATTTTATTTTCAATTTCAATGATGTCGCCTTGTTTTACTCCCAGTTTTTGGGCGGTGTTGGGACTGAGAGAAGCCACATTATCCCATGTGACTTTGGTGACAGGATCTGGAAGCTCTTGAAGAGATCCAATATTGGCAAATCGGCCGTCATAGACAGTGTAACTGGGGTGCAGTTGTAACTCTATACGCGTGTCATCCCCGCGAAAGCGGGGATCTAAATTCTTCATGACATTGTGTAAGGCTTCGGGTTTAAATGTAAAAGAATGCGAGCCAGTTACTTTTTCAAATACTACTCCATTATGCAACGCCGCTTCCCAAAATGCTTCAAAAGATGCCATGCGGGGTTGTTTTGAATAAATATGATTTTTCCAATAGGTTTTTAGTTCCGTAAGCCAGCCTTCTTCATGAATCCAACTCATCAATACTTCCCCCAGGCTTCTGGAATCGTGAAGCGGTTGAATCGTGGGTTGAATAAGACTGATCATCCCTGTTTCAGGTTGGCTATCTCCCCAACTTTCTAAATCATGAGACAGCGGTGCTGCATAGTGAGAAAGGGCTGTGGTTTCGTCGTTATAAAGACTTAATCGAATGTGATGAGGGATTTTTTTAAAAAGGTCATTTATTTTTGAATCGGTCTGATAGGCAATATTTCCACCGACGGTAATCAATATATCTACTTTTCCCTGTTCCATTTCTTGAGTAAGTGATTTTAGAGAATTAAATCCATTATTAAAACTGGCGGTCGATATTTTTGTATCGATCGTCGTTCCATAACTTTGAAGTAGGGAATTTATAAAATGTCCTACAATTTGAAGTTCTAAAGATTCTTGTTCTCCAACCAAGACCAAGGATTTTCCTCTATTTTTTGACAGATCATGGGCGAGTGCCCCTAAGAACTCTTTTTTATAGGAAGAAGAGTTTTCATCTGGAACGGATTTTAAGAGGGATCGAATGTTGGAATCTGTACTTAAATTAAATCGATAGACCAGAAGTTTTGCAAGCTGAAGAGAAAATAAAAGAAGTTCAGAAGGTTTTAGTGCGAGACGATGATCTGCATTTGACCCGGTGAGAGAAAAATAGCTTTCCGCTACGTAAAGACGATTCAGGGTATCTTTTGGAGAAGTTATTTTTCGTTTATTGGCCCACTGCCTGAGAAGAGCATTGCTGTCGAGCCTCCCTCCTAAAATATCGGCATTGATCGAAAGAAGAATATCAGCTTTTTCCAAATGAAATTTTGGAATATTAGGCCTTCCAAAGGCATGTTGGTAAGATTGCCGAGCGGTTTCTTGAGAAATGGGTTCATATTCATACCATTTGGTATTTGGAAATTTTTTGATAAATTTTTCAATAGTAGATCTTAACGTAGGACTTGTTATAGATTCTGTGAGAAGTCGAATCTGTTTATTTCCCCCTTCTTTTAATAATGAAATGATCTCTTTATTCCATTCATCCCAAGAAACACTTTTATTACCGATAGTCGGCTTACGTTTACGATCCGGGTCATACAGTTCTAAAATGGAAGCCTGTGCAAACGTGCTGGCCGATCCCAGACTTAAAGGATGATCAGGGTTTCCTTCTATTTTAATGGGGCGTCCTTCAATGGTTTTAACTAAAATTCCATAGGAATGATTGTTTAGCGCAAAGGTGGAAGCATAATATTGAGCCACTCCTGGTTTTAATGTTTCAGGTTGTCTGACATAGGGGAAGATTTTATGAACGGGTCGGCGGCAGGCCGTGGTGGCCAATGCAACCGATGCCCCCAAAAGTTTTAAGAATTTTCGACGAGAGAGGGTAAAGAAATCAGATCCATCGTCTTCTTCCATAAATTCCCGTTGGGCTAATTCTAGGTAACGGGGATCTTGGGTGAGTTCCTCAAAACTTTTCCAATATATTTTATCTTGGTCTTTCATCATTAATAATGACATGCAGAACAATCTAGGGAACATCCAATTCTTTCATGCTCTTCTACCCAATGGATGCCTTTATATTGTTTCATGTTGTTTTTAAATTTTTCATACAAGTGTTTATCTTGTACGGCTTTTTCAAAAAAATCTTCTACCCGGGGGCTTTTGGTAAGAGGTGTTTCTTTTCGATGACAATCCAGGCACCACCCCATGCTCAAGGGTTTTTCCTGCCTGACTACTTCCATTTCATAAATTTTCCCATGGCAATCAAAGCAAGAAATACCCGCTTTGATATGAACATTGTGTTTAAAATGAACGTAATCGGGAAGTTTATGGACTCTTACCCATTCAATAGGTTTATTTTGGGTGTAGCTATCGATGATTTTTTTAACTTCTGGGTTCTCTCGTTGGACAACCAGGTGGCAGTTCATACAGACCTGTGTGGGAGGGATGGTAGCCGCGGCTAATTTTTCTGCATTTCCATGACAATAAAAACAAGAAATTTGAAGATCCCCTGCATGGAGTTTATGAGAGTAGGCAATGGGCTGTTTGGGTGCATATCCGACATCGGTGACTTCTTTGGGATAAAGAAAAAGATAAAGACCTATACCAGTGGTCAAGAGAAGAATAACAACAACAATTCCACCTACTTTTAGAACATAAAAATCAAGTTTTTTACCTAACGTAGACGACACAAACTTACTAGCTAATCATTTGAAATGGGGTTGTCAATAAATTTAGTTAATTATTGTGATTTTAGTTATATTATAACCCTTAGTTTTAGTCTCCACTTTTATATACTTTTTTGGTTAAGTTTTTAATCTTTTATGTCGATAAGTGAAGCATGGAAACCTCTAAAAAAGACTCTATCGCGTTTATGCTTTCAGGTGGGGGAGCACGGGCGGCTTACCAGCTAGGGGTTTTAAAATATATTTTTACGGAACTGAAGTGTATTCCAGAGTCACCTATTATTGTTGGAACGTCTGCCGGAGCGATTAATGCATTTTTCTTAGCCTTGAAAGCACATGAGGGACTAGACAAAGCCATCGTTCAGCTTTGTGATCTGTGGTCTAGTTTAACCATTGATAATATTTATCGAACGGATCCTTGGTCTATTTTAAAAGGTGTTGGAAATTTTTTGTATAATTTTACCCTGGGACGATTTGTGCGTGAACGTCATATGGAATCGTTTTTAGATACCACCCCTTTATATTTGATGCTTCGACGAGTTTTTGAAGATGATGCGCATCATTTCCATCACAATATCGAAGAAGGATTTATTCGAGCCCTGGGATTAACAGCCATGCAATATGGGACGGGAAAAACGATTACTTTTTTTGAAGCGGGTTCTAAAAGTGGGGTGAAAGAGTGGGATCGCCCTCGTCGTCAAGGGGTGGAAACAAAACTAAGGTTAAAACATGTTCTGGCTTCAGCTTCTATTCCCATTATTTTTCCCTCTGTTAAATTAGAAAATAGTTATTATGCCGATGGCTCTGTGCGGGCCAATGCCCCACTCTCAGGAGCAATTCAACTGGGGGCTACTAAAATATTGGTAATTCACTTGGCCAGAAAATCAAGAGAGCAGTTAAAACCGTTGGCTCATTATCCTTCGGTGTCTCAAATTATTGGGATGCTTTTTAATACCATATTTTTGGATACGCTGGATTTTGATTTACGAGTGTTAAATCGGGTGAATTCTCTCATTGAAAAATTACCGGATAATCCTGAAAAATTAAAACTTGTAGA
The DNA here is from genome assembly GCA_001797335.1 of Deltaproteobacteria bacterium GWA2_38_16. GTDB lineage: Bacteria > Bdellovibrionota > JACOXK01 > 2-02-FULL-40-11 > 2-02-FULL-40-11 > 2-02-FULL-38-15-A. The sequence goes on from MGPE01000008.1 coordinate 126,806, forward strand.
AGTTTCTGTGATTCGGCCCAATAACGATTTGGGGTATTTGTCCTTGCCCTTTAAAAAAGATCTTCCAAAAACCTTATCCTTTTTATTAAAAGGCTTGGGGCCGACGGATAAAACGGGTTCTGACTTTTTAAGTTATATTTTGTTTGATGGCCGATATGCCAAAGAGTTGATTGAAGAAGGCATGAAAGATGCTCACGCTAACCGCGAAGAACTCCTCCAATTCTTTAGCACCATCCCCCTCAAAAAAGCTGCTTAATGAGATTGAAGAAATTCTTGTGCAAAGGGTGTTTTAGGATGGGTGGTGAGGTTTTGAGGGGTATCAATTTGTTCGATTTTTCCTTGGTTCATGAGTACAACTACATCTGAAAGAGTTAGAGCTTCGTCTTGGTCGTGAGTAACATAGATGGTAGTGATGTTAAGCCTTTTTTGAAGTTCTTTAATTTCGGTTCGCATGGATTTTCGAAGCTTGGCATCCAAATTACACAAGGGTTCATCTAAGAGAAGTACCTCAGGTTCTCGAATAAGAGCCCGAGCCAGAGCTACTCGCTGTTGTTGTCCTCCGGAAAGTTCATGGGGGTATCGTTTTTCAAGCCCGCTTAAATTAACGAGCTTTAAATAGGTATGAACCTGTAACTCAATATCACTTTTAGATTTTTTTTGAATTTTAAGAGGATAAGCAATGTTATGAAAAACGGTCATGTGGGGCCATAAAGCATAGGATTGAAACACCATGCCAATATTTCTTTTCTCAGGAGGGGTGGCAATATGCTTTTCATGGCTAAAGACAAGCTGATTTCCTAATAAAATTTCTCCTTCGGTGGGTTCTAAAAGTCCTGCAATCATTCGAAGGGTTGTGGTTTTGCCACATCCAGATGGGCCTAGGAAAGAAATAAAGGTGCCAGATTTAATTTCAAGATCGGTTTTATGAACGGCCACGGTTTCTCCAAATCTTTTTTCAATATTTTTTAGCGTAACGTTAGACACCGTAGGCTCCTCGAGTAATTTTTTTAACCATAAAATTTGCTGTGAGAATAACACAGATGATGAGAGTGGCAAGTACCGCTGCAGACTGGGGATCGTCATAGCTTTGTAAATTAAATAAAAGCGTTCCAACCGTTTCTGTTTTGGGGCCGACTAATAAAATAGACATCGTAAGCTCGCAAAAGGTAGGCATAAAAATTAAAAAGAAACTAGCAATAAGCGTAGGTTTTAAAATGGGGACAAGAATGGTTGCAAATACTTTTAGCCAGCTGGCTCCACACATTCGTCCAGATTCTTCAAGGGTACTGTCGATTTGTTCCAAAGCAGCAGCTGTATTTTGAATGGCAAAGGAAATATATTTAACAGAGTAGGCCACGATTAAAATCCAAAAAGTGTTGTATAAATTTAAGCCGTGAGACCCGCTAAAAGCAATAATGAGTCCAATGGCCACCACCGTTCCAGGAGTGGCATAAGGAAGGGTGGCGAGAAAGGTAATCCAGTGGCGACTTTTAATGTGAGTTTTAACTTTAACATAGGCTACCAAAGCCCCCAAGATGACAGAAATAAGAGAGGCTAGGGTGGCAAATAAAAAACTATTTAAAAAAGATTTTTGAGTGGTAGCTAATTCAAAAAGAACATATCGATACTTTTGAAAACTAAAATTAGAAAAAGAAAGGGGCTCTCCATAAATTTTTAAAAATGAGGAAATAACAATGGTTATAAGAGGTAAAAAAACCATGATTCCCCATACGCCTATTAAGAAAATGATACAGGGCCACTTCCATTTTTGAAGAGAGAGGGGTTCTCCCCGGGCATATTTCCCGCTGAGGGTCGTAAAGCGTTTATTTTTTAAAAATAGTGAGCTTGCCCAAAGACCGGTTAATCCAAAAATCATAAGAATCACAGATAAGGAAGAGGCTTTTAAAATTCCTCCAGAATAATTTAAAACATCGGTATAAATTCGAGTGGTGAGTACAAATAAACGTTGAGGCATCATCAGAAGAGCTGGGACGCCAAATGCCGTGGCAGTGGCAATAAAAACCAGAATAATACCACTCATTAAGGCCGGAAGAATGAGAGGCAGGGTAATGTCTTTAAAGGCTTGCCAGCGATTGGATCCACACATGAGGGCGGCTTCTTCCAGCGAGGGGTCCATTTTTTGAAGTGCGTTATAACAAGCTAAGAAAATAAAACTATAGAAAAAAAATCCTAACACCATGGCAGCTCCTCCCAGAGAATAAATTTGAAACGGAGCACTATTGAGATGAAGATATTTCATGAAAAAAAGATTTAAAGAACCAGAAGTGGGATTTAAGAGTTTTAGCCATGCGATCGCACCCACATAGGGAGGAATGATGTAGGGAATTGAGAATAAAGATTTCCAAAGATTTTTTTGAGGGATATCGGTTTTATATAAAAGCCAGGCCAAAGGAAGTCCGATAATAATGGTTAAAGCAGTTGTGGTGATGCACAAAGAAAGCGTGTTTAAGAGAGAAATCCAGTTGGATTTTTTTGAAACAATTAAAGCATAATTTTGAATATGTTCAGGAGATATACTTTTAAAAATAAGAAGTAAGAGTGGAAATGCTGCGAAATATAATAATAATAAGGCCGAACCCCCTAAAATCCAGTGCTCAGTTTTGAGCCTATTCAAACATGATCTTAGCAAACGTATCCTTAATGGTTTGATGGTCTTTAAAAACCGTTTGAGCAAACTCGGGGTTCCAGGGGAAAGCTTTTTTCAATACGAAATTAAATGTTTTGGCATTATCCGGGGGAGGAATCATGGGATTTGGAGAATACATGTTGGCTTTAATCATCCATCGCTGCCCTGTTTCTGAAAATAAGTAATCAATTAACTGTTTGGCTTCTTCAGGGAATCGGGTGCGTTTAAAAATAGCGACCGGGCTGGGAACCAAAATAACACCGTCTTCTGGATAAATGGGTTCTAAAGGGCTGCCTTGCGATTGAGCTTGTAGGATATTTTCTAAGAGCATAATGCCCACCGGATATTCTTTGGATTCTAATTTTTGTCTCACCGCAGAATTTCCTCCCGTAGAGAGAGTTTGATTTTCTCTTAGTTTTTTAAAAAAATCCCACCCATATTTGGTGCTAAGGGTGGCGACCGCTGTAAAAGCAGTCCCCGATTCTAAAGGAGAGGCCATGACGACCTTTCCTTTCCATTTACCATCGGTTAATTCTTTAAATGTTTTGGGAGCATCGTCAGGTTTAAGCAGGGTTCGATTATAGGCCATGACAACCACAGGGACTCGTTGTGTAGAAAAATAATTGTCTGCGTCTTTAAGATAAATAGGAATGTTTTTAGTGTGAGGAGATTCATAGGGGAGAAGAAGCCCTTTATTTTTCAAATCAATATAAAAGAAGGGGTCTGACGTCATCAAAACATCGGCTTGAAGGTTATTGGCCTCGAGTTCTGCACTAATTTTAGCCGCTACTTTTTCACTGCCAGATTGAAACCATTGAATTTTCATATCGGGAAAGTTTTTTTGGACATCTTCCTTCATCATTTCAATCATGTCTTTGTACATGGAGGTATAAATCCACAGCTCTCGTTTATTTTTTTTCGTACAGCTTATCAGTGAGAATGAAAGAATGACACACGATAGGATTAAGAACACTTTTTTCATATATATTCTTGATAGAAAAAAGGAACTTTAATGTCAATACATTACTGAAGAGAGTGAAGAAGCTCTGGGGTGATGTCGCAGAGGCTTTTGACGGTGTGGTCGGCTTGACTCATATCGTGCTTTAGAGTTGGGCCGCACGGGATGGCAATGCACCACCTCATACCAGCCGCTTTTGCAGCTTGAACGCCATATTGGCTATCTTCTAAAACCAAAATAGAATGTGGATCAACTTCTAGCCTTTTAGCGCACTCTAAAAAAATATCGGGAGCAGGTTTCCCTTGTTTCACATCATCAGCACACACAACGGCTTTAAAATAAGATCTTAACTTTAAGGTATCTAAATTAAAGTTCATGACATATTTAGAGGCGGAAGTACCCAAGGCCATAGGGATATTTTCTTTTTTAAAATAATTAAATAAGGTTTCTACACAGGGGAGAGGTTTGGCGTATTGTTTAAAGATGTCTATGAAAAGAGAAGTCCGTCTTTTAATGAGATGATCCATCGGTTCTGTAATCTCAGGATAGCGTTGTTTTAAGATCGTAAAGACATAGGCATCAGTTGTGCCTAAAAATTCTTTGTCATTTTGATGGGTGTAGTCAATGCCGTAATCCAGGCGAAGCATGCGTTGAAACGATAAAAAGTGCTCCGCCTCAGAATTGACAATCACTCCGTCCATGTCGGAGATGACGGCGCGGACTACTTTGTCCATCCACCATCTTTAAGACTTTGGAATTCTTCGCGAGATAATTTGGGTGCTCTTAATTTTGCAGCCCACAAAGGCATGGTCATTTGATAAAGCTCTGTATCATCTTGAGCACGGCTTGCCAAAGAGCCTGAGGTCCCCATCCATCTGGGTGTGCCAAAGGGTAAATCATGTCGATTAATTTGAAGTCTTGTATTTTTAAATTCTCTTTTGTTGTAAGAAAATTTAAAATCGGCTTTTTCGTCTTTTTCGTAGTCTACATTGCTTAAGCGTTTTAATACCTCTGTCCAGTTTTGAGCTGCGTCAGGATCTTTAACCGATTTTAGATGAAACACAGGTAGATTTTTTGTTTTAAATTTTTCCAGTGCTTCTTGGGCCAAAGGTCCCACAGTTAAAATTACTTTTACGTCATTTTGAGATAAAAGTTCTGAAAGAATTTTATTTCTGACTTTTTGAACTTGATCATGACCTGAAACTCTTCGAACTTCTCGCTCTGAAAGGTCTAAGGTGTCTACCGGCAGGGTTCGAATAATGACATAGCTTCTGGTAATGCCTGCTTTTAAGAGAAGATGTTGAAGTTTTTGCCCACCGTCACCGGACAATGCACGTGTGGTAAACATATCATCCTGAGATTCTTGATCGGCTAAGATAACAAAACGGGCTTCGCTCGGACGTCCTCTAAAAATGGGGCCTGTTCCAAAGGATTTATCAAATGTAACACCCAATTCATTAAAGTCGGGCCATTCAAACCCTTTTTCTTGTCCCATGAGGAGTCTGGCCCACGCTTCGCCAGGACCTTGATCGTACGCATTGGGATTATTTCTGGGAGGTTCATAAGGAAGATCGCCTTCTTCGTCAATATATCCAGAATCTTTAAAGCTCGATCCATCAGGTGTATGCCATCTGACTTTTTCGTTATAGTGTCCTTTGGCTGAAAAGATTTTAATAGAACGTTGATCGGTGGTTCTATTCGAAACAGTTCCTCCGGATCCTAATCTAGCGTTGGTTCCAAACGCAAAATCTCGATGGGGAATAGGAGAGCTGTGATATTTATAAGATTTTTCAAACGTAGCATAGGTTTCTCCATCTTCTGCTTGTCTTTCCACAACCGGAGATCTCCATGCTTCTTCATCAAGAGGGAGCCACTCGGAGTTTTGAGAAAGTTTTGTGGCGACTCTGTTAGAAGCTTTTTGAAAACTTCCTCTTAACATATCTAAGATTTGTTTACGTTCTGCGTCATTTTTAGCCTGTCCAGACATTCCGGGGTGAGCCACACCCATCACCACCAAATCTTCTTTTAAAACAGAACTATCGCAGCTTTCTACTACTCCAGCTTGTCGGCAAACGCCCCCTTTGGATTTAATCCACGTTTGAAGGGTGTCTTTGGCACCTCCGCCCACCGCTACGATCACTTTTAAACTTTCCTGATTTCTTTTTAAAATTTCATTCAGAAGTCTGTGCCGGGTTTGAACAATCGGGCTTTGAAGATCTTGAGCCATCCATAAATCTCCCTCTATGGCACCGGGAAGTTTTTTGTCTTGGTATTGGCCTCGAATGGAATAAATAAAGGTATTCACAAACAAATACGATCGATTTACACCCAAGAAATTTAAGAGCGCTTGCATATGGGTGCCTGTTCCACCCGTAAATGTGTGTCTGGCTAAGGCTTCATCTTGAGCTCCTTCTTGACCGATCACTAAAATTTTAACTTCGTTTTCTCCCAGTCTTCCTCTGTAAAATACGGGTCCCCAATGCCAACGATAACGCTCTTCTCCAATCACAGATCGTCCGATGGCTCTATAGTTAGGAAGAGAGGTAAATATTTTTAAAAAATCAGAATTTTTTTCTGGGCCTTTGTCATATTCCCACAAATTTCCTCGGAGAGATCTTCCTTGGATATCAAGAGATGTGTCTTCGATATCTTCAAACTGTGATTCATCTTCTAGATCGTTTGCTTCTTTTGCTTCCTCGGCTTTAAGCGGTGCGGCCATGAGCAATACAAAAGCCAATAAAATAAAGAAGTTAAGGTTTTTTTTCATTGTTTTTCCTCCTCTTGAGTTTGTTTTTGTAATCTGGGAACTAAGAAATTTGTAAAAATCATTTGTTGCAACTCAAACATGCGGTTTTGATATCGTCTGTCGGTAGATGTGAGAAAATTGTTTCTATAGACACCCAAGGTTTTAAGATGGGCTTCCATTTTAGAAATGATGTCATTGAGGTTGATATTGAGAGCGGGATCAATGTACACTACTTTATTTCTAACCGCTTCTCCTTCGATAGAAGGAAGTTTTTGGACATTGGACTCTAACGGAAGAACACGATCTTCATAGCCATAAACCGCTCTTCCTCGAATCATCACAAGCGTAATATACTTAACATCGGTCTTAAAGAGAGATTCCATCGGGGTGTAATCGGGATTGGGATCTTCTAAAATAAAAAGATCTGCTAAATTTCCTTCTTTAATTTCGCCTAAATTAGGATGGCCAATAAGTTTTGCTGCTTGGGTGGTCATCATTTGAAAAAGTTCTGTGTCAGACACATGGGCGCCAATGGTGTCTAAATAAAAACGAGCCATCCGGGCTTCATCTAGAACATGCTTAGATCCGCTGGGACTCCAATCGGATCCTAACGCAATGGGAATGTCTTTTCGAAGAAGAGTTTCAATATCGAGTGTGTCTCCATAGAGAAGAAGATTAGAAACCGGTGACCACACAATTCCCATATTCCAGGTTTTTAAAAATTCAATGTGTTTGTCATTTTGAGGATCAATGCCGCTAGAATGAATCAAAGCAACGGGAACTTTAGGAGTATTTTCAACATCCGAAAAATAAGGATGATTCATCATGGCTTCAAATTCAGCTCTACAAAGAGGATCGGCAGTGTGATCAGGTCTTAAAAATCCAGTTCTTCCTTCGGCCAAATGGGTGATAAAGGCTTGAAGTTTTCCTTCACCCCTTCTTTTAGCAAAACTGTCTAGCGCATCTTTAGAAATAATGGTGCCATTGGCTTTGGGTTCAAAAATTTCAAAAGAAGAAGCTACTTTTTTCCCATTGTTAAGTTCCAAATCTTCTTCAAAATCGGTACCTCGAACGACCAGACCTTTTGTGACAGTTCTAGATTCATTATCCAAAATTCCAGATTCTTGAATGAGGGTGGTGGCACCGGCTAAGGCCTGGATTTCATCATATAAAAGAAGGCCTGTTTTAAATTCGGGGATATTTAAAGCTTTATAGGTATTTCTAAAACCATTTTTATAATTTTCGTCTTTTCTCCATTCAAATCGGTTAGAAAATTGGGATTGGGCACCTTCCCAAACAGGCATAATGTTATAGGTAATGTGAGAGTGAAGGTCGATTAAGCCAGGATAAATATATCCCACTTCATACACAAATTTTGTGCCACGCAAAAGTTTTGGTTTTTTCTTTTGAACATATTTAATGGCGCCATCTTCTATATAGACATATTGTTTTTTAAACGTTCCATCTTTTTGAACGACTTTTCCATAAAGAAGAATGCGATTGTGTTCTTGGGCAAAAGAAAAGGAAACTGTAAGAAGAGTGATGACTCCTAGAATTAAAGAACTGCTTAAACTTCGTGTTTTCATGATTTTTTACTGCTTTAAAATTGTGCACCTTTTACCTTTTAATCTTGAGTTTGTCAACTTATTCTGGTTAAAAGAGACATGATCACAATCCAAGAAACTAATGTCAGCGGTCTTTATGTGAGAGAATATGTACCTCAAACTCCTATTTTTTCTAGGAATGGAATCTTATTTTTGCACGGCTATCCTGGAAGTCAGAAAAACTATGATATTGCTGAACATTTAGCTTTAAAAGGATTTCACTGTTATGTCATGCACTATCGAGGAGCATGGCAAAGTGAAGGGCAATATTCACTGGTGTCAAATTATAAAGATGTGGAGCTTATGCTTCGGTATTTAAATGATAAGGGATATTCAGAAGAAAAATTATCTCTGGTGGGGGCATCGTGGGGAGGTTTTGTTGCCTTAGAAACTTTTTCAAAACATTCCCGTTTTTATAAAGTAATCTTATTGGCTCCTTTTATGATGTTAGATCAAAGTGAAAAAGCGTTGCAAGAAGGTGCCCAATTTTTATATTCCATTACCAAGCCCTCCATTAAAAATTATGAAAAATATCAAATTGTAGAAGATCTAAAAACGATTCAAGAAAATTATAATCCTGCGAATCGATTACACATATTGGATGGGAGCAAAGTCCTTATTATTCATGGAGTGAATGATACGATTTGTCCTGTCGAAGCTTCCGTAAAATTAAAATCGTTATTTGAAACACCGGCCAGACTTTATCAGCTGGAAGCGCAGGATCATTTTTTACATACACGAGAACTGTTGTATGATTTTTGTTATTCATTTTTAAAGGAGGAGTAAAATTATGGTTCGAAAGTGTTTTGTATTTCTTCTCATATGTATGTTAGGATCTTTAAATCTTATGGCCGCACATACGACTAAAAAAATTATTGCCCATCGAGGGCTCAGTGGCAGTTATCCAGAAAATACCCTCATTGCTTTTAAAGAGGCTTTACGTACCCAAGCCCTATTTTTAGAATTAGATATTCATTTGTCTAAAGATCAAAAAGTGGTGGTCATGCATGATGAGGATCTTTCTCGTACAACCAATGGAAGAGGCCTTATTCGAGATTATACTCTGGCCGAACTTAAAAAATTTTCAGCCGGATACTCAAAACAATTTGGAGATCAATTTTCTTCAGAAAAAATTCCTACCCTCTTAGAGGTTTTGGAACTTTTAGAGCCATCGGATAAAAGTTTATTGATTGAAATTAAAAGTCATGATGATGATCCTGATTACAATAATCGTATAGTGGGTCCTATTGTCTATCAAACGGTGATGAAGCCCTATTCTCATTTAAAAAATCGCCTAGCCTTTATTTCCTTTAATGTCTCTATTTTAGAATCGATCCGAGAGTTAGATAGTGAGGTGAGGCTGGGGCCTATTTTTAATGCCATGCCTAAAACAGGAAGTTTGGCCGATCAAGCGCTACGTTTAAAGTCAGATATCGTTATTTTTTCAAAAAAATTGTTGCTCTTGCCCAAGGTATTTCAAAAAACCAATCAAGTAAAACATTTTGTCTATACGGTAGATCCTAAAGAATTTAATTATGTAGAGACCATTGAGGATCTTTACGGATACGCCACCAACTACGCCGATCAGTTAGAATAGGTTAGACTTTAAGCAGCATAGGCATAGGAAGGCTCATAGGTATGATGAGTGTGGATATAATGACGTGGTGGCCAATATTTTTTGTGGAGCCAAGAGTGAGGCTGAGGCATTCTGCGTTTAATCTCCTCAAGTTCTAATACTTTGTGTTGGCGAATACTCTCGGGTAATTGAGGGGGATCAAAGAGAGTGTCGCCCATTTCTCTTCGCCGGGCATTTTGGTATTGTTCACGGAGATAGAGCATATATTCTTCTTGTTGTCTCCGGGGTAAAGAAGTAAATACGTTCTCTACTTCGCGTAGCTGTGGAACGTCATAGGGAGGAAGTAAGCCTTTTCCTTGTCTTAGATCATAAACAATATGTTCAACCTCAGCCAAATCATGAATGATGGGCCCTCTAATTTGAAATTCACCGGTAACTCCTGACTTAAAAACAATATTCATTTGTGCGGTCGTATAGCCAGAGGGTCTTACCGCTTCTACTCCTGAGACGACTTCTACTTCGATCCCTTTTTGATGCATGGCCCGTTGAATGCGTTCAATGCTTGCGTCATCTAAATAAGGAATTCCATTGGGCCCTCTATAATTTTCAATTTTAGTTACTTTGATTTCTCCTCTTTCAATTCCTTGAATGATTTGATCGGTTACTTGATTCATGCGGGCGGGAGTGGGTTCTCTTACGATGAGTCGTCCCCCAATACCATCGCTGACATTAGCCGCCGCTTCTCTTAGATTAGTAATGGTTTTTCCACCCATGGCTTTTCGATATAGTTTTGCGGCAGCACTGGCAGATGATTTATTGCGGAGGCTCACCGTTCCAAAGGTTTCTTCGGGAAATAAATTTTGTATTTGTTGTCTGGCAGCCGGTAAATTTTCTCGATACTGAGTGGCCAGTTGGTCTGCAAAGGCGCCCATTCTTACTTTGACTCTTCCTTCAACAAGATTAAATACAGCGCCTACTTTCATTCCTCCGGAAGAGCCAAATTTGAAATTTTGAATGCCCATTTGAGCGCCGATTTCATCTAGAATAAGAAGCTTAGAAGGTAAATTGTGCAAAGCATTCACCCGGTTTGAAAATGCAGCTTTTCTGGTAGCTTGTTTTAAAAGTTCTAGCCCCTCTGGACTTAGATAATATTGAATAACTTCCCGATTTAATCCTGATTTAAAAAGGTCCTCTCCAGTTCTTTCGAAGTGAACATCTCGCAATGTTTGATAAACAGTGTTGGAAGCAAGTACGGCAGGGCGTTCTCTTCCAGCCGCAATAACGGAAGGGTTTAAATGTTGTTGAGCTATGGCTCGTGCACGGGTTCTAGCAGAGGCAATATGTTGAGGGTGAAAAGGATCTTCGATTCCAATACTTCCAGAGCCAATGCTCATGGTTTGGGTGGTATCTCGTTGAATTCGGGTGGCTCCTTCTCCAACAATTACTTCAGTACTCCCACCGCCCACTTCTATAACGATAGCACCTCTTTCTCCAGGGGCTTGATTGTGCATGACGGCTCGATAGACCAACTCAGATTCTTGATGGCCATCAATGACTTCTAAGGGAAAACCAGCCTCTTTTAACCGCTCAAGAACGGCTGCTTTATTTTTGGCATCCCGAATGCCCGCTGTGGCTAAAGTTCTAACATGGGAAGCAGGGACTCCATTGTCTAGGAGATCTTTTTCAATCTTTTTTAAGGCCGTGACTAAAGATTGAAAAGCTTCCTCACTAATTTCTCCACTTTGTCCTAAACTTTTTCCTAATCCAATATTGTAATGACGTTCAAAAATCGTTCCGTCCGGTTTAACAACATAAATTTTTGCAGTAGAACTTCCAACATCTACTATGGCTACGGGTTTATTTAAGACAGCGGGGAGAGCGATAGGAGAACGTTTTGGGGCAGGAGGTCTGGGTGGGGCAAGCGTTGCCACCGAACCCGTTGTTTCAGGGACCGGTGGAGGTTTGGGAGCAGCCAAAGGAGGTCCCGTGGGAACGTGGGTAGAAGGAACTCGGGTTGGAGTTCTGACAGGGCTAAGTTCATCTGCCAAGATTTCGGCCATCTCTTCAGGAGAAACATCGACTCCTCTAAATGAAAACTGCAGGGCATCTCGGCCACCTTCTTTAGAGACAGCGGCTGTTTCTTCTGCCACGGCTTTTTGAAGGGCGGCTTCTAATTCTGCTCCGGATAGGCCTTGTGCCGATAAAGTTTGTCTGGTTTTAGCAGTAAAATTTCTTAAATGTGCGGCTCGAATTTTTTCTCCAATCGGTTTTAAAGAAGAAACGGACATGGCTCTTCCTTGCGGATTGGCTAAAATAAAAGAGGTTCTTCCATCGGGGAGAGTACGGATATTGAGCTGCAAAGGAAGTTCGTGTTCTCTGGCAGGGGCTGACCAAGCAGAAAAGGTTCCAAATTCTGAACTAGATATTTTCCCACCATCAAACACATATACGTGGCCTTTCAGTCGGGTTACAATGCGCTCGGCTTCTTCGGCAGTTTTTCCTTGTCTCATGAGATTGGTTTTAATATCAGCCACCATGGCTTCATGAGCTGCATTAACAGCTTTGGATGCCTGAGTTTGCATGCCGGTAAAGGCTCTGGCTCCTTGGGCTCTGCTTTCTGAATTTTTTAAAACATCATCAATCAGGGCTTGTGCTTCTCGCATGAGTTCTTGTTGTTTTTGAGGTGGAAGCATATGGAAGCGATCTCCTCCAGAAACGCCATATTTTTCAAGAAGAGTGTCGTAGCCATTCAAAATGGCATCTTGAAGTTCCTTGGCTTCTTTCATGGCTTGAGTCGCTTGTTGTTCAAACCGCGTTCCTCCAAAAAGTGCAAAATCTTCATAAAATGTAGCCAGTCGGATTTTATCTCGGAGGGCAGGATTTGCAGCGACCTCATCTAAATGCTGAGAAATCCACACAGCCCAACCGCCATCTCCCAAATTATCTGTTGAAACGCGTCTAAAAATTCGTTTTAAATCTGCCATTTTTTGGGCAGGAGTACCGGGGCCAGACAAACATTCTTCAATAAAATCTAAAACCTGCATTGTGGTATTTCTTTCGGGTCGTGTAGGATCAAAAAAAGGCCCATGGTGATCAAACACAATTCCTTGAGAACGAGAGGGAGATACTCCTAGATCTGCAGGGGTATCCATAAAGACAAGTCCTTGGCGTCCCAATTTTCGTTGATATCGTTCTGCAAACACTCTTTGAACTTCTTCAACCGTTAAGGGAGGTAAATTTCTCTGAGCTCGGGAGCGATTAATGGATTGTGTTACACGTTCAAATCTTTTAGATGCTTCTTCAGCAGCCTCTGTAGCTTTCGGAAGGGCTTCTTGCAGGGGGACAAATTCTCCCGCAGTTCCTCGAGCCGCTCTTCTCATGGCCAGTTCTTGAGGAGACATTTTGGGAGGACGAAATTTATTTTTAATGGCAGTAGCCAAAGCCGCTGAATTTTCTCTCAGCTGTTGTCCAAAATACGCTCCCCAGGAACCTGCTTGGGCTCGGCCAGCTCTAAGCACTTCTAAAGGAGATTCTCCCAGGCGGCTAATCATAAATGCTTTTTCTACGGAGCCAGCACGGGCAATAAGCGCTTGATTTTTTGGATTTTTTGCAAAGAGTGCTAAAAGTTTTTGCCCGTGAGGCGTTTTTAGCTCTTGGGTTAAGCGCGCAAGTTGGCGGGTTCTATTGATGCTTCTTCCCACCATTCCAATTCCTAAGCCTATATCTAGGGCAGTAAAACCAGCAGAGATATAAAAATTTCTAGCGGCATCATCGACAGATGCGTGGGCACGAATGAGTTGATCCATGGCTCCGGGAGCTTTCAGCTCTGAAGATTCCGTCCCATGAGCGTACATAACATCTTGGGCTTCTTCTAATGCGGCCGATGCTTCATTCCATTTGTCCCAGGCATCAACGGTATAAGCAGCACCGACGGCTCCCCCTACAATAACACCTCCAATCCCTCCAGCCGGAAGTGTGGCAATGGTAGCAGCGATGGTGGCTCCCATCCCTACGACCATGTCGCTAATACCCACAACGGTTCTAAAAGCTTTAAAAGGGTAACTTAAATTTTTAATATCGGATTGTATGTCGCAATCGATTTCAGCATATTCAGGATGTTCATCTAAAAATGCTTTTCTTAAATTGGGATTATTCATGAGAAGAAGCACAGCGGCGGTACGATCGCGATTGGCCTCGGGCGATTCATCGGCAAAACAACTGCGAGCAACATCGGCAGAAGTTTGTGCAAGCCAAGGAATTCCTGTAATTTTTAGTAGTGGAGAAGATTCTTTCGTCGCCCTAACAAATTCATCATATCCACTGGGGCTATATTTTCCATCTAATGCCTGGCAGGCCATTTGTACACAATACCGAGACATTTCATGAAGCGCGGAATTAAATTGCCGATTAAATTGGGTCTGAAGTTGATTTTTAAGGCCGTTATAGTCAGAAAAATTAACACTGAAATCTAAATTCCCTCTGCTATGGGTAGGTTCAGTAAAGCTAAAGCGTGGATTGGGAGAAACTTCTTGAATTTTTAATTTTCCATCTAATGCCTGTTGGTGAAAGCCAATGAGTTGTCCATAGAAATTGGTTTCAAGATCGGATCTATCGGAGCCTCCTCTTAAACTCATATCCAATAAAAATCCATAAGGACCCGATGAAATAGTTTCTCGAATGGCTTGATCTTCGGCCCAATTTTGTTGGCGGTGAGCTCGTACTTTATCTGAAAGAGTTCGTGAGTAATAATATTGTTTATTATAAGGTTCAGAAGGATCATCAGGATCAATTTGAGATTGTCTGGAAGCATATTGTCTAAATTGATTTATAATTTCCGATGGTTGAACATGGCCTTGGGCATTTACATTCATGAGAGTTCTTAAGAAATGATCTAATTTTTGAGAAGTAAAGTCTGTATACTGAGAAGGAGGTTGAGATTTTTTTGCTGTCAGTTGATCGACAGCGGCTTGAGACGACATGTCGCATGCTTGCAGGCTTTTTAATGCCGCAATACCTGAATCTAGCTGATCTTGGCTTACGTAATGAGAGGCCATGAGCAGGCTTTGGGTGAGGCCATCGACCATTTTTTTACGCAATGCTTTTAAATAATCGGATCGAATTTGATCTTTGGATTTTCCTTTGGCTTTTTCAAATTTGACGAGGGAGTGAACATTTTGATTCAGTTCATCGATAGGGGTAGTGCCAAACGTAGAAGGGCAGACTGCTTCTGTATCTCCAACTGTTTCTTCTCCTCCGGGCAGAACGCAGTCGGGAACTTTGACAGCGCGTTTGTGAGGAATCAACACATCGACAAAGGTATCGTCTATATTTTTTTCTAAGGCTTGAGCGGTTTGCTCGGCTCTTGCACATTTTATATCTGAATGTTGATAAGCGTTTTTAAATCCTTTTAGGGCTTTTCCCATGGTTCGGGCAACATCGGTATTATTGGATTTAAATTGTCCTTCAGCCCCATCGCTATCGAGAAGAGAACTTAATTGTGAAGAGGCGGTGTGTGAAAAAGAAGGGGTATTTGAAGAACATAGTTCTTTAATTTCCGCTGCATAATCTTTTTCCTCTAAAGAATTTAAAAAATGAGAAAGTTTTTTGACCTGATCTTCTTTAGAAAAAGCTTCTGGAATTTCTAAAAGAGCTCTCTGTTTGACAGATGGATGGAGATTTTTAAGTCCCAGTTCCAGTATTTCTTGATATCTGGGATCATGCTTATCGATAAAAGAAGCGTTTAAGCGCTCCAAAGCTTTTATTGAATTTTGGGCATTTATGGATTGACCATGGTCTGATAAAATTTGAGAAATAATAGAAAGTTGTTGTTCGTGGGCCAACATGGCACTCTGGTGAGTAGCCTCAAAAGGATCTGCCATGTCTCGATACACGCGCTCAACGTTGGTTTGAGCTTGATCTACCAGGTCAGCCAATTGTTCTATATTTTGTGCTCCATCAATATTTGGGAGGAGGGCTTCATATGCAGTTTTATGTTGAACACTGGATTGATCAATTATTTTTTGAAATGTTTCTTTAATATATTTTTTATATTCTGAGAGCTTAGCTTCGCTGACAGGTGTTGTTCCCTCTTCTCGGGTGATGTTTTCAAACAGATCTTGAAACAGAGAACCTGAAGTTTCTTCTAAGAAATGATTTAACGTTCTCCCAAAGGTATATTCAAGATAGCCAGGATCACGTAAAAAATCTGTGGGGGCCGGAGGAGTTTGAAGAAGTGCTTGGGCAGAATCATTTTTAAGATGTCGAACCCGTTCAGTAGCAGAATTGAGTGATTGAGCCTCCTCTTGAGTAAGAGTAGTAGGAGTGAATCGAACATATTCATTTAAAGACACCATGGATTGAGTAGGATAAAATCGGGCATAGGGATCAAAAGGTTTTTCTAACACAAAGCGTGATGGATTGATTTGTTGAATATTTGTTTCAAGTAAAGCTTGGGCCTGTGGCGTTAAAATTCCTTCTTCATCAAAGTATTCTGGTTTTATAGGGATACGTTGCCGAATGGCATATCCAACTTGTGCAGAGCGGTCAAAAATAGTATTAATCAAAGTCTGTTTTTGATCATCAGAAAGACGAGCATAATTGGGGAGATCTCCTTCGCGTGAAGCACGTTCTAATTCTTGTTGAATGTCCTCTCGTTCTTTTTTGATGAATGCGGCTGTTCTTTGATCATCATCTCCTCCTCCTACAGCGATGACTCGAGTTCGGCTATTTCCCGTTTCACTTCTTGCTAAGAAAGGGGAATTGATAACGGTATGCAATGATTTTCCTAGGTCTAGTGTATAGTTTCCTAAATGCCTTAATTCTGCTTCACTTAAATTAGGGATCCCTTGGAGAGATTGTCCTGCTTCAAGCTGGGCTTGTTGCTCTGCGTTTAAAGGGAGCGTTTGAATATGGTTATAGACTGGTTGAGGAAGGGATGAAACCGTATCTAAAGTAAGTAGTGTACTCAGAGTACTTTGAATATGGATTTTATCATCTGTGCTCAATTGATCTGGGGATTGGAGCAATGTAGAGAGCATTTGAATTCCCTGGGCACGAGATGAAAAGTCATCGCTCGCCAATTTATCAAAGGCTGCTTGAGCTGTGGGATTTTGGATTTCAAAAACATCCTGATTATTAGGGGATGGCTCGGGAGCTTCTAGATAGGAGTAATGAGAAGACGTCACCACAAAAATAAGCGTAAACGCACTTATGAAAATGGTTTTATTAAAATTTAATGAGAACATCGATACTATCTATCCCCCAACGTTCAACTCCTAAAAGTATACCGCACATTATTATTTAAATCTACTCCAGTTTTCCGTATACTAAATGCCATGAAAAAGCCTCTTTATACTGTATCGGCACCGGGCAGAATTTGTTTATTTGGAGAACACTCGGATTATTTGGGCTTGCCAGTCATTACGATGGCCATGAATTTAAGGCTTACTATTTCTGCGTTTCCCAGGAAAGACAAAAAGTTTAAAATTATCATGCCCGATATTCATGAAGAAGAAATATTTACCCCAAGTCAGGCCCTTCCCTACACAAAAGAACGAGATTATTTACGAAGTGGGGTGAATGTTTTAAAACGTAAAGGATGTTCCTTTTCAAAAGGATATGACTTTTTTGTAAAAAGTAAAATTCCCATTAATTCTGGGGCGTCGAGTTCATCGGCATTGGTCGTAGCATGGGTGAAAATGCTTTTAGCCCTTCAACATCACGAAAATGAATTTAATCCCATTGAAATTGCCAAACTAGCCTATGAGGCAGAAGTCTTAGAATTTAAAGAAGCCGGAGGACGTATGGATCATTTTGCGATTTCAATTGGAGAATTGATTTATCATGAAAATCACAAAACCATTGATATTCGGTTTTTAGACGAAGCCATTCAAGGCATTGTCTTGGGAGACTCTTTAGAAAAAAAAGAAACCATTGAAACATTGAAAAAAAATAGTCGAGAGGTGAAAGAAGGATTTCGGCAGATTAAAAAAGTGATTTCAAATTTTAATGTCGAAATAACTCCCGTTCAAGAAGTGTTAAAGAAAATATCTGAAACATCAGATCCTCTCCAAAAAGCGATGGCAACACTGAAAAATAGAGATATTACGCACCAGGCATTACAAGAATTAGTTTTAAAGCCATTTCAAAATCCTAAAAAAATAGGAAAGCTCATGAATGAGCATCACTTGATGCTTAAAAAATATTTAAAAATCTCAACTCCTAAAATTGAACGTATGATTAAAGCTTCCCTCAAAGCCGGAGCGTATGGGGCAAAAATTCATGGTTCTGGCCTGGGAGGTACGATGATTGCCTACGCCCCCGGTCGAGAAAAACAAGTGGCCAAAGCCATTGAGCGTGTCGGCGGTAAAGCCACTCTTGTCCACCAAGACCGTGGGGTGATTACATAAGCCCCAGGGTTTTAAATCCTTCGTAAAAAAATTTAAGACTAAATCCAATAAGAATAATACCAATGAAGCGAACGCAGATAATCAGTGCTTTTCCTTGAAGAATTTTTTTTGATTTTTTAGCCAGTAATGCTTTTGTGAGTTTAATACCCAAAAACGTAATATAAAATCCAGGTATAAAGAGAAGACCTGAAAAGAAATTTACTTTAATTCCTTGTAACATGGTGGGTGCGCCGACTGTAAACCAGAAAAAATATGAAATAGGATTCAAGATGCTTGTGAGGATGCCTTTTTTGAGAGAACGAGGGGCGATGGTGAAGGTGTCATTTACTTCAATTTTTTTGATTTGAAATTGATCCCATCCTAAATAGATTAAAAATAATCCTCCAGAAAACCACACCAGGGGATAAAAGGAAGATTTTATTAAGAGGGAGGATATGGTGAGTGCTATGACAATGATGGGGCCATCGGCAATAAGGGGTGCCAAAGCCACTTTTACCCCCTCTTTAAAATTGTGTTTTAACGTTTGGCCAATAATGAGCATGGAGAGTGGCCCGGGGGTGAATCCCGCCAGTCCCAAGGTAAGTCCCATGATGAAGTAAGAAAAGTCCATGTGCGGGCTTCTACCACCAATTAAATAAATATAAAAGTCTCATTTTCTATGGCAAAAGCTTTTTAAGTTTTCTTGAAACAAGTGTGCGCAATTTAAGAGAAGGGATTTTTTTGACAATTTTCCATGCTTCTTTTGTTTTAAAATTTTGGGGGATTTCAATTTCTGGGAGTGTTTTAAATAAAAAAGAATGAGTTGGGGAAAGATAAAAAATATCAATGAGCGCTTTTTCGGGAGTGGCCATTTTCACTCCATGCTTTCCAAAAGATTCAAAACCAAAAAGTAAATTTGGTGTCATATGGTGGATTGAAAAAGTTCCTAAAGAAGTGGCGTAGGTACGTGTTCGAGCGATAGAAACAGAGTAGATAATGGCTGGAATTTGTGAAATCATTCCATGATAATAAAGGGCTGTTTGTAATGAAATATAGCTTGGAAAAGGAGCTGTAAGATATTCTGGGATAAGAAGGGGATCTATCTTTTCTGATACTGCCCAACGACCTCGGGCCAATTTTATAAATTGTCCCCCTTCACAAAGGCGTTTTAAAATTTTACTGGCATGCATAATGGAAATTTGTAAGCATGCGGCTGCATCCGTAGTGCATATAACGGGTTGTTGAAGAGATAAAAGATCGCGATA
Source organism: Deltaproteobacteria bacterium GWA2_38_16 (assembly GCA_001797335.1). Classification (GTDB taxonomy): domain Bacteria; phylum Bdellovibrionota; class JACOXK01; order 2-02-FULL-40-11; family 2-02-FULL-40-11; genus 2-02-FULL-38-15-A. Next base: position 145,989 of record MGPE01000008.1, read on the forward strand.
TGCATTTAAGAGCTTCATTTTTTCAGAGTTTGTAAAGTTGTGATAACTTGAGTTTGTATTTCATTCCACCGTTTGGGGATAGAGTAATACTCTTGGTATTCTGTCATGAGATAAGCGACAACCTGGCTTTTAAATTCTGGAAATCCAACACCTTTTATCTGCTCTATTGCAAAATCTATTTTTATGGAGGCAGGCAATGATTTAATTTTTATGTTTAAATCCAAGAGCCATTTAAGATCAAAAATATCACGTGCCTGGGTTTCTGTTCTAGAAATAAGAGCATAAATTTTTTGGTAAAAAGCGGTTTCTGCTGAGTAGTGATTGGTGAGGATGGGATAAAGTTGATATGTTTGGATGATGTCTACATCAACGGATTCAAATATAGTCTTTTCAGTCATGGTTCTACGTGAAAATTCAATTTTGGTTGGTAGTGGAAGAGAAGCATTGGGTGTTTGAAGATTTAATTTCCATCGTTGTGTGGTATCGGTTTGTTTTGATTCATTTATTTTAATGATTTCTATTCCTTTGCTATAGAGGGTTTGTTTAAAGGGCTGTGAATTTAACAGTTTTGTAATTTTTGGACGAAGGGTATCCTTGGCAATAATTTTTACATCAAAATCAATGTCTTCAGAATACCGAATACTTTTAAAGAAAAACCGAAGATTGGCTCCTCCCTTAAGAGCGTAAAGATTTTTTTCTAGTTTCCCTTCTAAATGACGAAGAAAAAGCAAATGAAAAATTTCTACATATTGTTGCGGAGCATACATCTTAATTTATGATACTAGTAGTTGACATTAGTGTCAACTACTAGTATTGAAAATTGGATGCTTCTTTCCCATACACTAACCGCATTGTATGACAATAAGCGGCATGTGTGTAAATATTCTACATGTTTTTGAATCTAAGCCCTGGATAACAGTGAAGAAAAAGATGGTATGCGCTTTGCATAGTTTGTGATAGGCACATGAGAGGAAAAGATGTTTAAGATTAAATTTTCGACCCTTATTTTAGTGAGTTTATTATTTTTCCTATGGGGATGTCGGTTGACCATTGGAAATTATGGAAAAGAAAAAGTGGCTCATGGATTTAAATCCACCGTTCGCTTAGATTTGGAACCCTCAGACTATAAGGGTTTGGATAAGATTTTGGTTCTCCTATATCCCCTGACTTTGTGGGACAATATCCAGGTGTCCATAGTTCCCTCAACTCAATTTTCTTTTTCAGCAGATATTTATTCGGATTCTGATGTGACCATTCAATCTCTCTTATATCAAGCCAAACATCATTTTATTCTTCAACATCAAAAATTGGTGATTCCTTTAAATCAAGGCATAGAGGGCGGATGTTTTATGCAGTACCATAACTCTGTTGTAGAAGAAGTCCAAGGGACTTGTATTAAAAATTTGACTCTCGAATTGCCCGCTACTTCCACTTTTACCGTGGTTTTAAAAAAATCATTTCAAGACCAACAGCATTTTCATATTCAAGAGGGCAAGGTAATTCAAAAAGCCTGTGTGGGAGAGGATATAGAAGAACTGCTTTCAGAACTTAAAAAAGAAAAATTATGCTTTTATCAACTGGAGATGTTGAAATTTTATATTAATACTCGTGAGGGGAAAATTTTTTATGTAAAAGATGTGGCACAGCTCTTAGACACAATACAGCATGTATCTCTTGATGTATCAAAAATGGTTTCTGGAAAAATGATCGATCCTGAAAATTATCAAGAACTTAAAAAACACTTCCTGTATCCTACAGATTGGGAAAATAGCGTTCCTTATCTTAGTCGATAGAAGAATTTATCGATTGAGGTTTGAAGGCATTTGTGATTAAAAAAGGGGCGCTATGTCTTCTAAACTCTTATTAAATGTGGCCCAGGGAAAAATGTGTGAGCAAACGCCTATTTGGCTCATGCGTCAGGCTGGGCGATATCTTAAAGAATATCAAGAGCTTAAAGAAAAATATACCTTTTTAGAATTGTGTAAAACACCCTCATTGGCAGCTCAAATTTCCCTTCAGCCCTATCATCGGTTTCAGATGGATGGCGTTATTCTTTTTTCAGATATTATGATTCCTGTAGAAGCGATGGGAATGGAGCTCGATTTTAATCCTGGCCCAGTGCTTCAACATCCTATTAAAAATGTAGAAGATATTCAAAAATTAAAGAATATTGATCCTCGTGAAGATACGCCTTTTGTATTAGAAACGCTTAAAATATTAAAACAAGAACTCTCCACTACTTCGGCTACACTGATTGGTTTTTGTGGTGCTCCCTTTACGACGGCGAGTTACATGGTTTCAGACTTTAAACAGATGATAAAGTGTGAGCCCAAGACCCTGCATTTACTTTTGGATACATTAACTGAAACTCTGATCGCCTATTTAAGAGCACAAATTGACGCGGGAGCAGAGGTAGTTCAAATTTTTGATACGAATGCTGCTTTACTCACCTCAGAAGAATATATGGAATTTGCGTATCCCTATGAGAAACGAATGCTTGAGGATTTAAAAGAGGATGCTCCCATTATTTTATTCGTTAAAGGAAGCCAGAGATTTTTAGAGAGAATAAAACTTTTGGAATCTTCCATTGTGAGCATTGACCATGGAATGAGTTTAAGAAATGCGAGAGAAATTTTAGGAGAAGGAGTGGTGTTACAAGGAAATTTATCTCCAGAAATTTTACAATCTGGGACAAAAGAAGATATTCGCCAACACACAGAAAGTATTTTACAAGACATGCAGGGACAAAAACATATTTTTAATTTAGGCCATGGGGTGTTAAAAGATACTCCGGCGGACAATGTAAAGTATTTGGTAGATATCGTGAGAGAGGGCGGGTGGCATCGAAGGAGAGGCTCCATTGCCCGGAGCTCTTGAGCGAGGACAATGGAGAGAGGTCCTTCGATGACAGGACCCGGAAATTATGTTATGAGCACAGAACTACTAAAACTTATTCAAAAGTATGATGTACAGGGGCCCCGGTATACGAGCTATCCAACCGTTCCTCACTGGAGCTCTACCTTTGGACAATCAGAATTTAAGACAACCTTAGAATCTTTTGATAGGAATACGATTCGACCTCTGTCTCTTTATACTCACATCCCTTTTTGTGAAGAAAAATGTTATTACTGTGCCTGTAATGTCATTATTACCCGTCACAAAGAACAAGCCGATCTTTACTTAGGCTATCTAAAAAAAGAATTAGATTTAGTCTCACCCTCAGTGCCAAAGACCTATTCTGTCACCCAAATTCATTGGGGAGGAGGAACGCCCACCTACTTAAGTGCTAAGCAAATTGAAATGTTATTTCAAGAATATGAAAAACGATTTTCAATTTCGGCTACGGCCGAAATTTCAATTGAAGTAGACCCTCGAGTGACAACGTTTGAGCAGTTAAAAACACTTCGAACTCTTGGGTTTAATCGAATCAGTATGGGGGTTCAGGATTTTGATCCTAAAGTGCAGCTTTCTATCAATCGAAATCAAACCGAGGAACAAACCATTCAGGTCCATACGTGGTGTCAGGAACTGGGATTTACGTCTATTAATATGGATTTTGTGTATGGACTTCCATTTCAAACCCGGGAAGGATTTGAAAAAAATCTAAAAATGATTGTAGCGCTAGAGCCAGATCGAATTGCATTTTACAATTATGCCCATGTTCCCTGGCAAGTGCCGTATCAAAAATTTATTCCTGAACATTCTCTTCCCACCGCAGAGCTTAAGTTAGAACTTTTTCAATTGGCCCTCGAAATTTTTAAAGACCGGGGCTATTTACCCATTGGGCTAGATCATTTTGCAAAAATGGATGATGGGTTGGTCAAAGCCTTTGAACATAAAACGTTAAGGCGAAATTTTATGGGATATACGACACAAAAAAATACGTTACTTTTAGCCTTTGGCGTGTCTTCAATTAGTGATGTGGAGACGATCTATGCTCAAAATTTTAGAAAATTGTCAGATTATTATAAAGCTTTAGATGAAAAACGATGGCCTGTGATGAGGGGATGTGTGTTGTCTTTGGATGATCAACTTCGTCGAGAGATTATTATGAATCTCATGTGTTATTTGGAAGCATCCATCCCGGAAATGGAGAAAAAATTTTCTACAGAGTTAAAGCAGTTAGAACCCATGGTTTCAGAGGGATTTTTAACGAGGTCTCCCGATAGACTTCAAGTGACTGAACTGGGACGTATGTTTGTGAGAAATATTTGTATGGTATTTGATGCCTATTTTCAAAGACAACAAGAACCCTCTAAACGGTATTCGAGAACTGTGTAAGAGATCATCATGATGAAACTAGCCGTATTATTTTTAAATCTAGGGGGGCCAGCCTCTTTAAAAGAAGTAAGGCCTTTTTTGGTAAATCTTTTTTCGGATCCGGATGTGTTACCCTTGCCTTTTTTTCAAAAACCTCTAGCACAGTTGATCGCATTCCAAAGAAAAAGACGTTCGCAAAGCTATTATCGAGCCATTGGGGGGGGGTCTCCTCTTCAGCGTATTACACAAGATCAAGCCAAAATATTAGAGGAAAAATTGAAAGAGCGTTTTTCTGAAGTGAAAGTCTATGTAGCCATGCGTTATTCAAAACCAACCACCGAAGAAGCCTGGGAGCAAATAATTCAAGACCAAATGACTCACCTTCTCATTTTGCCATTGTATCCTCAATGTTCCATGACAACAACTGTATCGAGTATTAAAGAATTAAGAGCAGTGATGGCAAAAAAACCATATTCACTTGAACAGAAATGGTTGATCCATTCTTGGTTTGATCATCCTTTATATATAGATGTGTGGGCTAAGAAGATTAGCTTAACCCTGCAGCGTTTACCTTCGGAATATCATCAAGGAAAGGTGGATGTGGTATTTAGTGCACACAGTATTCCAGTGAAATATGTTGAAAAAGGGGATGTGTATCAAGATCAAATTAAAGACACGGTTCGAAAGATTATTAAAAAACTCAGTCATCCTGAAAAGGCCAGTCATCCTGAGCGACTTGTCCGCCGAAGCTTTAGCGAAGGTGGAAGCGAAGGATCTATTCAGTGGTATTTGTCCTATCAAAGTAAACTGGGGCCTATTGCTTGGCTCGAGCCTTCAACGTTGGGACTTTTAAAAACCCTTTCGAAACAAAATCCAAAAAGAGCCATTGTCATGGTACCGATTTCTTTTGTGTCGGATCATGTGGAGACACTGTATGAAATTGATATTCTTTATAAAAAAGAAGCTCAAAAACTGGGGATTCCTTATTTTACTCGCGTGGAATCTCTGAACACAGCTCCTGAGTTTATTACTGTGTTAGAGGATTTGGTCGTAAAAAGGGTGAGTGTATGAAAGATATTGTCATTATAGGCGGCGGAATTTCTGGGTTATCGGCAGCCTTTTTCCTAAAAAAGAAAGGACGAGATGTCCTTCTCTTAGAAAAATCAGATCATTTGGGTGGAGTCATGTGGTCTTTTGAAAAAGACGGGTATCTTTTAGAATCCGGTCCCAATACATTTATGGGATTAACCCCTGCTTTAAAAGAAATGATTGAAGCTGTTGGGTTAACCCAAGATCTTATTTCTCCTCCTCCCTCTTCTAAGAAAAGATATGTTTATAAGGCTCAAAAATTGCATCTTTTGCCCTTAAATCCCCTTCATTTTTTTCTGAAATCTTCTCTTTTATCTCTTCCTGGAAAACTTAGACTTTTAAAAGAACCTTTTATTCTCCCCTCACAGAATTCTGAAACCATTGAAGCATTTTTTTTAAGGCGCCTGGGGAAAGAAGTAACCTATACATTGGTGGATCCTTTTGTCAGTGGAATTTATGCAGGAGATATTTCTAAACTAAGCGTTGAAGCGTGTTTTCCAGAATTATATTCATTAGAAAAAATCTATGGAAGCATTATAAAAGGATTTTTAAAACGTCCTAAAACAACGCCTAAAAAAGATCACACCCTGTATTCTTTTAAAAAGGGGTTAGGGCAACTTCCAAAAGCACTTGAAAAGTGGTTTGGAAAATCAGTGTGGGAAAATTCACAGGTGACTTATCTTCAAAAAAAAGAAGAGGGAGGATTTAAACTAGAGGTTGTATCTAAAGAGGGAACAAAAACGCTTGAAACGAGGTCTTTGATTTTGGCTACTCCCGCCTATGAATCTGCACAACTTCTTCAAAAAATTGATCCGCAATTGGCTACAGAACTTTTACACGTTCCTTATAATGCATTAACGGTATTTCATGTGGGATTTTTAAAAAAAGGTATTCGACATTCGTTAGATGGATTTGGTTTTTTAATTCCAAGATCAGAACAAAAGAAAACATTAGGAGTTCTGTGGAGTTCATCGCTGTTTCAAAATCGTGCTCCCAAAGATCATGTACTTTTAACGGTCATGGCAAAAGGGGGGACTTCTTCTGACGAGATGATGCTAGAAGTAAAGTCAATGTTAGATATTGAAAATAACCCTTTATTTTTTCATGAAAAAAAATATCAACACGCTATTCCTCAATATGAACTAGGCCATCTTAAACGGGAACATCGTATCCATGAACTCATCAAAAACCACGTAGGACTACAGGTGACGGGAAATTTTCTGGGTGGAGTATCTACGGTTCAATGTGTGGAACAAGGTCTAAAACTTGGACACTGTCTAGAAGTTAGGTAGGATTTGTTCTGCTTTTTAAGCTTAAAACAGTGCGGTATGGGGATTGCATAAGGAACGTCCTACTCATGAAATTATTTAAAATCTTTGGATTTTTTGGGCTATTTTTAGCCTTCACAGCCTGTGGCTCTGGTTCTGGGCCTTCTTCCCTGGTTAGACAGCCTACTTTAGAGTGGATCGAGCCTACTGCCCTTATGGAATTTGCCAGCAGAGATGTTCAGGCTTCTTCTTCTTTAAATTCTTTAGAATTTATTTGGAACACCGGGCGTATGGATACGCGCCCCATTCAACGATTTTCAACTATGAGTGAAAACGAAATTATTGAAACCATTCGGGGAGATCATGAGCTTAAAGTATTAATTATCCCAGGCCCTAAGGACCGTTTACATAATGATTCGCTAACGATTTCAAATCTGAAAAGAGATGAAGTGTTGGCCCGATATTACGCTGAGGATCCTGATGATCAGATTGTGGTGTCTTCAGAAAAAGGAAAGGAAAAAGCTTTAGCACAGTATTTGCCAATGTATTCTCATCGCCATGGGACCAATCATGAAATTTTAAGTCGTCCTGGGCAAAATTATCCGATGATTATTTTGACGAACAATTCTACCAAACTAGAAATTATTCATGAATATATGCATCATTATTTAACGTGTAGGGAAGGGGAACAAGCTTTTTCTGTGGATGGGATAGATCACAGTTTAGGATGTAAGGTAATTTTAAATAGGATAGCTCTTAATAAGGAACGAGATCAGGTAAGAGAGCAACTTATTAAAAAAGAAAAAGAATTAGAAAATTTTGGCTTAGTAACCACATTTGCTCAACTTAAAAAATATGCTGACCTTGAAAAGGAGATGCTAAAATTGGCTAAGCAATCTTGGTCCTTAACAGGAAAACTTGTTTTAAATGAGGTTGAAATAGTGATGCAATTTCCAGCGGAAGAATTGGATATTCATCGCTATACTTACCAACATTCGGATGATCTTCACTTAGATCCCTCGGAACAAAAATGGGACCTCTATGCCATGGCAGATTATTTTAATGAAATATTCGATGATCTTTACAAAGATCAACAGGGCAATTTTACCTATAGCTTTATGAATGCTGTGAGCCTTTTTAAAGGAACAGGACTTTATACGGACGATAATAAAGAACTGCGTAGCCTCTATGATCAAATTTCTGTGGCTTTACGCGAAGTAGATCAAAAAATGCTTAAAACATTTTTATGGTTAGAGCCTCGAAAACCACCTCAGTCTTAAAATTATTCTTCGTCTTGACTAGACAGTGTTTGAACGACAGAAATATCTTCGAGCGTGGTGGTGTCTCCCGTCACTTTTCCTTCAGAAGCAATTTGGCGCAGAAGTCGTCTCATAATTTTCCCACTTCTGGTTTTAGGAAGTTGTTTGGCAAAGCGAATGTGTTCAGGACGTGCCAAAGCCCCAATTTGAGTGACCACATGTTGTTTGAGCTCGTTTTCAAGCTCTTTAGAACTCAAAATATTTCCTTTTAAAGTCACAAAGGCCACAATGCCTTGTCCTTTAATTTCGTGAGGGATGGCTACGACAGCTGCTTCGGCCACAGAAGGGTGACTTACGAGGGCTGATTCAATTTCAGAAGAACCTAAGCGATGGCCAGAAACTTTAATGACATCGTCGGATCGACCCATAATCCAAAAATAACCATCTTCATCTTTTCTTGCTTCATCGCCGGTCCAATAAATGCCTTTAAAATTGCTCCAATATTGTTTTTTGTATCGTTCATGATCGCCATAAATCGTGCGAAGCATAGCCGGCCATGGATATTTAATAACTAAAAACCCTCCTTTATTAGGAGGCAAGGGATTTCCATATTGATCCACGACATCGGCTAAAATTCCTGGGAAGGGAAGGGTAGCAGAACCGGGTTTTGTGGGAATAGCTCCGGGAATCGGAGAAATCAAAATGGTCCCCGTTTCTGTTTGCCACCAGGTATCGACAATCGGACATTTTTCTTTGCCAATGAGGGTATGATACCACATCCACGCCTGTGGGTTAATGGGTTCTCCGACGGTACCTAAAAGTCTTAGACTCGAGAGGCGATATTTTTTAGGAATGTCATCCCCCCATTGAATAAACGCCCGAATGGCCGTGGGAGAAGTATAAAAAATCGTAATTTTATATCGATCAATAATATCCCAAAAACGTCCTTTGTGAGGAAAATCAGGAGCGCCTTCATACATAAAGGTTGTAGCACCATTGGATAAAATGCCATAGACAACATACGTGTGGCCTGTGACCCATCCAATGTCAGCCGTGCACCAGTAAATATCTTCTTCCTTAAGATCAAAAATATATTTAGCGGTGGTGTGAGCCCCAACTATATATCCGCCTGTTGTGTGAACAACACCTTTGGGTTTTCCAGTTGTTCCGCTTGTATATAAAATAAAAAGTGGATCTTCAGAATCTAAAGGTATGGCATCAACTCCTTTTTTAGCTTTGGACATGAGTTCATGCCACCACAAATCTTTGAGAGGATTCCACTTAATGGGAGCTTTGGTGCGTTGATACACAATGACTTTTTCAACAAACGGTGTTTTTTGAATGGCTTGATCGACATTGTCTTTGAGAGGGACAATTTTACCTCGTCGATACCCACCATCGGCAGTGATAATGAGGCGTGCTTTTGAATCCTGGAGCCGATCTTCAATGGCAGAACTACTGAAACCTCCAAAGATGACGGAATGGACTAAGCCAATGCGAGCGCACGACAACATTGCAATGGCAAGTTCTGGAATCATGGGCATATAAATAATAACGCGATCCCCTTTTTTAAAGCCCAGATTTTTTAAGACTTCAGAAAAACGGCTGACTTCTTCATGCAATTCTTTAAAAGAAAATGTTTTGGTATCGCCTGGTTCTCCCTCCCACAGGATGGCTGGCTTTTGAGCTTTGGTTTTTAAGTGGCGATCCAAACAATTGTATGAAATATTTGTTTTTCCGCCGATAAACCATTGAGCATCGGGAGGATCCCATGTGAGTACTTTTTTCCAAGGTTTAAACCAGTGGAGGTCTTTGGCTTCTTTTTCCCAAAAGTTTTGTGGATTTTGTTGGGCAGATTGATAGAGTTTTTTATAATCTTCAAATGTTTGAAGTCGGGCAGAGCGTGAAAATTCAGATGAAGGTTTAAAAACGCGATCTTCTTTTAAAAGCGAATCTAATTCTTCCATATGAGATCCTTCGCACTTTGTGCTCAGGATGACGTTATATTAATCCAGCTAATTCTTGAAGTAAATGCCAATTTGAAAGTCTGTCTTCTTGAGATTTTTGAAGGGTTTGAGAAGGTTTTCCTTCTTTATCAAATTGTTTTGAAAAACGTCCTTCTGTTTTGGCAAATGATATAAAATCAACGGTTTCTCCCGTAGATGGATTTTTATACCAATCCTCTTTGACGGCAGGATTTCCTCGAAGAGAGAGCCGCTCTTTCATTTTTGTTCCAGCCCTAGGGTCATAGACCAAGAGAGGAAAAGCTCTAGAATAAACAGCGAGTTTACCTTGGCTTGCTGAGGCATCATCAGCAATTCCGTGTTCAGGTTGGCAAGACGTATAGACATTGATAACCGCAGGGCCTGGGTATTCGTTAGCGGCCATGATGGCGTTATAAAAATGATTTGAAAGAGAAGAAACCGTTTGGGCCACAAAGACATCTGGATGCATCATGGCTATGTTGGCAATTTCTTTTCTTCGTTCTGTTTTTCCCTGAATAGCTTTTCCGATGGTAGACATCTTGGCATCTTGTCCTAAAAACGATCCCGTAGAAGCTTGTCCACCGGTGTTGGAATACGCTTGTGTATCTAAAATGAGAACTTTAATATCCATTCCAGAAGTTAAGAGGCGAGAGAGGGATTGAAAACCAATATCGAGCATGGCGCCATCACCCCCGATGGCCCAGAGTTTTTTGTCTTTAAACCCTATTTGATTCCATCGCATGCGAATGCCCATGGCATCGGCGCTGTTATTTTCAAAAAGAGAATTGGTCCAAGGAACTAAAAAGGGATTATAGGGGTACGTCGAAGCATAGACGGTATTGCACCCTGTGGATGCAACAATGGCGCAACTATTTTTTCCATACACAAAGCCTGTAGCAGCCAGCATCATTCGAATAGCGGTGGCTTCCCCACATCCCATGCAGCTTCCTGCGCCGCCGGTGAAAAGAAGGCTTCTTTCGGCCAGCATCATGTCTGAAAGCAGGCGTTCATTAATAAATTCTTTAGGAGTTTCTGGGAGTTTTTTATAGAATTGAATATTATTTCGGGCTTCTTTTAAAATAGTTTCATCTTTTTTAACCATGATCAAGGCTTCTTTATCTCCGCATACTTCCACGCACTCTCCACAGCCTTTGCATTTGGTAGGATCAATCGTAATATTAAAAAGTCCTGGGGTGGTCCCCTTTTTTTCGTAAGTCTCATAATATTTTTTGGTTTTAATATAATATTTTTGAAGTCTTTCTTTTTCGGACGGATCTTTGAGAGTAGAAAGAGACTGAGTGAGTGTTTCTGGGGTTACGACTTTTCCTAAAATAGCTGTATCGGGGCATTCCACCACGCAATCCATACAGCCCACACATTTTTCGTATACCAGTACTGGAATGTCAGGAGCGATATAACTAAAATCTCGAAGAGTAGAAGTGCCAGGAGGAATAATGGATCGTGCAACGTTGATATCGGCAGGAAGGCATTTATCTCCCCGGTAGGCATTATATTCACCGACAATTTTTTCATTAAATTCTGAAATATCTAGTGTGAAAGAATGTTTAGTCATTATAAGTAACCTCAAACACTTCTTCATAGCCGCGTTTTACGCATTTTAAATTGTCGGCAATGACGTTTTCCCCTCGTTTTCCAAAATATTTTCGAAGAGACTCTTCGACACCTTTAAAAAGATCTCCTTCAGACATTTTCTTATGTTTAGCAAAAGGCGTGGATTTTAAAAAGATGCCTAGGAGTACAATCCCTTGCATTCGCTGAATTAGATCTTGGCGGCTAGAAATTTCTTTTGCGATGTGTACCGTGTCTAAAGCAAGAATTCGAATTCCTTTTTCTTTAATTGTTTTTTGAGCCCAATCAGGAATGCTTTTCCATACTTCTTTGGGATCTTTTTTGTTGGTTTGAATAAATACCATTCCATCTTTGGATAATCCGGACAGAGGATTTCCCAAATTAAAAGCATTAATATCATTTAAAGCGACAAATTCTACGTGTTCTAATTCGCAATGGGTGCGAACTTTTTGAGGAGAAATGGTTAAAAAATAATTGGTAGGAAGTCCTTTCTTTTCAGATCCATATTTTGGGAAAGCTTGAACGTAGAGCCCAAAAAGATCAGAAACAAGTGTTGCCATGACTTTATTGGTGGTGACAGATCCAAACCCACCCACCGAATGGCCTCTCATGGAAAAAGTGTTTTCAGGGCGAATGTCGACTTCTTTTTCTCTGGGTAAGGTGTCTTTATAAGGAATGCCCAGGGAGAAAAATTTTTGTTTTCTTTTTCCCTCTTTCATCATGTGAAAGGTGGCCATAAAATCAGAAGGTCTTACATCTCGTCCTCCTAAACCATAGACGCCAGAATAAATGGTTGGAATTTTTAAACCCGAGTCACTAAAGGCGGCTTTTACTTCTACCGTTAGAGGATTTGATTGCATGAGAGGAACATCACATTTTTCAATGACAGACAGTGCTTTTACATTTTTTAAAGCAGATACAATTTCTTGAGAAGGAAAGGGTCTAAAAGAAGTAATATTTAAAGCGCCTACTTTGAGTTTGGTTGTTTTTCTTAAAAAATCAACAGTTGCCATCACGGTTTCCATGGCGGTTCCCATTCCAACAATGGCAAAGTCGGCATCGTCTAAACAATAGGGTTCTACAAGGTCATATTTTCTACCCGTGAGAGATTCAAATTCTTCCATAGCTTGTTTTAAAGCACCGGGAACTTTGTCATAAAAAAATCGTTGGGCTACTTTTCCTTTCATATAGCTATCTTGATTTTGAACCACGCCAGTCATAAGAGGGTTATCTGGATTCATGAAATTAAAAAGTTTTTTCTTTGGATCCTCCATAAATTCTTTCATCAGTTCTGGTTCTGGAAGGAGTAAGCTTTCAATGGTGTGGGTTGTTAAAAAGCCATCTTGGACATTCATGAAAGGAGTACAGGTATCTTCTGCAGTTCGTCGACAAATGAGAGCCAGATCTGCGGCTTCTTGAACATTTTTGGCAAATAGGATTCCCCATCCTACATCGGCGACGGCCATGACATCATCATGTCCCCCATGAATGTTTAAGGATTGAGAAGTTAATGCTCGGGCCCCAATATGAAACACAACAGGCAGACGTTTTCCAGAAATGGTAAATAACACTTCTTTCATAAGTACAAGGCCTTGCCCACAGGTGAAGTTCGATACTCTTCCTCCAGCCAAGGCAAATCCCTCACAACTAGAGGCAGAGCTGTGTTCAGATTCTAGCTCTAAAAAGGTGAGAGGTTCTCCCCAGAGGTTGGTTTTTCCATTAGAAACGGCTGCTTCATAGCCTTGGCCCATGTTGGTCGAGGGAGTAATGGGATAGGCACAGGCGCCTTGAGTGATATGGGTTTCTACCCACACAACCGCTCCTGATCCATCAGCGGTCGTAGCAATGCCCGGATATTTTATGGATTTTACTTTCATGCCCTACCCAAAGAATTTTCTAACTCTCGGGGCTGGGAAATAATATGATTTAGGACAGTTTTATATAGATTTCTTTGGCGATGTCTTTATCAACAGTAAATTGAGAATTCCCAATTTGAAATACAAAAGAAGGGAATTTACTAATGACCGTAATCATTCGACCCGGTAAAATTCCCATGGCCAAAAGCTTATCTTGAATGTCATTTTTTTGGGAGCCCAGGGCATGAATGGTGGCACAAGCGCCTCGGGGAAGATGGACCAATGTTTTTTCGTTTATTTGAGTTCGAGGAATTCTTTCCATTTTTTTAGTCCTTTAAAAGGGTTATTGAAAGAGGGTGTTTTTGGAGATTCATACCCACAATAAGGGCACTTTACTTTTTGGCATCCCCCAAAGAAAGCACATTTATTACAGGTTTTTTCTCCCTGAGACATATTAAATGTTTTCGTACAAAAAACGCAGGTCATAGATGTATCCTTAAAAGTTCCAAGACTTGATTTAAGAGGTATCCGGTTCCAAAAGCAGCACCGAAAATAAAAGCCGTCATCCAAAGCGTCGTTTTAAGTCCTCGTTCTTTTTTCATAATGAGAAATTGCGCAATGCAGGGTAAAAAAAGCGTGAGCGTAATAGAAGCAATAGCCAATTGATTAGGAGTTAATAGATTTTTTGTTTGAAGATCATAGAGGCCGGCAGCTCCATAATCTCGTCTAAAAAATCCAAAGAGAACAGCAATGGCTGCTTCAGCAGGTAACCCAATGGCCAATACGACAGGTTTTAAGGCGTTAATAAGCCATTGAAAAAGTCCTGTGATTTGCCCCACCCAAATTAAAAGACTTGCCACAATAAAGAGAGGCAGTACCTCCATAAAATACCATTGAATCCGAGAATAGGTTTTAGTCATGACATTTGAAAGCATAGGAAGTCTCAAAGGGGGAAGTTCCATAAAAAATTGAGGTTGGGTGCCTGGAAGAATTTTTGCAGCCAAATATCCAATCAAGAAAAATTCTCCCATAACAACGCCTCCCCACATCAGCAAAGCATGCGGAGATTTTGCAAGAAGTGCTAAAATGAGTCCCAATTGTGCTGAGCAAGGGATAGCCAATGCTAATAAAAGTGTAGCAATAACCTTTTCTCGTTTTGTTTCTAGGATTCGTGTCACCATAGTTGCCATGGTATCACATCCCAGGCCCAAAACCATGGGGATGACTGCACGGCCGTTTAAGCCGATGTATTTAAAAGATCGATCTAAAAGAAGAGCGAGTCTGGGTAAGTAGCCTGTGTCTTCAATAATAGAAAAGGCAATAAAAAAAGTTCCTACGACCGGTAACACAATGGCTACGGCATATCGAATGCCCAATGTAAAAATACCATACTCACCGACGAATAGTTCTTGAATAACAGCCCAAGGGATCAGTGCCTGAAAGAAAGAAGTAACCCATGGATTAATATAGGTTTCAAAAAGAGTTCCTTCGATAAATTCTACAATGGTACCAGAGCCAAAAACACCCACAAATTGATAGAGACCATAATAAAGTACCAAGGCTAAAATGGGATATCCGGTTAAAGGATGAATCATTAAACGGTTTAAAAAATTAGAAATCATGAATGAAGAGCTTTTGGGGACAGTGACACTTTGAGAAACCAGAACATCCACTGTTTTTTGCCGATTCATGGAAATGACGTAGCGGAGAGGTTCAGAGTATTGTTTGCTTAAATTGGAAACCACTTCTTGAATATGGGTATAATTTTTTTCCTCTTTTTCTTTAACCAGAGCTTGGGTGTAGGGATCTTCTTGGAGGAGTAAGAGGGCAAGGGTGTTCTTTGAAATTTTATACGACGCTTTTAAAAGCTCTGTAATTTTTAGAACCGCTTCGCAAATCGGTGTGTCTAAATAGTTAAGCGTGGTGGTGTGTGGTGAGCTCATAGAGTTTATCTTTGAGAGTCAATACTCCTATTCCTTTTGTGGATACCGTTTGGATGACAGGGATGTGAAGCTCTTTTTCAAGAAGATCGGTATTAATGATCATGCCTATTTTTTCGGCTTCATCGATAATATTTAAATTTAAAATGACGTTGAGCTTTGTTTCCATGAGTTGAAGTGTTAAGGGGAGCATGCGTTCTAAATTTTTAGCATCTATCACATGTACAATAATATCGGGAGATTCTTCAAAAATAATTTTTCGAGATACTTTTTCTTCATCGGTGACAGGTAGGAAGCTATACATGCCAGGCGTGTCCATAATTTCAAAAATTTTATCTTTGATGGTAATTTTCCCTCGGGTAATGGAAACTGTTGTGCCAGGGTAGTTAGAAACCGATACATACAATTTAGTGAGTTGATTAAAAAGGGAACTTTTCCCTACATTGGGGCTCCCCACTAACGCTACTTTAGTCATTTTTTCTGGCACTCCCTGCAATATCCATACAGTTCATGTTTATGGCTCGTGAGTTTAAATTTATATTTTTTAGCAACCTGTTCTTGAAGTTTTTCAATATGGGTATTTTCAAATTCAATAATTTTTTTACATCGAATACAAATAAGATGATCATGATGTTGGTCTGGAGTGTGAGGTTCATACACAGCATGGCGAGTGCCAAAATGCCGTTCATGAGCAATGCCGGAGTTTTTTAAAAGTTTCATAGTGCGATATACGGTTGCAAACCCAATGGCAGGATTTTTGGTTTTTACTTTTTGGTAGAGAGTTTCAATATCAATATGATTTTCGGTTTCTAAAAATGTTTGAACAATGGTATCCCGCTGAGCGGTAGATTTCAGCCCTTGAGAGGATAAGTATTCTTTAAGTTGATCTATTTGAACCATCTTTATTGAGAATGATTCTCAATATCGATACTTGTAACGCATGTGGCTCATGATGTCAAGGGGGGTTAAGAAAACATAAATTTGATTAACAGATGATAGTCTGTTTTTTGACGAGTGCAGACAAGAGCAGTAATATAGGCTTGTCTCCTTGCTTTTGGATCACTTTTTAAAGATACTCCCCACGTAGGTATTTGCATGGAATTTTTTTCACAAAAAAATTCTATTAGAATTCTACCAAATCGACCATTCCCATTAGTAAACGGATGTATTGTTTCTATCCTTTCATGGAAGCGCGCTGCAATTTCATTATGTGAGAATGATTTTTCTTTTAGCCAATAATTGATATCATTTTCAAGTTGTTTAAGGGATGGCCAAATTTGATGAGGTAAATAAAAAACTGGATTATTGAGTTCATGTTGTCTTACCACTCCAGCCCACTTCCAAACATTTCCAAAAAGTTTTTTATGAAGTTTTAGCCAAAAATCGTATGAAGAACATTCACCTGTATAGTTTTTTAACCAGGACAATCCCTCAACAATATTCTGTTCTTCATATTCATCCAATTCTCCGATGGTTTGAATATGTACAGGTTTTAAACCTTTCTGTAGTTCAGGTGGCAGTGGGGTTTGTCCATCTCTGTCCTTGAAAAGAAAATTTTTCACCACACATCCCCTGTATCGAGCAGTTTTTTGACAAGCCTTTCAAGACGATCCTGAACGCTCTGTTCCACACGTTGATTTTCTAAAGTCATATGGGTATCTGCTGTAGATAAAATTCGTTTTGCTTTTTCCAAAGCCTGTTTCTTCAAAAGCTCATCAATATCCTTCTTAGGGATGAAAGCATAAACAAGCTCACATTCCATAGCTCGTGCCATTGCTTTCAGTGTTCCAATTGTTACCTTTTCAGCAGCTTCTCCTCTTTCTGCCTGAGCTACTGTCGCAATAGAAACTCCAACCCGCTCAGCTAGTTTTTTAAGAGTCATATTCAATATATGCCTCATATAATGAATCCAGCCGGGACGAACCTTTTCTCCTTTGAAGGCTTGTCGAATAGTTTTGATCCGGCGATTTGCTTGAGAAATAGCTAAATGATCTAATGTTTTCATAGTCTTTTCCCTCAATATAATTATGTATAATTACATTATTAATGTCAATTATATTATGTATATATACATAATATATGCCTATATATTTATGTATAATTACATATATTAATATATGTAACTTATTGATAATAAATAAGAATTAAAAACAGATTTAAAATCTGAAGTTGGTAGGCGATATAGGGCTCGGCTTCCGGTCAAAAATCACACAGTGATTTTTGCCTTCAGCCACGCCTCATGAGCCACCAGCATAGCTGGTACCGGCTCATTCCGGCATTCTCGTCCTAATCTTTGATTGAAAATAGCCGGACTTGGCTATTTTCTCATGAGATAGCCTATATTTTATTCTCGCTTTGCTTAAATAAAATATAGGCGATATAGGACTCGAACCTACGACCTTTCCCATGTGAAGGGAACGCTCTACCAACTGAGCTAATCGCCTAAATATTATTTTCTTCTAGCAGAATTTAAAATCACGAGCAATGAGATCCTTATGACTGAATTTGAGGAGTAAAGTGAATAACCTGCGCTGTGTGCTGTGTGGATATATCTTGTTTTTCTAAGGTTGAGTACACAAGATCGGCTACAGAATCTAAATCATTTTTTCGGGTAACGACATTTAAATTTTCAGTATCTACAATGAGAACGGGGCCTATTTTATAATTAGAAACCCATTCTTCATACCGTTGATTCAAACGCTCTAAATATTCTCTGGGAATATTTTTTTCACAGTTTCTTCCTCGACTTTTAATCCGGTGTTCTAAGGTATCTACCGAGGCTCTTAAATAGATTAAAAGATCTGGAACTTTTAAGTAGCTTGTCATGCAGTGAAAAAGAGAGACGTAGTTTCTATAATCTCTTTCTTCAAATTTTCCTTCGTAATAAAGATTTTTGGAGAAGACTTCTGCATCTTCATAAATAGAGCGATCTTGAATAACGGTTTCAGGTTCTTGAAACATTTTTTTGTGATGTTCAAAGCGTTTTGATAAAAAGAAAACTTGAAGATGAAACGCCCACGCGCGCATATCTTTATAAAAATCAGAAAGATAGGGATTGGTATCAACAACTTCATAATAAGGCTTCCATCCAAAACGACTACTTAACAGCCCTGTTAAGGTTGATTTTCCAACACCGATGTTTCCTGCGATCGCGATGAATTTTTTATTCACGAATACGTTCCTCCTCCTGTTTATACTTTCGTTTTGTTTTCTTCTCGATAATGGACTTAATATTGGCGTAACTATTTCGATTAAAAACAAAATCCATTTCCGAAGCATCCACCGTTAACAGTTCTGTTTCATCATAGGCTGAAAAAAAATCTTCATAGCGTTTAGCTAATTGAGCAATGTAGTGAGGATCCATTTTGCGCTCAAAAGAACGATCCCTTAATTGAATGCGCTTCATCAAGCTTTCGACATCGGCTTTTAAATAAATAACCAAATCTGGGATGGCGACTTTTTTATTGAGAGGTCGAAAAACGGAATCAAAAATTTCAAATTCTTCTGTATTGAGTGTTACACTCGAAAAAATTTTATTTTTAGAAAATAAATAATCTGAAATAATGAGTTGGGTGGAGTGAAGCAGATCATCCATGAGCTGCCTTTGTTGGCGAAATCTGGAAAGAAGAAAGAAAATTTCTGTGTTAAAAGCATGGGTAGAAATATCGTCGTAAAATCCCTTTACAAGAAAGGGGTTTTCTTCGACAATTTCTAAATATTGTTTGGCTTTAAAATCTTGGGCGAGCAAGTCCACAAGAGTGGTTTTCCCAACTCCAATGACTCCTTCAACAACTATGTAGCGGTAAGAACTCACGATACCTTTCGGGATTCTAAAAAAAATAGCAGATGAATTCAACAAAATTCTCTCTTTTTTTTCATTAAAGTTTTCTTAAAGTTTGCCGATAGGTTCATTAGAGTATAAGGAGGCGCCCATGGCTAAAATTTTAATTGTAGATGACAAAGAAGAAGATATTCAGTTAATCGGTGATCACTTAAAACCCAAAGGGTATCAAGTAGTTCGCGCTAAAAATGGCTATGAAGCCATGTATCTTTTTGATAAGGAATCCCCCGATATCGTGATTTTAGATTGGAATATGCCGGGGCTATCGGGCATTGATGTCTGTAAAAGTTTTAAAGAAAAGAAAAAACATATTCCTATTTTGATGCTTACAGTGCAAGGCAACATTCAGCATAAAAGAGAGGGGTTTCAATCCGGGTGTGATGATTATTTAACTAAACCCTGTGATCTTGCGGAATTAGAAGCCCGAATTCAAAATTTACTGCGAAAGTCAGAAAAAAAATCCGCAGGGAAATTATCTTATGGCGACTTGGTGCTCGATCCAGAGGCGCATCGGGTGACTAAAAGTGGTAAGGTCGTCGAGCTGTCTTTAACAGAATATACTCTTTTAGAATATCTCATGCAAAATGTAGATAAGGTGCTTACTCGAAAAATGATTTTAGAGCACGTTTGGGGAACCGATAATCCGGAAACATTTACCAATATTGTAGATGTGTACATGAATTATTTACGAAAAAAAGTAGATACACCCGATCGAAAATCGATCATTAAGACAGTCAGAGGCATGGGCTACATGCTTGAAGATCAAGCGCTTCGAAAAGCAGCGTAAAGGGGAGGAAAAGATATGGAAAATTCGAATGTAAAAGTATTGGTGGTCAAGGTTCTTCTAGTCGATGATAATCATGAAGATGTAAATCTTGTCAAAAATTTCTTAGTCCCCAAAGGCTACACAGTTTTAGAAGCTCGCTCCGGGGAAGAGGCACTACAAAAAGTAAAAGAGTTTCAACCCAGTATCGTGGTATTAGATTGGCTTCTCCCAGGCATTTCTGGAGTGGAGGTCTGTAAAGAACTTAAAAACCACATGCCTTCTGTTCCGGTCCTGATGCTCTCTGTGCATCGAAGTACAGAGCATAAAGTACAAGCTTTTCAAGCCGGGTGTGATGATTATTTAAGTAAGCCCTGTGAACTGGAAGAATTAGAGATTCGTCTCCAAAATCTTGTAAAAAAAACGCATACAAAACCACAAGAAAAAGTCATACGATTAGGGGATATTGCCATGGATGTTTCTGCTCATCGGGTAACCAAAGGGGGGAAGATTGTAGATCTGACCATTAAAGAATATACGTTATTAGAGTATTTAATGAGTAACTGTGGAAAAGTGATGACCCGAAATATGATTTTAGAGCAAGTGTGGGGAGAAAACACAGAAACGTTTACCAATATTGTCGATGTATATGTCAATTATCTTCGTAAAAAATTAGATACGCCCATGACAGAATCTTATATTAAAACCATTCGTGGGGTGGGGTATCTGATGGAAGATGTAATGGCAAAGAAAATAGCAGCCTAATTCAAGTTTAATGCGAGCATTCGCATTTCTGTCATTTCTTGGATTGCATACTTTAATCCTTCACGACCAAATCCAGAATCTTTTACTCCTCCGTAGGGCATATGATCGACCCGAAAAGTTGGGATATCATTATGAATCAGTCCCCCGACTTCAATATTTTCATAGGCTTGAAAGAGTGTGGGAAGGTGATTTGTAAAAATGCCTGCTTGAAGACCATAAGGGAGACGTTTTAAATCTGCATAGACTTCTTTCATGTCTTTAAAAGAGATGAGATTAACAACAGGGCCAAACACCTCTTCAGAGCATACTTTCATGGAAAGAGTGACATTGATTAAAACGGAAGGATCTATAAACCGTCCTTTTCTGGTTCCTCCACAGAGAATAGTGGCTCCCTGGGCCTTGGCTTCTTTGATCCACGATTCTACGCGCTTGGCTGCGTTTTCGTCGATCAAAGGGCCTACATCGGTTTTTGGATCCATGGGATCTGCCACCTTTAACGCAAGAGTGGCTTTTACAAACAGATCTTTAAAGGTTTCAAAGTGTGTTTCATGAACATAAATCGTTTGAACAGAAATACAAATTTGTCCTGCGCTGGAAAAAGCACCATAGACACAGCGCTCAATGGCTTTTTGAGGGGCATAATCTTGTGCGATAATGGTTGCTGCAATGCCTCCTAATTCTAAGATGACTTTCTTTTTTACAGCTTTGGCTTTTAACGCCCAGCCGGTCGCAGCGCTGCCTGTGAAGGTCAACATTTTAAACCTGGAATCTTGAACCATTGCTTGGGTCTCTTCATTAGAACAAGAAACCACAGCAAAGGCTCCCTCAGGTAATCCACTTTTTTGAATGATGCTAGCTAACTTTTGAGCAGTCTCTTTAGCGTGAGGAGCAGGCTTTAAAACCAAACTATTTCCGCTGGCCAAAGCTGGGGCAACTTTATGAGCTACAAGATTAAGAGGATAGTTGAAGGGAGAAATAGCTAAAATGGGTCCAATGGGAAATCGGCTGACCAAAGCCATTCGTTTTGGAGTTGTGGATAAATGATCTAAAGAAATGATTTCTCCATTGATTCTTTTTGCTTCTTCAGCGGCACCTAAAAAGGTATTGATGCTGCGAGAGGTTTCTCGCTCTGATTCTCGAATGGTTTTGCCTATTTCATGGGTAATGGTTTGAGAGAAATCGTTAGAGTTTTTTTCAATACCTTGGGCAATTTTTTTTAAAATTTCTGATCGTTCAAAAGAAGATAAATTTTTGGTGAACTCAAAGGCACTGACGGCTTTTTGAATAACGTGTTCAATATCCGACGACATTATTGACATCTTTATCATTCAGATTTGACAAAGTGAAGAGAATTTTTATAGTATGCCACGCACTCATGGCTAAGAAAAATTTATTTTATGCTCTTTTTTTAAATTCTCTCTCTCGGATGACTTTCCAGCAGTTTAATTCGCTGATGTTGGTTTCAGATGGAAATCTGGAAAATATTTTTCATTTTTCTAAAAAAGATCTTTTAGCGATCTCACACATGAATCCCTATCTTTTAGAAAATATTTTAAAAGCTAAAAAAGAGCCTCAATCATTAGAGTGGATTGAAAAAGAAATGGAGATAATTCAAAAAGAAAAAATTAATCTCATTTCTTATTGGGAGGATGCCTATCCCAGACTTTTAAAAGAAATTTCAGATCCTCCGCCTCTTTTGTATGTGAAAGGGCAACTTCCCAAAACAAAATTATGTGTTGGGGTTGTCGGAGCCAGAAAGGCTTCGGCCTATGGACTAGAGGTAACAGAAATTTTATGCCAAGAGTTGGCTTCTTATGATGTCACTATTGTCAGTGGTCTTGCTTTGGGGGTTGATGGCAAAGCCCATGAAGCAACGTTGAAAGCAAAAGGAAGTACGGTCGCTATTTTAGGAAATGGAATTTCTCATATTTATCCCAAAGAACATGCATCTTTATATCAGCGTATTGCAGAAGAGGGGGCATTGATTTCTGAATTTCCGATGACAATGAAAGCTTTTCCCCAGCATTTTCCAAGACGAAATCGTATTTTAAGTGGGCTCTGTCAGGGAGTCATTGTTATCGAAGCATCTATAAAAAGTGGTTCTTTGATTACTGCGCGATGTGCCTTAGATCAGGGTAGAGATGTATTTGCTGTTCCTGGGAATATTCATTCAAGGTCATCCGAAGGGACCCATTTTCTTATTCAGCAAGGGGCAAAGCTTGTGGCAAAAGCCAGCGATGTTTTAGAAGAGCTCGACCCTCAATTTATACCCAAAAGCTTGACACCGGAGCCTCAATCCTGTCACTCTATCAGTCAAGATGAGGAAAAATTATTGTACTGTTTAAAGGATGATTCCACCTCATTTGAAGAACTTTTATTCAAAAGTTCAGTCAGTAGCGAAAAACTTTCAGAGCTATTATTGGCCTGTGAATTAAAGGGATTTATTCAGAAAACGAATCATCATACGTATAAAAAAGGGGCATTATGTCCAAATCTTTAGTCATCGTTGAGTCTCCCGCCAAGGCCAATACCATTAAAAAATACCTAGGAAAAGATTTTCAAGTCAAAGCCTCTGTGGGGCATGTGAAAGATTTACCTCCCAAAAAATTAGGGGTGGATTTGAAACATAATTTTAAACCTGAATACCAGGTGATTACGGGAAAGAAAAAAGTCTTAGATGAAATTAAAAAACTTTCATCTGGTGTGGATGCTGTTTACTTAGCCCCTGACCCGGATCGCGAGGGAGAAGCCATTGCCTGGCATATTTACGAAGATATTAAATCTAAAAATAAAAAAATTTATAGAGTTCTTTTTAATGAAATTACTAAAAAAGCAATTCTTGAAGGCATTAAACACGCAGGGTCGTTAAATATCGACAAATATCAGGCTCAACAGGCCAGACGCATTTTGGATCGTCTGGTGGGGTATCAAATTAGCCCCATTCTGTGGGATAAGGTCCAGCGTGGATTAAGTGCAGGACGGGTGCAATCGGTTGCGCTTCGAGTGGTGGTAGATCGAGAAGGGGAAATTAAAGAATTTAAATCAGAAGAGTATTGGTCTATTCTTGCTCGTCTTTCTTTTGAAGGGAAAGAATTTGAGGCAAAGCTTGCTCAAATAGATGGGAAAAAAGCCGAAATTAGCACCTCAATCCAAGCCAAAACCATTGTGGCGGACTGTGCGCATGAAAATTTTGTTGTTTCTTCTATATTGCAAAAAGAACGTCGAAAAAATCCACTGCCTCCGTTTATTACCTCTCGTCTTCAACAAGATGCGGCTAGAAAATTGGGATTTACCGCTAAAAAAACCATGACTCTAGCACAAATGCTTTATGAAGGGATAGAGATTGGGGGAGAGGGAGCTCACGGGCTAATTACCTATATGAGGACAGACTCCACTCGATTGTCCCAAGAAGCGGTGCAGGCGGTGCGGGGATATATTGCCCAAAAATATGGAAAAGAATATGTGCCGCCTCACGAGAATGTGTATAAGAGTCAAAAAGCGGCACAAGAAGCCCACGAGGCTATTCGTCCCACATCTATTGATTTTCCACCCGAAATCGTAAAACCGTATTTAGAACGAGATCTCTTTAGACTTTATGAACTTATTTGGAATCGGTTTGTGGCATGTCAAATGATGCAAGCCCTACTTGATCAAACCACCCTTATTATGGATGTAAAAAAATATCAGTATCGAGCCTATGGGCAGGTGATTAAGTTTCCCGGATTTTTAGCGGTCTACCAAGAAGAAAAAGAAGAAATTCAAAAGAAAAAAGAAGATCAAGAGGCTGAAGAAGATACAGAAAAAACACTGCCTTTGGTAAAAGAAAAAGATATTTTAAAGCTTTTAGGATTAACTCCGAATCAACATTTTACAGAGCCTCCACCACGCTTTTCAGAAGCATCGCTCGTCAAAGCTTTAGAAGAAAATGGTATTGGACGACCTTCTACCTATGCCTCTATTTTGTCGGCCATTCAAGATAGACAATATGCCGAAAAGAAGGAAAATCGTTTTTATCCGACAGAACTTGGAACCTTGGTTTCCAATCTTTTGGTGAAGAGTTTTCCTAATATTATGGATGTGGAATTTACGGCTCAAATGGAAGAAAAATTAGATCAAGTCGAAGAAGGAAAAGTAGATTGGGTAAAAATGCTTAAAGAATTTTATAAGCCCTTTCATGAAACTTTGGAAAAAGCCAAAGCCCATATGAAGAATATAAAAAAAGAAGAAATTAAAACAGAACATGTGTGTGATAAATGTAAAAGTCCCATGGTTATTAAGTGGGGAAGAAGAGGGAAATTTTTAGCCTGTTCTTCCTATCCAGAATGTAAAAATACAAAAGAATTTGTGATGACAGAAAGTGGCGAAGTGCAAATTCAAAAACAAGAAACTGTGGATGAAACGTGTGAAAAATGTAATAGCCCCCTCATCGTGAAACATGGACGTTTTGGGCGTTTTTTAGCTTGTTCTAAATATCCAGAGTGTAAATTTACCAAAGCATTTACGTTAGGCATTACGTGTCCTCAAAAAGACTGTGGTGGCCAAATTGCAGAGAAAAAATCCAGAGGGGGAAAAATCTTCTATAGTTGTTCTAATTATCCTAAATGTACGTTTGCGACGTGGTATAAACCAGTTAACAAACCCTGTCCTCAGTGTAAGGCTCCCTTTTTGGTTCTTAAAATCACCAAAGCCGAAGGAGAAAAATATGTGTGTGCAAGTAAAGAGTGCGGCTATTCAGAGAATGTAGCGGCTTAGATTTTCATCTTCGATAATATCGCTTAATTTTTTATGAATGTAATCGCGATTAATTTCTATTCTTTCGCCTTTCAGTTCTGGAGCATCGAAAGAAATATCATCCATGAGTTTTTCTAAAATGGTATGAAGACGTCTGGCCCCTATATTTTCTGTGCGTTCGTTGACAATAGAAGCCAATTCGCTGATTTCATCAATGGCATCTGAGGTAAATAGGATTTCGATATTTTCCGTTTTTAAAAGAGCACAATATTGTTTAATGAGGGCATTTTGAGGTTCTACTAAAATGCGTTTAAAATCTTCTTTGGTTAAATTATCTAATTTGACTCGAATGGGAAATCGCCCTTGAAGTTCTGGGATAAGATCAGAGGGCTTTGAAATATGAAATGCCCCAGAGGCAATAAAAAGAATATGATCAGTCTTCACCATGCCATATTTGGTTTGAACATTCGATCCTTCGACAATGGGGAGAAGATCTCGTTGAACGCCTTCTCTGGAAATATCCGGGCCATGAGTCGAACCTCGAGAAGCTACTTTATCAATTTCATCTAAGAAAATAATGCCAGATTCCTGAACTCTTTTTAAAGCCAGTTCAATGACTTTATCCATATCAATCAATCGCTGGGCTTCTTGTTGAGTCAAAATTTCAATAGCTTCTGGAACTTTTACTTTTTTCGTTTTTGTTTTGGGAGACATCATGTTGCCCATCATTTCTTTAAGATTGGTTCCCATTTCTTCCATGCTCATATGAGGAGGTTGGTTGGTAAATACCTCGACCATGAGTGGAAGACCTCCTCTTTTTTCTTCTAGTTTTAAAATTACTTCTCTGTCATTTAAAAGTCCTTGCTTAAACATCTCTCTAAATTTTTCACGGGTTTTGGTGTTAGTTTCCTCTATTCTGGACTGTTCAATCAAAGGGGCAGGACGTCGCTCTATAGGAGGAAGAAGCAAATCCAATACTTTTTCTTCTGCTCGTTCTTTGGCTTTACTGGATACTTTTTTCTTTTCTTCTTCTTTGGTCATTTTAACCGATAGCTCTGTTAAATCCCGGATCATCGATTCCACATCTTTTCCGACGTAACCCACTTCCGTAAATTTAGAGGCTTCAATTTTTAAAAAGGGAGAATCGGCTAATTTGGCTAAGCGTCTGGCAATTTCTGTTTTTCCAACGCCGGTAGGGCCCATCATAATAATATTTTTAGGGGTGATTTCTTCTTTAAGATCAGACTCTACTTGTTGCCTTCTCCAGCGATTTCGAAGGGCAATGGCTACGGCACGTTTGGCATTTTTTTGTCCAACGATATATTTGTCTAATTCCAAAACAATTTCTTTTGGGGTAAGCATGGCTATACTTCCTCGCAAACAACTTCTTGATTGGTATAAATACAAATATCCCCAGCAATTTTTAAAGCACTCTGGGCAATTTCTTTAGCACTTAAAGAAGAGTGGGCGACCAATGCTTTTGCAGCGGCGGTGGCATAAGGACCGCCAGAACCAATGGCCGCAATTCCATCATCAGGTTCAATGACATCGCCACTCCCAGAAATAATGAGAAGCGTTTTAGTATCTGCAGCAATTAAAAGAGCTTCAAGGCGTCTCAACATTCGATCTGTTCTCCAATCTTTGGCCAGTTCCACAGCAGATCGAGTGAGATTTCCATGATAGTGTTCCAATTTTCCTTCAAATTTTTCAAAAAGTGTAATGGCATCGGCCGTAGCACCGGCAAATCCAACAACGACTTTATCTTTAAAAATGCGTCTTACTTTTTTAGCATTTTTTTTCATGATGGTATTGCCCAGCGTTACTTGGCCATCTCCGGCCAGGGCAATTTTACCCTGATGGCGAATGCCAATCACCGTTGTGCTTCGAATTTCAGGCCTTAGGGTGTGATTTATCATAAACCTCCATGAGTTTATCAATGCTAACTTGTGTATATTTTTGAGTGGTCGATAAACTTTGATGTCCCAGGAGCTCTTGTATATCTCTGAGATTTGCTCCGCAAGATAAAAGATGAGTGGCAAAAGAGTGTCTTAAAGTATGAGGACTAATTTTTCTCGTACTTCCACAGAGAAGAATATATTTATTAATTAAACGTCCCACACTTCGTGTGGTGAGTCTGCTTCCGAAATTATTTAGGAGCAAAGCCTTTGGGTCGTTGCTGTCATTCCCGCGAATACGGGAATCTCTTTTCTTATAAAAGAAGGGTCTTTCTTCCATATATATTTTAAGCGCGGTTTTTGCTTTTTCACCAAAAGGAACAATGCGTTCTTTTCTGCCTTTTCCTCTGACACGTAGGGTTTGGTTTTCCCAAGTGATATCTTCTAGATTAATGCCCACCAGTTCGCTGACACGAATTCCCGTAGCATATAAAAGTTCTAAAAGGGCGCGATCTCTTTTCCCTAAATGAGTAGAAGGATCAGGAGTTTCTAAGAGGTGAAACATTTCGTCTACATTTAAGACCTCGGGTAATTTTTTTTCTTGTTTGGGCGAAGAGAGAAGATCTGAAAAATCTTTTTCAATAACTTTTTCACGGGTTAAATAATGTAAAAAATGTTTAATGGTGGAAAGTTTTCGAGCAATAGAAGATTTTGAATTTTGTTTATAAAGATGTCCTAGGTAAGAACGGATAGTCAAAGGGGTAAGATCTCTCCACGATAAAAGCTTCTTTTCATCTTTAATGAACGTATAGAACTTATTGATATCGCTCATATAATTTCTAAGCGTATGAGGAGAGACGGTGCATTCAAATTCTAGATATTCGAAGAATCGATTGAGGCTATTTTCCATGAAGTAGGGGCAGTATAAACAGGGATATTTTTGAAGTCAACCTCACACGAATACAGTTTTTTGTTTACACCCTGAAATCAAATACTTATAATGTGCGATATTGGTTTTATTTTAACTATAACAATACTTTATAAGGAGGACATATGGCAGAAATCGGATACTGTGTAAAATGTAAGGCAAAAAGTGAAATGAAAGACGCAAAACAAGTGAAAATGAAAAACGGCCGTCCCGCTATGAAAGGCAAATGTACGAAATGCGGAACGGGGATGTATAAAATCCTACCTAAGAAATAGAAGCGTTAGTTTTTCCAATTGAAAGCATTAGTTACTGGGGGCCACGGCTTCATTGGGAGTTTTTTAGTTGAGAAGCTCCTTAAGGAAAATTTTTCTGTCCGATGCCTGGTCCGAAAAACAAGCGATCTTCGTTGGATCAAAGATCTTCCGGTAGAACTTATTACGGGAGATATTACAGAATCTCAAACTCTTCCTCATGCTGTAGAAGGGGTAGATTATATCTATCATATTGCTGGGGCTATTAAGGGAACCACGCGAGAAAAATTCTTTTCTACGAATTGTCAAGGTACTCTTAATTTAGCTGAAGTTTCACAAAAATATAATCCCAACTTAAAACGATTTATTTTTACAAGCTCCATTGCAGCTACGGGACCTACGTCTGGAACCCAAAAACCAACAGAAGATACTCCCTGCCATCCCGTGAGCAATTATGGACAAAGTAAATGGGAAGCGGAAAAACTTTTAAAAGAAAAATTTCCCACTCTACCTTTAACCATTATTCGTCCTCCGATTGTCTATGGGCCAAGAGATGAAAATTTTTTAAAGTTTTTTCAATTTGCAAAAAGAGGTTTTTTCCCGGTACCGCCACCATATGAACGATATTATTCTATTGTGTATGTAAAAGATTTGGTGGAAGGAATTTATACGGCTTCTCAGGCAGAAGTGGCTAAAGGGAAAATCTATTTTATTGCAAATCCAGAATTTTATTCTTTTGAGAGCATGGCACGTCATTTGTCGAGGCCGTTTAAAAAAGAGCCTCGTTTTTTTTATGTTCCTTATTGGGGAGTTCGGTTTTTAGCGTTACTCGGGGATCTTTATGTGTATGTAACAAAAAAAGAAACCATGTTGACGACCAAGAAAGTCCCAGAAATTATGGCCAGCTCTTGGATTTGTTCTTCTGAAAAAGCCTGGCGAGACTTTCATTTTAAAACTCAAGTGCCCTTGTCTCAGGGCATGGAAGAAACCGTTCAGTGGCTTAAAGAGCACCGCTATTTATAATGATGCAGTATAAACAACCCAAATTGACGTGCGATATTATTATTGAGATGTCCTATCAAGGAAAAACGGGGATTGTTTTAATTGAACGTAAAAATCCTCCCCTAGGGTGGGCACTTCCTGGAGGCTTTGTGGATTATGGGGAATCTTTAGAGCAAACAGCCATTCGGGAGGCCAAAGAAGAAACATCGTTGGATGTTACGTTAATTCGTCAATTACACACGTATTCAGAACCTAGTCGCGATCCCAGGCATCATACCGTCACGGCTGTCTATATCGCCAAGGCCAGTGGAATTCCCAAAGCGATGGATGATGCTAAAAATGTGGGAATTTTTACGAAGGATCAATTGCCTCCTCTTGTATTCGACCACATCCATATTTTGAATGACTATTTTTCTAAAAGATATTAATTTTACTTGACATTGACTTATTATTATATACAATTGACTATAATATATATACAAATATGGGGAGCTTATTAAATATATTATTTTCTTCTAAGGCTCGGGTTAAGCTTTTGACTCTATTTGTCATGTCGCCAACTAGAGCCTTTTATCAAAGGGAGCTAGAGAGGCTTCTCGGTGTGCCTATTCGGTCTATTCAGCAGGAAGTTGAGAAGCTTGTTAATATCGATTTTTTGACCTCTGAAATATCTGGTAATAGGGTCTATTTTAAAGTTAACAAAAACTTTATGTTATTTAATGAATTAAAAAAGATTGTTCTTAAAACAGAGGCCGTGGGTGATTTTATTCAGAAGGATCTTATGAATCTGAGCCGGATTCGCTTTTCTTTCATATTTGGTTCTTTTGCGGCTGATAAAGAAACCCCACAAAGCGATATTGATCTTATGATTATTGGATCTGTGGGAGCAAAGCTTTTGTCATCAACTATACAAAAAATATCGGAAAAAACGGGTCGTGAGATTAATTTTCGCTTGTATTCTGAAGAGGAGTTTTTAGAAAAATTCAAACAATCTGATAGCTTTATTAAACAGGTTGCATTGGGCAAGAAAATCTATTTAATTGGCAGGGAAAATGAGTTTAAAGAATTTATTAAATAATGGAATTCTCAAAAAACATGAGACCAATGAAAAGGAGATATATGATCTATTTAGTATTGTGGATCGCGATCTTGAAGATGCAGCTGTTCCAAATTTGAGTACAGATCGACGTTTTGCAATCATTTATAATGCCGTACTCCAAGCCGTGACGGCATTGCTACATTGTGAAGGATATCGAATCAGTGGATTTGGACACCATGCCAATACATTTCTTTTTTTAAAGCATTATAACAAAGAGGAGTTCAAAGATGAGGCTGCGTATTTTGACCAGTGTCGTTCGAAAAGAAACCTAACGGATTATGATTATGCAGGCTCAATATCAGAGACAGAATGTGAGGAGTTTTTAAAAGAAGCTATGCAATTTATTGAAAATATAAAAAGAATTTTGATTGAGAAATATCCACAATTTTATAGTGGATAGATCAGTTGTTCATCATAGAATATTTAAGCACGGGGTGTAGCGCAGCCTGGCTAGCGCGCTTCGTTCGGGACGAAGAGGTCGGCGGTTCAAATCCGCCCACCCCGAAATTTTGTCAAGGTATTCGAAACGGAATTTAAATTTTTTTTAAGCTGGTCATCCTGTGGCCAGCTTCTGTCTCTCTGAGGCGAAGGGGCTTGCCCCGCAGCCGAAGAGTCCCTTTGTAATATGTCCAACTGACGTTCTACAGTGTCTTTTTCTGTGTAGTAATATGCCTCGATTTCTTCTTTTTTGACAACAATTTTATAAATAACAGATCGTAGAAGTCTTTTTTGAAGCTCACTGGAAGCATCTTCTAGGTGGAGAAGAATTGTTTTTAGGTATTGGAGATAAATTTGAGGTTCAATGACATCGATTTGGGTCAGGAGCTCAGTTTCAAGACGATTTAAATCTTCTTCATATTTTTTTTTCTGATTCTCAAGCTCTGAGAGCCTGGTATAGAGAGTAACGGAGTTTTTATTGGCAGCTTCATTTTCAAGGTGGGATAGGAGAATTTTAATTTTATATTCATGGTGTTCTATGAGTTTCTTTTGTTCATCAATTTTTTCTTTAATGTAAATAGATTTGTGGTCCTTTTTGGCTTGGTCAATAAAATTTGAAACAACCTGGGGGCGGTTGATTAGTTCTTTTATCCTATGGATGATTGCTTTTTCTAATGGAATAGCCCTTACACATCCAAGAGGGCAATGACATCCTGGATTTTGGGTGGTTGAGTTTCTTCTAATTTGACTGCCATGGTCATAATAAAAGTACTTTCCATTTCTTCCGTAGGAACTTTTTCCGACTAAAGCTTCTCCACATATGGAGCAGGTTAGGATCCCAGATAATAGGTAAGGATGCCTCTTATAACTATTGGGTTTATACTTGTCTTTATTTTCTAAAAGTTTCTTTTTTACTTCCCAGAAAATATTTTCTGAGATGAGAGGAGGCCATTGGGCATCGACATAATGAACTTTCCCGTCTTCTTCATAGGTTCTTTTGGCGATATAAACTGGATTGGTAAGGATTCGATGAAGAGTATGGGCTTCAAAGTGGGGGAGACCTACTCTATATTTTCCACCCCCAACACGAATTTTTTTGGGAGTAAATCCTCTTTGATTTAAGGACTTGGCTGCTTGAGCTAAGGATCCTTCATTTAAAAAAGTATGGAAGCATTCTGTAACGGTCTTGACCTCTTCATCTACAATTTTAAGTCTTCCCTTGTGATCTGGATCGAAAGTATAGCCCAGAGGAGCTGTTCCTCCATTTCTAAGCCCTCTTTTAATACGTGAACGAAAATTGGCCTTTAATCGTTCGGAGGTTTGCTGGCGTTCAAACTGAGCAAAGTTCATCATCGTGTGCATCATCATTTCTCCAGCAGCCGTCGTAGTATCAAATTGCTCTCTCAACGATAATATTTGACATTGGTGCTCTTTAAAAAGCTCAAGCATATTGCAAAAATCAAGACTTGATCTGGAGAGACGAGAAAATTCGGTCACCATAACAAGATCAAAGAGATGGCTTTTAATGCCGATCAACATTTTTTGAAGTTCCGGGCGATTGGTATCTTTTCCACTTTTTCCTTCTTCAATGAAGACAGCTACAATTTTTCCCCACGGGGTGGACTCACTTCTTCGATTCACATACTCACGAAGACGCTGTTCTTGGGATTTGAGGGATCCTTCTTTAATCTGAGCTTGTTCTTCCGTTGAAACACGAATGTATAGGGCAATGCGTTTCATAAAGGGGTCTCCTTTTTTAAATTGTTACTATTTAAATTATTTTGGACGGATTCTTTTAATCGGTATTGGTAATATAATTCATAGAGGATTTGAGAAGTCTCGTCCACTCTTTTTTGATGATCGGAAACTTCAACAGGAATAAAAGTAATTTTGATTTCTTTTTTGTCCATAAACTTTTCCCCTAAATATTCTATGAAAAGATCCCCTAAATGGGATTTAAACGTCTAAAAACAAGTCCTATAAAAAACTCAATTGATATTAAGTAGTTGTGTTTTTCTCTTTATCGTCTTTGTTTCCGTAAAGAGGGGGTATAAGGGGGGTATGTGCCACTGCATCATTAAACCTTTTAAAAAGCTCCCTAAAAGTGAATGATTTTCCTTTTCCAGTATAGATGGGACAGTCAAAGGGTTGATTGACGAGTAAATCTAATTCAACAAACAAAATATTTTCTAGAAGGAGCTGCTGTTTATTCTTAATAAGCTGCTTTATGAAGAAGTTTCTGTAATTTATATTTTCAAAGACGTAGAGGTATTTGTCGTAGACCGTTTTTAAGTCCTTGGTCATCAGATAAAATCGCTCTTCGTATCGCTTTGGAGATTGAATATTGAGTTCTAGCTCGATGGCTAAATTGAGTTTTAGGGGCTCTTTAACCATCATCAGAGCATCTGGGATTAAATATTTGTCATAGGGATGGGATCTCTCTAATTCAGCACGAATTTCATTTTCAGTCTTGTAGGTGATCTTGTCAGACAGGGTAGAAAGAGCACAGAAAATATCAACAAGACCCAGGTCATGAGGAATTTGGTGATTATAAACCCTTTGGTTTTGACCTTTATTTTCTAAGGCTTGATCCGTTTTTCCAATAGTGAGTAACCCTTTTAAAGTAATGAGGTAGAAGTTTTGGGCGCCATAGGTCAACCCATGGCGCCTCAAATATCCTTGGCTCTCAAGCATCCGAACCCGTCTATAACAAGAGATTCTCTTTTGATTTGAAAAAAGGATCTTGTGGATTTGTCCAATGGTCACAAGTCTAAACCGATGGATCAAATGTAAGATGTCCTTATCTCTTTTTTGGATCCGAAGACGGAATTTTAAATACCGAGCCTTGGCAACCTTCATGAAGGATTAGCCTCATCATTTTCTGAGGTTTCCATCCCAAGTTTTTCAAAGATGGTCTCTTGAGTTTCAGGTTTTAGGTTTTTGAAGAATAAATGAATATCTCTCAGGCGCTGTTTAAGATCACCCTTATCAGCCTCTGTGCTCTCAATACGTCTATTTAAACGTTCACATTCGGCCTTAAGATCTGCTATTTCTTTTTCCTTCGCTTTGATTTCTCGATCATGTGCATCAGATACAAGGTTAGCAGCAATAACAGCCGAAAAGATCGCAGCAGTAATTCCTATACCTACTGACACAGCCTTCCAGCCCCAATAAATTACAACTACAGCTATGATGAGCAAAATGATAATGACAAAGATCCAAAATCCGACACCAATATCTTCGTTTTTGTTATTTTCCATGATTCCTCCTTCAGGGTGTTGATTTATTTCTATAATCAAAAAGTATGCCAGTTGTTGAAAATAAATTGTTATTTTTTTTAAGGTGTTGAAATAATTAAGAAATTTTTTATTTGATAAAAAAATCCCAAAAAAAATCAGGTGGTTTTTCGAAAAAATTTACGAATTTAAGCCAAATCATTCGCAAAAATTTACGAATGTAAAAAATGCTGTAATCCTGAATAGATAGATTTCGTTTCCAATGAAACTAGTGAAGAGGGTATCGTAAAAATTTACGAATTAAAGACTTCAACTTATTTTTATATGGCTTTATTCATTCATCGAAATTTCGTGGATATTTTGAAACTTCCGAATTGCATGATATGTAGAAGTTAGGACAGTGTCTGACATTTTTCGAAGCCCCATTTTGTACCGCGGCTAGATTGACATGTGCTCCAAACATAAATCTTTATTTTGAATCAATTTGAAGTATTATTGATTTTCTATTTATGAAAAAGAAGATGCAGGACATTGTAAAACAAGGCTATGAAAAGGGTGATTATGAAAAAACCTTTAGGCAAAACAAGCAGCCAAATACTTTTGAAAAAGGGAGGCTTGATGCTTTCCTGCAAGAACTGCCTAAAAATGCAAAAGTTCTTGACCTGGGTTGTGGCATCGGGATTCCTTTCGATAAGTATTTGGTTGATAGAGGTATCAAAGTAAAAGGCATTGATATTTCAAAAAAACATGTGGAAATGGCAAGAAAAAATGTTTCTGAAACTGAATTTATTGAAGGTGATTTTTCAGAAATAAACTTCGATGAGAAAAGTTACGATGGTATTTTAGCTCTGTATTCAATTTTTCACATTCATCGAGATCAACATAAAAACTTGCTTGAAAAGGTTTATAAAACTTTAAAGGATGGTGGGGTTACAATGATAACATTTGGAACATCAGGCTCAGAATATGGAGAAGAAGATAACTTTTGTGGTTCAAAAATGGCTTGGAGCACATTTGAGCCAGAAACGTATAAACAATTTTTTCAGGAAATTGGATTTAAAGTGATCGAGGAAAAATACGAAGGCAATCCTGGCGACGAAGAATATCATTACTGGGCATTGGTTAGAAAATGAAAGAATTAACAAGTAAAACGTAGCTACATATATAATATATTTAATTATAAAATAGTTGATTTTGTAGCTACAATATAGTACACTATACGTGTGGAATTATGGTACAGGTTTCTAAGTTTAAATGGCTTGAGTTTGAGTGGGATGAGCATAATACGGAGGAGTTGCAACGACACTCGGTGTTCCCTACCGAAACAGAAGAATGCTTCTACAATGAGCATGAGGTATTTAGAAATAAAAGGAAGCCCAAACGAAAATATGAAACCTATAAGCTTATTGGAAAAACCAATGCAGGAAAAAAGTTACTACTCATATTTTTTGTGAAGGAAAAATCAACAGTTCGATCATCGCAAGGAGCCGTGGCTCTTATAAGAGTCATTACAGGATGGGAGGTATAATCTATGAAACAACCATCAAAAAAAGAACTTGAAGAGTTAAAAAAAGAAGCTCTTCAAAAAGAAAATTGGGAAAAAGTGGAAGGCTTCCAAGCAACACGGCCTACTTCTATTCGTTTGCCAGATAAAATGATTCACGATCTTCAATATTTGGCCCAAATACGAGGTGAAAAGAGTTATCAAAAATTACTCAAAAATTGGGTTACAGAAAAAGTAAGCTATGAAATGGAATTAGTTTCTCTAGCTAAAAAGAAGAAAACAGGAACATAATTTTTCATATATCACTTTCAAAAAATATCTTCTCTATCCTTAATGAATAAAAATGCTCTCTTTCATCTTAGATCAGTAATGACGAGGTTTTAAAATTCCATAAAAATATTAAGCAGAAAACAGACCACTCAGATGCTGACTTATGGAAGAACGGGGTTTTTCATGATCGGTAGTGATGGCCATGGCTCAAGAGCTTTCTGGGTGGCCATTGTTTGCATCTTGATAGCCATTTTGTGGATATTAAATCCACATTGGGTTCCAACTGTTAGGAAAATTAATAAAAAGAATAATTCAAACCATAGTTTAAGCATAAGCACCTCCTAAGAGATCCTTCGGCCCTTTGGGCCTCAGGATGACCGGGCCAAAAGAGCCTCAGGACTTTTTACTTTTATCCGTCCAAGGGAACTTGTCCCTTGCCAATACCGGTGCGTATACCGTACACTCACCCCGATTCTATGGTCCATACCGGACAGATCTTGCAATAATCGGATCATAATGATACGATTATACTATAGAAATGATACGATTATGGTGCAAATAAGTCAAAGACAGCAAAAAATACTCCTCCTCATGCTTGATCGTGGAGTCAAGACAACTTCAACGATTCAAGCTGAAATTGTACGAGGTGGGGACATCGTATCTCTTGTTACCATTAAGCGCGAGATTAAAAAGATGCTTAAAAAGGGATTGCTGCTTCCCAGGGGATCTGGTCGTTCCAGAAGTTATGAGGTGAGTACATTGGCCAAGATTTTTATCAATATTCCTGCCCGTACTTATTGTGAGCAGGAGCCGGACAAGCGTTTTGGTTCATCGCACTTTAATTTTGATCTATTTACATCTTTTCCAAATAACATTTTTTCAGAACATGAACTTAATATATTAAATAAAGCTACCACCGAGTATTATCGGCGTACGAAAACACTGTCATTGACAATAGAAAAAAAAGAACTTGAGCGTCTTGTCATTGAGCTTTCATGGAAATCCTCGCGTATTGAGGGTAACACCTATACACTTCTTGATACAGAAAAATTGATC
Organism: Deltaproteobacteria bacterium GWA2_38_16; assembly: GCA_001797335.1. GTDB lineage: Bacteria > Bdellovibrionota > JACOXK01 > 2-02-FULL-40-11 > 2-02-FULL-40-11 > 2-02-FULL-38-15-A. The sequence goes on from MGPE01000008.1 coordinate 183,015, forward strand.
TTAGAACACAAAGAAGCTCTTGGGCATGACAAAAAAGAAGCGCGCATGATCTTGAATCACAAAGATGCATTTAGTTATATTCACGAAAACAAATCTCAATTTTTAACTCTCTCTAAGAGAAATTTGCAAGATTTACACGCGATTATCACTAAAGATTTGAGTGTTGAAAAGGGTTTCAGAAAACATCCCGTTGGGGTGGTTGGTTCAAAATATCAGCCTCTAGATAATGTCCATCAGATTATGGATGCTATAGAAAAACTTTCTTTTTTTATCTCAAGTGCCCAAACACCCTATGTGAAAGCTCTTGTGGCGCTTTTGGGTATTAGCTACATTCAACCCTTTGAAGATGGTAACAAGCGCACGTCGCGTCTAATGGCGAACGCCCTTCTGATGGCTCACAACATGGCACCGCTTTCATATCGCAGTGTAAATGAGCAGGAATATCGCGATGCTATCCTTGTATTTTATGAAGTCAATTCTATCATTCCATTCAAAAGGATTTTCATCGATCAGTATGATTTTGCTGCAAGAAATTATGCAGTAAAATAGATTCTCACCCCGAAATTTTGGTCAAAAAATTAATGGTTTTCATTTAATGTCCATGTCGTTTTGTGCCGGAGGTTGTATAATGGTCGACAATGGCTGAAATGACAATAAGCTGTCTTTCTTTGTCTACCCAGTAATGAATCCGAGTCGTATTTGCTCCTCCTCCATGTGTTACGTGAGACCAGGCAACAATAGTTTCTTCTCGATAACCATCTTCTCTCTCTCTTTCCATGGCCGCATTAGACATCGTAAGATCTGTTTCTTTGAGGGCTAAGCCAAATCGAGATCTTTGTCCAAAGGCAGTCTCAAGAGGGCCTTTAAAGCTTTTTTCAAAAAGGAGAGGGTAAAGGTGATCATTGATATCCATCAACATATCCCAAACAATAGAACAGTCTAATTGTCCATTATGTTCTTTGGCTGTTCTTTTGGCCTTATCTGTAAAAAATAACCGATTTGGAAAATAGGCTTCGAGTACTCTTACAACATCGGGAAGGTTTTGACAGACTTCTTTGACTATTGGATGTGGTCTTTGCTGAGCTTGTACAGATTCTTTAATGATAGGTAATCTTCCCGAAGATTGCCCTTTTAATTTTTGGAGTTCTGTCGTTGCTCGAGCAAGCTCTTCGGCAGTTTGATTATAAGTTTCTCTTAAAATCCTTAATTCTTCAGTAACTTCTTTATTAACAGCTTCTAAAACAGCAATTTCGTCACCCAGTTCTCCTCTCTTTGCCGCTTGAAGTTCTGTTTCTAAGGCTTGAATTCGTTCATCACGATTTTTTACAGCTTTTTCTAAAAGAGCCATTTTTTGTTCTGACCGTGCGACTTCTTGTTCTAAAAAGAGTGTCCATTCTTGAGCTTCGCTAGGGACGTTGGACTGGGGAGGGGATATTTCCGCTTGGGATCTTTGTTGGATGGCTTGAAGCTCAAGGCTTTGCTTGAGATTAACAATGTCTAAAATATCTTGAATAGGTTTTTCACCCCTAAAAATACCTGTCCAATTTGAAAGATATTTAACATTTAAATATCTTAAAATTGTATAATAAATCTTATTGATAAAGGCTTTTTGGTTAAAGGTAGCTGTAGGAGGTAAAAGGGTGGGGTGCTCTTCAGCCTTTTCCCAATCTAAATTTGGAAAAAAGATCTTTGCTTTTCCATAAGTAGCGCGCATTTTGGAAGGAAATATATGTTCATGTTCTTCTTGGATTTCTGTTTTATTTCCACTGAACTGCGAATCCCCCTCAACATAAACAATGGCCATTCCTAAAAGTTTTTGAGCAAGTTCTTTTGGATCGATAGGAAGTTTTCCAGTAGAGAGTCTTGAAACATAAACAATAGGAAGACTTCGTTGAGGATCTTCTAACATGGTTTTAAATTGAGTTGCTTCCCCTACATGAAGCTCATGGTACTGATCCGAAACATCTAGTTCTGCAGACTTAGTTTTCCAATTTTTCCCTTCTGAAGGATGAAGTATTTCTCGAACAATTCTAGGACTAGAGGGCCAGGCTTTGGATTCCCGAAGGCTATCCGTCTCTGGCATAAGCCATCGGTAAACACCTACTACGCATTGAATAGATTTCTCGCGAACGGTGAGTGCCATATCCACTCTCCATGATCTTCCTGGACTTCCTCGATCTGGATGCTGAACCCTTACGGCCCAATATTGAGGAATTACTTCTGAGCCTGTGCCAACTAGTTTTTCTGTGACAACTGCGATTTCAGGATTTTCCCATGTGCCTCCTGCCATAAATTGATCTATGGGAAGAGTAAAATCCCTACTATGGCTTAAAACCCATTGATAGATCTGCTGGACGACAGAAGCCCACGGTAAATCACCTTGAGCGTTGGTAGAAACAATATCAAAGTGAGTGCGATAGTGGAGCGTTTTTCCAAAACTAGAGGAATGAATTCCACTTTGTTCAAGAGAAATAGTTTTGGAGTATTCAAATAAGTCTTTTCGACCCCCTTCGTTATTTTCAGAAGCCCCATAGCCATAGTTTGTATTTTTAGGGCTGTTTTCTCCCGCAGATTGTTCTGTTTGTGGGGTATTATTAAAAGAAAAAACAGCATATTGTATTGGGTTACTCAGGGCTTTTTGATGGGTTTTGGAACCTTCAGTAGTAATCATTAACCCGATTCTCTTATGGGGATTTTGAGGATCAGAAGGATCTTTAATAATAATGATGATTATTTTCTTGGGAGGATGAGAAGGATCGTAAGGAGTTCCCGTAATGATCTCTTGTCTTTTTCTTCTTGTTTCGTAACTTTTAAAAATTCCATTTAAAAAAGATAAATCTTGATGAACTTCTGGATCTAAAAATAAAATGAAATCTCCTCCTGTAACGTTTTGTCCTCCTTTTGTAGGAGGGAGAAGAGCTGTGGGAGCCAATCGAGGTGCGGTTTTTGGTAGAACGGCCGTGTCTAAACCATGGGCTTGCCCCAGGGAAAACAGATTTTGACTAGAGAGCCATTCAGATGGATTTTCTAAAAATGCTAAGGAAGGATTATTGACATGAGGATCCAGTACCGGTTCTTGATAGGAAGGAATCCCTCCGCTTTGAATATAAGGATCATTTAGAATAGTATCCTCATAGTGGGCATCCATTGCTTCTAAGGGACTTTTTGGATTCCCACGTGGAATAACATAACCATCCTCCGAAATTTGATTTCTATTAGATACAGTTTTAGGTGTTAGAACAGGGAATTTAGAATTTTTAGAAATGAAAAATATTTTTGTAGCTTTGACGGTGATTCCTAAGGTTAAAAGAGCTGAAAAAATACCTTCAAAATATCTTTGATCTGAAAAGGCATCGATAGTTTGGTAAGTGATTAATCCTCCTCCCAGAAGATAAGCGGTTCGAGGAAGAACAAATGAAAGTCCATTAAAAAGAGCAGCCATAGGGAGCATGACTATAACGTTGGTTACAAATCTTTGTGTGAAGGTGGTATTGGGTTCAGGTGTTCCAAAAACAACATGATTCCAATCCGGAGCTTTTGCAAACAGTGCGGCCATTGCTACAACCCCCAATGTTCCAGAAGGGCCAAGAATTATGGCAGAATAACCGCTCGTAATTAAAACTGTTCCAATAGCAGAAGCTTGTCCCAATAATAATAAACTTCCTTTGGATAAAGGCATCATCGTAGGCTGGCTTCCGGTCATCTGACTCCACCAATCTACTTTTTTAAATATATATTGAGGATCGGGATGGCTGTGCCGTTCAATAACATTTACATATATAGATAAAATTTCAAAAAAATCTCTATGGGAAACAGTGTCAGGATTACTGGGATAAAAAGATTCAAAAGATATTTTTCCATTGAGTAGTTCTCTTATTTTTAAATAAAAAATCTTTCTTAGTTGGGGATAGTATTCGTTGAGTCTCTCATAGTAGTTTCGATCTTCACCACGATCTTGCAGTGCTCCTTGGGCATAACGATTAAAATCTAATTCTCTTGAACCAAATTCTGTTTCTAATTTTTCTCGTTTTCCTATTTCTTCTCGTATGGTTTTCCAGGCAGATATCAGTAAATTTTTAAAAGGACTGTCGGGAATGTTTTTTAATTCTCGCTCATATTCAGAGGCATTATTTTGTTCAGCCATTTTAGAAACCCGTAAAAGACGATCAATGTTGGCATCAAATTCTTGAAATTCAGGTTTGTCCCCGAAAAGTGCGTGGAGCTTTTTGTGTTCTGAATAAATAGCAGAGGCATCTATACCTACTTCCTTGGCAAATGTTTCAATTAGGTTTAGAGCACTTTCTTTTCTTCCTTGGTTTTCTTCTTCTTGCACCAATCTCAACATAAAATGAAAAGTGATATATGTTTCGATTTGTTTTTGAATCTCTTCCAGGGGAGCTTTAAAGGTTTCATAAATTTCAGAAGCTTTTTCTTCAAAAATTTGAGCCAGTTTTTGATAGCTTTGTTTTTCTGAAATGGAAGAGGAGATTTCTGCCTGAAATTGAGCTTGGTGAGCCATGGTTTTTAAAACGACATATTCCTGGGTTTTTTTAGATAAATCAGAAGGAAGCTCAGTAGCGCTTAGGGGAATGGATATAAAAATGATGCCTAAAATAAAAAATTTAAATACCCATTTCATCACAAAACTATCCTTGCCTATTAAACTAAGCAAATGGCATGCCAAAGAACTCTTTCTGTAAGTAGCTGAGTTTACAAATAAATTTATTTTTTATCCTAAATAAAAGTGTCAAAAAAGATATGATAAGTGACAAATTTCGGCAATGATCTAGGGGATGCAACCGATTTTGGAATAATGGGGGACATTATCCCCTGGGCAAGGGAGGCCATCGTAGGGGGATCGTTTTTTGGATTTTTTAGATGTTTCTTCTTCTCGTTTTTTTTGTTCTGAAAATTCTTGAGAGTGTTCTAATTTTTTATCTGGAATTTTTGTAGGAGTAAAAGAGTCTGACTTGATTTCTGGCTCTGGTTTTATTTCTTGGGGAAGAAGGGTTGTGTTTAAAGGCTTTAAGATGGGGGCTTCATCTTTAATAACCGTAGCCGTTGTTCCAGCAGGAACTTCAATCTCTTTTTTTCCTTTGGAAGAAATAACCACTTTTTTGTCCGAACTTGTTTCAATAACATGAAGAAGGGTTGTGATTTTTTCTGAAAGATACTGAAGGTAATAGGTGGTTCCTCGAACTCCAATGACTGTATTTTGGGTGCGAATCTCATGACGATCGCTTGAAGATAAATGTTGGGTGGCTACTTTGATCCAGCCAGAGAGGAGTGTTGCTAAAAACGTATTTTTTTGATTCAAAAATGTTTCTGTGAGAATGAAAGAACTATTTTCGTAGATAATAAGAGAGGTCTTTTTTCCAGATGGTTCCATCTCATCGCACAGAAGCTCCACTAAGCTGTGAGGCCCAACGATAATTTTTTGTCCCACATCAATCGGAGCTCCTATAAATAAAGGAATTTTAGCGTTTTCAAGTTCTATAAAATTTTCAGAACCTATCAGCCGAACGATTGTAGCGGAAGGAGGAGTAGAAGAAACGAGAGGTTCGAGGGGAGATTTAAAAAAATAGATTTTTATGAGAAAAAATAATAAAAAGATAAGCGTAAGGCCAAGGAAAATATATTTTATTTTTGGCATGCTTTAAAAAATATAGCATGGGATTGTGATCTATATCAAATAATTGCAAAAAATGTATATTTGCTGACTAAAAATGTGCTAAAATTTATATCCTGTGAATTCTCCTCTTAAAAAGAGAATTTGGGTAGGGAGTATTCTGTGGTGTATTGTTTTTTTGTTTTTGTGTTCTTGCAGCCGACCGACCTCTCAAGGAGGAGCCTCTAAGAGTGCTTCTCAGTTAACCGGAATTACAGATCCCAATCGTATTTATCCTCATTCGGATTCTTTTAGAACCACGAACGAACATGGGTTAAAATACTATTCTTCTTCGAAACTTTGTAAAACCTGCCACGGTGAAAATCTTCAAGGAGGCAATGCCAGAGTAGCTTGTGTGATGTGCCACCAGATTTTTCCTCATACAGGTGATTTTAAAACATCCTCTCATGGCAATCTTTTTTATGGGGATAAAAATCAATGTAAATTATGCCATGGGGCAGATCTTTTAGGAGGGAATTCAAAAGTTTCATGTAAAACGTGCCATACGATTTTTCCGCATTCGAATGACTTTAAAGCAACCTCAGAACATGGGTATAAATTTTATGAAGATCGTTCCCAATGTGCGCAGTGTCATGGGCAAGATTTGTTAGGAGGGAATGCTAAAATTTCTTGTCAGGCATGTCACACTATTTTCCCTCATAGCGATGGGTTTAAAACGTCTTCAGATCATGGGTTGGCGTATTTTCAAGATAAGCGAAGCTGTCAACAATGTCATGGAAAGGATTTATTGGGAGGAAATTCAAAAATTTCATGTAAATCCTGCCATCAAATTTTTCCCCATTCCTCAGATTTTGTAACTTCCTTTCTCCATGGAACTGCTTTTTATGGGAATAAAAACATGTGTGCTCAATGTCATGGGAATGATTTATTGGGGGGACGTTCTCAAGTTTCTTGTAAAAAGTGCCATGCGGTTTATCCTCATTCGGATGCTTTTAAATCTCCGGTTAATCATGGGGCTGAATATAAGAGAAGTGTGGCCACGTGTCAGAGATGTCATGGGGCAGATTTAACGGGTGCCAATACACGGGTTTCTTGTTTTCAATGTCATAAAAATTATCCTCATACCTCAACCTTTAAAGCACCTTCAGAACATGGGGCAGCTTATAAAACAAATAAAGAAGAATGTAAAAGATGCCATGGGGCAGATCTTTTAGGAGGAAATTCAAAAGTTTCGTGTAAAAGTTGCCATGCACTGTATCCCCATACGGCTCCCTTTCAGCATGGAGCGGCTTATTTAAAAGATTCTAAAGCCTGTCAGAAATGCCATGGGACTGATCTTTTAGGCGGGACAACCCAGGTTTCTTGTAAAAAATGTCATATGACTTATCCTCACCCGGATCAATTTAAAAGCCGAGGACAGCATGGTGTAGAATATCGAAAAGATTCTTCCGTCTGTAAAAAATGTCATGGGGATGATTTAAGAGGAGGGAAAAGCTCAGTTTCTTGTTATCGGTGCCATGATACATATCCGCATTTGACCTATGCGTTTGGAACTTCTCAAATGCACGGACTGGTTTTTTACCAAAATCGATATGTGTGTAAAAAATGTCATGGCGATGATCTCAAGGGGGGCATATCTAATATTTCTTGTACCCAATGCCATGCCAATTATCCCCATAGTTTAGATTTTGATCTGGCTTCTTATCATGCTCCTGCTTTTAGAAAAAATCCTCTAACATGTAAAAAATGTCATGGCATGGATTTAAAAGGAGAGACGACCAATGTTTCTTGTTTTGCTTGCCACAAAAGTTATCCGCATGAAGATGTATTTAAAACGTCAGCCATTCATGGGCTGGAATTTTATAAGGATAAAAATGCCTGTAAAAAATGTCATGGAACGGATCTTTTAGGAGGGAGCTCTCAAATTTCGTGTAAGAAGTGCCATGCGACATATCCGCATGCGACAGATTTTAAGTTGCCAACTCAGCACGGAGTGGAATTTAAGAAAAATTCAATGGCGTGTAAAAAATGCCATGGAGAAGATCTTTTAGGCAGAACTCAAGCCGTGTCTTGTAAAAAATGTCATTCCTCTTATCCGCATCCTCAAAACTATGTGAGTGGGCCAACGACATTACCGCATGGACAGGAATTTAGAAGATCCAGAGATCTTTGTGCCAATTGTCATGGGACAGATTATTTGGGCGGAAGTTCTGGGGTATCTTGTAAAAAATGTCATACCCTTTATCCCCATACGGCTACTTTTGTGGCCTCTTCTTCCCATGGGAAAGAATTTTTAAAAGATAAAAATGTGTGTAAACAATGTCATGGGGCCGATCTTATGGGTGGAAAAGTTCAAATTTCTTGTAAGCAATGTCATGGCTCATACCCTCACTCTACAAATTTTAAAGAGCCTTCTCAGCATGCCACTTCTTTTGTTAGGGATCGTGAAGCCTGTAAAAAATGCCATGGGCAAGATTTATTAGGAGGCTCGATAGGAGTTTCATGTAAATCTTGCCATGCGTTGTATCCACATATTGAATATTTTAAAAGCACAGGTCATGGAGCCGTTTATTTACAATGGGGCTCAGTCAACAGAGCCAGTTGTCCAAAATGTCATGGTGGTAATGCTGGGGGGACAGCTTTAGGTTTTGATTGTAAGGCATGTCATTTTCCTTATCCCCATCCTGATCTTTATGTAACTCGAACAGCTTCGGGACGGATGCGCCATGGAGAAGATGTATTTAAAGATCTCTATAGTTGTAGCCTTTGTCATGGGAAAGATTTAGCAGGAGGAAAAGTTAGAAAAAGTTGTTATGGCTGTCATAGCAGTAGTCCTTCTGATCGATGGGTGAGTGAATATGGTGTGCACACAGATCAATTTAAATCTTCTGCCTATGATCCAGGTATGTCGCGTGAGGAAGATAAGCGACAAAATCCAAATCGGCACTTTTATGTATTTCACCAAGACGCTAAAGATAAAGTGACTTATGAACGAGATGCCAATGGCGTTAATCAACCGATCGTACATACCTCTTGTGACATATGTCATCAAACCAATTTTAGCAGAAAAGCATTTCCACCTAATCACCCCGCTTATAGTTATAAGCAATATCCAAAATGTACGGATTGTCATGTGGCAGGCGGTTCTGTAAAAAGTGGGGCTTATTTTCAGCTCAATAAATTTTGTAGAACCTGTCATCCTCATGCCGAAACCTGTTTTCAATGTCATTTAGCCCTCGGTCGTGGCTGGCCTATTACGATTAAAAAATAATTTATTTTGTCATCCTGAGTGAAACGAAGGATCTCTTACTTTAATAACGAGATTCTTCGCTGCGCTCAGAATGACGTTTTCGAGATGGCAAATGTTGGATGATAGGAATGATGAGGATAAACCACAGAGCGGCTGCACCCACAGAAATCCAAGAATATAACGGAGCAACCATTACTCCGCCTTTTTGAATGAGCGTAATGATTCCCGAAGTGGCTCCTTTACTAAATCGGTAGCCAAATACATCGATCATCTCTTTAGCTCTATAGCGGGCGTCAAAAGAAAGAGGGATGTAGAGTGTTTCTTTAGTCGCTCGAAATAAAGAATAATCCAGGGCTTTAAAAACAAAATAGGCAATCGATGCACTATAGAGTGAAGGAGAGAGAGTGAGATAGAGGGCACACCCGATATGAATCGTAGGAATGATTAAATGAATAATCCCCAAGGGGAGAAAAATAAGAGCCACAGGAGCAACCATAAATTGTAAAAGTGCAGAGCACAGATTTAACCCAGAATAAAACTTTCCAGAAAAAACGGTCTGGGCATCTAATTGAGGAATGGCTCCTTGAAGTGTAGTTTGAAAAGAAAGCATCAAAACCGTTGAAACAATTTGGGTTGTAATGACGATAGAAAAAAGAAGGATGAGCATAGGGGTTTCTTTAAAAGAGTGAAAGCCTAATGTGCCAAGTCTTCCTTCTTTTTCATGTGCGGAAGGTTTAGGTTCCCCGCAGTGTCTATAGGCTAAATCTGAAAAAACAATAGCTAAGAACGTGGCCCCCGCTGAAAATAAAAGCATCAGATGTGTTCCCAGAGAGGGAACAAAATGCTGAAGCAAAAGTCCGCCGATAAATCCTCCTACGCTACTCATTCCAGCCACAGGGCCATTAAATTTTTTAGCAGAATCTTGTCCAAAGGTGCTATTTAAAAAAGACCAGTATTGCTCTACGAGAAGTACAATGTAGGCTTCTTTGAAGACATAAAGAATGCCCGTCATCATTTTTAATCCTTGATGTATAATAGCTGAATAAGCCCCAATCATCATGAGCCCAGAGAGAAAGCTTGTAATGAGAAGTGTATATCTTGGGCCAAATCTTGAAAGAAGCCATCCATAGATATAAACGATGAGAAGAACTCCTATGGGAATCAGGCTTGTAATGAGGGGTAGGTTTTGCGTTCCATAAGATGTTTGATACAGGGAATTGGCAGAGCTTCGAAGCAGTTCATATCCGCATAGGAGAAAAAATGCAGCTATAGAAATAAAAAGGGTTGCTTGGGTTTCTTTTTTCATTATTGAGTTCAACGGCTAAAAAGTGTAACATAAAAAAATTATGTTTGCAGGATATATTGCCATTGCCGGTGGGGTAGGGTTCATAACGATTCTGGGAGGAGTTCTATCCTTAAAAATAAAAACAGATCAATCTGTTAGGTATTGGATTGCGCTGGCTTCTGGGCTTTTAATCTCTACTGCTTTTTTTGAGATGCTTCCTGAAATTAAAGGGAATTTTATTTTTGTGGCTCTTGGATTTTTCTTAATTTATGTGCTCGATAAGATGATTCTTATTCATGCCTGTGGGGAATATGAATGCAAAGTGCATCACATTACTTGGCCAACGCTCTTAAGCACTGGGGTTGATAATTTTATTGATGGTATGGCGATTGCTTCAGGATATTTGATTAGCCCCATGACGGCTTTTATTATTGCCGGAGCCGTGGCCATTCATGAAAGTATTCAAAGTTTTACGGCTGTGATTATTATGAAGAACGATCGCTATCCTCGGTGGAAATTGTTTTCAACGATGATGCTTTTTGGAATTACTATTCCCATTGGAGCACTGTTGTTTGGAACGTATTTGTCTCAATATATCAATACGCTTTTGGCGTTTTCTGCCGGTGTATTTTTATATGTGGGTGCTTCAGATATGCTTCCCGAAGCCCATGTGAAATTTAATATTGGGGTCGTAGGGTGCGTAATTTTAGGAGCCCTCTTAGTTCCGCTTCTTCATTTCTTCTTAGGCGCGTAATTATTTTTTCTGATTATTTCGGAAGAGGGAGTCTGGGATAAGCGCCATAGGTTCCCGGGCGGTCTAGTCCAATAAAACTTCTTAATCCATCGGTCACGGGATCTAAGACAGGGACATTATTTCCCAGGGACTCCAGTCCTTGGCCTACCCATTCTGTGGGTGTTTGGCCAAAAAATAAATGAGCCATGGGATCTCTGGCGTGTTGTGCTTTCCACAGTTCTGGATCCACTCCCGCTCCCTCTGGCATCTGATCCGGAAGCGTCATCATATAGGTGGTAAAGAGCATTAATGTATTTTCTGTGATTTTATAGGGAATTTTAAATATTTTTTGAGCTCTTTCAATACGTGCTCGAACAATGGCTTGTACTTGAGGATCTTTAAGTTGTTCTGGTGTAAAATCTTTTGCATACCATCCTGTAGAATTCCAAAAACCATTTTCAATTTGTGCAAAAAATCCAGAGGTTAAAAATGAAACAATATATCCTCCCGTATAAAAATCTAAATCAAATCTTCCCAAGAAAGCTCTTTGCAAGAGAGACATGTTAATAAGAGCTGCTCTCCAGTTACCAATGATGACTCGCCATTGATATCGATAATTATACCACATTGTATTTTCTGGATTCTTCCATGTTCGCCTGATTAGCCAACGTAATTTAGAGTTTCTATCTTTTGTTGCTTCTAGTGCGGCTTTTGCTATTTCCTCTTCAGTAGCTCCGCTGGCTCTGGCTTGAGCAGCTGCTTCTTCAGGTGTGGGTGGGATGGCATCATATTGAGCGGATAAAGCTCCTTGTGTTTGCATAATTCCCCAGGTTCCACTTAAGAGCCACATGGCAAGGCCTGACATAAACTGATCTCCAAATGCCACCGTACCTGCTCCAAAAACAGACGTGTTACTAAAAAGTCTATCTTGAATAGGAGCCACTTCAGGGGCTTCTCTAGAAGCAGTAGAATATCCGAGCATCACTTGTAAAATTTCTAAGGGTTTATCAATCAAAAGATTGGTTCTATTGTCAATGGCTGCACGTTTGACGGCTTTGGGATCTTTCACCATCCGATCAATCAGAGCGGCTCGTTCCCGTTGCCGGCCAATGTCTGAGATAATCGCGCCTGTTTGTAAATCTTTTCTAGAATCAATTTCTGCAATTTTTTTAAAAAATCTTTCTTTGAGACGTTGACCAACAAACCTCCAATGTGCCAGGCTAAACCATCGGGCTGCGGTGGAAGCGGTGGCGTATTCTTGAGCGGCGGTATAGGCGGTTTGTTGAGATTCTGTAAGCCAAGTTGTGATGAGGGATTCATCGGGCAATTGCCCGTGTTCATCTAAATATGCAACGATTTTTGGAAAAACATTTTTGAACAGTGTTCTTGAAAATATTTCATAGAAACGACTATGTCTTTTAGTAAGCTGTCTACTGAGTGCATCTCCATCTCCAATGGTAACGGGTTTTCCTTTTTTTCTTTTGGCTTCTAAATATTCTCGGTGTCTTGCCAGTGTTTTTGTGTCTGCTCCTGATTGACTAACAAAGATAGAAGCTGCTTTTAATGAAGCTTCTGTAATTTTTTGTCTTAAATTAACTTCCGCTTCTAAAATCAGATTTCTTTTTCTAATTTCTTCTCCACTTAAATGATTAAAATAATCTCTTAATTCTCCCATCCGTGCACGAACGGCTTTTAATCGAGCTTGAGTTTCATTAATCTGTGCTTGGAGGGCTGATTTTTTATCAGCAGATTCTGCCATTTCTAATTCTCTTTCTAATTCTCCTTTGGAATCTAAGAGTTCAGCATTTTCTCCTTGAAGGGCCTCAAATTCAATCGTAGCACCAATATCTTGTGTAGCTTCTTCATGTTCTGCGAGAGTGGCTCTGAGAGCGTCTAATTGGTGTTGAGTATCTTCTGTAGGAAGAGAGGCTTTCAGTCTTCTTTCTTCTTCTTTAAAAAATTCTAATCGATCTTGCTGTGCTTGAATATCTTCAAGATATTGTAACCGGGGAAGTCTTGGAGGATTAGGTAAAACACCTCCATTGGCAAGACTAGGGACGCCGCCTGCTTCAACGACACGTTGGATATCCGGAAACATGACTTGCATAAACGTTCTAAAGGGATAGCCGACTTTATTTCGAAGTTTAAAATAGGCATTCCAAATTCTGGGCATCATTCCTTGAGTGATCATGAAGGTTTGAAATCCAAAAATAAAAGAGGCACAAGCTCGTCTAAACGTTAGGGTTTGAAGTTTAGGATCATCTTCTTTCATATATCCAAAGGCAACAATATTTTCTTTTTCTTTTGAAATAAAATAGTCTTTGAATGCTCTCCAGCGAGAAGGATTGACATAATGAAGCCTCATCCAGTTTTCTTTAAACGTTGTCCATTTTTTAGAACTTAAATCACGAGTGAGTTTATAAAACTGTGATCCTACGTGAGCAATGGTATAGCCTATAACAATGGATGCTCCGATATATGTCATGGCAATGGGAAAGAGGGGTTTATCAATCGTCGCTGCCTTTAATGCTTGGAGATCAAAAAATCCAACCACATTGTGGCCAGATCTCCAACATAAGTTACCGATATAAGATAAGGGTTGAATGACCACTTCCCCTGCGGCTTGCATCGCTGAAACGATATTGAGGGCGGCAGCCTGAGTAGCTTCCGGAGCGGCAATAGCGGTTCCGGCTCCCATGAGGGCTGCTGAAATGAGAAGGGTGTTTCTAATCCATCGTCCATTGAGTGGATGAAAGCCATTGATGTGTTGCAGCCATAAGGCCACCTCGGCTCTTGTGCTGTTGGCCTCTTGAAGAGCTTGAGTGGCTTCTCTCATACGATCCATCACTTCTTTTTGAGAAGTGGCAAAATCAGTATCGGAACCATTTTCGGGTTGTAGCAATAAATTTGTAAAAGTTTCATTTAAGGTTCCATTCAGAGCTCTGAGAGATTCTAAATTTCCTTGGTTTTGTGCAGCATTGATAAAAAAAGTATTCGTGAGTGTTTCTAAAACATTTTGTGAAAATGGAGCATTAAAAACGTCTGGATCTGCCATGGCTCCCAATTGATTAAATACACCTAATTGTGATTGTGTTACCTGTTTTAATCCCACTAAGCTAATACGTTGAGTTTGGCCATTTTTAAAATCTACTTCAACGAGTTCATGGCTTCCTCGACAAGCAATTACTTCGGATTGAATAAGGGCAGTTCCTCCAAAAGGGGCATAAAATAAGGGAATTACATTGGAAGAATAAAAATATTCTAGATCAATCGTGCGTGCCAGAGCCTCTTTGCCTTGAGCTCCTTCGAATGGGAGAAGGAGAAGATGAGCGCCCATGGCAACCATGCCCTTGGATTCAACATAAAATTCATGAATAAGGGTATTTCCTAGAGTATTTTGGGCCCATAATTGAACTTTTGTGATTTTAGAATGTTCGGGAGCCACAATGCCTGATCTTAATTGTGAACCACTAAAATCCGAAAGATTAAAACTTTTTGTTTCGATTACTTCAGAAGTAGAATGAGGACCTGGATGAGTAATTTCAATTTTAACAGTCATTCCCATGGGATGAAATCGTCGAGAAGTAAATCGTCTTTGGGGTAAAAGTCCCCAAGGATCTAGCGTAGATTTAAAAGCAGTGATATGGCCGGCTTCAACGTTGGTTAAATATTCTCGAACCCTCGCCAGTTCTGCAATAAAGTGCTGTCTTCTATTTTGTTCAGGGAGGGGTGATCCCTCTTGGGTTTGACTTAACTCAGCTTGCAGGGCTTCTTGTTCTTCGTCAGAAAGTAAAAAATACCATAAGGGGCCATCTTTATCATGGGCCGTGGCCAATGTCTTTTTTAGAAGGTCAACATATTCAGGAGAAATGGCTTCATCCGCCTCTTCAGAAGTAGCATGAGCCCTCAGAGATTGTTCAATATCAGAAATAAGAGTTCGAATGACGTCGCTTTTAATTTTTGTGACGTATTCCAATGCAGGAAGTTGGCTTGCGATCAGTGTTTTAGTATCGTTGGGATTTTCCACAAGCGATCGAAGAAGCGCAGAGACCTGAAGTTCAAATCCCATGAGCGTATCTAGTTGTTCTGCTGAAAAAGATAAAGGAGCTGATTCCGGAGGAGTTCCATCATAGGAAATTTGAAGAGTAGATTCTTGTTGTTCGAGAGATGAAACCGGAGCGTTTTGAGGAAGAGGGAGAATAAATACGGGAACTGCCATAGAGTTGCTTCCCGCTTGGGTATCTAGGGCATTGGCCGCAAAAAGATCGACATCGATAAAATAAATTTCTGACGTTTCTGATAAGAGAACAGCATGCCGTCCAATTTGTTGAACGGATTTTGTTTTAAACGGTAAGTAGTGAATAATGGATGTATTTCCCCATTGAATGGCAGTACCTTCTCCCAAAGGAGCAATTCGGATAATTTCTGGGGGTGTGGTATCTGATCGTAACGTTATTTCTGTCCCATTCGGCAGAGCTCCTTCAATTTGAAAACTTCCATCCGCGCCTATTTGACTTAAAAAGAAAAAAGGGTCTTTTTTCCAGGCAGAATCTTGAGCTTGGGCAATGTTAAAGAGGGACGTACCCAGAGATATACTAAGAAAGGCAGTAACAAGGATAAAATGAATTCTTAAAAATTTAAAAAGCAAAATTTCCCCCAGCAGAGTTGCTATGCAGTTTTTATGCCACGATGTGTCTAACAAAATGAAAGAAAATTACAACTTTAAAATGCTGGATATGACTTTGTTTTTTTAATTTTTTCCTAAAATTCCTACCTTTAATATTTTGGGGATGTTTTAAAAACCCCTGTAGATTTTTTAATCAGCCTGTCTAAGAAGTATCTAAGGCGACCCTTTTAAAAGGGTCTAGTGATTGAATTTATTAGAGTTTTTATTCTCTTTTTTGCCTATTTTTATGGCATATTTCTTGCTTTTTACGACCCTTTGGTATGGTCTATTATCGAAAAGGTATAACATGGCTTTTGTTAACAGCCTTTGTTTTTAATATTAGCCTTCCTTTTTTAAGCTCTATAACACTGGCCCAGGCTCAAGAAAGTTCCACTCCCTTAACCCAACAGGTTATGGCAGATTTTCGTCGTGTATTTGAAGAAACTAAAAATCAGACCAAATATATTTTAGGAGTGTATCAAGGCCAAATGGTTCTACCGTTTACTGATCTCAGACAAAAAGAATCTGACTCTTCTTCATCTGGCTTTGAGCCTCGATGCCTCACGTGTCATGAGGCAGAACCTAAATCCGAAAAAATAAAACCGTGGAGAGGGGCATCTCCTTTTCGGGATGACATGCAGATGGTGGAAGAATTTTTTAGGCAGGTACTGTCTTTAAAACTTATTTCCCAACGTATTTTAAGTGAAGAGATACCAGAAGAAAATTTTAAAATTTTTCCAGACGAGTTTTATGAGAGTGTGCCAGAACGGCTGACGTTTAGAGATCAAAAAGAAGTTCTTCGAAAATATGGGGAGTGTTTAACAAAAGCCTTACAAATTTTTATTTTAACAGCGATCTCAGATGAAAAAAATACGTTTCATGAGTTTTATGAGTCATTGACTTTGGAATTTTCTCCGTATGCAAAAGAGCGGTTGGAAACGTTGATCGGAAATGCAGATACACTGGCACTTTCTTATGATGAGAATGGAAAGTTAAGGGTTGGGCTGACGTCTCAAATACAAATGTTGGCAGAACGAGATGGCATGGCCTCTGGTTTCCAAACCACTGCTGAGTATAAGCAGATATTAAAATATATAACGCTTCTTTTTTTATATGCCAATTTAGCGTCTATTCGAGAACTCTTGCCGTATGATTTTTCATACCAAGAATTGCCTTTTCCAAAAGAGTGCGAAAATAAGTTTTGTACCTTAGATAAAAATTTAACTTTCTTAAAAGAAAGTTTTACCAAAAAAGAAAAAGAGCATTTTAACACGCGCTTAACAGGGATTCTTCAAGAGCAGGCTTCCACCATTTTCCCACGTTTTCTGACGCCTTTTCTTTTAGAAAACATATTAGATCAGGTGATCTTGTGGAAAATTTTTAAATCAGAGCTATTACCTTCCTTGAATGGAGAAGAATTAGAGAGGGCAGGATTTTTACCCATTCTTCAAATGAATATAGCTTCTTTTGGATCTGATTTATCTCAGATGGATGAAGAAGCATTTATAGATACTTTTTCAAAACTGATGGCGAAGTCTCAAAAACAAATGGCCATGCAGCTTGTGAAAGAGTTGGCGGTATCTGAAGCTCAAGTTGAAATGGGGATGGATCCTTCGCAAGATGTTCGAACCGTAATACGAGAAACGCTCTCCGAAGAAGAAGAAAACGGAGTCATGGACGTTTTGAAAAAGGCCACAGAGGAATATCGGAACAACCCTCTTGTTCAAAATCAACTTCAAAAACTGTATCAAAACCTTTCTCAGGTGCAACGTCAAGAAGCGCTCCCGGAATCTTTATTGGAAAAACAGGGAAAGAATATTAAAGAGTTGACCAAAAAATTATCAAAGGCCATTGAAAAAATAAAAACATTAGAAGAAAAAATATGGAAATCTTATCGTTATAAATCTACCGTTTTGGAAGATACACCAGAACATTTTTCAGCGGTGTGGAAACTCATTCTAACTCCTCACAAAGAGGAACTGAAGTGGAATGATGCTACTCAGTATATAATTCAGCAGATTCTGTCAGGGACCTATCAAGATGCTAGAAATAAGCTTCAAGAAAAAGAAGCTTCTTTAGAAGCCTTAAAAAAGAATCCCGAAATTACCGTGCATGAAAAACGTTCTATTGAGGAAGTGAAAAAAGCCTTAAGTCAAATAGGACATTTACTCAAGCTCTATGGGCCGATTTCTCCTTCGGTAACGTTAGATCAGATATTTGAAATCAAAGGAAAAAAGCTAAACCATGCGGTGTGGGAAGTTTTAAAAGATCAGGTATTGGATCAAAATCCTATTTTAAATATATCGGTTTCCTATCAAGACAGTGAAAGCATTACTGGATTATTGGAAAGTATGTTTTCATTTTTAGATGATCCTAATGAGGCGCTCCTTGTCAAACATTTAAGAGGATATATCGGAGGGGGCATGGAAGGGGATGCCCATGCCGTGGTTCACGAAGCGCTACATGTCCAATATAAAATAATAGAAGAACAGATCAAAAATTTTTGTAAATTAGATATTCAAAATGAAGATGAAATTAAAAAATATTTAAAAAGTTCGATGATTCGGCAAATGACCCTTGCCCAATTCCCTGGGTTTAAATCAGCGGATAAAGAATTAGAACATATACTGGGATCCAGATCCGGCGCAGAATGGCTGATTGAAGATATCTCTTCTCCGATTTTAGGGGTTGGATTTTTAGGCGTCATGGGGCTTTGGGTATTGTCTTTAATTCCCGGTATACAAATTCCTGCCATTTTAATTTTAGCCAGTCAGGCCTTTGTGGTAGCCGCATATCCCCTGGTTGTGGTCGATACCGTTTATTTTACGCATAAATATTTGGTGAAAGAACCTGAAAAGCAAAAAATATTAGATCAGCTCTCTCAAACGTCTGTGACAGGGAATGCACTTGTTGATCCGTCCTTTGCAAGAGCCATGTCTGACAGATTGGGAACAGCCCAGTTTATGTATGTTTTGGGGCATTTGGTATTTTTAAAACTCGAAATTCAATACCACAGGCAAATGCTTTTTGGAGGATATAATCTTTTAACCAGAGCCGTAGTACCTTTAAATCAATTTGCAATGGCCCGAAGTTTAAGACGAATTGGAATGTCTTCTGGGGTGTCGCTGCTCAACGTTACCGAGGCTGAAATTTCAAATTCATATGTCAATCGCATTTCAAGTTTTTTAAGTACGGCTGAACTAAAAATTCATGTGGAAAAAAGTTTGAGCTGGGCAGAGAAAGATTTGTCTCGTCATATTAGTCGATGGGGAGCCGATAAGGCAGCGATTGAAAAAACCATTTCTGAAATGGTTATTCCTAGACATTCCAGTAAAATTTTTTATTTTACCCAGCGAGCAAATTTAACGGCAGAATTTATTTTAAGTGAGCGGGAAGCCTTAAGAAACGTCAAAGAAAGGTTGCAGCAATCTCTTTTAAAAATGGGCGATGGGACGATGCCCCTTCACGCTCTCTTTGATGCTTCAGAATTAAAAGATATTTTAATGTGTGTAAATCACTTTAAATTTTTGGCTTCTAAAAATGGTTTAATGAAAGCCAAAGAAATTACAGATGACTATACTTATATTTTGCGCCAATCGATGCTGGCACAAGCCTATGTTGGGGTGGGAAGAAATGCACTTCTTCGAAATTTAGAACAAGAAACAAATTTGGGATGGCAAAATTCTTTTGCAGCACAACTGGCCTTGGTTCGAAGTTTAAGAGCGGCTCGTCAAGAAGCGGGAGCCAATCCCAATGGCTATGGCTATTTTGAGTATATGATGATTCGTCTTTTTGGCGGAAGTCATTATGATATTTTGGGAATATCGGCCAATGCCACGGCAGATGAAATTAAAAAAGCATATCGAAGTTTAGCCCTGGTTTTTCACCCAGATAAAAATCCAGGAGATAAAATTGCGGAAGAAAAATTTAAAAGAGTGGCCGAAGCGTATGATGTGTTAAGTGATCCTTCAAAGAGAGCTTCTTATGATGCTTCTTTATCTTTACATTCACAAAACGAATCAATTCAGCCATGGGTGGAAGCGTTCAGTGATGAAGAGATCTTTCGGCGTTTTTATGCTCGCGTGCTCATAGAATCGCAAAGTGCAAATCGTGCCGCTTCTGTGGTGACGCCTACGTCTGCTTCATCGACTTCAACAGCATTGGTGCCTTATCAGATTTTGGATACAGATGCAGAGCTCTTTGCCAGACTTCATGCAGAAATTTTTGTAAGGTTAGAAACCGATGCTATTCAAATTTTAAAGGCTAGAGGGGTAGGATCTTTATATCAGGGGGAATATCAACTGTCTGATATTCTAGGGGTCATTGAAAGTGAAGGGCTTTTACACAGAGCTTTAGCCGATGAAGCCTTTATCCGACATTTAAAGCCTCTCCTAATTGCGTTAGAGCAAAGAGGAGTATTTGATGAGTTTAATCAGTTTGTAAGATCACAGGCCATGAATGGGCAATTAATTCAATATCATGAAGAGAGAAATGTAGAACTTGAGACGTTTAAAACCCTGTGGGATAAAATTAAAACGGACTGGAAGGGTCTTTTTGAAGAAGTTCGTATGTCGCGATAATGCCTGGTAATTTTTGTTTTAGTTTTTTCAAATCAGCTTCTAATTGATTTTTTTCTTCTTCGGTTAAAATAATAGGATCTTGATTTTTAAGGGGAAGGTCATACACGATCTCACCCGTATTGGAATCAATTCTTTTTGGAGAATTTTCTAATCGGGTAAGCCACCGGGTGACCAGTTCAAGATGATATTTTAACATGTCGGTTCTTTGAGTATAGTAATGGGTCAGTTTTTCTTCGACCTGGCTCATTTCTTCAGAGCGATGATCAAATAGGTTTAAAGAATAACAAAAATCTCTTTTAAATTCTTCAACATTAAAATTTCCTATGTGGGCATTCTCTAAGCTTTCTTTTAGAAAAAAAAGAGTCTCTTCATATTTTGATTTTTCGAGTGTATGTGGGTCATTGAAATAATGAGCTGAGGTATCAAATATAAAAAAACTACCGATAAAGAGAAGAATACGAGAGGAGCCTCTTAACCATCCTTTTCGAATGAGTTGAAGTCGTCGATCGATAATAATCCAAGCAAATAGTGTTACGAGGGATTCTCCAATGGCAATGCTTCGATCATTGTCCATGGTTTTAAATTGAATGTCTTTAATCAAACTATTGATCATTTGAAGTTCAATGTGATTGACGAGCTTTGTTAAAGGAACTTCTTCAATAGGATAGGCATCTACTCCTCCTTCGAGAAGCTCTATGAGAGAGGATTCTTTTTCAACGGGAACCATCAATCCCTCTTGATCCGTGAGTACACGAAAGCGAATGGTATAATTTTTTAAATCATCCGTACCCAAAAAATCACTGGGCTTTAAGCTATAAGAGGATCTTAATTTTTCTAGATAGTTTGTTTTGGCATGCCACTCTGGCGCTTTTAGTTTTTTAATTCCCAGTTTCTGGTAGGCCCAGTCTTTTCCTCCAGAGAGTGCTGCTATATGCAGGGCAATGATGCGTGGGGCTTCTTCTTCTAAAAAGAGAGTAAAAGGGAGAGCGAAAGCGTCTTGGGCTTGGGTTAAATGAGATTCAGGGGTTTTGGAAATAACAATTTTTTTATCCAGAATCACATCTTTATTTTTTAAAATCGTATGCGCTTCTGAGATGACCTGATGAACGAGAGTTGGCATATCTTCTCTTTGAAGGAAATAATACCAAAGAGCCAAAGAATAGCCTTTGGGATGATCCAGATTTTTAAGATCTTCGGCACTTGTTAAAAAAGGAGAAAGAAAGAGAATGAGCGCTAGAAAAATTACTTTAAAGTTTATCATAATGTATTTTATATAACTTATTGATTTTTATTAACTTTATTGATATATGAATATATCTTTATGATCTTTCGAAAGCAAGTTCTATTTTTTATTTTTGTCATTCTCGCGGTACACTCTCTCTATGCCAATCCTGCTTTAGAATCTTGGGTTACAGCGCAGGTCAGAAGAATTCTCATCTTAACTTCTGAGCAATCAGCAGTTCGGGGAGAAGTCAGGCTTTCTCAATGGTTGATTGAAGAAGAAACTCAAAAAATATCTCGTCTAATCCTTCTTAGGGTAGAGCCATTACCCAAAGAAAAAATGGCTCGAGAACTTGAACTTTTATTGAATCCCAGAGAACTTTTATGGTTGGCCGATGATGTACGTGTGGCCAAGGTACTCCGAGAATCTCAAACAGAGTTTGGGCTCGCTAGACACATCATGGCCAATCAATTTTTATCTTCTCTGGAAGCGTATACTCCTCCCACATTCTTAGAGTGGATCATTGAAAAAGGACGGCGGATTATTTCAAGAGGGGAAAAATTAAATCAAGAGGAGGTATTAAATTTCTTACTTACCAAAGGACAAAATCCAGAAGGATGGATTAAAGAGATCGAAGCAAAAGTGGTACGAGGAGGGGTGATTCAAGCAGAAGAACTGGTTGCCGCAAGTTCGCTGCTCCATCCTTTTTGTGATCGTATTTTTTCTGAAGCTATTGATTCTGTTTTATTTCGGCAAGCGTTGGTGATTGAGTTTTGGAAAAAACACCCTGAAAGCGTTCAATATTTTTTTGGTCGTATTTTAGGCGTGATTTCTCCTCAGATGACATTTCAAAATTTCCCGAGGATTATGGCAGACTTTCCAGTGGCTGTGTTTAATGCTACGCATACGAGTCGACGTTCTGCTTTTTTTCTTTTTGGTTTTCCAAAAAGCTACGCCAACAATAAAATAACAGCGGAGATCGCTTCTCAGTGGATTCGTTTACAAAGCATTCAGTCTTTAGAGACAACAGGTCTTTTAGGGGATCGGTCTTATCGAGAATTTATTGTCAAGGCCATTGCAAATATAGAAAATAAAGGCCGAATATATAAATTAACCCATGCGGGTGAACTTCAAGAATTAAGGCGGCAGTTGGATCTTTTAAATCGATATCAAGAAGCCTTTCAAAACACCCCCTTTGATGTTTTTTCAAATACCTTGGTTCCCAAAGACATTTTAGAAGTAGAAGTATGGAAAATGTTAGATGCACAATATCGAGGAGAGTGGTGGGGGAAAAATATTAAATGGATATTGGTGACGACCATTTTAGGGGTGGTGGAATATTATTTAAGCCATCAGCCTGAAGCCATGATGGATCCCTCAGCTTTGGACGTTCGGGATATCGATATCTTAAATGATATTGATTTAAAAATAGAGCTTTCTAAAATAAAACTTCAATCTGAAACCGACCCCGAAAAGATTCAGCGAATTCAAGAATATATTTTAATTTTAGAAACCGAACGGGGAAAGTATACCCATTAGAATTTTCCTTTATGTCTAACCGTGACACCAGTGACCAGATAAATAATATCTTCACAAATGTTGGTAGCGTGATCTGCCATGCGTTCTATCTTCAGTGAGATTAAAAGAAGAGAAGTGGCACGTTCAATCGTCTGAGGATCTCGAATCATATCAGAAAGTAAATTTCTATAAATTTTTTGTTGAAGTTCATCTACTTCTTGGTCTTGTTTAATGACATGTTGAGCAAGTTCAGCATTTCTTTGGAGCAACGCTTTTAAAGTGTCTTGAACCATGTGCTGAACAATTTCAGATAAGATGGGAATATTTACCAGGGGTCTTAATTCAGGTTGATTGGATAAAAAAAGTGATTGTCTAGAAATATATTCTGCATAATCTCCAATACGTTCTAGTTCATTATTGATTTTCATGACGGAAGTAATAAATCGAAGGTCACCGGCTTTGGGTTGTTGAAGTGCAATATACTTAATGCAGAGATCTTCAATTTTAAGTTCCTGTTCGTCAATAATACGGTCATAGCGAATGACTTCCTTGGCTAGACGTGCATTTCTTTCTTTTAAGGAGAGGATAGCGGTTGAAATAGCTTTTTCAATCATCCCTCCCATGAGAGAGAGTTCTTGTTTAATTTCTTCTAGATCTTTTTCGAATGATTTAGGATCTGTCATTTTATCCAAACCTCCCGGTAATATATTCTTCTGTTTTTTTAACTTTAGGATTTGTAAAGATATTTTCTGTTTTATCGAATTCGATAAGTTCTCCAAGATAAAAAAAGGCGGTGTAATCTGAAACACGTGCGGCTTGCTGCATGTTGTGGGTGACAGTAATGATAGTATATTTTTCTTTTAAAGTCTCCATGAGTTCTTCTATTTTCTGAGTAGCCGTTGGATCCAGCGCAGAAGTGGGTTCATCAAAAAGAATTATTTCAGGATCAATGGCCAAGGTGCGTGCAATGCAGAGGCGTTGTTGTTGCCCTCCTGACAAATTGGAAGCCAGATGATACAGGCGATCTTTAACTTCGTCCCACAGTGCAGCATAGCGTAGAGATTCTTCTACTTTTTCACCGATGATGGATTTTTGAGTTATTCCTCGGACTCTTAATCCATAGGCCACATTTTCATAAATAGATTTTGGAAAAGGATTGGGTTTTTGAAAGACCATTCCAATTCTCATTCGAAGCTCAATAGGATCTACTTTGGGATCTAAAATATTTTTTCCTTCAGGGTAAAGGGTAATTTCCCCTTCGTAGCGATTCCCTGGATAAAGATCATGCATGCGATTAAAACATCGAAGCAACGTGGTTTTTCCACAGCCCGAAGGTCCAATCATGGCAGTGACTTTTTTTTCTTGAATGGAAATGGAAATGTTTTTAAGAGCCTCAACCGTTCCATAATAAAAATGAAGATTTTGAACCTGGGCTTTAAATGTAGTTACCATGTGATTTTCTTTCTGACTCGGTATCGAATGATGATAGCAACGGCATTCATCAAAAGAGTAAGGGTGAGAAGAATAACTCCTGCTCCCGCAGCATTTACATGAAACTCTGCTTGAGGCCGAGAAATCCAATTAAAAAGTTGAATGGGAAGGACGGTAAAAGGATCCATGAATGAATGAGGTAAAAATGCAATAAAGGTGAGCGCTCCAACAGTAATGAGCGGAGCGGTTTCTCCAATAGCTCGGGAAAGGGCGATAATAACGCCGGTTGCAATCCCTCCAAAAGAATAGGGTAAAATATGGTGTTTGACGGTTTGCCACTGAGTGGCCCCTAAAGCATAGGAAGCCTCTCGAATAGAGGTGGGAATGGCTCTCACGGCCTCACGGGTTGCAACAATAATAATAGGAAGAATTAAAAGAGATAAAGTAAGTCCCGCCGTTAAAAGACTTTGCCCTAAGTGAAGGCTATGAACAAAAATTCCCAGAGCCATAAGCCCAAAGATAATGGAAGGGACCGCTGAAAGATTAGAGATGTTAATTTCAATAAATTGTGTGAGTTTATTTTTAGGAGCGTATTCTTCTAAATAAAGGCCACTTAAAATACCTAAGGGAATGGAAATGAAAGCGGTAATAAACATAACCCAAAATGTTCCTACCCAGGCCGATAAAATTCCTGCTTTGTCTGCAAAGCGAGAGGGAAATGAAATTAAAAAATTTAAAGACAGTCTAGGGATTCCTTCCAAGGCTAAATCCAGTAGCAAGGTGGTTAAGGCAAGAAGGGAAAATAAAACGCACATAATGCTAATGACAGAGAACCAAAAGTCATACTGTTTATTCCGACGAACCAGAGCTGCTAAAGACATTGTTTAATATACCTCATTTAATATACTTCTCTAAATTTTTTTCTTAAACTGTGCCCCACAATATTAAAACATAAAGTAATAAAAAAAAGTGTTAGCCCACACACAAAAATAGTTTGATATCCTAAGGTTCCATGGGGAAGATCCCCAAGACTTACTTGTACAATATACGCTGTTAACGTTTGCGCAGGCTCTAGAGGATTTAAGGTAAGATTGGGTTGCATGCCTGCAGCAATGGCTACGACCATTGTTTCTCCAATGGCTCTAGAGATGGCTAAAATATAAGAAGAAGTAATTCCTGAAAAAGCAGCTGGAATGACGACTCGAATAGCCGTTTGAAAATGCGTGGCCCCCATGGCATAGGAGCCTTCTCGAAG
The DNA here is from genome assembly GCA_001797335.1 of Deltaproteobacteria bacterium GWA2_38_16. Lineage (GTDB taxonomy): Bacteria > Bdellovibrionota > JACOXK01 > 2-02-FULL-40-11 > 2-02-FULL-40-11 > 2-02-FULL-38-15-A. The sequence continues at coordinate 208,584 of MGPE01000008.1, forward strand.
GGGCATGGGAACAGCATGCATGGCATCTTCACTTAAAGAGCTGACATAAGGAATGATCATGATCCCCATGGTAAGGCCAGCTCCTAATACATTAAATCCAGATAAAGAAGGCAAGATAGTTTGAAGAAGAGGGGTTACAAATAATAGTGCAAAATATCCATAAATGACGGTGGGCACTGCACTTAAAAGTTCCAAAAGGGGTTTTAACGTTTCTCTAAATTTGTGAGAGGCGTATTCGCTTAAGTAAATAGCCATAATGGTTCCTAATGGAATAGCCAATATGAGGGCAATGAGAGTGGTTAAAAATGTTCCACATATTAAGGGTAAAATTCCATAATGCGCATCGGAAAAAAGAGGCGTCCACTGTTTATCGAAAAGAAATTGTTTAAAAGAAACACTTTTAAAAAAAGGGATAGACTCATAAAATAAAACAAAAACAATTGCAGCGGTAATTAAAATAGAACAAAGGGCAGAAGAAAAAAGAATCCCTCGGATACATGTGTCTTTAAACCGCTCAATGCGTCTGTAGTAAGAGGTCTTCAATTTTCATCCCAATGTGTGCCTCTCCTCCAAAAGTCGTTCCTATTTTATTTTTTTGTAATCGGGTGAGATCTGCCTGATAGGCTTTGGGAGAAAGAGGAACATATTTTACCTGAGGAACCAGTGTTTGTGCTTGGGTCAAATAAAAGGTGACATAGTCTTTGACTTCTGATTTTTTGAGTGAAGTAACATTAACATAAATAAAAATAGGACGAGAAAAAGGTTCGTAGGCACCATTCACAATGGTTTTTAGAGAAGGCAAAATCGCCTTGTTTTTGGTATTTATAATTGCGATGGCTTTAAGCTTAGCTTTATTGGCTTCATAGTAAGAGAAAGGAAGGTATCCCAAAGCATTCGGATCCTGACCAATACCTAAGACCAATGTATTATCATCTTCACTGGCGGTATAATCCCCTCGAGAGGCTTTTGATTTTCCGTTTACAGCTTCTGTAAAATAGTCAAAAGTTCCTGAGTCTGATCCGGCTCCGAACAATTTTAAAGGGGTCTCGGGCCATTCTTTTTTAACTTGATTCCACTGGATAATTTTCCTCTGAGCTTGGGGTTCCCATATTTTTTTAAGTTCAGGAAGTGAAAGCTCGGAAAGCCAGGTATTTTTTTGACTGACACAAAGGGTAATGGCGTCATAGGCAATAGGAAGTTCAATATATTGAATGCCAGAGTCTTTACAGGTTTTCATTTCTTCTTTAGAAATGGGGCGAGAGGCATCTTGAATATCGGTTTCACCTCGGCAAAATTTTTTAAATCCACCACCGGTTCCAGAAATTCCAACAGTGACTTGTACAGTACCTTTTTTTAAGGTTTGAAATTCTTCAGAGACAGCTTCTGTAATAGGGAAGACAGTACTGGAACCATCGATTTTAATAAGGCGAGTCTGTGCGAAAACAGAACTCGTGGTAACCATGAACATCAGGACATAAAGTTTAAAAGATTTCATAAATAATCTCCTTTCATTAGCTACGACCATACTGAGATTTTGTTAAGATCAGATAAAGATTAAGTAAAAATACGGTAAAATTATAAAAGAGGAAGAATAAGACTAAAGGTGCTTCCCTGGCCTGGAGTGCTTTCCACGTCGACATATCCTCCGTGAAGAAGAGCCACATGTTTTACAATGGATAATCCCAGCCCTGTGCCCCCGCATTCACGACTTCGGCCTTGATCAACGCGATAAAATCGCTCAAAAATACGAGGTAAGTGTTCTGGACTGATGCCCACGCCGGTATCTTTAATAGAAAGTCTAATGGCTTCTTTTTCTTTTTCAGAGAGAATCCATATGTTGGTTCCGGAAGGATTATATTTAATGGCATTTTCTAAAAGATTTGTTAACGCCTGTTCAAGTTTAGAAGCATTTGCCCAAACATATTTTTCTTTAAAATTTGTTTGGATAGAAACGTTCTTCTGTTTTGCGAGCGGAGAGAGATGATGAATTAAATTTGGTATCAGTGCTTCTAAATCAAGAGCTGCTTTTTCGAGGGTTTGTTCTGTCTCAAGTTGAGATAAAGCCAAGAGATCTTCTACGAGTTTAGTAAGCCGGTGGGTGTGTTCTTGAATGGTTTTGACAAAGGCAATGGTCTGCTCCTTAAGCCCTTCTTCTTCTAACAGCGTATCTGCATATCCTCGAATAACAGAAAGAGGAGTTTTAAGTTCATGAGAGGCATTGGCTACGAAATCTACCCGCATGTGTTCTAGTTTTTTAAGTTCTGAAATATCGTGAAAAATAGCAACGGCTCCAATGATTTTTGAAGATATCGATAAAAGAGGAGAAATGGTGCATTCAAAATATCGTTCTGTGTTTGGAGTTATCTTTATTTGTTTTTGATAGGTTTTTTTAAACTCAAGACAAGCTTCAATGTCTTTAATAAGCGTTGGGGTCAGTGGAACATCACTTATTTTTTTACCAATTAAGTTGAATCCCCCAAGATTAAATATTTTTAAGATGGGCTCATTATAGGTTAGAATTTTTTTTTGATGATCGATAGCCAGTACCCCATCATAGATACTGGAAAGAATCGCGGACAATTTTTGTTTTTCCTGAGTTAAAGTTTCAAGGTGATGTGTCCATTGATCTTTCATTGCATGGACTGAAGAGGCAAGAAGCGATAGCTCTTCTTTTTTAGAGGCATGGGTCAATTTAGAAAAAAAATGACGAAGCATGAAAAATATTATCCCTCTTGGAAGCGATATCCAATCCCTCGAACGGTTTCAATGTACGGGCCTATTTTTTTTCGAAGAGAGGTAATGTGAACATCGATATTTCGATCAATCACTACTTTTTCATCTCCCGTCAGGGCTGATAGCAATTGTTCTCGGGTTAAAACACGTCCTTGGTATTGAGTGAGGATTTTTAAGAGTTTAAATTCTGTAAGCGTAATATGAATTTCTTGTGAATTTTTATGCAAACGATATTTTTCCCAATCTATCATAAGCTCTTTGTGTGTAAACGTTGCCAGAGATTTTTCTGGTGTGTGTGTTCGTCTGAGAATGGCTTTTATTCTGGCCATAACTTCTTTAATGTCAAAGGGTTTAGTGACATAATCATCAGCCCCCAATTCTAAACCTTTGACAATGTCTTCCTTAGAAGATTTTGCTGTCAGCATCAAAATAGGAATATTTTGAGTGGCGATATTCTTTTTTAAAAGTTGGCAAAGATCCAGCCCAGATGTTTTTGGGAGCATCAGATCTAAAATAATAAGATGGGGTTTTAAAAGAGAAATTTTTTGAAGAGCTTCTTCTGCATGAGAGGCTTCTAGGGGATTAAACAGATTTTTTTTGAGATGATAGGCCAGGAGATTTCGAATATCTTTTTCATCTTCAATGATTAAAATAGATAGGGCATCATTTTGCATTTGACATACTCTATCGCTAAAGTTTATAGAGATGCAACCCCTCATCTAGAAAGGAATATATACATGTATCAAAAAGTCATATTTTTAATGGTATTTTTGGTAGCACCCTTTTTGGTTGCCCAAGAGAATTCAAAAACAACACTTCGAAATTTATTTCACTCCAATGCTTATCATATGGATATGCCCTATGAAGAAGAAACACGGTCAGAAAGGAATGTAGGTATTTTAGGAGGAGCCTCTTTAGTAAAAAGTTTAGAAACCCATGCCTTTATTCAGGTTTTTTCTGTCGCTTCTCAAGAAACCATGGATCAATTTAAATTACGGAGAGGAGAAATTAGTTTTAAAGGAGTTTTAACCGATAGTGCTGATTTTTTTGTAATGTTTGATCCAGTCAAAGGTCTATCAGAAAATAAAACCGTATCGGGAACTACCATTAAACAATTTAAAAAAGACGCCTCTATTTTACAAGATTTAGGGCTTACGTTTAAAGTGTTGAATAATAAACTGGTCATTGGACAATTTAAACGACCGATCAGTCTTGAAGCGCTTCAATCCTCTGGAGCCTTAGAGCTTTTAGAGCGAGCTACTGTGGTTCAGATTTTGGGAGATAAAAGAGATGTTGGAGCCATGGTGCAAGGAGAAGTGAAGACATTTAAACTTCAATATATGATTGCGCTTTTTAATGGAGAGGGACCCAATAACGCGGATCTTAATAATCAAAAAGATGTTAGTGGAATGTTGACCTTTAAACCCTGGGAAGAAGCGCAGCTGTATGTTTCTGTCTATGAAGGAACTCAAGGCGCTTTCAATGATGCTCAAACGCGATATGGCGTTGGAGGACTTTGGAACAAAGGTCCCTATGTTTTAAAAATGGAATATTTAACTGCTAAAGATGGGAGCATTGAAAAGGATGGCTGGTATATTTTAGGAGCCTATAGCTTAAGTAATTTGGGAGTAGAGTTTTTAAAACCCGTTCGGCTGGCAGTTCGGTATGAAGAATGGGATGCCGATACGGCTAATGATGTCGAGATTCATCTTTGGACATTTGGGGGGCAATACTTTTTAGATGAAAAGGGTGCCTCAAAATTAGCGGCCGATATTTTTTATCAAGATGGAAAAGGGCAAGAAAAAGATGATCTAGGCCTCATGTTTGGTTTTCAAGGGAAATTTTAATTATTTTTTTGGTTTGTTTTTTTCTTTAAGCCCTAGGAGTTCCCACAGGCTAAATTCAATATCGTAGGCGGTGTGGAGAAGATATTTTTCGTAGACCTTTACAAAAATAAAATGAGTAGTGAGATTGGTGACTACCCCATAGGCGACTCCATACATGGCTTCTCTTCTTAAAGAATTAATCACTCCTTTGTTTCTGAGCGATTGATAGGTCCCCAGCCAAAAGGGTGTCGTAAACAAAAGTGAAGTGGTTCGGCGGTACATAAATTGAGTAAGATTAAAACTGCCTCGGGTGGCATGGTGAATAATGACGGCATTCCAAAAATAAGGTTCATTGAGCCCTGACCAGATTCTAAAGCTTTGATTGGCTAATTTTTCTCCAAATACTTTTGAAAGACTAAAAATCGTTGCTTTTTTAAAGGCTAAGAAACATTTTCGAACGACGCCTGCCTTTTGAGGGGTAAAATTTGAGTGTTCTTCTAAGGCGATTTGATAGGTTGCTCGAATTTTTGTATCGAGCACTTTTTCAATTTCTTGCCTAGCTTGGACGCTTAAGGAAGCGGTTTGGCCACTGCTTTCCAGTGTCTGTTGAATGTGTCGGAGCCATTTTTCTCGAAGTTTTACAATAGATTTTTCAAAATCTGGATTTTTTGAATGGGCCACGACCTCTTCTTGAATAGTTTTAATATCTCCATGAATCATCCAGGCAATTTGTCGTCGTTGCTCGTCGTTAAATTTTGTAAAGGCTACATCTCCGGTTCTGCGTCTGGGTTGTGCGGCCAGTGTTTTTTCAATGTTAGAGTCAAATACGAAATGTTGTAAGAGGAGGTCATATTCTTTTTCTAAAATATGAAGTTGCACAGTGGTATTAATGGTACCTAAGAGTTGATTTCCAATAACTCTTTCTAAGAAATTTTTTTGAAACCATAGAGAGTGATTTTCATCAAAAGGCTCGTCAATAAGAATAGCACTTTTAACTTCTTCAGGATCATCGCTAACATGTCTAAACCATTGTCTAAAGACAAGCTCTGTTCCAATGACGGTAGCGGTATCTCCGCCCATTTGCCAAAAGGCACGTTTAAATTGAGCGGGGGTAGCATCGTATTGCGCCAACGTGGTTTGAGCTTCTGGGATCAGTTTTTTTAATACCGCTCCAACAGATCTTGATTCTGTGGAACTGGCCTCTGCATAGGGATAAATTTTATTGATCAAATATCCCATCCAAGACGTTTTTCCGTAGTGCCAGCAACTGTACTGCGCACCAATTTTTGAAAAAGGTTTTTTAAGCATTTTAGGAAGAATGAGAGTAATAAAAACAGTTCCAACGGTAATGCCCGCATACCACTTCAGTGCATATGGAGTGTCATCATTATTTTCTTGGGGCACTGGTTCTTCTTCTGGTTCTACACCGATGGTTAAGGTATTAGCCAAAGTATTAGATAGAGAGAAAGAAAATTCTACTTTTTTAGAAATCTCAGAGAAATCATCATAGAATGTGGTGATGATATTTACAAATCGTTTAATATATTTTAATTTTATTTCTTGTAGCTCCTGGGAATCACTGGCTTTAATCAGAAGCTCGGATAAATCGTCTTCTGATATTTTTTCTAAAGATAAATCTCTAAATTCTTGAGGGATGAGATGAGACACGTCTTGTCCTGCTATACTTTCCAGCTCTGTCTGAAAGTCTTGATAAAAGGATTCTATTTCTTGTCTTGTGCGATCAATCAGTTGAATAATTTCTTGGGCTTGATTTCCCAAGATGCCATTTTGTGTGGCTAAAGAGATAAGCTGGGCTTTAATAATATCTTCAATATCTTGAAATTCCATTTTGATAATGCCCTGGGCACTTCTTAAAAGGAGTGTTTTTTCTTTTTGATCCTCTGGATTGTGTTCCGCAATGACATCTTGAGGGTGACCCAGTTCTGGATCCAGAGGAATAAAAAAGAAAGGAATGGGGGAATGGAAACCAAAATGGTAAAGATCAATAAGCCGAAGGATATAAAACCCTTGAGCTCTTTGAATACTGGGAGTACTGGCGGGGACAAAAAAGAGGTAATTTTTGGAAATCGAAATCTTTTGTGCTGAAAGGGGAATGGTTTGAATATCCCCCGTTGTAATATTCATGAGAGTCAGGGTGTCTTCTTGAGCGATGACTCTGTAAAGTGTTTGGCCGGCTTCACTTTGAGCTACAAAAGCCTTTTCATCTACAATGTTTCCAATAATTTTATAGGTTAAATCTATTTTAGACCAAACTTGCCCGTGGATGAGGAAGTTATTGAAATCATAAGCAAAAATGGAAAGATGCGGAAGGAAAAGGAGGAAAACAATGACTGCGATTTTTGGGAATTTCACCCTACATTTTCTCCACAGTAAGTAGAGTTCATAGCGAACTTTAGTGAAATAATCAAGAACAACCTGACGTCCCTCCACACGAGTCGCATTTCAGGCATGCCCCATTTCTCACCATTGTAAACTGACCACATTCCCTACAAGGATCCCCTTCATAGCCTTGCAACTCGGCCACTTCTTTGGCATGGGCGTACACATGTTCTGAGGTGTGTCCATTCCCATTTCCATTTTCATGAAGAACTTCTGTGTGCATATCCGAACTTCCATCATCGGTTGCAGGGGGCATAAAGAAAAAGGGTTTTTGATGGGATGATTTTGGTTTTAACACTTTTTCATCCGTAGGAGGAACTTGAACTAAATCGTATCGTCCTAAATAGGTCATGGCGAGTTCTCTAAAGATGTAATCCACAATACTGGTAGCCATTTTAATGTGGTCGTGCTTTTGGACAACCCCATTGGGTTCAAACCGGGTAAAAGAAAACTGATGGACAAAATCTTCCAGAGGAACGCCATATTGAAGCCCAATGGAAACAGCAATGGCAAAACAGTTCATAAGTGATCGAAAGGCCGCGCCTTCTTTGTGCATATCTAAAAAGATTTCTCCCAGTGTGCCATCTTCGTATTCTCCCGTTCTTAAGTACACTTTATGTCCGCCAATTTCTGCTTTTTGGGTATAACCAGATCGCCGGGTCGGAAGGGGGCGCTTTTTAGTGATACGAGCAACTATTTTTTCTACGACTTTTTCAATTTTTTCTTGTTGAGAATTGGCCAGTAAAACATCAGCCCAGTCATCGGCCACTGTATTTAACGGCTGAGAGAGCTTAGATCCATCTCGATAGAGCGCATTGGCTTTGAGCATCTGTTTCCACGATTCTGTATAGGCGGTTTTAATGTCTCTAACATCGGCTTCAAAGGGCATATTAATGGTTTTACTGATGGCTCCAGAAATAAAGGGTTGAGTAGCGCCCATCATTTTAATGTGGCCATGATAGGAGATGAATCGTTTTCCATATTTTCCGCACTTATTGGCACAATCAAAAATGGGATAGTGCTCTTCTTTAACATGCGGAGCTCCTTCGATGGTCATCGTTCCGCAGCAAATGTCGTTGGCTTTTTCAATTTCTTCTTTTGTAAAGCCGAGACTTTCTAAACTGTCTTTATCAAACGTGTCCCCCAGCGTGTGTTTATTAAACGCAAAATTAATGTGAAATACAGAAGGAAGATAGGATTCTAGTTTTTGAATCATGTCTACGCTTAACCCTTTTTGAAGAAGCGTTTCATGGTTAATAAAGGGAGCATCCTTTAACGTGCCTTTGCCTTTAATGTAACAAACGATATCTTGAATTTCAGATTCCGAATAGCCACATTTTTTTAGTGCTGCTGGAACAGATTGATTAATAATTTTAAAGTATCCACCGCCGGCTAGTTTTTTAAACTTAACCAAAGCAAAATCGGGTTCCACTCCTGTGGTGTCGCAATCCATGAGTAGTCCAATGGTTCCGGTAGGGGCAATGACGGTGACCTGGGCATTTCGGTACCCATACTGTTCTCCCAATTCTAATGCTTTATCCCACACGGTTTTGGAAGCTTGAACCATTTCTTTTGGAGCATATGTTGACTCAATGCCTTGTGGGGTGATGGTTAAATTTTCATACTGATCTAAAGAGGCGTTATGTGCCGCGCGTCTATGATTTCGAATAACACGAAGCATGTGCTTTTTATTTTTTTCGTAATTTTCAAAAGCACCCAATTCTTTGGCCATGAGGCTACTTGTCACATAAGACTGCCCGCACAGGATGGCGGTTAAAGAACCCGCAATAGCTCTAGCCTCTTTACTGTCATAAGCAATCCCCATACACATGAGAAGGGCTCCAATGTTGGCATATCCCAGCCCTAGCGTTCTAAAGGCAAAACTATTTTTGGCAATTTCACGACTTGGGAATTGAGCCATCAAAACTGAGATTTCTAAGATGAGGGTCCAAAGATGTGCTGCATGTTGATAAGCGTTGATATTAAATGTTTCTGTCGTTGGATCATAAAATTTTAAAAGATTAATAGAAGCCAAATTGCAGGCCGTATCGTCTAGAAACATGTATTCAGAGCACGGGTTAGAGGCATTGATTCGACCATCTTCAGGGCAGGTGTGCCATTCATTAATCGTTGTATCATATTGAATCCCCGGATCGGCACAGGCCCAAGCCGCGTACGTAATTTTATCCCACAAGGTTTTGGCTTTAATGGATTGGGTAATGGAACCATCAGTTCGGGAAGTGAGATGCCAATAGTCGTCTTTTTTAAGCGCTTCAAAAAAGGAATTAGGAATTCGAATGGAATTATTGGAGTTTTGTCCGCCCACGGTTCGATAGGCTTCGGAGTTCCAATCGGTATCAAGCTCTATAAATTCCATGGTTGTGAATCCCTGTTTGGCAAGCTGGATTGTTCTAAAAATATAATTCATGGGAATTTGAAATGGCTGGGCTTCTCTCAAGACCTGAGCCAAGACGGAATTGTGTTTGGGATCAAATGCATTCTCTCCCAACTCTTTCTTTTGAGAGGCACAAGCCTGCATAATTTTTTGAAGAATGGTTTTAGTGGTTTTGGATCCAGTGACCAGGGCTACCACTTTTTGTTCTTCTCTTACTTTCCATTCAATAAAATCAATAATGTCTGGATGGTCGAGGTTTAAACATACCATTTTAGCAGCCCGGCGTGTAGTGCCCCCACTTTTAATAGCGCCTGCGGCTCGATCTCCAATGGCTAAAAAAGACATGAGCCCAGAAGACATGCCCCCCCCTGAAAGTTTTTCGCCATTGCCTCGAATATTACTAAAATTGGTTCCCGTGCCAGAACCATATTTAAAAAGTCTAGCTTCGCGGGTCCACAAATCCATAATGCCGCCTTCGTTTACCAAATCATCTTGAATCGATTGAATAAAACAGGCATGTGGCTGTGGTCTTTCATAAGCAGATGTGGAGGAGGTGAGTTTTTTGGTTTTGGGATCTATGTAATAGTGTCCTTGCCCTTTTCCTTTAATGCCATAGGCCCAATAAAGTCCGGTATTAAACCATTGAGGGCTATTGGGAGCCGCCATTTGATGAGCCAGCATGTAACACACTTCATCATAAAAATTTTGGGCATCTTCTGTAGAATCAAAATATCCATATTTTTTTCCCCAATGGGTCCAACATCCGGCCATGCGATGAAATACCTGTCGGCAATCGGTTTCTGAATCATCTTTGGGATTGCCATAGGGAGATTTTTTGGGGGCATCTTTTAACCCTGCTTTTCTAAAATATTTTTGAGCGAGGATATCGGTAGCTACTTGTGACCAGGATTCAGGAACGGTGACACGATCGGAAGAAAAAACAGATGTTCCATCTGTATTTTTTAATTCTGATCGGCGTTCAATAAACTGAATGTCTTCGTAAGGATTTTTTAAATTTTTGGTAAAAAGCTTTTTAATTTTCATGGGTTATCCTTGTGTCATCCCCGACTTGATCGGGGATCCAGTGTCCTTCTTAACTTCGTTTTTGAGAAAAAAATACCCCTTTGAATGATACACTTTCATTCAACTTTGTCATCCCGGGCTGAGCCCTGGATCTAATATTTGTAATTTATTTTTTTAGTAGATCAGAATGCTTTATTATTTTAATTTTTTCTCTAATCTATAGTTTTACTATAAAGAGTTGAGAATTTTGTGTCAACGAAATTGTACTATCTGTTGTGTGTTTTTTTACTATAAAGCACAATCTGTTGATTTTACTCAAGAAATTTAACTATGGAGGGATTCTAAATATTTTTCGCATTCAATGGCAGCCATGCAACCACTGCCAGCCGCCGTAATAGCCTGACGGAAAACAAAATCTTGAACGTCTCCAGCAGCAAAAATACCGTCGATAGAGGTTTTTGTGGAGTTAGGGTGTGTCTCCATATATTTATTTTCATGAAGTTTTAAATACGACGAAAAAAGTTCAGTATTAGGGGTATGTCCGATGGCCATAAAAACCCCTTCACACTCAAGTTCGGATACTTTTTGTGTTTTTACATTTTTAATTTTAATGCCGGTGACTGCATTTTCTCCTAAAATATCTTCGATGACAGAATTCCAAACAAATTTCATTTTTTTATTTTTCAATGCACGTTCTTGTATAATTTTAGAAGCGCGGAGTTTATCTCGCCTATGAATAAGCGTGACTTCCGAAGCAAAACGGGTGAGAAACAGCGCTTCTTCAAGGGCACTATCGCCTCCACCACAAACAACAACTTTACTTTCTTTAAAGAAGGCTCCATCGCAGGTGGCACAGGTGGAAACCCCTTTTCCCATCAACCGGTTTTCATTTTTAAGTCCCAAGAGGTTGGGTTTTGTACCGGTAGCAATAATCACCGAATGGGTTTTAAATTCTTTTTCTTGGGCAAAAATTAAAAAAGGTTTTTTAGAAAAATCAACACGGGTGACATCTTCTGTCAGAAAACGAGTCCCAAATTTTTCAGCTTGTTTTCGAAAAAGAGCCATGAGCTCTGGCCCCAAAATACCTTGGGGAAAACCGGGGTAATTTTCAACTTCAGTGGTGAGCATGAGTTGGCCACCCGCTTGATAGCCTTCGATGACAAAGGGGTTTAAATTCGCACGTGCGGTGTAAATAGCAGCTGTGAGCCCTGCGCAGGCTGAGCCAATGATAATCACATTTTCTGTGGTCATAATAATTCATACTATTTCGTGAAAGACATTGTCAAAAGGTATTGTCATCCCCTGCGAAGCCATTGTCATCCCCCGCGAAGCCATTGTCATCCCCTGCGAAGCCATTGTCATCCCCCGCGAAGCCATTGTCATCCCCTGCGAAGCCATTGTCATCCCCCGCGAAGCCATTGT
>MGPE01000009.1 GCA_001797335.1 Deltaproteobacteria bacterium GWA2_38_16
AGGCTCTAACACTGCTACAGGGGTCAAGGCACCGGTACGTCCGACTTGAACCAGTATATCTTTAATCACGGTTGTTTCTTGAGTAGCAGCAAATTTATATGCAATGGCCCAGCGTGGGCTTTTAGCAATTTCACCCAGGCGTTTTTGCAAATGAAGATCATTGACTTTTACCACCATGCCATCAATTTCATACGGAAGTTTCTCGCGATGTTCTAAAACCTCTTGATAAAACTTTTGCACAGATTCAACACCCAAACATTTTTGAGAAGTTGTATTTGTCTTAAATCCATATTTTTTAAACGCTTGAAGGATCCCCCAATGTGTCTCAAATGTTTTCCCCTCTACCTCTCCCACCCCATAGCAAAACATATCCAGCGTTCGAGAAGCCGTAATTTTAGGATCCAATTGTCGAATGGATCCGGCCGCTGCATTTCTGGGATTGGCAAATAAAGATTCTCCTTTTTTTTGACGTTCTTCATTTAAATGTTTAAAGGCTTTTTGAGTCATAAAAACTTCCCCTCGCACTTCGATATAACGAGGATACTGTCCTGACAATTCTAAAGGGATAGACCGAACGGTTTTTATATTTTGAGTAACATCTTCTCCTTCTTCCCCATCTCCTCTAGTGGCTCCGATGACAAGTTTTCCATTTTCATAAATAAGCTCTACCGCCAATCCATCCATTTTATATTCACAAACATATTCAATGTCAGAGGTCATTTTTAAAAATTTTTGGACACGTTCATTAAAATCTTGAATCTCTTCTTTTGAAAAAGCGTTTGAAAGAGAAAGCATCGGAAGATGATGCGTATATTTTTTAAACTTATCGAGTGGCTTTCCTCCCACCCGTTGTGTTGGAGATGTATCACTTTTTAACTGAGGAAATTCTTTTTCTAAACTTTCTAATTCTCTTAAAAGCTGATCATACGCTTGATCTGAAATTTGGGGATCGTCCAACACATAATATTGAGTGTTGTGATGATGAAGTTCTTGGGTAAGCTTTTGAATTCTTTTTTTTGCCTCAGTTTTAGTCATCATAATATTTTTTTTAGTATAGACTATTTCTTGACACAAATCATGTATTTTGAATAAAATGCTTCCATAAATCATGTATTTTGAATAACGTTCTTTCATTAAGGAGGCGTGTATGAAATTTAGATCTGCCATTTTCACAGGAGTAATTATTTGTTTTGTCTTAAGTTTTATTTCTCAGGATGTCTTTGCCATCACAGCATTTGCAAGAAAATATAAATTTGACTGTACGGTGTGCCACTGGAGTGTCAATAAACTCAATAAAACAGGACAGGATTTCTTGCGTATGGGACACATGATGTCCAAAGAAGAAGTGGGCGATAAATCATTGACTGACTATGTAAGCCTTACCGCCAAGATTCGATATAATACCTATAAAAAAGATACGTTTGAAGAACATGCATTTTCCTTATATACCGGGGGTGCTTTAGACAAAGGATTTTCTTATTTTGCTGAAATGTATCTTCATGAAAATTCTGGAAGTGTCAATGCGGCCGCTGCATCAACAGATTTTAGTGATTATGGCCGAACCAAATTAGCAGAAGCCTTTATGCAATATACTTACGAAGAAAATGACAAAGCATTTACTACGGTTCGATTTGGACAAATTGTTTCTCAACTTCTTTATATTCATGGCATTGGAGGACGATTTGGAAAAGATCGTTCTTTAGTACTCACCAGCACTTTTTCTGGAGCCAACCCCTATAAACCCTTTCAAAGAAACTATGGAGCAGAAATTAGCCAACATTATAAGGGATTTACGGGAAGTTTTGGCCTTGTCAATGGAACCGGTGGAAAAGTATTTAACATGGTAGATGATAACTCCTTTAAAGATATGTATGGAACATTGGATTATGAATTTGGTAAAGAAGGCAGCATGGCTGGATTTTATATTTATAAAGGAAAATATAGTGGTACGGGCATTACTGACGAATTTTTCCAATTAGGTCCCATGTTTAATTATTTAACTCCTTCTTTTACCATCACTGGAATGGCATTAATGGGAAGAAACAAAAAAGATGCCCTCACCGAAAAGAAATATCAAAGTTTGGGAGCTTATTTAGAAGCAGGGTATAAAGCCTATTCTGATATTTTAGTTCCTTATGCCCGCTATGATTTCTTTAAACCCGATAGCGCATCTAACACTAAAACCCATGGTCCCGTTGCAGGGCTCGTGTGGAGACCTTTCACCTATGGCCGTTTGGTAGGAGAATTTACAAGGTTAGAGCAACATGGAACAGCAGCCATTAATAAATTCTCTCTAGAAGCTCAATATATGTTCTAGCCAAGTTCTGGGCTTTTTGTTATAAGGGATGACAAAGGAGGGTATCGTTATGAAAAAGGGCATTTATTTTTCTTTTCTTTTCCTGTTATTTTCTTCTGTTTTGTTTGCTTCTCCAGTTCCGAGTCAACTTCAACGACAACTCATGGCAAAAGCATGGAGTGGTTTTTTAACCACGGATTTCGGTGCGGATGGATATAAACAAATCACGCTTAATTTCACTCAAGACGAAAGTAATAAACTCACTGGAATGATCACCATTTATGGGGTTCAAGTAGGCAATGGTGTTTTTAACCCTTCAGAATTTTTAACGATTGACTACCAACCAATCAATAGCACTGATGGATTTTTATCTTTAGCTTATTTGGATCCACAAACTCGCGTGGACCGATCAACCTATACGTTAAAAGCAACGTATATTAATGAAGCCACTCATATTATTTCTGGACTTTTATATTTGACGACCGTTCAGGGAGAGATCTTCAAAATCGGAACCTTCCGCGTAGAATAATTATTGATCGACATCTGTAGTCTGTCGACGAATGAAGGTAGGGATGTCGTATTCATCATCGTCAAACCCCAGTGTTCCCATATCTTTAATCGGTCGACGGGAAGGCTTAGCAGCCGCTGGGGGTTCTTCTTTTGAAGCACTGGGGGGAGCTACCGTAGTTTGTTGAGGTTGAGCCGGTTTTACACCAAAACGCTCTTCTTGTTTTGGAAGAACTTGAGCAATTTTGTCTCTTTCTTCTGCTCTCTTAAAGCCTGTGGCAATCACTGTAACTCTCACATCTTCTTTGAGTGCATTATCAATGACCGCACCAAAAATAATTTCTGCTTCCTCATGGGCAGCTTGTTGAATGAGAGAAGAAGCTTCATTGACCTCATAGAGGCTAAGCGATGGTCCACCGGTAATGTTGATGATAATACCGGTAGCCCCATCAATAGTAATATCTTCTAAGAGAGGACTTGAAATGGCCGAGGTCGCTGCTTGAATAGCTCTATTTTCACCCGATCCAACACCGGTTCCCATGAGCGCCATTCCTTTATTTTGCATAATGGTTCTAATATCGGCAAAATCGAGGTTAATTAGCCCTCGAATATTAATTAAATCTGAAATTCCTTGAACGGCATTGAGCAACACTTCATCACATTTTTTAAACGTCTCTAAAAGCGGCATTTGTTGAGTAGCAATAGTTAAAAGTCTTTGATTGGGAATAACAATTAAAGTATCTACATTTTGCCTAAGCTCTTTAATTCCCGCTTCGGCTTGTCTCATTCTCTTTTTACCTTCAAACGTAAAAGGCTTGGTGACCACTCCTACCGTCAGAGCTCCCAGGTCTTTGGCAATTTGGGCAATAACCGGTGCTCCTCCGGTCCCTGTTCCTCCTCCCATGCCTGCTGTAACAAACACCATATCTGCCCCTTCCAACACTTGAGCAATTTTTGAATGATCTTCCAGCGCGGCATTCTTCCCCACTTCTGGATTAGCTCCAGCCCCCAGTCCCTTCGTTAATCCCATTCCTAATTGTACTTTATGAGGAACTTTAGCTGCTTCCAACGCCTGCCGATCCGTATTGGCAATAATAAATTCAACGCCTTCTAATCCTCCACTCACCATGGTTTCAACAGCGTTACTCCCGCCGCCACCGACACCCATGACTTTAATTTTTGCCCCTAACGTTGGATTATCATCAAATTCAAACATAAGATTTTCTCCTTTGGCCTTTTTTGCCATTAAAAGATCTCTGCGATCCATTCCACCATTCGTGATTTAACTTTATGATAAATATTGTGTTCTCTAATTTTAAACTTGGTATTAGACGTATCTTTACTTCCGTAAAGAACAAGCCCCACACCGGTTGCATAAATCGGAGAACTCACAATATCCAGTAATCCTCCAAAGCCTTTTGGAACGCCTTTTTTGACAGGCAAATCAAATGTCATTTCTGCCAATTCTTGCATTCCATTTAATAATGTTGAACCTCCGGTAATCACAACACCGGACGCTAACAAATCTTCATAACCACTTTTTACAATTTCTCGTTGTACGAGAGATAAAATTTCTTCCACTCTGGGCTCAATAATTTGAGCAATTTCTTTTTTTGAAAATGTTCGAGATTTTCTTCCACCAACGGTTTGTACTTCAATCAGTTCATCTTTTTGCACTAAGGATGTCATGGCACACCCGTATTGAATTTTAAGTTTTTCAGCATCAGGGGTAGGCGTTCTTAATCCTACGGCCAGATCATTGGTAATATGATTTCCGCCTAACGATAAAACGGCGGTATGAACAATGCTCCCCCCAGAAAAAATAGCAATATCGGTAGTCCCCCCTCCGATATCAATGAGAGCTACTCCTAATTCTTTTTCATCGGCTTCTAACACAGCTTCAGAAGAAGCAATTTGTTGAAGAACAATGTCAGAAACATTAAGACCTGTTCGATTGGCACATTTAATAATATTTTGGGCCGAAGATACTGCTCCAGTCACAATATGAACTTTGGCTTCAAGACGAACACCACTCATCCCTAAAGGTTCTTTAATACCATCTTGATCATCAATAATATATTCTTGAGGAATAATGTGAATAACTTCGCGATCTAAAGGAATGGCCACCGCTTTTGCAGCGTCAATGACACGCCGGATATCGGTTTCTTTCACTTCTTTTTCTTTAACAGCCACAATGCCATGGCTATTGAATCCTTTGATATGTCCGCCGGCAATCCCACAATAAACAGAACTAATTTCAACTCCTGCCATGAGTTCTGCTTCTTCAACTGCTTTTTTAATGGATTCAACCGTAGAATCGATATTAATGACAACGCCTTTTCGAAGACCTGTGGAAACTGAGGTCCCAATACCGACAATATCTACACCGATATCTGTTTTTTCACCGACAATTGCACAGATTTTTGTTGTTCCGATATCCAACCCAACAATGATCTCGCCTTTTTTGGCCACAAAACGTCCTTGCTACAATAAACTACATTACATCTATTTTAATGTACTGCAATAGACACAATACCCCACCCCATAAAATGGGAATTTTCTATAGATTACAACTATTTCGCAACCTTTACAACAACTTTTTTGGTGAAATTAAGATCAATTAGCGTCGGGGTGACTGTTTTTTGTGCAAGGTCTTTTAAGACCCTTTCCAGACGAGAAAACTTTTTAAGAAAATCTTCTTTTCCGAGTCTAATTTCAAAAGAAGGCCCCTCAGTAAAAAAAGTAAATCCTACGCTTTCTTTCCAATGGATTTCAGAAAGACGAATGTCCTTTAAAAAATTATTTTGATGATAAAGAGCCATCACGTCATACGCTTCTAAAATCAAACGCTCTTCTTTTTCACTTACTTGAGGCCCACTCACTCCAGAAATAATGGGAAAATCCACATTTTCCCGAGGTCGAATGGGTGCAATTCTTATCCCTTTTGAATCTAAAAAATATAATTTTCCATAAGATTCATCGGAAGATAAAAGAGCTACTGGTTTTTTTTCTTCTACTTCGATTCTAAGTTTATTGGGAAGCAGTCGAAACACATGTGCTTTTTCTACCCAGGGATGTTTTTTAACATTAGCCGTTAATGCATTAAGATCAATTTCAAAAATATTTTCTCCTAGTGGAGCGTGAATTAATCCTTTTATTTCTTCTTCAGAAATATGTTCAGTGGATTGCGCCACCATTTCTTGAAATTTAAAAATAGGTAACCGTTGAATTCGTGGAAGCATTTTTTGAGTAACTACCCATCCTCCTCCCACTAAAACAATAAGGAGGATAGCATACACGATAAGTTTTTTTTGAAGACTTCTATCTTTGGGGATTTCTTGTTTAATCTTTGTGTACAATAATCACTTCTTCTTCTAAGGTTACACCATGAACTTCTTTAACTCTCTTTTTAGCATGCTCAATAATAGCCACAATATCTTTGGCCGCTGCTCCACCCAAATTCACAATAAAATTTCCATGTTTTGTCGAAATTTGTGCATGCCCTACTCGATAGCCTTTCAGTCCCGCATCTTCAATAAGCTTTCCGGCATAGTACCCTTTGGGATTTTTAAAAACAGATCCACAGTTAGGAAAATTTAAAGGTTGAATGGCTTTTCTTTCGGCAATTACCGTTTTAACCACTTCCATCATTTTTTCCTTATCTCCATAATGAAGACGAAGAATAGCTCCCATCATAATCTTATTTTTACAAAAATTTTGAGAACGATATGAAAAATTTTCTTTCGTTACAAGTTGTTCTTCCAATTCTCCATTGGTATTAATCATAAA
This sequence comes from Deltaproteobacteria bacterium GWA2_38_16, assembly GCA_001797335.1. GTDB lineage: Bacteria > Bdellovibrionota > JACOXK01 > 2-02-FULL-40-11 > 2-02-FULL-40-11 > 2-02-FULL-38-15-A. Next base: position 6,593 of record MGPE01000009.1, read on the forward strand.
TATTTTTTCTGTAATATCGCAAAAGCTGCCCCCTTTTGTCCCCGCATTCATAAAAATACCACCGCCCACTTGTCCAGGAACCCCTGCTAAAAATTCTAACCCAGAAAAACCCTGCTCTATCGACCAAAATAATAGTTTTTGTTTTAAGACGCCCGCTCCTACTTTCACTAAAATTTTTTCATCATCTTTGTGAATAATTTTTATCTCATCAAACAAAGACAAATTAATCACAACGCCTCGATATCCTTCATCAGGCATGACGAGGTTGGACCCATCTCCTAAAACAAAATAAGGAATTTTATGTTCATCAATTTTTTTCATGAGCTGAGAAAGCTCTACACTGTTTTTAGGATAAATAAATGCATCGGCAGGCCCTCCTACTTTAAAAGAGGTGTGAAGGGCTAAGGGCTCATTCCATAAAATCTTACTTTGAAGCCCACTTAAAATATCCACGAGTTTCACCGGTATTGTTTTTTTAAAACTTCTAAAAATTCTAAGCCACTCTTCCAAATATCTCCAGCCCCTAAGAGTAATACAACATCCTTTGGCCTCACATGTTTTTCCAGTTCATGAGAGATATTTCGACGACTTGCTACTAAACAAGCATGTTTATGTTTTTTTCGAAGAAGACGATATAATTTTTCTGAACTCACCCCTTTAATGGGTTTTTCTCCAGCTGAATAAATTTCTGTGAGTAATAAAACATCTGCTCTTTGAAAAGCCCCAGAAAACTCTTTCATTAAATCCCGAGTTCGAGTGTAGCGATGCGGTTGAAAAACAGCCAGCAGTCGTCTTTTAGGCCACACTTTCTTACAGGCTTCAAGCGTGGCTTTAATTTCTGTGGGATGATGCCCATAATCATCCATGACCGTAATGCCATTCACCTCTCCTCGAATATGAAAGCGCCGCTGTACGCCACTATACGCTAAAATGCCTTTTTTTATTTTTGAAAGACTTAACCCTAATTCAAGCCCCATAATAATGCAGGCCAAGGTATTTTTAACGTTATGAATCCCTGGAGCTTTTACTGAAAATCGTCCTAATTTTTTACGTTTAACATAGACATCAAAGGAACTGGTAATGCCTTTTAATTCAATGTGCCTGGCTTGAAAGTCACATCTTGAACTTATTCCATAGGTAATAATTCTTTTATTCACCCGAGGGAGAATAGATAAAATATTTTTTTCATCTCCACAAACAATGCCTACCCCATAAAAAGGTAAACGATTTAAAAATGTTACAAAGGCATCTTTAATAGCCTCCATATTTTTATAATAGTCCAGGTGATCCGCATCGATATTGGTGACAATGGCAATCGTCGGAGTTAATAAATTAAAAGATCCATCACTTTCATCGGCTTCAGCCACCAAAAATTTTCCTTGTCCCAATTTAGCATTGGTCCCCCACTTATTGAGTCTTCCTCCAATCACAACGGTTGGATCCACTTTACACGTAGCCAAAAGCGTTCCAGAGATTGAAGTCGTTGTTGTTTTTCCGTGAGTGCCAGCAATGGCAATGGCATATTTCATTTTCATAAGCTCTGCCAACATTTCTGCTCTTGGAATTACAGGAATTTTTAATTTTTTAGCTTTTAAAACTTCAGGATTACTTTTGGATACAGCAGAAGAAATAACAACCACATCAGGTTTTTTAATATTCAAAGACCTATGACCTAGATAAATCGTAGCTCCTAATTGATTTAATCTTTTAGTAATTTCTGTAGTGGCAAGATCAGAGCCACTGATTTTATAGCCCAGGTTTAATAAAACCTCCGCAATCCCACTCATCCCAATCCCACCAATGCCTACAAAATGCACATGCCTAAAGCTTTTCTGCATAAAATATTCTTTATCACATGTTGAGATAGGATTTAAAGAACTTTACGCGAGTAATTGATCCACAATGGCTTGGGCGGCGTAGGGATGAGAAAATTGAAGAATGTTTTTTCTCATGTGGTCAAGTTCTCTAGGATGCTCATAGGCATACTGAATTTCTTTAGCCAATTGCTGGCCATTGAGTTGCCAGTCTAAAAGTACCCGGGTCGCTCCTTTTTTTTCAAATGCACGAGCATTGGCTTCCTGATGATTATGGGCCGCATAGGGATACGGTACAAAAAGGCATGCTTTTCCTAAGACAGCAAGTTCTGCTACTGAGGATGCGCCAGCTCGACAAATGACATAATCAGATTGGGCATAAATTCTATCAATGTCGTCAATAAAATCATACACATCTGCTTTCCAATGTTGCTGAAAATAAGTGGAAGCTACCCATTTTAAATCTGTTTTTCCGGTTTGATGAATAAGATGAATGCGATTTTTAAGCGTTTCTAAATAGGGGAGTGCTTCTAAGAGCGCTCGATTTAAGGAATGAGCTCCTTGGCTTCCTCCAAAAATAAAGACAGTAAATTTTTCATGAGGAATACTACTTGTACTCTTAAATTTTCGGACGGGATTTCCCGTTACAACACTTTTTTGAGAAGGAAAGTAGTGAACGGATTCATCAAAACTAACAAAAATTTTTTGAACCAATAAAGAAAGAATTTTATTGGTTAGCCCTGGCCTAAAATTTTGTTCTTGAATGGCTCTTTTTTTTCTCAATACCCATGCCATCCATAAAATAGGGAAACTGGCATAGCCTCCCACTCCTAAAATCACATCAGGATTAAATTGCCGAATAATAAAAAAAGACTGAATTAAAGAAATAGGAATTAGACAAAGAGTAATAAATTTTTCTAAAGGATTTTTCCCTTTTAACCCATCGATAGAAACAAATTTTAAGGGATAATGAAGACTGGGTAATACTTTGGCTTCAATTCCTTTTTTGGTCCCAACAAAAAGAATTTCATGATGGCCACGACTTAAAAATTCTTGGGCAATCGCAACTCCTGGGAATAAATGCCCTCCGGTACCACCCCCTGCAATGAGTAACTTCATCGATACGTACTCGTTGAAACATCTTGTTGTTGAGCAGAAATATTTAACAATATTCCTACCCCCGCTAAATTACAAATAACAGAAGTACCTCCATAACTTAAAAAAGGAAGCGCTAAACCTTTTGTTGGAAGAAGCCCCATGACAACAGCAATATTGGTAATGGCTTGAAAACTAATAAGAGAGGTAATCCCCAAGGCTAAATAAGTTCCAAATAAATCGGGTGCTTTTAAACTAATGCGAATCCCTCGATATAAAAAGAGCACAAAAAGAATAATGACTGCCATGACTCCCATAAAACCCAATTCTTCTCCAATCACCGAAAAAATAAAATCTGTATGCGCTTCAGGAAGATAAAAAAGTTTTTGGCGCCCATCTCCAAGCCCTAATCCTAAAATATTTCCTGAATAAAATGCTAAAAAAGATTGAATAATTTGAAATCCCGTATTGGCTGGATCTTCCCAAGGATTTAAAAAAGCTAAAATTCTTTTTTTCCGATAGGGAGTACTCATCATCAGATAACACGCCGTTGGCACTAAAACGATTAGCGCAGAAATAATATATGAAAGACGGGTGCCTGCAGCAAAGAGCATTAAAAAAACAATAAAGGCAATAGAGACCGCTGTTCCAAAATCCGGTTGAAGAAGAAGAAGCCCCAAAAATAATCCTGTAACGATAAGATGAGGGACAAAACCAATGGCAAATGATTTCATGCTGCCTTCTTTTTTAGACAGTGAATAAGCCAGATAAAAAATAAGCGCATATTTAGCAAATTCCGATGGTTGAAATCGAAAAAATCCTAAATTTAGCCATCGTCTGGCTCCTCCTACTCGATGTCCAATGCCAGGAATCAAAAGGGCAATCATTAAGACTAAACAGATAAATAAAAAGGGATAAATGATTTTATAATAAGAATGATAATCAATGAGTAAAAAAACGATAAGAGCAATAAAGCCTAAAGAAGCAAAGAGAAATTGTTTTTTTAAAAAAAAATAACTGTCATGATAATTTTGGAGGGCATAAATAGAACTGGAGCTATAGACCATGACAATACCAGAGAGCACTAAAACAAAAGTAATAACCAACAACCAATAATCAAAAGGAATCTTTCGACTCATTATAAATCACGCAAGAGTTCTTTAAACGTATCCCCCCTGTGCTCATAATTTTTAAACATATCGAAACTGGCACATCCTGGGGAAAATAAAATCACATCTCCGGCTCTAGATTTTTGATACGCCATAAAAATGGCTTCCTCTAACGTTCCCACAATAAAAGTTTCTGTATAATCCCCCACGGCTCGATTAATTTTTTCCTTGGCTTCCCCTAATAAAATAAGATTTTTTACTTTCTTTTGAACCAAAGGACGCAAGAGCTCAAAGTTGGCGTCTTTGTCTCTGCCTCCCATAATTAAAATTAATGGTTTATCAAAGCTTTCTAATGATCGAATGACCGAATAGACATTTGTTGCTTTAGAATCATTATAAAAATCCACATAACCTCGAGTTTTGACATATTCTAACCGATGCGCCACTCCTTGAAATGAATTTAATGTTTGTTGAATTGATTCTGGAGAACATTTTAAAATTTTAGCAGCTAAAAGAGCAGCCATAAAGTTTTCTTTATTATGATCCCCTTTTAGTTTTATTTGATCCGTTAGGTATTGCTCATGCCAATCCTTGGTTTTTAAATAAAACCGATTGTCCTTATAATAAATTCCCTCTTGTCCATGGGCTAAATTCCCTTTAGTAAAATATAAGACTTTAGCTTTGGTTTCTTCGGCATAAGTTCTAATTAAATCATCTTGGGCATTTAAAATTAAATAATCTGTCCCTTTTTGATTTTCAAAAATTCTTCCTTTAATTTTTCTATAATTTTCCATAGATCCATGACGATCTAGATGATCAGGCGTTAAATTCAGCACAAGAGCAATCTTCGGATGAAAGGTTTCTATGGTTTCTAATTGAAAGCTGCTTACTTCTGAAACCACATATTGATATTCTTCCTTGGTTAATAAAATATTAGTTAGAGCATTCCCAATATTCCCTCCAACAAATGCTTTTTTCTTTGCATTTTGTAAAAATTGTCCCACCATCATGGTTGTCGTTGTTTTTCCGTTGGTACCTGTAATGGCAACAATGGGTTCTTTAATAAAATGATATGCAAATTCAATTTCACTCATGATCTTTTTATTTTTCTTTTTGGCTTGTTCAATGAGAGGATTTGTTATCCAAACTCCAGGGCTTACAATAAAAATATCATTAGAAAGTAATGTTTTAATGGGGTGACGTCCCAATTCATATTTTATTTTTTTATACGACCCTAAGAGTTTTAAATAAGGCTGCAACTCTGTTTTAGTTTTAATATCGGTAACGGTTACCTTAGCCCCACGAGAAGCTAAAAACTGAGCCACCGAAACACCACTTCTGGCCAATCCCACAACCACTATTTTTTTTCCTTTTAGTTGGATCATGTGTTCACCTTAATTTGAGTGTTGATAATGCAATAATGGCTAAAATAATAGAAATAATCCAAAATCGAACCACAATTTTAGGCTCTGGCCACCCCAAAAGTTCAAAATGATGGTGAATAGGAGCCATTTTAAAAATACGTTTTTTGGTTAATTTAAAGCTCATGACCTGCCCAATGACAGAAATAGCTTCCATAACAAAAATTCCACCGACCAATACCAATAAAATTTCTTGTTTTACCATCACCGCCACTGTTCCTAACGCTCCTCCCAATGCCAGTGATCCTACATCTCCCATAAATACGGCTGCCGGATAAGTTGAAAACCATAAAAATCCCAACCCTGCCGTCACCATGGCTCCACAAAAAATTGCAAGTTCCCCGGTCCGAGGGATAAACATCACTTGAAGATATTGCGCAATTTTGGCATGGCCTGTCACATAACATAAGAGTAGAAACGTCCCTGCTACCGTCATTACAGGACCAATAGCTAGCCCATCTAGCCCATCTGTTAAATTCACCGCATTTGAGGTCCCCACAATCACAAACACCACAAAGGGAATATAAAACCACCCTAACGGTAAAACGAAATTTTTAAAGAGCGGAAAAGTCAAATCAGAACTAATAGAAACATTTTGGTAGAGAAAAATAGCCACCACCAAGGCAAAAATGATTTGGAAAAAAAGTTTTGTTTTCCCAGAAATTCCCTTAGAATTTTTTTGTGCAATTTTTTTGTAATCATCCAAAAATCCAATCAGCCCATACCCAACCATAATACCAATGGCACACCAAATATAACTATTGGTTAAATCCGCCCACAAAAGAGTTGAAAAAAGAGTACAAAAAAGAATTAAAAGCCCTCCCATGGTGGGGGTCCCCTTTTTTATAAAATGACTGGAAGGCCCATCTGTACGAATAGCTTGTTCAAATTGTTTGATCTTTAAAATCTTAATGAAGGATGGCCCCACAATAAAACTTAAAAAAAGAGCCGTTAGGCCCGCTCCAAAAATACGAAAAGTAATATACTTAAAAACATTAAATGCATTTACATATTCATAAAGCGGATATAAAAAATGATATAACATTAAGCATCCTTACCAAAAGCTTCGATGAGGGCTACTACCACCTTATCCATACGCATCCCATGAGAGCCTTTGATTAATACTACTCCTGGATTTTTTATAAGCTCTTGTTTTAATTGAAGAATAAGCTCATTTTGATCTAATGTCCAAAATGATACACCTTTCTTCTTATTTTTAACTTCTTTTATAATATACTGAGAAAGCAAACCAAAGGTCAATACATTATCAATGTTATTTTCCTCAATGATTCTACCAATTTCCCGATGATACTCAATTTCTTTAGCACCCAGCTCCAACATATCCCCCAATACGGCATAGGTTTGTTGATTTTTTGATATTTTTTTAAGCATTTGAATGGCTGCAGTCATTGAATTTGGATTTGCATTGTAACTATCATCAATCAGGGTTACTCCCTTTTTTAATCGAATAAAGGTAGAACGACCAGAGGTGGGGATAAAAGATTCCATAGCTTTTTGAATATGAGAAACACGAATGCCAAAAGATAATGCCACAGTGACAGCCGCCAAAGCATTCATGGCGTTATGTTCTCCTGAAAGTGGAAGATGAAAGGTAACAGATTCTTTTTTTTGCTTTCCCCACTGACAGGTCATCTCTATTCCTTCTAATCCACACTCTTCTTTAATTTTTCCAAACACATGTGCTTTAGAATCTTTTAAACTATAGGTTATGACTTCACAGGTTAATTTTTTTTGATAGGGTTTTAAATATGGGTCATCCATATTAATAAATGCTTTTCCTTTTTTGGGGAGTGCTTCTAAGAGCGCTCCTTTCGCATGGGCAATGGTACTTAAAGATTTCATGGTTAAAAGATGGGCCCTTCCAATATTGGTAATAAGTCCTGCGGTGGGATGAGCAATTTGACACAGCCTTTTAATTTCAAAGGGAATCGACATCCCCATTTCTAAAAGGGCAAGGGTGTGTGAGGTATTTAACCCAAAAATAGTAAAGGGAAGCCCAATGAGGTTATTTAAATTTCCCTCGGTTTTTAACACTTTAAATTGAGTTTCCAAAAGATGGGCTATTAAATCCTTGGTGGTTGTTTTTCCATTAGATCCGGTAATACCGATGATAGGAATTAAGAATTTTTTTCGATGAAAAAGAGCCAATTGCCCCAATGCTTTTAGGGTATCTGGTACCACAAAAAATATTTTAGTGGGAAACTCTTTGGGATTATATTTTCCTTTTTGAACAATGGCTGCTTTTACTCCTTTTTCAAAGACTTCTTTTAAAAAAGAATGCCCATCAAATCGTTCCCCTTGAATAGCAATAAAAATTTGAGAGGGATCAATGGTTTTAGAATGTTGAGAAATACTGTCAAAAGATAAAGCGGTTTTAGGTCCTAAACGTTTGGCTTTGGTTGCCTTTAGGATTTCTTGAGTTGTAAACATATGGCCTCATGTGCAACTTCTCGATCATCAAAATGAATTTTTGTTTTTCCTAAAATTTGGTAATCCTCATGCCCTTTTCCAGCGATTAAAATAATATCTTTGGGTTTAGCTAGGGCAATGGCTTTTTGAATGGCACGCTTTCGATCTATTTCCACACTATAATTTTTTTGAGTAAATCCTCCTAAAATTTCTTCAATAATTTTTTGTGGCTCTTCAGTTCTAGGATTATCAGAGGTTACAATTACCTGATTGCTAAAATTTTCGGCGGCTTTAGCCATCAGTGGCCGTTTTTTTCGATCGCGATCTCCTCCGCATCCAAAAACCGTAATAATTCTATTTTTCTTTAACTTTTGAAGGGCTTGGCCTACGTTTTTTAGCGCATCATCGGTATGTGCATAATCGACCAGCACCAAATAGGGTTGGCCAGCATCTACCCGCTCAAGCCTTCCTGGAACCCTTTTTAAATTCCACACCCCTTGCTCAATAATTTTTTGAGAAATACCTAAAGCGCTGGCTACTCCTATAACTCCTATAATATTGGATAAATTATGTTCTCCTAAAAGCTGAGAACGAATAGAAAATATTTTTTCTCCTACCTTTATTTCCGCTTTTAACCCTTCCAAATTAAATTCAAAACTTTTTACAACGATATCAGCCCCCGTAGAATGAGTGGTAAAGCACTGGGCTACTTGTTTATTTTTTTTAAGTTCTTCATATAATTTTACTCCGTAAGGATCATCGATATTAATAATGGAAGTAGGCATTTTTTTTTGACTGTGTTTTAAAAGATCTAAAAATAATCTTTTTTTCGACGAAAAATAATCATTAAAATCCTTATGAAAATCTAAATGATCTTGGGTTAAATTGGTAAAAAGCCCCACATTAAAGTGGCTTCCATCCACCCGTTTTAATTTTAAGGCATGAGACGATACTTCCATAACCACGTGCCCTACTCCTTCTTTTTTCATGTCATAGAGCATTTTTTGAAAATCTAAGGATTCAGGTGTGGTATTAGGAGCAGGGATTTCTTTTCCCCCATATCGGTAATTAACAGTCCCAATGACGCCCGGATTAAATCCAGCTTCTTTAAAGATAGATTCTAAAATATAGGTAGAAGTTGTCTTTCCATTCGTCCCCGTCACGCCTACTAACACTAAATTTTTTGTGGGATGGCCAAAAAATTCACACGATAACAGGGCCAAGGCTTCCCGGGTATCTGGGACAATAATTTGAATAATGCCTGGAGAGATATCTTGTTTTTTTTGAACCACAACAGCTTTAATACCCTTTTTAACAACATCATTGATATACTGGTGTCCATCGCAAACAAATCCTGGAACAGCCACGTATAAAGAAGAGGGAGTTACGGTTCTTGAATCTGCCGTTAAATGTTGAATTTCGATATCTTTATTTATTTTAACTTTTAAACTTCGAATAAGTGTAGAAAGTTTCATTATGGAGAATGTGTTTTAAATGTCACACTACATTTTTGTCCTGCTTGTAAAGCACTTCCTACTTTTAAAGACTGTTCTACGGCTACCCCACTGCCTTTAACAGTTAAAATAAGCCCTGCTTGGCGTGCAAACTCTAGTACTTCTCGCATGGATTTACCGCGAAGATCTGGCATCTGAGAAGGGTTCTGGTCTACTCTTCGAGACACGCTATCAAATTTCCCTGCGAGAAATTTGCGCTCCCTCTCGGACTCGCTCCCCTCAGGGACAAGTCCCTTCGGGACCATGCCCGCTCGTCCTGCGAGAGGGTCTCTTAGAATAGACCAGAACCCTTCTCTTGTAACAGTATCTTCTTCGGTGCCACCCACCCACCTGCTTGGAAAAAGTCGTAACGTATGCAACGCCACGGATTTAAATAAGGGCGCAGCCACTTGGCTTGCATAATAATATTTTTTAGGTTCATCGATTAAGACTAAAATCGTAAATTTTTCCCCTTTATGATCAGCCGGGGTAAATCCCAAAAAAGAAGCTAAAAATTTATTCGGATAATAGCCCCCCCGTTCTAAGTTTGGTTTTTGGGCGGTCCCTGTTTTCCCAGCCACCGCATATTCATCTAAAGCGGCCAAATATCCCGTCCCATCTTCTTCTATCACCCTCATAAGTATTGCGGTTAGCTTTTGAGATACCTCCTGGGTAATCACTTGTCTTAAAATTTGTGGCTCTGTCTCTTTTATTTCTCCTGTTTCACTTTCAATAATCTTTTTTACCACAAATGGCCGCATGAGTTTTCCACCATTGGCAATAGCCGACATAGCAGAAATAAGTTGAATGGGCGTTACAGAAATTCCTTGTCCAAAAGCTATATTGCTTACATCAATTTTTTCCCATGTTTTAAAAGGCCGAATAATGCCAGATGCCTCACCAGGCACATCAATACCCGTTTTATTTCCAAATCCAAACTCTAATATTTTTCGATGGAATGGAATTTTCCCTAATTGAAGCGCTACTTTTGCAGCCCCAATGTTACTTGAATATTTAAGAACATCCGCTAAGGTTAGCCATCCATATTTGTGTTTTTGTGCTTCTCGAATAGAATCTTTGCTATTCACCTGAAAGTGTCCATTTTCACAAAAAAATTGTTCTGAGGGCAAAATTCCTTCTTCTAGAGCTAGCGCTGTTAAAAAAACTTTAAAAGTAGATCCAGGTTCCACACTTTCTGTCACCGCTTGATTTTTCCATACAGATTCAGGATATTTTTTAAACTCATTGGGATTAAAATAGGGATACTGGGCTAAAGATAAAATTTCTCCCGTTATGCTATTTTGAACAATAGCTAATCCCCGACGTGCTTGAAACTTATGAACCTGATTTTCCAGTTCTCTTTCAATAAAAAACTGTAAAGATTTATCTAAAGATAAAATAAGAGAATTCCCCTCTTGTGCTTCTAAAAACTGAGTTTCATCCACAGAGATGGTTCTTCCCCGGGCATCTCTCATTAAGGCTAAAGATTTTTTTTGCCCCTGAAGAATAGCATCGTACCCATATTCCAAGCCTTCGATTCCTTGCGAATCAATCCCTGTCATTCCTAAAAGTTGTCCCGCCAATTCTTGATTATTATAAAATCGCTGATACTCATAAATAATGCCCACGCCTTCCAAAGGGTGTTGAGTCAGTTTCGCCGTCACAGAATCATTCACTAACCGATCAATCCACACAAAAGATTTTTTAGATTTTAACTTTGAATAGATTTTAGAATAAGAAATCCCCGTAAGATGACTTAATTTTTGAGCCATCTGTTTAGAATTTCGAATCGTTTTAGGATTAGCAAAAATGGAGCCCACCTTGCGACTCATGGCCAACTCATTCATATTCCGATCGTAAATAACCCCTCTTTTAGGAAAAAGGGTAATGGCAGCGCGATATTGACGTGAGGCTAATTCCAAAAGCCTTTGATTGGGAACCATTTGAAGTTGCAGAGCTCGTCCAACGATAAAAAGAAAGAAAAAGATCCCAATAAAAAAAATAATGAGTACTCGAAATCGTAAAAATCCCAAATGAATCATAGATGAAAAATCATTTCATATAAATGACTTGATGTTGTGATGGATCTTTTAATTTTAACTGATTTTTTGCCAAATAAGAAAGCCTGGAAGGAGACATTAGAGTCGCCAGTTCCACTTTAAACCGTTCATTTTTTAAATAGAGCCTTTTTTCTTCTTTAGAAGCTTCTAAAATAGCGTAATTTAATCTCACCACTTCAAGTCTACTCCATACATAAAATAATACTGTTCCAGTTAAAAGAATCCCCAGCATCATCAGCGTTCCTAGCCCTCGCAATAAAGCTTTTTTATCAGTAATCACCGGACGTTTTTGAGAAAGTAAAAAATGTTGCTGCTGATTTCGCCTTTTTATTTTTTGTGGTCTCATCACTTAACTCTTTCAATCACTCTTAATTTTGCACTCCGAGATCTTGGATTTTTCCTAATTTCTTCATCAGATGGTACAGCTGGTTTTTGAGTGATGCGTTTTCCAACAGGCTTTTTTCCACACACACACTTTGGAAAATCCGAAGGACAAGTACACGGATTTTCAAAACTATAAAAGGTTTGTTTTACAATTCTATCTTCCAAAGAATGAAAACTAATAACACCTAGCCTTCCTCCCTCTTTCAAACACTGAAAAATATCTTTTAAGGCTTGATCCAATCCCTCTAATTCTTCATTGACAGCGATTCGAAGCGCTTGAAAGACACGGGTTGCCGGGTGGATCGATTGCCCCCATCGAGGGGAAATTTCACAAATCAAATTTGAAAGCTGAAGGGTTGTTTGAATAGGGTCCTTTTTTCGTCTTTGACAAATGGCTTTTGCAATTTGACGACTTAATCTTTCTTCTCCAAATTGAAAAAAAATATCTGCTAATTTTTCTTCTGAAAGTGTATTTACAATATCAAAAGCTTTTTCTTTTTGGGAGCTATCCATCCTCATATCCAAAGGGCCTTCTTGCTGAAAACTAAATCCTCTCTCACTATCCGCCAATTGAAAAGAAGAAAAACCTAAATCCAGTAAAGCTCCCTGAAATTTTTGTACTGGAAATTTTTTCTTCATCGTCATAATATCTTTAAAATTTCCTTTATAGAGATACAGTCTCTTATTAAGTTCTTCTTTAAATTTTTTTTTTACTTCTTCTAATGCTTTTTTATCCCGATCAATGCCAATCACTCTAATAGAAGGGGCTATTTTTAAAATTGCTTTTGTATGTCCCCCCAGCCCTACCGTTCCATCCAAATAAATACCTTTTTCTTTAACTCCCAATAATTGAATCACTTCATTCACTAAGACTGGCTCATGCATTTCATTGAAATCATATCACTTTTCGGCATATTCTCCAAAATTCTTTAACGTGTCATCCCCACGAAAGCGAGGATCTCTCACTAGAATCTATATATAGTGTATATTAAATTTTATAACGCAAGATATAGCACTTGATTGCAACTTTTCTTCACGATACAGCTATGATTACATCTATGAAAATCGCGTATATCTATGATGCTATTTACCCTTATATAAAAATTCTTCCTTGCCTAAAAAAAGATATTTCTCCTTTTCTCTCAGGCTTATTTGGAGCTATCTTAGGAGGTTCATTTTTTCTATTACTATTTGATTTTTCTTTATTAAATCCCTTGAATATCGAGTGGCTGATGGGCGATCAAGGAGACATAACACAATCTTTTCTGGGGTGGCATTTCTTTAGAAATAGTGAATGGACATTTCCACTAGGCAAGATTTTGCAATACAATTTTCCGCAAGGTACTTCAATTGGTTTCACTGATTCAATACCTTTTTTAGCTTTATTATTTAAGACTATGAATCCACTCCTTTCAGATTCGTTTCAATATCTAGGTCCTTGGTTGTTCTTTTGTTATATTTTACAAGGCTTCACATCTGCTTTGCTCATTAGGGCTCATTGTAAAAATGTCGTGCTCATAATTCTGGGAACTCTTTTTTTTGTTATAAATCCAGTACTCCTTAATAGAATAGGTCATGTAGCGCTAGTTGGACATTGGATTTTATTAGCGGCTTTATGGTTTTATTCATCTTTAAAAACCTTCCAAACAAAAAAATATTTTTCTTTTTGGTTGATTCTCTTCTTCTTTAGCTGTGGAACACACCCCTATTTAACTATTATGGTATTTTGCTTATTCTTAGCCCATAATTTTCATCTTAAAATCATTGATAAAAATTATTTAATAAAACAACTACTTTTGAATCATGTTTTTTTTATTTTCATAATTTTGATTCTATGGTGGAATTTTGGCTATTTCTCTCGAGGATATGGCGTTTCAAATTATACAGCTGAAGGTTATGGCTATTTTTCACTAAATCTAAATGCATTGTTTAATTTTCATTCTTCATCTCTCTTTAAGGGATTACCTTACGCAACAAAAGGTCAGTACGAGGGCTTCAGTTACTTAGGTCTGGGCGGCATTATTTTATGCATATTATCTTTTCTAGCTCTCATTTCAAAACCAGGGCTAAAACAATATCTAAAGAAACATTCTCCTTTAATTGCAGTTTGTATCATTCTAACCTTATATGCCCTAAGTCACAAAATCACATTTGGAGATAAAGTCTTAATAAACATCCCCTTACCCTCTTTTCTAGGTGATTTTTTTTCGATATTTAGAAGCAGCGGCCGTTTTTTTTGGGTTCCTTATTATATACTTCTTACAATACCTTTTTTTATTTTAGCGGAAAGACTTAAATTGAGCTTTATGATTTTAATTCTAATTTTTACACTATGTCTGCAAGTTCTAGACTTGAAACAACTCTATCAGCAAAAAACATTTACTAAAAGATGGAGCTACACATTAGTGTCCCATGAATGGGAAACATTGGCTAAACAATATGAACATATTGTGCTCTTGCCCCCGAGAAAATGTGCTCATCCACCACAAATTCCAATACATGATCTTATTTTTTTTTCTGCCAAAAATCGTTTTTCACTTAATACAGGTCTTTATGCCCACCCATATATTGATTCTGAATATTGTAATTCACTGGTTCAATTAATTACAAATCACACTTTTGATTCAAAGACTCTTTATATTCCTGTTCCGAGATTATTAAGATTTCTTGACTTAAATTGTACAAAAATAGATGCCATATTAGTATGTAGAAAAATTTGATATTTCTTTAGACAATAAATTGCATTGATGAATCATCATGCCATTATTATAGTTAGCCCATGAAAATAGCATATATCTATGATGCCATTTATCCCTATATTAAAGGGGGAGTTGAAAAAAGAATTTATGGTGAAGCACAAAAACAAGCAGGGCTTGGAAATGAAGTTCATATCTATGGCTACCAATATTGGGAAAGCCCCTCTGTAAAAAAAGAAAATAATATTACTTATCATGGCTTAATTAAAGCACCTCCCTTGGCCACAAAAACAGGAAAAAGAAGCTTAAAAGGATTATTTTCTTACAATTATTTTTTGGTCTACTCTCTTTTAAAAAATAACTACGATACAATTGAATGCCAAAACATTCCCTATCTTCCCATTTTTATTTGCTTCTTCATTAGTTTTATTAAAAAAACAAGAATCCAGGTTGTTTGGCATGAAATTTTGGGACATCATTGGTTTTCTTTTTATCCCATACTTGGATTTTTGGGGTTTTTAATAGAAAAAATGGCTTTAACTTTACCTTTAGAACACATCGCCATTTCAAACTTTATATTCCAAAAAATTCCCTCAAAAAATAAAAAATTAATCTCTTTTTACCCAAATCAAGATGAAATTTTTCATGCCCCTACTCTAAATGACCATTTTGATATCATCTTTGCTGGACGATTTGTTCGCCACAAACAACCAGAACTTCTGATTCAAACCCTGGACATGTTAGCTCAGAAAAATTTTTATCCTAAAACACTTTTTATTGGCGAAGGTCCTTTAAAGTCTCAGGTTCAAGCTGTAGCTCAAGAAAAGAAATTAAAAAATGTTCAATTTATTAATTTTGTGCCTAATATTTATTCTTATCTTAAATCCACAAAGCTTCTGGTTCTACCTTCTTTAAGAGAAGGATGTAGCTTTTTAACACTGGAAAGCCAAGCCTGTAATGCAAAAGTTATTACCATCGATGCACCCCTTAACGCTGCCAAAACACTCACCCCCTATGTGTGTAAAAATAGCCCTCAAGATCTCGCTACAAAAATTATGGAAAATTATTAATGTTCACACTATTTTCCATAAAAAAACTAATAATAAACATTGTGCTATGCTCGACCACTTTCTTATTTATTTTTTGCTTAATTGAAACGACACTACATATATTTAAATATCCAAAATATGCTTATGAAAACGTTCAACAAGAAAGAGTCAAGCTTATTCAAACAATACTCAACTTAAAAAAGAATGGACTTAAAGCCTATCCTCGCTTATCCCCAGAGTTTATTCGATCACAATCTCAAAAAGAAGATGAACTATTTTTATCTAATATCGGAAATGTTTTTATTATTGGTAATGAAGAAGATGATGGTCGACTTATCACTAAAACAGATAAATATGGTTTTAGAAATCCAGTAGATATATATGATAAGCACTCAAATTTTGATATTTTCTTATTAGGAGAATCCCATACAGCTGGAGATGAGGTTCCAGATGGATACACACCATCAGATCTGCTTCGTAAAAAAATAAATTACTTAGTTTATAATGCAGGCATGGGTGGATCTGGCCTATTACATCAAATGGCCATTTTTTTAAAATATGGTTTACCTAAAAAACCAAAAAATGTTGTCCTTACCATCGTAGAAGGACTAACATTAAATAGAGGTTACAAAGAACTATCTGATAATCATCTCGTTCATTGGATCAATAACTTTAAACCGGATTATAGCAATATAGATCTATCTATAGATTCAAATAAAAAAGATCACCTCTTGAAAGATGCAACCTTGGAATTATCTTCAAACTACGAATTATCTTTATTAACTCACACTAACAATGATCCCCCTCATTTAAGATTACCCTCACATTGGCCTTATTTGCACAATTCATTTAGAATATTTAGATTTCTAAATTTATATTTTGCTAAGTCTAGTGAATTTGAAGGATATCCGGCATGCCTCAAAATACAAGAGGGGAAAAAATTAATTTCAGGCATATTTCATAATATAAAAACAATGGTTTCTACTTATGACGGCCATTTTACAGTTGTATATCTCCCCAGTTCAAGATGGTTATATCCAAAAAACCAATGGCCAGAATGTGAGAGAGAAATGATTTCTTCCACATCTAAAGAAATGGATATTATGTATTTGGATCTTGTGGAAAAATTTTCCAATCTAAATAATCCAAAAGATCTCTATGCCCACGTACATTTTTTTATACATCTCAATAATAGCTATGGGCACCTAAATCGTGCTGGTTATGATTTCGCAACAAACCAACTTATTTCTTTTTTAAGTTCCAATCCCAATTCAAAAAAACAATAACCTATTTTTCACTAAAATCTTAAATTATTAATCAACTGAATTTTATCCCTATCTACATATAAAATTTTATTACACATACTATTAATTAAATTAATATCATGCGAAACAAATAAGATAGTTTTGTGATTACGATATGAATTCATGATTTCTAAAATACATTTTTTTTGAAAATTTTCATCTCCAACAGCCAATACTTCATCAGCAATCAAAATGTCATAATCTACATGGATTGCTACAGAAAATGCTAAGCGCATAACCATACCTGATGAGTAATACTTAATCTTTGTATCGATAAACTTTCCAATTTCAGAAAAATCTACCATTTTAAGAAAATGTTTCTGAATTTCTCTTTTTTTCATCCCCAAAATAGCCCCATAAAGAAATACATTTTCTCTTCCAGTAAGCTCAGGATGAAATCCCGCTCCTAATTCTAAAAGAGGAGAAATCTTACCTTTTACAAATATTCTACCTTGATTTGGTTTTAAAATATTACATATTAATTTTAAAATTGTACTCTTTCCACAACCATTGGGACCAGTAATTCCAACAAAATCTCCTTTAAAAATAGAAAAATTAAGATCCGTAAACACATTATAAACCTGGGAATTTTTCTTTTTAAGAAATTTCGGAAAAGAAACAATCATTTCTTGAAATGTTAAATTTTTCTCAAAGTTTACTTTAAAAAATTTTTCAACTGACTCAAATTTAATAATAGATTCTTGCATTTTATGCTCTTTCAACAAATTCCCATTCTTTTCTTTTAAAAAGGAAATATGAAATATACATGACTAAGAAAGAAAAAAAGCACACATAGAACACATGGCCATTAAACTCAAAATTATTAAAAATAATAACTTGATGATAAAGATGGATGATTAAAGCAAATGGATTTAATAAATATAAGGTTCGATATTTTTGTGGAACTGCTTCAAGATGATATGCGATAGGGCACAGAAAAAACAAGAACTGAAAAACAACATTTAATATTAAGGGAACGTCCTTCAAATAAACCATTAACATACTAAATAAAAAAGAACTTCCTAGGATTAAAAAAAACTGGACCATCATTAAAAATGGTAAAATAAAATAATAACTTGAAATATGAATATGAGTAAAACAAATAATTGCTATTAACAGTATTGTCATAGAAATTAAGAAATGAATAAATTGACCTACTGCTATTGCAATGGGGAAAATCTCTCGCGGAAAGTACACTTTGTTAAGCAAGTGAAAATTATGAACTATTGATTCCGATGAATTGGTAATTGCAGTTGTGAAAAAAATCCAAGGGATAAGACCGCTTAATAAATAAATGACATAGTGATCAATTTGAACCTTAAAAACATATTTAAAAACAAACGTATAGGTAACAACAAGACTTAAAGGATGTAAAATAGTCCAAAAGAATCCAAGATATGAAGATTTATAACGATCCTTTAGATCTCTAACAACAAAACCTTCGATAACACCATAATATGAAATAATATTTTCAAATAATTGCATTTTAAATACAAGATTTTAAAGAATAAACAAAATTTTCTCTGCACCTACATAGGCTTGTATTGTAAATTTAACCTATCTACCACACGAACATAAATGGGCATAACAGTTTTAGAAAGATACCGATTTCGCTGAAAAAAGAAAAATAAAGAAAGAGCAAATTTATTTTTTTTTAGAGCATAAAATAAATGCTGACGACTTGTCAAACTCATCTCTTGATAAGATTTAGTAGAGGCATCTATTCGCTCTTGTAATGTCTCAATGGTCTGAATCATATTTTGCTGCATATAAACCAGTTTTTCTTCATAATATTTAACTTTTTTCTCTAGTTCTTCAATAGTTGCCATATTTTATTCCTTTCTTCGCAATAAATCATGTTAACTTGTGGATTAACATATGAAACCACCGTTGCAATGTTACTTGTAACATGCATCAGATAATGACTTTTTGCCAAGAGTAACATATCTATTATAACTTGTTCTGCTAAACGAGTATCCCAATTATTGGGATCTAATGCCAACCTATGCTGAATTTGATGCCCATCGCATAATTGTTCTTCTCTGGATAATAAAGAAAAATGAGCATCTTGCTCAAGCGTTGTTCGAGGCACTACACTTACAAAAGTAAGATTTCTACCAAAGTGTTTTTGAAAAAGCTGAATAGTAGCCTCATGATCAGTAGCGAGAAAAACCACACAATTATTATTTGAAAAATCTTTAGCTTTTATAAGTCTATGAATTTTATCAATATATAAATTAACATCAGGCATGGTTTTATTAATCTGCTCCATGGCATGACTGGGATGGCGAACATGTGCTGCTATGACAATCTTATTGGTAAAATATTGCTGAGAAAAACATTCCACCTCATTCAAAATACTTTCTCTAATTCTAACATATTTTCTAAAATAAAAATGGTACCAATTGCGCCATTCTTGAAAATCTTTTCTCTTATACAACTCATACGCCTGGATATATGTTAATAAAGGTTCTCGTTTCTCATTAAAATCATCCACTAAAACTCCATCTGCATAAAGCCCTTCATCAGAATTATATACATCTTCACTTATATCTACAAAAGGAAGTGGTTTAAATAATTTTAGCCAAATATTTCCATCTTCAGGCTTTCCATAACAAAAACTTTTTATTCCTTGTCCGTAAATTTTTTTGATTTGAGTAGGTCGCCAGTCAGGCAATACAATAGCTTTGGGATCTTCGTATAACTCCCAGACAAGATAAGACATAAATCTATTAAATAAAGAGAAAAAACCTCCATCATGTCCTGGAATAATTACTTTTTTGGGTTTATTTGTAATTTTCTTGCAATTTTCTCTAGAATGACTTTCCTGAATATCATAAATTTTAGTTTTTCCCTGGAGAAATAAATATTTTGAATACAGTTTTTTATTATTAGTTACAAGTTTATCATCATCAATTCTATTGTGTTCCCCAAGTTCTATGGTGCATGGAGCAATAAGAGTCAGGTATTTTCTCTTTAAAAATTTATAAGAAAAATTTTTTGCCCATTCTTTTCGTTGCGCGATTAAATCATCTTTATAAAGAGCATGACGATTTTGATAACATACCTTTAAAGTAGAAATAATATCATCCAGAAAGGGTTTAAATTGAACTCCACTATATGTACCAAAAGACAGATGCTTACAATGAATTTGAGAATAATAAGCCGATACAGGAATATCACACACTACGGGTTGTACTATTCCAGATTGACAAATTTCTTCTTGAGCAAATGCATGCGCAACAAGGAGAGGCTTGCCCAAGGCCAATGCTTCTCGAGGAATAATTGAATAACCCTCCCCACCACCTAAAGCAACATAACAATCAATGGAATCTAAATCATCATAATACTCTTCTTTTCGATTATAGTGCCCCGTTGAAATAGAAATGCTGGATGTTTTACTAAATTTTTTATTAGAGAAATATTTTTGATAATAACTTTGCTCCAAATATCCTGAAAAACGCAGCGTTAGCTGGACATGCGCGCTATCAAGTGGAAATGCTTTTAAAAAAGCTTCTGTCAGTAAATGAAAATTTTTTCTTTCCTCTAAAAAACCAATTGATCCAAAAGTAAATTTTTTAGAAAAAAATCTTGGTTTTCTATCTATAAGCACCGCTAAATCTAGTGCCAAAGGTAAATAAAAAATTGGTTTTGAAATACCAGAATTTTTAAATATCGGGATAAGACACTCGGAAGGTACAAGTACGGCGTCAAAATAGTTTTCTATAATAGCTACCCATTCGGAAGGTATTTTTGTGGATTCAAAGACACAATAGGCTAGTTTTATAACGGAATCTGGAATTTTTGTATAATTAGCATCGCCGATACCATTCCATAAGACGTCTGTGAAAATAGATATACCTTCTTTCAATGAATAACTATGCAAGTTTTGTGAAGAAATAATATTTACATTTTTAGGAAGCCCTTTCAGATTACTTTCAGGCCGGGTATTAATGAAGTTTAACTTGTTAATAAATTGATCATTAGTAGAAATTAAATCAATAAAAGATCTACTATGCTGGCCAATACTGGTTATAGCATCAAACTTTCCAACTACATTGATACAATAATCCATATTATATCACATCTAACTAATCATCATAACATATTCTTAAAATATAATAATATACGTCCTATGCCTTCTTCTAAATTTATACTTGGACTAAAACCTAATTCTTTTTGAAGCGCCACATCCCCGCCTCTCGCAAATACACCTTCAGGCATTTCTGACATTCCTGAAATAATTGGATCATGGTATCCTAATAATTTTATCACCACTTTTGAAAAGTGGACAAAAGACGTTAAAATACCCGTTGATAGATTTATAGCTCTTCCATTATTTATTTTATCTTTTGTAATCAAGATACCTCTCACACAGTCATCAATATGAATAAAATCCCTCATCTGATAACCAGATCCCCAAACTTTAAATAATTTTTGTTGCTTGTTTTGAAGCTCCAATGCACGCAAACATAATGAAGGTACTGGATATGACCAATCTTGATCTTCCCCATATCCAGAAAAAGGTCTATAGATCACACTCTTTAAATCATGCCTTTCATAAGCCAAGTGGGCTAGAAATTCTCCTGTTAACTTAGCCCAACCATAGGTTAAATCAGGAACACCAATAGTTTGAGAAAAATTAATATCATCTTCTTTTAAAAGACGAAAATTATCTTTCTCTTGAAGTTTTATTGGATAGGCTGCGCTTGAGCTAAAATAAATAGTTTTTGGAATTTTATTTTGTTTAGCCCATTGCCAATAAGCCGAATCTATAGACAAATCCTCGGCTATGGCCAACGGATTTTTTTCTATCATCATTCTTCCACCCACAACAGCCGCTAAATGATACACCTCATCAAAGTATTCATTAGCGCATTGTACAAAAAAATTCCGACAATCCTCTTGATAAAAAACAAAATTATGAAAATCGAGTGGATTAAATTGATACCATCCTTCTTGAGGATGCTTCCCTCCACATTCTTTCATCAAATTATCTACACAAACAACATCATAACCTTTTTCCAAAAAAATCTTACAAAAGCGCCGTCCAACAAATCCTGCACCCCCTGTTATAAGAACTCTCATGATTGTACTACCTTTTCATAAATTTTTACGGTCTGCAAAGCACAATTTTCCCAAGAAAATTGTTTTGCTCTTATATACCCTTTTTCAATTAAACGTTGACGAAGGCTAGAATCATTTAAAACTTGCCACATTCCATCTGCTATATCTTCCACATCCTCTGGATCTACAAAATAAGCGGCATCCCCTGAAATTTCTTTTGGGGCACTACAATTTGAAGCTACCACAGGAGTTCCACATGACATTGCTTCTAAAAGTGGCAAACCAAAGCCTTCTATCAGTGAAGGAAAGACAAAAAGAGAAGCCTTTTCATAAAAAGACTTAAGTTGTGAAAATGAAGGATTTTCAATAAACATAATATGCTGTTTCAAACCTAATTCTTTAACTTTTTCTATAATTTTAGAATAATAAGTTCCCTTCATGCCTACAAGATAAAGAAGATGCCCTAAGCCTTTTTTATTTACAAGAAAATGATATGCTTGAATAAGACGAATCAAATTCTTATGGGAAGCGGTTCTTCCTACCCACAAAATATAACTTTGAGACATAGAGGGTAAAAATTTCGGGGGACTCAACATAAAAGATGGGAGACCATTATAAATTACTTTAATTTTTCCCTCCGGAATTCTTATGTGCTCTAAGATATCTGTTTTAGAAGTTTCTGAAACGGTAATCACATAGGAGGATTGCATTGCTCCTCTTCTAATAGCTCCTTGCCAAAATTTTCTATCATAAAACGCTGTAACTGAAGAAGCTGCTTTAAAAGAAATGGCATCATGAACAGTAATTACAAAAGGACAGGGCACAAATAAAACTCCCTGATTTGCTGGAAAATGTAATACATCGATATTAAATTGTTTTAAAAATGAATAAAAAAAAAGATTTCTCCAAAGTAGGGTCAACTTCAAATATTGATGAGAAACGGGGCATTTAACATAACAAAAATTTGGTGCAGAAACCCCATAGTAGTCTCCTGCATCATGATGAACAAAAATCGTATATTGGTTTTGTTGATCAATAGCAGCTAAGGCAGAAATAAGTTCTTTTGTATATATCTGGAGGCCTCCTGTATCACCAATCCTCATTCCTAAAGTATCAATCCCGATATGCATACAGTAAAGCCATAGCAGAGAGCAAGAAAACACCCAAGATGAAAATAATTAAAAAATATGCCCTTTAAAAAGTTTTTCTAAAAATGTTAAAATGGGCAACACTTGTAAATCATGATAGGTTAAGATTTCTTTTCCCATATATACTCCATAAGCCTTAATGATATTAATCCCTTTTCGTCCCTGTAGAGATAAGATAGGCTTAAACCATTCTGATTTCCACTTTTTACTATATTTTACTTCAATACAGATAATTTCAGCTGGTTTATTTATCTTTTGTTTTGTTAATTCTATAATAAAATCAATTTCACTCCCTTGAGTTGTCCGATAAAAAAAAAGTCCCCGATGTTTCTTACTATATTCATTATAAACTCTAAGTTCATGAAAAAAAATTGTCTCTAATGCCGTACCTGCCCATATTTCATCCATCGGTTCATACACAAGGTTTGAAGCTGCCCGGGCAACACCAGGATCAAACCAGTAAAACTTAGAATGTGTTACTTCGCGAACTTTAAGATTCGGTCTATAGGAAGATAAAAAATGTCCCAAAAGAGTATCACTTAATATGCCAAAATAATTATCTACATTACTCCTTGAAATCATTGCATCTCGTGAAATATTAGAGGCATTGATCTGCTGACCATTGAGTTTACCTGCCACTTCTAAAAATCTTAAAAATGGGTCTAGTTTTCTCACTACCCCTTCTTCTTTAATTTCTTCTTTTATATAGGTATGAACATAGGTCTGTAAGGTTTCAGCTGCATCTTCTGGATAAAGATGTACAAGGGGTAATAAACCATATTGAATGGCTCGACCAAGATTATATTGATGACCTAATTCACCGTAAGAAAATTGTTCCATATTTTTTGTCAGTGCACGTCCAGCCAATAAATTAGCTCCCTCTCGCTTCAGTTTACGGGCAGACGAACCACTTAAAGCAAATTTTAAATGCCGCTCTTCCATAAGGCGATGTACCTCATCCAAGAGGCGAGGCACTTTTTGTACTTCATCGATCCATATCCATTCAGGAGGATTATTCCCAATAAGAGATTCTAATTCCTCAGGATGAGCACTAAGACGAACTTGAAGGTCTGTTTTCAATAAATCAAATCTTTGAGCATTCAACAAAGCGTGGTCAAGCCAGGTACTTTTTCCTACTCCCCTGGGACCAAATAAAAAAAAGGACCTATTGGGCACTGTCAAAAGACGAGAGATAGAATGCAGTTTCTTCATAATTGCATTTTAACATTATAATATAAAAATGCAATGCAAATTTACATCATAGCATAAAAATGCATTAACCCTTGTTCCGATACGCATAGGGTAAGGCGATAGCAGAGAGCGAGAAAACACCCAAAACAAAAGTAAAGAGAATAAGTCGAAAGGTAAACCTTTCCCTAGGATAAACATAAATAGCCTTAACAAACCAAAGATTAAAAATGTTATCATCTGCATTTTTATCTAACACTTCTTTTAAAGCCGTTTTATCAATAATTTCTGTATTTCTGGCATATAATTTTTTCAAACTATCCTCTGAAACATGCCTCCATTCAAATGTTTTCATCCGTTTCAAAAAATAGGGAATCCCCTTCCCTAATTGATAAATCGCATTTAATTTTGGATCGTTATAGTAACGAACCGCGTCTAGCTTATGATAAAAATATTGGGGTAAATCATACCTATAATTAGTCATATGTACATAATAAGTATAGCCTACTAATACTCCAACCATTTGAAATAGTATCCCTATAGACACCAAAATAGAGCAGATATATTTAATATATCGATTTAAAAAATTAAAGCTCTCTGCAAGAAATAATAAACAAAAAGGAATTATGACCAATAAATATCTGGGTCCCCAGACAGGATCTCCAGCAAAAAAACGAACATTGGCATAAAAAATAATATAGCTTGTACTTAGCAAGAAAATCGTCATAGCTTCCGTTTTAAATTTTTTATAGAAAAAGGGGAATAAAAAAACGCTCAAAAGTAAAATAGGATTAAAAATAAAAATACTTTTCCCAGGACTCAATAAAAGTCCTCGTAAACCATTTAAAAATGGTTTTAAAGAAACCATTTCAAAATAGGCATTCGCCCACCAAGAAAAATTGGCCCATGTAATAGAAAGTTTAAAAAATAAAAAAATAATGATGGGCATCAAAATAAAAGCCGGATATATAAATACTTTTTTAACATCGGCTTTTGTTTGAATGAGCAAAAAAATCCATGCTGGTAGTGTGAGTACAAACGTATATCGGGTTATAAATCCTAGAATCATCATCATTAAAGAAATATAAAAATAACGATACAACTTTAATTTTTGAAATTTTAAGAGAAAATAAAATGTGGCCAATGCAAAAAAACCTTCCTGAACAGCATCATGCATGGATTTTGAATACACCCACACCATCGTTGAAAAAGCCAAGATAAAGGTCATTGTAAAACTTATTTTTTTAGAATAATTGAGGAGCAGTAAAAGATTAAAAAAGAAAAGACATAGGCCTGCCGCAAAAAAAGCATTTAAAAAAGTACTAAAAAAGTGCCCTCCGTGTAAAATACCAGGCCCTAACCAATTTCCTAAAGCATAAAGAGGAATAAATCCAAATACCTGTCCCCAATGCATATTTGGAAATTGAGATAATCTAATCAGATCTTGCTCATGATATCCTGTATAACGAAAACCTTCTTGAAAATCAGGAGGACTTTTAATAACTAAAGATTGAGCTTGTTTATAACGCACCCATCCATCTAGACAATCAAAATCACCCGCAGCTGTTAAAAGAAAACAAGAAAGCAAGAAAAGAAATAAGATAAGGTTACGTAACATCAAAAAAATTTAACCTAAAACCAAGAACCTTAACTAAGCGTTAGGGATTATTCCCTGGAGCAGGATTATCCGGATTAGCAGCTCCTTCGGTTGTACCACCAGCTTGTATGTCTTGAGCAGCACTCGTCCCCGACGAAATCGCTGCAGCTACTTGAGTGCTATCTGCCGCACCAGCTGGGTTAGTACTGGGACTTGTTGTTTCAGTTGCGGTTTGAGCCGTCGTCGCAGGAGTAGCAAGAGGTGCAGTAGGCGTTGCAATGCTAGGAATCTTATTCTCAGGTGGTGCAGTAATAGTTACTGTTGTTATAGTATTTCCTTTTTCATCAACAATCGCAGCCATTCCATTTTGAACTCTTTCAGGATTTAAAAATGCGCTATCTGAGGGTTTATATACAGTGATATATCCATCATAACTATTCACTTTTACGCTCCCCATTGCGAGGTGCTCGGTTATAACATCAGATCCTCGCACACCTACGGTTACCGCAGGTGTTACAACCCGTATTTCATCTCCTGTTTTTAATCCCTTGGCTAAGGTTCTTAAAATTCCTTGGGTATGCTGAACCACGACTTTTTTATTTCCAGCCTTATCAACAATGGCCTTATCAATTTTAAACTTAGAATTTTCATAAATAAAAAAAGCCAATTGCTCTTTTGATTTTTTGCCTTCATCTAAAAGCACTCGGACAGCACTATTAGGACCGGTTGTAATCCAATCATCATAAAACAAGGGGTCATTGAGTTTTAGAATAACTGTTTTAGCTTCTCTCGTATATTTTAGTTCATTGACCTTTCCCGAAACTTCAATCACCTTACCCGCTGGGACCAAGGCTCCATGGAGTTGGTACTGATGATAGAGAAGTGTGGGTATGGTAAATAACACCACCAACATAAAGATAACTGTATAGTGAATTTTCCCAAATTGATTAAGTTTTTTCATGATCGATCCTCCCTAAAAGTTGTAAAACACGTTGGTTGAAACCGTAAATAAATTATAAGAAGTTGTAGCGGGCTCAGCTGTATTTCTAGCCACCGTAGTATTGAAAGATGCTCCCACCAAGTTATCAAATACCCTCACCACCGTTAACCCATAATTTTGCCCAAAATCACGTCTGGCATTGGCATGATTAAAGAATTTCTTCAGTGCCAATTGGCTGGTTAAATTGACATTGGTTCTAAACCAAAAGGGGAAATTAGTATTGAGATGAAAGGCATGGGTATCTGAATCATAGTTTTTTCCTTCTGCACTAAAGTAAGCATAGTGGTATCCCCCATTCCAGTGCATTCCTAAGGCATGTACCCCTTCACTTAATCCCCCACTGTATTTAAACCCATCTCTGGAATTAGGTCCTCGGCCTTCTTTATAGTCTTCATAATCATAAATGGCATCAATCGTTGTATCCCATCTGGAAGAACAGATAAATTGGATAGAAGGACTAAAAGTATATGCATTTGAAATTTGATCAAAAAATCCTTTATTTACGGTACCCGTATTATTAGAAACTGTTTCAACCCCAGAAAAAGCAACATCGTACCCCAAAGGCAAAGAAAGATAGAAAGGGGTATTTTTCCAGGTTCCTGGAATTTTAACCGCGGAAGCTATTTTATATTTATACGTATCATAGGCTCTGTGATCTGACGTTAGGTTAAAGTTACTAAATAAAGTATTGCTAAAAGTAAAAACCGATCGATTTCCCAAAAAAGTGGCGTAATTAGGTTCTAATAAAATGTTTACAGCATGACCTTGCTGTTCCCTAACATTAGTATCATTCACAGCACCACTGAGAGGATGAAGAGGAACGTTGTTACTAAACATATATCCTAAAGAACTAAACATAGAAAATTTCTTTTCTTTTAAATTTTTGGTCCGATTTAAGAAGAGTTTTGAAAGCTCTGTTATGCCGCTTTGAAATCCGACATCCGTAGCAACAGCTTTTTGAAGATGATCTTGGGCTAAAGCTTTATTCCTTTTGGCATAATAACAAAGACCTGTATAATAATGAAGTTCTTGAGAAAGTTTCGTTTGACCATTTAAACTCTTCGATTTTTCAAAAGAGTCTAAGGCACTGTCCCATTGACCCATTTGATAAAACCCCAATCCTTTATGAAAATAGGCTTTGGCTTGGGCATCTTTATCTGTAAATTTTTTGGCTGCTTTTCCATAGTAACCAGCAGCATCATCAAATTTTCCAGCTTGCCAAGCTTCATCTCCTTTTTTCATGAATTCATCGCCGGTTATTTCCTTTGAGGCCGCTAACGCGGTGGACATTGAAAAAGCCATTAAAAACAAAATAACAAAATAAGATAAAGTTTTATTCATAAGATTAGCCCCCTTATTATGGATTCCCGCCTTCGCGGGAATGACCTGTACGAAAGAGTGTAAAGGATTTTGGAAAACAAAGTCAACAATAATTGAACAATAATTTGCAAAAAACGTAATGATATTATAGTTTTTTCTGGATCCCCGCTCTTGGCGGGGATGACATGAAAAAATATTCTCTATTTCTGATCTACTTCATCCTTTTTAATACCGCCCTGGCCGAAGATCGCTGGTCGTATACTTTTTTACCCAATAAAGGGCGGCTTTTCCCAGGGCTTGTCTCAGACCCCTGGGAAACACAGTGGGCTCTTATTGCATTGAATCGCTACCGACAACATGGAAAGATTGGAGTGGTTGTTCCCCTCTATAGGGCCCGGAGTGACAAGAAAATAGTACAAATAGGAGTGGATCTTTTAAGTTTTAACCAAACCCGCTATAGAATCCAAGAAGGAGGTGGATTTTCTTTAGAAACAACCGATACTAAATTTGGAATCCACACAGAGTATCAAAAAACCCCATGGAATGGGAGAATTGGTCTAGAACATATCAGTGCACATCTGGCTGATGGGCTTTTGTGGCCAACCGTTAAAAAAACCAAACAATATTATAGTAGAGAATTTATACAGCTAAATATTTCTTATGATTTTTTGTGGATACGTCCCTATTTTGGATTCTTTCAAGCCTTTCACCAAAACTATCCCCCCGATGAAAAACTCTCTACCACCTTTCAGGTGGGGGGAGAACTTTTTTGGCCCTTATCCAAAAAAATTTCTTACTTTATTGCACCTGATTGGAAAGCTGGCACAGAATATGATTTTTTTATAAATCAAAGTTACTCTACCGGTTTTCGAATTCAGGGAGAATATCCCCAGCCTTTCCGGATTTTATTTAACTTTTATGACGGCTATGACCCTAGAGGTGAATTTGCCAATTCACGAACGCGTTTTTGGGGATTTGGGTTTCAATACTTTATTTAACTGAGTTTGAATATCATCTGTATATAAAACCAAAGGATCAATTTCTAGCGCCTTCTTAAAAAATTCTTGCGCCTTTGCATCATTTTTTAAAGCCTTATAATTTTTGCCTAAATAATAATACACTTCTGCTAAATCCACATGAATTCCAGAAGGAGATTTCTCTAAAGCAGAAGTTAAAGTTAAAATAGAATCTTCAAATTTTTCTTCTTTATATAAAAACATCCCTTTTAAATGAGGCAAATAAAAATCTAACCAAATTTGTTTTTCTTCAGGTTTATCAGAATCTTCAACAATACGTTTAGCTTTATCCAAAAGTCTTAAGACTTCTCCATTATTTTTGTCACTATATAAATATAAATAAGCCAATTCTATAAAGGCTTGTTCATCATCTGGATTATTCTTCATAATTTCTCGGTAACTCTCTTCGGCTTTTACAAATTGTTTTTGAGCCAGATCTTCTTTTTTTAATAGTTTATAGGCAATCCCAAGATAAAGCTCTACCGAAGGCTCAGCATCTTGAAATTCATCTGCTTTTTGAAAATGTTCTATGGCGTTTTGAAATTTCCCCTGCCAGAGATATGCCAATGCTGCATTCATATAGGACTTCCAGTAGTCAGGTTTTTCATTGATCAAAAGAAGCGCCAAATTTTGGGCATCTTTGTACCGTCCGGTAGCCAAATAGCAATAATTTAAAGAAAGCTTTCTCCAAAACTGCATTTTTTGGGAATTTAAAAGTTCTCCCGTTTCAAATCCAATAATGGCATCTTCATATTTTCCATTTAAGTAGGATTGATAGGCATTATCATAGAGATTATCCACTGTTTTTTCTAAAGTAAGTGTTTGAGAAATTTCTTTCACCACCACATCTTCTTCCTCTAACCCTTTTTGGCCATTTTCACCATTTTCAGAAGAAGGAAGAGCTTCTGGTTCAGGTTTAGAAACGGTGGCGCAACTAACTGCGAGGAAACACACAAAAAAAACTTGTAAAATCAACGACATTGATAAAGACTGTAGCAAATAAAAACATGATTGTCTACCGGACATCAAAAGATTTTCCAAAAACATTACCAAAACCCATTGTGGCTATTGGAAATTTTGATGGCGTGCACCTAGGACATAAAGAAATTTTTAGTGACGTTGTTAAAAAAGCATCGATGATTCAAGGCACTTCTGTTGTTTATACTCTTTACCCCCATCCCTCTTGTATTATTCATCCAGAAACCTGCGAACCACAAATTAATTCTATCGAAGAACGCCTGACCCTTATTGAAAATCAAGGGATTGATATAACGGTAGTTGAAAATTTTAATCGGGAATTTTCAGAAAAAACAGCCCAAGATTTTTTTAAAGAAATTATTTTAACTCACTTAAAAACAAAAATTCTCTATGTAGGATATAATTTTTTCTTTGGGAAAGGAAGAAGCGGCAATACAGAGCTTTTAAAAAAATGGTGTGATAAAGAAAATATTGAACTCCATATTACCTCCCCTTTTAAAATCGAAGAAGAAGTGGTGAGTTCTTCCAAAATTAGAATGTTCATTAAAGAAGGTGAAGTCAAAAAAGCCCAAGAGTTTTTAGGCCGCCATTATTTTATTCAAGGAGTTACTGTAAAAGGAGAAGGGCGGGGGAAAAAATTAGGAATTCCCACCGCTAACATTGAAACTCATGCAGAGCTCATTCCTAAAATTGGGGTTTATATAACGCTTACAGAATATAAAAATATTCTTTACCCCAGTGTGACAAACGTCGGCCATGCACCGACCTTTTTGGAAAAAAGTCCCTTTTCCATTGAAACCCACATGATGGATTTTCATCACACACTTTATGGAGAATCCTTGATTATTCATTTTGTCGATTGGATCCGTCCGATTAAAAAATTTGATTCTCCCAAGCATTTAGTAGCGCAAATAAAATGTGATATTGAAACCGCTCAAAAACATTTTAAAAAAATTTCATGAATAAAACTGTTTCCGTTGTCATGCCTTGCCTAAACGAAGCCTCTACCGTTGGCCCGTGCGTTTCAAGTACTCGCGAGATTTTAAATAAACACCAACTCCAAGGAGAAATTATTGTCGTGGATAATGGTTCCACGGATGACTCTGCTGTTATTGCACAAAAATGTGGAGCTTCTGTTATTTTTGAACCTATTCAAGGGTATGGCTCTGCCTATTTGAAAGGCTTACAGGCTATAAAAGGTGATTTTATTGTCATGGGAGATAGCGATGGCACCTATGATTTTCGTGAAATTCCAAAACTCATTGAACCTCTTTATAAAGGATACGATATGGTCATTGGTTCTAGAACGAAGGGGAATATCCAACCCGGGGCCATGCCCTGGCTCCACAGATATTTGGGCACCCCTCTTCTTTCAAGGTTACTTAACTTTTTTTATAAATTGAACCTGTCCGATATTAATTCTGGAATGCGGGCCTTTACAAAATCTGCCTACCAAAAAATGTCTCTAACGTCATCTGGGATGGAATTTGCTTCAGAAATGCTCATTAAAGCAAGACACGTTCATTTAAAAATTGCAGAGGTTCCCATTGCTTATTCTGTTAGAAAAGGGAAATCAAAACTAAATTCTTTTAGTGATGGATGGCGTCATTTAAGTCTCATCTTGGCCTATAGTTCCACCCGACGATTTATGCTTCCGGGATTTTTATGTTTAATGGGAGGAACCGCTATCTCTGGCCTATTGGCACTGGGGCCTCTTAAAATCGGCACTTTTAAATTTGACTACCATTATATGATGGCAGCAACACTCACTACTATTTTAAGTTTTCAAATATTGAGTTTTTTATTCCTAGCTAAAACTTTTTTGGCCAAGAAACATCAATCTTCCCAAGATGTTCTTTTTCATGTTATCCACCGCTTTATTTCTCTTCACGGAATAAAAAGCAGTATGATCAGTATAAGCGTAGGTTTTTTGCTGGGACTATCTATTATATATAGCTGGGTTCACACCCATTTTGGAGAACTCAATAAGGTACGAACAGGGTTACTCTGCTTTACTTTTTTAATTATGGGACTTCAGCTTTTATTTGCTACGCTCTTTCTAAAAATAATAGATTCTAGAGATAGTTGACAAAAAGTGTCACCGCAGTTACCATTATAGATAAGTGATATCAGTACGTAAGTGGAAAATGTTAATGACAGAATAAAAAATATAGTAATTACAAGAAGTTAGAACATATGGGAATGCCGGAAAAGCGGGGGGAACTTCTCGCTAAAAACATTCAGTTAAAAAGTGTCTTACCTCAGCTCAAAGCTAAGGAAAATACGCTATGGTTTATGTTTTTAAGGGCTGTGGTTAATACCCTTTTACTCACCATCACCCTTATCTACCAAATTAAAGATAGCTCCGTCATTCGCCCTCAGGATCTTTTACCCATCTATTCCCTCATTGGTTTTACCTATTTCATTACCATCGCAGGCACTCTTCTTATGCCTAAAATAAAAGATCTCACTTACTTTATTTCGAGCCAAATTGCCTATGACGTTTTATTTATTACGGCCCTTATTTATATTACCGGCACCCAAGAAGCCGTCTTTACCTTTCTTTATCTTTTTACCATTGCCTTTTCTTCTATCTTGTATCTTAAAACTGGCTCTCTTTACACCGCCGCTTTTAGCAGCATTTGTTTTAGTACGCTTCTTATTTTAGATCCCATTGAAAATAGAGAAAAGCATTTGATGACCTTATTTTTTAATAATGTTGCTTTCTTTTTAGTGGCTCTGTTAAGCGGCTATCTTTCAGACCAATTTAAAACCTTTCGCATGAGACTTAAAGAAGAAGAAGAAAGTGTAAAAGAATTAGAAGATCTCAATAAAATCATTATTGACAATATGACCAGTGGCCTTTTAACCACGGACCTTCAAAATAATATTATTTATTTTAATCAGGCAGCTGAAAAAATAACAGGCCTTCATTTTTCTACGATTTATAAAAAGAATATTTTTGATATTTTCCCTGATCTTAAAAAACACTGGATTAAAAAAGCCCCCTCTAAAAAAGAAGTTCCTGTGCGAAAAATTTTTCATTTCAAAAATGCTTCTACGATAGAACTGACGTTGGGCTTTGCACTTTCCGATTTAAAAGATGCTTATAATCAAAAGTGCGGGAATATCCTTATATTTGAAGATCTCACCAAAACCATTGAAATGGAACAACACGTACAACGCACCGATAAATTAGCAGCTATTGGAAAATTAGCGGCTGGCATTGCCCACGAAATTAGAAACCCCCTGGCTTCGGTCAGTGGATCTATTGAAATGTTGAGCCGTGAAATTGAGGTAAAAGACGAAAATAAAAAACTCATGAATATTATTTTAAAAGAAACAGACCGGCTTAATTCTTTGGTTAACGAATTTTTAGACTATGTGAGACCTTCTGAAAAAAAACAAACCCTCTTTAAAATTAATCACATTATTGAAGACACCCTGATGGCTTTTTCCATGGATAAGCAAGCTTCAAAACACATTGAGATGAAATTTACTCCTGAAAATAAAAATCTAGAAATTAAAGGCGATAAAGAAAAAATAAAACAAATTTTTTGGAATTTATTCTTAAATGCAGCGCAAGCCATGCCAGAAGGTGGGAAAATCAATATTCGAAGTTATGCACAGGATGAACAGCTCTATATTGATATTGAAGACACCGGAGAAGGCATTGATGAAGAAAATATTAAAAAAATTTTTGATCCCTTTTTTACAACAAAGCCCAAAGGAACGGGGCTTGGACTTTCGATGGTTCATAAAATCATCGAAGCCCATCAAGGAAGAATCAGCGTTAATTCAAAAGTGGGCAAAGGAACCACGTTTACGTTGATTTTTCCATTAACTTAAGAAGGAGGAACGTACCATGGACGATCACAAACCTAAAATTCTCGTCGTAGATGATGAGGAAAGCTTAAGGGAATTTTTGGAAATTATGCTAAAACGAGAGGGCTATGACATTGCTACCGCCCCCGATGGAGATCAGGCCATTAAGCTTTTAACGAAAAAAAGCTTTGATATGGTCATTACTGATCTTCAAATGCCTAAAATTCACGGCATGCAGGTTTTAGCCAAAGCCAAAGAAATTGACCCAGAACTCGTGGTTTTGGTTATTACGGCTTTTGGCTCCACAGAATCGGCTGTTGAAGCCATGAAACTAGGTGCTTATGACTACATCACCAAACCTTTTAAAATAGATGAAATTAAACTCATCATTAAAAAGGCATTGGAAAAAAGGATCTTAGCCAGAGAAAATATTTTCTTAAAGAAAGAATTGGGTGCAAAGTTTAACTTTGGAAATTTGGTAGGAAGTGCCCAATCCATGCTTAAGATCTATGATTTAATCCAGCGGGTGTGTGAAACCAAAACCAATGTGCTCATTACCGGCGAAAGCGGAACCGGAAAAGAGCTCGTGGCTAAAGCCATTCATTATAATGGCCCTTTAAAAGATAAGCCCTTTGTAACGGTAAACTGTGGAGCCATTCCAGAAAACCTCATGGAAAGTGAAATGTTTGGGCATAAAAAAGGCTCCTTTACTGGCGCTATTTCCGATAAACTCGGCCTTTTTGAAGTAGCCAACAATGGAACTATTTTCTTAGATGAGATTGGAGAATTACCGCTTCATATTCAAGTAAAACTGCTTCGAGTTTTGCAAGATAAAACCTTTCGAAAAGTCGGAGGCACAGAAGACATTACGGTGAATGTCCGCATTATGGCAGCTACGAATAAAGAACTTGGACAGGAAGTATCTAAAGGCAATTTTAGAGAAGATCTCTACTATAGGCTCAATGTCATTCACATCCAACTTCCCCCGCTTCGCGAGAGGAAAGAAGATGTCTCTATTTTAGCTCAACACTTTTTAGAAAAGTTCAATAAGCAGCTTGGGAAAGACATTAAGAAAATTTCTAAAGAAGCCATGGATGCTCTGAGCCAGTACGATTATCCTGGAAATGTGAGAGAACTTGAGAATATTATTGAGCGAACGGTATCTTTGGAAAGAGGAGCGGCTATTTTGCCAGAAAGTTTGCCACCGGTTATTTTTCATCCGGGTGCATTGTTAAGCAGGCGAGCTTCTCATTCAGACTTATCGGTGACAACCGATGGAGTTAATCTAGAAGAAATTGTGGGAAATCTGGAGAAAGATCTTATTGAAAAAGCATTGAAAAAAGCCGGAGGGGTAAAGAAAAAAGCAGCTAAGCTTTTAGGCATTAGCTTTAGATCGATGCGATACCGACTTGAAAAATATGGAATGGAGTAATTTCTTCTATTTGATGTTTGGGGCACTCCTTGGAAGTTTTTTAAATGTTTGTATCGTTCGTCTTCCAAAAGAAGAATCCATTATTTGGCCTTCTTCTCATTGTAGACACTGTAACAAAACACTTCCGTGGTATGATCTCATCCCTATTTTAAGTTATCTCTATCTTTTGGGACGGTGCCAATTTTGTAAGGAAAAAATTTCTGTTGAATACCCCCTCATAGAACTCATCACAGCTTTTCTTGCGCTTTGGGTATTTCATGAATTTGGATTTAGGACGCAGGGATTTGCATACCTTATTTTTGTCTCAGCACTTCTGGTTACAACTGTCATTGATATTCACTATCGTATTATTCCAGATTCTATCAGTATCGGAGGAACGATTTTAGGATTTCTCCTCTCCTTTCATTTTTTACAAATTTCTTATATAGACTCCAGTCTGGGTATTTTACTGGGAGGAGGCGTTTTATTTATTATTGCGTATCTATATCTCAAATTTACTGGACGAGAAGGTATGGGAGGAGGAGATATTAAATTAGCCGCCATGATAGGTGCTTTTTTAGGATATAAATTTGTCTTTTTAGTGCTCTTTATTAGCTCAATTGCAGGATCTTTGGTGGGGATTGGCCTTATCCTTATACAAAGACAAGATTTAAAATCGGCGTTACCTTTTGGTCCTTTTTTAGCCGTAGGAGCTCTTTCTTCTCTTTTTTACGGAGAGCCACTCCTCTATTGGTTAGGATATTTTTAGTCTCTCATATGAAACACGCTCCTGCTTCCCAATACCATCTTAAAGACCGCCAAGAGTTTTATGATAAAACATTTAAAACCAAAGACATTCAAGATCACCCTTCTAATTACCGCTCCATTTTAAAAATACTAGAGATCCTTCGCTATGCTCAGGATGACCATTTTAAGTTTTTAGATATTTCCTGTGGCAGCGGAAGACTACTTCAAGAAATAAAAGATCTCACGCTTAAAACCTTTGGAGGAGATTTTTCAAAAACTGCCTTGGATCTTGCTAAAGCACGCTGCCCAAAAACAAATTTTATCCTTTTTAATGGTGAAAAACTCCCTTTCAAAAATGATACCTTCTATATGGCTACAAACTGTGGTTCCCTTGAACATTATGAACATCCCCAGATGGGAATAAGTGAAATGTCTCGTGTTCTTAAAAAGGGGGGAAAAGCGTTGATTATTGTTCCCAATAGTTTTCAATGGAGACATATTGTAGAAGTATTTTGGCGAGGCGGGCTAAAAGATTCTTGGCAAACGTATGATTTACATCTTACGAAAAGCGATTGGATAAAACTTATTCAAGAAAATGGTCTAAAAGTTTTAAAAACGTATAAATTTGAAGATGTCCCAGAGCTCATTCAATGGAACAAGGGACAGATTAAACTAAAATCTTTTAAAAAATTCCTGCGAGATCTTTTGGCAAAAT
The DNA here is from genome assembly GCA_001797335.1 of Deltaproteobacteria bacterium GWA2_38_16. Taxonomy (GTDB): domain Bacteria; phylum Bdellovibrionota; class JACOXK01; order 2-02-FULL-40-11; family 2-02-FULL-40-11; genus 2-02-FULL-38-15-A. The sequence goes on from MGPE01000009.1 coordinate 43,460, forward strand.
ACCTATTTCCACTTAATTTTACGAAACAATTCATGTTTTTGTGTGCTAAATAGGACTTCTTAGACAGGAGATGTCTTCCTAGTATTTCTGAGGTAAAGCGCAGGCCTTCGGGGCCGAGCCACGAAGAAATACTAGGAAGACATCTCCTGTCCTGATGTTTATTAGTCTTGAATTAAGCTTTCATTAATGGTGATTTTGGCGTTCTTTTTGAGTTTAGAAAAAAATCCTTCGTAAATTTCCTTTTGTTTTTGCACACGAATTTGATTCTCAAGCCTTCTCTTATCTGCACTTTTAAAATCGCGCACCCCGGTGAGTTTAATAATATGATAGCCATATTTGGTTCTCACCAGATCACTCACATCCCCTACTTTTTTAAGCTTAAAAGCAACTTCAGAAAATTCTGGAACCATACTGTCCCTCGTAAAAAAATCCAAATCTCCTCCATTTTTAGCCGAGGGACCTTCAGAATATTTTTTAGCAAGCTCCGTAAAATCTTCCCCTTTTTTAATTTTATCCAAAATCTCTTGTGCTTTTTTCTTTATCTCTTCTTCTTTTTTGGCATCGGCATTGGCTTCTAACTTAAATAAAATATGACTGGCCCGAATTTCTGGACTTTCTTTAAAAGATTTTTTTAAATCTCTATCTGAAATTTTAATTTTATCAAATTGCCCATAGACTTCTTTTTCTAAAAGATGCTGAGATAAAAGTACTTTATAGTCGTATTTCATTTTTTCTTCATTGGAAACACCTTGCTTCATAGCTTCTTGAGAAGAAACTTCTAAATCAATTAGATTTTTTAAAAATTCTTTTTTGGGCATTTTAAATTTAAACCGCTCCACATACCAATTATATCGCTGATTAAATTGCTCAAGCGTAATGGCTTGCCCATTCACTTCTGCAACTACTTGAGTGGGTTTAGCCGCTTGAGCAGAACTCATCGCCCCTATTAGAAATAATCCCAAAATATAGTGAAATCTATTTTTCATGTTTCATGCTCCTTCGACATCAACCTATTAAACCTAAGGCTTAAAAGCAATCCCTTTAGTCCTGTCGATATAGAAATGGCCCACCAAATGGAAGACACACCAAAACCACACATATTTACAAAAAAATATGCCAGCGGATATCGCCCCAGAGTGAGGGGAATAGAAATAAGCATATAAGGACGCGTTTTCCCTATTCCATTAAAAGCCCCTTCAAAAATCATCTCCCATCCTAAAAAAAGTTCTAAAATTCCAATGATTCTTAAATACGAAGCGCCGAACGAGATCACCTGGGGATCATTGGCGCCAAAACGTACTAAAAATTCTGGAATGAGAAGAAACATCAGGCTTAAAGGAATAATGACCGCGGTAATTAAAAATCGCCCTTCATAAGCAATACGTTTCACCATTTCAAAATCTCGTCTACCCGTGTTTTGTCCCACTAAGGTTGAAACAGCGGTTGAAAATCCACCTGCAGCAAAATAGGCAAAGCCTTCTACCCGATGTGCTACCGTCACTCCAGCTAAAGGCTCCATCCCAAAACGAGTAATAATCGTAGACAGTAGGGGATAAACCATAGACCAAATGACTCGTGCAGAGGCAGTTGGAATTCCAATACTTAAAATTTTATAAAAATATGTTGTGCTAAACGTAAAAAATGTTTTTAAAGAATCAATATAGTTTTTTCGTCTTAAAAACCAAAAACGCAAAAAGAGACTTAAAAAGAAACTTAAAACTGTAGCAAAAGAAGCCCCACTCACTCCCCATTTAGGAAAAGGTCCCCACCCAAAAATAAAAAAGGGATCTAAAATCGCATTTAAAACCAAGGCCACAGATAAAATTCCCACGGCTGTTTTTGAATCTCCATGGGCATAAAAAATTTGCCCCGTAAGCATAAAAATATAAAAAATAGGAAGTCCCAAAATAATGACTTTAAAATAATTATACCCTGCCTGAAAGGCCGAGGGATTAAGCCCCATCCAAAGAAGTAGTGAAGGAGTTACACAAAATAAAAGGAGCATTAAAAAAAGTGCAATGAAAAGACTCAACTGAATGGCTTCTCTGGCCACATCAAATGCCATTTTTTGATTTTTAGCCCCAACCGCTTGAGAGATAAGACTGCTGCATCCCACATAAGTGACTCCCATAAAGGATCCCAAGGCCCAATCTAAAAATCCAGCAGATGCCACTCCAGCTACCGTATCTGTGCCCAAGGAAGAAATCCAAAAAATATCGATAATATCAAATAGTAAAAATCCTAAATTGCCAATAAATACAGGAATAGCAATTCGAATCATTTCTTTATGTAATTCTTTATTGGTCATGGATTAAATAACACTCGTTAAGTTTCTAACGAAGGGCAGAATATGTTTCCAGTCCTCTAGATATGCAACAAATTTATTATCCACTTTTAATTGATAGTGCTTTGGATCTTTTTTAATGAAGGTAAGTAAAACTTGAGGATCTAATGGGGTTGTCTCAGAAAATGTTAGCACCGCTTTTTGATTTCCAAAATCAAGAGCTTTTACATGTAATTTTTTTAAATAAAACTTGATCGCCATCAGTTCAAAGAGATTATATACTTGGGAAGGAAGTTCACCAAAGCGATCTTTCATTTCTGCTTCAATATCTTGAAGTTCTTCTTCAGATTCCAGAGAGGCCAACTGTCGATAAAAAGAAATTTTATCTCCCATTTCTGAAATATAATCTTGGGGTATATAAGCAGCAATTTTAATATTCATTTCAGGCTCAATAGCTTCTTTGATGTCTTCTCCCTTTAATTCCCGAACGGTTTCTTCTAAAAGATCCGTATAAAGTTCAAATCCAATAGCTGAAATCATACCGGACTGATCTTTTCCTAAAATATTTCCTCCACCTCTAATTTCTAAATCGTGACTGGCAATTTTAAATCCAGATCCCAGTTCCGAGGCTCCTTGAATTACTTGAAGACGTTTCTTGGCATCGTCCGATAATCGCCCTTCTTCCGGAATTAAAAGATACGCATAGGCTCGTTCTCGTGAGCGCCCTACTCTGCCTCGAAGTTGATAGAGCTGTGCCAACCCAAAAGTATCGGCTCGATCAATAATAATGGTATTGGCAGATGGAATATCAATTCCACTCCCAACAATGGTAGTACAGACTAATACTTGAAATTCTTTATTTAAAAAATCGAGCATGATTTTTTCAATTGATGATTCTTTCATTTGCCCATGCGCAAAATGAATTTTGGCCTCCGGGACGAGCTTTTGAAGATGTTTGGTCACACCCGCAATGGTTTCTACCCGATTATGAATAAAAAAGACTTGCCCTCCTCGATGAATCTCTTGAAGCAGGGCTTCTCGAATGGTTTCATCATTAAACTGCGTCAAATAGGTTCGAATAGAAAGCCGATCTTGCGGAGGGGTATTAATAATACTGATATCTCGAATTCCCAATAGTGCCATGTGAAGAGTCCGAGGAATGGGGGTGGCTGAAAGTGTTAAAACATCCAGTGTTTTTTTTATTTTTTTAATTTTTTCTTTATGTACCACTCCAAAACGCTGCTCTTCATCGATAATAAGAAGTCCCAAATCAAAAAATTCCACATCAGAAGATAAAAGTCTGTGGGTTCCAATAATAATATCGACTTCTCCCTTTTTTAATTTTTGAACGGTTTTAAGTTGTTCTTTTTTATTTTTAAATCGGCTTAATGCATCAACCGTCACCGGAAATTGTTCCAGGCGCTTCATAAATACACGATGGTGTTGATCTACAAGCAACGTCGTGGGTGCTAAAACAGCTACTTGTTTTTTATCCATCACCGCTTTAAAAGCCGCTCGGATGGCCACTTCTGTTTTTCCATATCCCACATCGCCACAAATAATTCGATCCATGGGTTTAGAAGAACACATGTCAGAAAGTACTTCTTCAATGGCTTTAAACTGATCAGTCGTTTCTTCATACGGAAAGGTGGCTTCTAACTCATGAAAATAAGAATCTGCTGGGCCAAACGAAAAACCATTATACGTTTTTCGCGTGGCATAAATATTTAAAAGTTCATGAGCAATTTCTTGAATCCCTTGTTTTACTTTTTTCTTTGTCTTAATCCATTCCTTGCCGCCCAGTTTATCTAAATTAACTTTATTTTTATCTGCACCCGAATAACGATTAACGACATTAAGCCGATGCACTGGTAAATACAGTTTATCCCCTCCAGCATATTCAATAACCATGTAATCGCTTTCATGTTCATCAATTTTAAGACGAGTCAACCCTTGGTAAAGCCCAATCCCATGATCCACATGAACCAGGGGATCCCCAACGATAAGTTCAGCTAAATTGGTAACAAAGGGGGCTTTTTTAGAAATGGAAATTTTAGGAATTTTCTTTCTCTCTCCAAAAATTTCTTCTTCCGCTATAAACATTATTTTTTCTTCTTCAAATCGAAATCCCTTGGAAAGAATTCCAGACACCAACACCACATCGTACATTAAAAAAGATTGATCTTGCTTTGCTTGAGCTATGGATTCCATCGAAAACACACTCTTTAATTCAAAAAATCTAAGCCCATAATGCTCCATAAGTTCTCGAAAGCGTTTTCGTTGTACCTGAGTATGTGCCACAAAGAAGATGGCCCATCCTTCTTGTCTTAAAGATTTTAATTTGACAGCCAAAGGATGAAGAATTTCAAGACTGGTTATTTTAAGACGTTTTAAATCGTGGCGAATGTCATCATTGTCCTGGGTTTTTAACGCAAGGACCGAAGATTTTCCTTCTAAAAATTCTAAAGGAGAAATATTCCAATACGGTTGAGGTAAAATCTTCTTCGCCCACTCTTCAGAGGGCACATAAAACTCTGCTACTTTACAAGATATGCGTCCTTGCTCAATGGCCTTTTCATAGTCCAACTGACATTCTTTCTCAAATTCTTCTAAGTTTTTTTGAATGGCAGTTTTATCAAGATAAACCACATTAAAAGAATCTGAAAAATAATCTAAAAAATGATCTGTTTTTGAGTAGAAAAAAGGAAGATAGTAATCAACCCCTGGAAAATAAACACGATGTTCTAAATACTCTACAATCTGATCCCGTTTTAGCTTAGCCACTCCCATTTCATCCGCACTTTGTTTCACTCGATCCATGGCCAACTGTTGAGTGGTTTTGGTATAAATAATTTCTCGAACGGGAATAATAGAAACTTGAGAAACTTCCTCTTCAGATCGCTGAGAGGAAGCATCAAACAACCGAATGGTTTCAATAATATCGCCTAAAAACTCTAGTCGAAAAGGATTTTGGGTTAAAGGCGGGAAAATATCTACAATTCCCCCACGCACTGAAAACGTCCCCCGATCTTCTACGGTTGTTACCCGGCTATACCCACTTTCTATGAGTTTTAAAAACAATTGATCTCGGTTTATTTCTTCTTCTTTTTTTAAAAAGACCGTTTGCTCCATCAGCATTTCTTGGGGGATTAATCGCTGAGACAAAGCCTCAATCGTGGTCACCACACACATGTCTTTACGTTGAAGCAATCGATATAAAATTTCTAGCCGGGCAATGACGATATCTGGATGGGGTGAAAAAGTATCAAAGGGATGAGGTTCCCAGGCTGGGAAATAACCCACTTCTTCTTTACGCTGCGGAGAAAAAAATAAAAAATCCGCTACAAGTTCTTCAGCCTGTATAGAAGAATTGGCAATGATTAAAAGCGCTTTTTTTCTGTCATCCCGAGACGAAGACGAGGGATCTCTTAGAAATTTGGAGAGCCAATAAGATACACTTCCCCCCTTTAATCCACTAACAACCACCCCTGCCGTATCTTTTTTGTTCTCCAGATAAGTTCATTTTTAACAAAATTGGCCGTAGTTATCCAGTTGAAAGTTATTGACTCGGACTCCCCTTCTATCTGATAATGTTTTTTACTATGAAAAAAACACTCTTTATTTTCTCTTTCCTATGGTTTCTTTCCTCTCACCTGTCTTTGGCAGAGGAAGCGACAAAAACCGATGCTTCTTGTGAAGGCACTCCTGAAAAGGTAGTCGCCGAAGTCTATGGACGAAAAATCACCGAAGCCGAAGTTCAAAAGGAATTAAGCATTGATCTTTATGAACTTCAAAAAAATATTTATAGCCTAAAGAAACGAAAACTCGATGAAATGATCGGCAATATTGTCTTAGAAAAAGAAGCCGCCCGTAAAAAAATCTCTGTCCAAGACCTTCTTGAAAAAGAAGTTCAACGAAATATTAAAAAAGTATCTGATAAAGATATTGATAAATTTTATAACCAACAAAAAGAATATTTAAAAGGCACCAAAGAACAATACTCTGAAAGAATTAAAAGTTTTCTGCAAAATGAACGCTATAATGAAGCACTCCAAAAATACTTAGACCGGTTAAAAAATCAAGCCAGAGCTAAAGTATATTTAGATAAACCCGAACGTCCTAGAATTGCTTTAAATCTTACCCCTGCACCCTTGTATGGAAAAGAAAATGCTAAAGTAAAAATAGTAGAATTTTCTGATTTTGAATGCCCTTTTTGCAGTGGGTTAGTCAAAACTTTAGATAAAGTGCTCAAAAAATATGGGCATACCGTAAACTTAACTTTTAAAGCCTTCCCTTTGAGTCGTCATCCCAATGCACCGCTGGCGCATCAGGCTTCTTTGTGTGCACATGACCAAGAAAAGTTTTGGCCTTATCATGATAAACTTTTTGAAAACCAACAGGCTTTGGATCGTACCAATCTTGAAAAACATGCAGAGTCCCTAAAGCTCGATATGACTAAATTTAAGCAATGCTTAGATAGTGGAGAAAAATTTGCCAAAGTCCAAAAAGAGATGTTGGAAGCTCAAGAAGCCGGGGTGAGATCCACTCCCACACTTTTTGTAAATGGAAAAATTTTAGTAGGCAATCTCCCTCAAGAAGCCATTGAAGAAGTCATTAATGAAGAACTCGCCGCAAAGAAATAAACACCCCAACCATACTTGACTAGTCTGTCTAGGTATGAGATACTACTGTCATGGCCAGAAATTATTCTATTTATGAAGCTAAAGCACACTTAAGTAAGCTGCTTCGCATTGTAAAGCAGGGGCATACGGTAACCGTATCTGAACGAGGAAAACCGATTGCAAAAGTTATTCCCATTTCTGAGGGAGAATCTGCTCTCAAGCGACTTAAAAATCTAGAAGAATGTGGCCTACTCATTCGCGCCAAATCCAAAACGTTTCCTAAGGGGACCAAAGTTTTAGGTGGCCTCGAAAGATTCCTGGAAGATCGATGAACGTCCTCTATTGTGATAGCTCAGCCATCGTCTGCCTTTTACTCGAAGAAGAAGCCCATGCTACCTATCGTCAATATCTTAAAAAGGCAGATGAAATTATCAGCTCCAATTTGATTGAGGCTGAAATTCTAGCAGTTGCAACCCGAGAAAAAATAAATCCATCGAAAGCTTCCCTATTTATTGAACCTATCACCATGATTACACCTGATCGAAGCCTTGCACTGGAGTATCAACAAATTTTTAAAATAGACTATTGTAGAGGCGCAGATGCTTATCATTTAGCCTGTGCATTATATTTAGATCCTCGCGCCAAAGAACTTCTTTTCTTAACAGCAGATCAACGTCAAAAAAAAATTGCACATAAGTTGGGTTTTCAAACCATTTAGTCCGCACGCCTCATTAAATAAGCAAAAATAGCATCGGTTAAATGATAGCGAAAAGAGGATGGGGTATTGCTAGATGGCGATTCTAAGACCGTATCGGCATGATCGGCATCTATAATTCCCAAATCTGTTCCCACATTTAATAGTTTTTGCCGCTGAACTGTTACCATTCCATCATTGTCACCAAAAGTATCTAAATATTTTGCTCCCCAACCAATTCCAATAGACATCCCTACTTTTTGGCTGGTTCGTAAAAAATAAATAGGGACGGGATGCCTGGCTAAAGCATCAATAACCTCTTTAGAAAAAATTCGATCAGACTCGTACGTGGTTAGGGATTTTAACCCTTCTTCCCCAAAAGGGAAAAAATTAACCAAAGAATTTTTCTCTTCGGCTCGGGAAGGATCCCCCATAAAAAAATCAGCTATTTCACTTCCAAAAGCAGCTTGAATCGTAAGCACAGCGGCTATCATCTGAGAAGTTTTTTGAGGTTCATGATACAGCATCTTTAAAACTTCCGGCCCTCCCTTGCTATGAGCCATCATGATGAGTTTTTTATGATGTCTTTCATAAATTTCTTGGCTTTGTTTGAGAAGAATTCCTGCATTTTCTTCAACAGAATTGCTTGAACTGGGTCTTAAAATATAGACTTCCTCACCGGGAACATATTCTTTTAATCGATCACGATTATCTCCAAAATATCGGCCCATCCAACCGGCTCCTTCATTTAAAAAGCCAGTCACAAATATCCACACATAACGCTGACTAATTTCCTTATCTTCTTCCGTAATTTCTAAAGATCCTTTTTGGGCATTTTCATATAATTTTTGAAAGTCAGGCGTTTTTTCTTGTGCCACCAAAGTCACACTTAAAAGCAATATAAAAATACACACGAATTTATTCATCCCGGGCATCTTACTTTTAGTGAACTTCATTGACAACATTTTTTACTTACGTTACATCCGGAGGAAGAGGCCAAAGAAATACCCATGTATACGCAATTTACAACCATTCTTCTCTTCTTAATCATTGGTGCTTGTATGGTTCCTCTTATTCTTTTGGTAGGCCGATATCTCCGCCCGGCCAATCCGGATCCTAAAAAACTATCTACCTATGAGTGCGGGGAACTTCCTAAAGGAAACTCTTGGGTTCAATTTAATTTACGATTTTATGTGATCGCCATTTTATTTTTGATTTTTGATGTTGAAATTGCCTTTATGTTTCCAGTGGCTGTAACATTTCGTCAATGGGTTACTTCTTCTCAAGCCAAAGGAGTGCTCATTTTTAGTGAAATTATTCTTTTTATTGCTATTTTACTAATTGGATTTGTCTACGCCTGGACAAAAGGCGATTTTGAATGGATTAAGGGTTTACAAAAAAAACAAATAGATCCCCGCTTTCGCGGGGATGACTTAAAATGACATCACTTCCTGAATTTTTAAAAGAATTATTTGAATCTTGGCCTCTCCTAGGAATCTTACCGGTTTGGTTTTATAGTATTGTGGCTATTTTTGGTCTTCTTTTTCTCTTTTTATTTCCCTTTGCCGGAGTGGCTGTTTACGTTGAACGAAAAATTGCAGGAGATATTCAAGCCCGCATTGGTCCCAATGTGGTTGGCCCCTATGGAATCTTGCAGTGGATTGCCGATGCATTAAAACTTCTTCTTAAAGAAGATATTATTCCTACCAACGCTGATAAAAAACTTTTTATTCTTTCTCCCATGCTTATTTTTATAAGTGGTGCCTGTGCCTATGCCGTTATTCCTTTTGCTGATAATGTTATTTTGGCCAATCTCAATATTGGTATCTTTTATCTCCTGGCTATTACCTCTATGGTTACTTTGGGACTTATCTTAGGAGGATGGGCATCCAATAACAAATGGTCTCTCTTGGGGGGACTTCGAGCCGCTGCCCAGGTAGTTTCTTATGAAATCCCTGTTGCTTTAAGTATTTTAACCGTTGTTTTGGTCACGGGAACTTTGGACATGGCTCAAATTGTAAAAATGCAAGGCCCTTTTTACTGGAATATTTTTCATAACCCCTTCTTATTTATTTCAGCCTGTATCTATTATATAGCAGCTCTGGCAGAAGCTAATCGAACCCCTTTTGATATCCCAGAAGCAGATTCGGAACTGGTTTCAGGCTATAATACTGAATATAGTGGCATGCGATTTGCCATCTTTTTTCTCATTGAATACGCTGAGTGCTTTATTATTTGTGCGGTTGCAACCACTCTCTTTTTAGGAGGGTGGCATCTTCCCTTTTTTGATCTTTCCTCCTTAACCTTGGGACTTCGAATTCCTCTTCAAATCATGGTCTTTATGACAAAATCTATTCTACTACTCCTTACGATGATGTGGATTCGTTGGACATTACCTCGGTATCGGGTGGATCAGCTGATGAAACTTTGTTGGGAAGTGTTTGTTCCCTTTTCTTTTGCCTGTCTTATTGGAACTGCCTTTTGGATGGTGCTATTTAAAGGAAAAGGAATTCCTGAACTTATTTTGGGATTATTTGTATCATGACTTCATACGATAGTTTATTTTATGTATTTGCCGCTGTGACTATCATTCCAGCCATTGTCACTGTTTTTCATCCCAATATCCTCTATGCTGCCTTGTCTTTATTTGGTTCTTTTTTTGGCGTTGCAGGAATTTATGTACTTTTAGGAGCAGATTTTATCGCTGCCACTCAAGTTTTAATTTATGTAGGGGGCATTCTAGTTCTTATTTTATTTGCCGTTATGCTTTCTAAAAATATTTATGGAATGACCTTTCAAGATGAAAAAAAGAAAAAAATACTCCCTACCCTCTTTGGTATATTGCTCTTGGGATTTCTCATTAAACTCATTACAACGGTTCACTGGAACACAACTCTTTCAGAAGAAGGTCCCCTTCCCACGACTGCAGCTTTAGGAAATTTACTATTAACAGAGTATCTACTGCCATTTGAACTGGCTTCTGTTTTATTGTTAGCGGCTTTAATTGGAGCCATCATTTTAGCGAGGAGCAAATGACCGTCGAACTACACCACTACTTAATTTTATCTTCTATCTTGTTTGTACTTGGTATTATTGGGATTATTTCTCGGAAAAATTCTATTGGAATTTTGATGGGCATTGAACTCGTGATGAATGCCTGTGGAATTAACTTTGTGGCCTTTTCAAAATACATTGCTTCTGACTTTTCAGGACAAATTTTTGCCTTATTCATTTTTGTCATTGCCGCTGCAGAAGTGGTCGTAGCATTGGCCATTGTGCTAAGAATTTACCAAAATAAAGCAACCATCGATATTGAAGAGGTTAAAGATTTAAAATGCTAGATCCTTTTATTGTAAAACTTTTCCCAACTTTAGACCCTATGCTTGTTATTATTTCGGCCATTCTTTTTTCTCCTTTGGTAGGTTTTGTAATTCAATTTTTTATGGGGGAAAAGCTCTTTCGAAAAGGCGATTGGGTATCTCTAGGCGCTATTTTTATTTCTTGGGTTTTAACTCTCTTTTTATTTTCAGATTTTGTACACTCCCAAAACGCCCATTTTAAGTGGGTCATGTCTTGGCCATGGATTGCTTTACCCAGTTTTTCTTTAGGAATGGGAATCCTTTTAGACAGCACTACTATTCTCATGCTTTTGGTCATTACAACGGTAAGCTTTCTCGTTCATCTTTATTCCACCGGATACATGCAGGGGGATCCCAGATATAGTCGTTTTTTTGCTTATCTTTCTTTCTTTTCTTTTTCGATGATTGGGCTTGTGCTTTCAGATAATCTTTTTGCTCTTTATGTTTTCTGGGAATTGGTTGGACTTTCTTCTTATCTTCTCATTGGTTTTTGGTTTGAAAAACCTTCTGCTGCCAATGCCAGTAAAAAAGCATTTATTGTCACGCGCGTTGGGGATGTAGGAATGTTTATTGGAATTTTAATTATCTTTTTTCAAACCAATGGACTTTTAAAATTTGAAGATATTTTTTCTTTTCTTTCCAAAAGTTCTTTTAACGGTGAATTTTTGGGTCTTTCTCTTCTAACGTTGGCGGGACTATGCATTTTTATGGGTGCTGTTGGAAAATCGGCCCAATTTCCCCTTCACATTTGGCTCCCAGATGCCATGGAAGGCCCCACGCCTGTTTCTGCTCTGATTCATGCGGCTACAATGGTGGCAGCAGGAGTTTATCTGGTTACCCGCATGTTTCCTTTTTTTACCCCAGAAGCTTTAACCTGCATTGCCTATGTAGGCGCCTTTACCGCTATTTTTTCAGCTACGATGGCCTTAACCCATAACGATATTAAAAAAGTATTGGCTTATTCGACGGTCAGTCAGCTGGGATATATGATGATGGGCCTAGGTGTTGGGGCAACCATAGCCGGATTTTTTCATTTGGTCACACATGCTGCTTTTAAAGCATGCCTCTTTTTATGTTCAGGAAGTGTTATTCATGCACTTCACACGCAGGATTTAAGAGAAATGGGGGGACTTCGCAAAAAAATGCCCATTACATTTGTCACCATGCTCATTGCTACATTGGCCATTTCAGGCGTTCCTCTTTTTTCTGGCTTTGTTAGTAAAGACATGATTTTGGGAGGAACACTTTCTTTTGTCTCCAATCATCCAAATCACTTTTTAATCCCCATTTTTGGATTTTCCGCTGCGGCTTTAACGGCCTTTTACATGTTTAGACTTATTTTTATGACTTTCTTTGGCACCGCTCGCGACTCCAAAAAATTTGAACATGCACATGAAAGCCCTTTTAATATGACGCTTCCTTTAATTATTTTAAGTCTTTCATCTTTTGCCATTGTATTTACGCCCCTTCATTTTTGGATTGAACAAGAAGAAATACCTGAAAACATACATCATCTGGCCACCGTTCTTTCTCTTTTTGTGGCTGGAAGTGGCATTTTACTTTCATATCTTATGTATATGAAAAAAGTTTTAAACCCTGACACTCTGGCTCAACGTTTTAAATATATCTATAACACCCTCATCCACCTTTATTGGATTGATGAACTCTATGAATGGGCTATTTTAAATAATGTCGTTCGTCTGAATAATCTTTTAGCTCATTTTGATAACCGAGTTATTGATCAAGTGATGGTGGATGGCTGGGCTCCCGTGACCATTCAAACATCAAGAGGTTCTGGCAATTTTGATAATCGAGTTATTGATGAGCTCTTAGTCGATGGGACAGGACAAATGGTGGGAGCTTCAGGGAAACAAACGGTAAAAATTCAAACTGGGAAAGTGCAACAATATATTTTGGTAGGACTAGGGTCTGTCTGTGTATTATTAATTCTACTAACGCTTATTTTATGAGGAGAGATATATGACATTGCCAAATATCATCATGGATCATTTACTGACAGGAATCGTCTTTTTACCTGTTATAGGAATATTAATTATCTTACTGCTCCCCAGCAATCGTCCTTCTCTCATCCGCTGGACATCAGCAGCATTCACGTTTCTCCCCTTATGCATCGCTGCAGAACTTTTTTTACTTTTTAATCGCAATGAAGCTGGCTTTCAATTTGTAGAAAAATTTTCTTGGATCCCCACTTTTAATATCCATTATTATATCGGAACCGATGGTCTTTCCATCACCATGCTTTTATTGACAGCACTTCTTTCTTTCCTTTGTGTTTTTGCCTCGTGGGGTATTACTCAAGGTGTAAAAGGCTACTTTACAATGTTTCTTCTCTTAGAAGCCGGCATGATGGGTGTGTTTGTTGCCCTTGATTTTTTCCTTTTTTATATTTTTTGGGAACTCATGCTTTTGCCTATGTATTTTCTCATTGGCATTTGGGGAGGTCCTAAAAAAGAATATGCTGCTATTAAATTCTTTTTATATACCCTCTTTGGTTCTGTCTTAATGCTCGTTGTCATGTTAGCCTTTTATTTTTACTCTGATCCGCATACGTTTGATTTAGTAGAACTGGCTAGGCCTGGAATCTTAAAAATAAAAGATTTAACCATTTTTGGATTGCCTATCACCATTGCTCTTTTTAAAAAGATTTTATTTATTCTTCTTTTTATTGGCTTTGCGATTAAAGTCCCTATTTTCCCTTTTCATACATGGTTACCGCTGGCCCACGTAGAAGCTCCTACTCCGATTTCAGTAATTCTTGCCGGAGTGCTTTTAAAAATGGGTGCTTATGGACTGCTTCGAATTAGTTTTCCTATTTTACCCCAAGAAACCTATTGGTTTTCTTATGCCTTGGCCATTTTAGGACTTATTAATATTGTTTATGGTGCTTTTTGTGCGATGGCTCAAATTACGCTTCCTCAAGAAAAAGGAGGCAATGATTGGAAAAAACTCATTGCCTATTCTTCCATTAACCACATGGGCTACGTGCTTTTAGGAATGGCCGCCTTTACCGTTGAAGGAATCAATGGGGCTGTCTTTCAAATGTTTAACCACGGCATTACTACCGGCATGCTCTTTCTATTAGTAGGCGTCATTTACGATCGTGTTCACCATAGACGCATTGATGGATTTGGTGGGCTTCGAGTTAAAGCTCCTATTTACACATCGATTGTTGCTCTGGCTTTTTTTGCTTCTTTAGGACTTCCTGGCCTTTCAAGTTTTATTTCAGAAGCGTTGGTCTTTTTAGGATCTTTTAAAGTCTATCCATCTCTCACCATTCTAGCCACGATTGGTATTCTCATTAATGCTGCTTTTTTCCTGTGGGTTTTACAAAAAATATTCTTAGGGCCTCTGAATACTACGTATAAAGATCTCTCTGATATTAATTTTAGAGAGCTCGTTACCCTAGTTCCTTTAGCCGTATTGGTCATTTTTTTAGGGGTTTTTCCGATGCCTATTTTAGATTTAATGAAAATAACTTTAGATAAACTTTTAACCGTTATTCAATCTGTGTAAATAATGAGTAATTTAACCTCTAGTTTAATGCTCTATTCTAGCGAAATCATCTTAACGTTGACGCTCTCTTTTGTCTTAATCATCCACATGATTTCTCGGAATAATTTTCTGACATTTTTAACGGCTCTGGTGGGACTTGCTGCTGCAGCTCTTGCAGTGGGAACGTTATATAGCTATGCCCCTCAATTTTATTTTTCAAATCACTTAAGCCACGATCCTTTTAGTCTCTTTTTTAAACTCTTTTTCATTGTTGCTACTTTTTTTACGTTTCTTTTTAGCTACCGTTCCTATGAAATTGACTCCAATAGAACCGCTGAATTTTATCTTCTCACCCTTTCTGTTACCCTAGGCATGTGCACGCTGGTTTCTTCTTTAAATCTACTCACTCTTTATCTTTCCTTAGAACTCGTAAGTATTGTTTCTTATGCCCTGGCTGGATTTAGAAAAGAACACCCCGCATCTAATGAAGCAGCCATTAAATATCTTTTATATGGAGCGTTTGCATCGGGGACCATGCTTTTTGGGATGTCTTTATTATATGGACTCACAGGCTCTTTAAATATTTATTCTATTAATGCTACCTTATCGACCGCCTTTTTAGATCCTTTGGTTTTATATTCAGTACTTTTGATGATTCTTTTTGGATTTGGATTTAAAATTTCCATGGCTCCCTTCCATATGTGGGCTCCGGATGTGTATCATGGAGCGCCCACCCCAACGGCCGCTTTTTTTACCGTAGCCCCCAAGGCTGCCGGATTTGCTGTCTTCATTCGCTTTTTTTATACCGTTTTTGCCAACATGGGAACTACTCCCAATCAGTGGGATGAACTGACTAATCTCAATTGGGCACTTATTCTTTCTATTTTATCTGCCATTACGATGACCATTGGAAATTTAAGTGCTCTTCGGCAAAAAAATGCCAAACGAATGTTGGCGTATTCCAGTATTGCACACGCAGGATATATGCTCATGGGATTTATTGTTTTAAATAAACAAGGGCTTTCTTCCGTCTTATTTTATCTAGCTATTTATTTTTTCATGAATTTTGGTGCTTTTTTTGCCGTAGGATTAGCTTCTAACAAATTTAAAAATGAAGAAATTTCTAGTTTTAAAGGATTGGGGTGGACATCTCCCTTATTGGGAGTTTCTTTGGCCATATTTTTATTTTCTTTAACAGGCATTCCGCCTTTTGGCGGATTTATTGGGAAAGTATATTTATTTTCAGCACTGGTTCATAAAGAGTTATATTGGCTACTCCTTATTGCTATTTTAAATACCGTCATCTCGCTTTATTACTATACGTATTTGGTCCGAGAAATGTTTTTACAAAAATCTAAGGATTCCGAAAGTGTAGCGCTTACCCCCCTTCATACAATAGCGCTACTTCTTTTGGTTATTCCAACCCTTGTCTTTGGCATTTACTGGGAACCTTTATTAGCCTTTGTCTCCCACTCACTTCAATTTATCGTCACTCCGTAAAATTATATCCCCTTTAGGTGTTTCAAAAGCTTGAAACACTTTGTTATTTTACCCTATTGAGTTTCTGAAACTTCCCTGTTATAGCCTTTCCCAACCATGAATGACCAAAGAGCTATACAAAGTGTACTTCAGTCGAAACTGACAGAGTTTCAATTAAAAAACACTGCCTTTTCACTTCGTGCTTTTTCAAATAGGCTTGGAATGAGCCCAGGGGCCGTTTCTCAAATTTTGAATGGAAAAAGATTTGTTTCTAAAAAGATAGCCCAAAAAATTTGTGATAAACTTCTCTTAGATCCTCAAGAAAAATCAGAGATTGTTGGGCTTTTTCCTGAACAAAAAAAAGAACTCTTAAATAATACTGCTTTAGAACCCAATTATCTTCAACTTCAGTCAGACCAGTTTCGAGTGATTTCAGATTGGTATTATTTGGCCATTCTCTCTTTAATGAAAACCCGAGGGTTTAAACAAAGCCCACAATGGATATCTAAACGTCTTGGCATATCCCAGAAAGAAGCCAAAGAGGCCATGACCCGATTAAAAAGATTGGGGCTCATTGAGAAAGATAAAAAGGGTGGGTTAAAGCGTTCCGTTCCACGTTATCGAACCTCTGATGACACAAAAGATGTATCTGTACAAAAATCTCATTTTCAAAGCTTGGAACTCGCACAAAAGTCATTAACAACGGATCCCGTTCAAGAAAGAGATTTTACTTCAATCACCATGGCCATTAATTCTAAGAAATTGGCTGAAGCAAAAGTTTTGATTCGAAAATTTCAAGATGAATTAAGTGGTCTTTTAGAAGATTCCACCCCTGATCAAGTGTATCGATTATGTGTTCAACTTTTTCCATTAAGTCAAGGGAGGTAAATAATATGCGTAACTTATTCTATATCGGACTTTTAATGGCAGGGCTCATCTCACCCACTTTTGCTGGAGATAAAGTAGGAAATGGGGGAGATGTCGTGGTTTGCCGGAATACAGTAAATGAAGTTACTTCGATTGAAGCCTTAGATATTTATGAAGGGAGAGTGCGCTGGACTATCGAACTTGATTTGGGAGATGCTTCTTTGTCTCCTCTTCAAAAAGTGGAATTGGCTCTTTCAAGGTTAGGGCGAATTTCGTCTATCCGAGCAGAGAGGTATTTAGAAAAAGCCAAGCAGTTTGACGCTAACGCTCTCTTTTTAGATAATACCGAGCTTCCAGATATTTCTGATTCTAACCATTTAATTTTTCCAAAAGGCTGTAAAGTCGAACAAATTATTGTCCAACGAACTCCTCATTTTTCAGATGATAGACGATATTTGGTCAGTAATGATCTTTGGAAACAACTAGACTCTACAAATAAAGCTGCTCTTATACTTCATGAAATTATTTATGAAGAAGCATTAGAATTTGGGCATCAAGATTCTGTCCCTACCCGTTATTTTAATGCTCATCTCATGTCCCATCGATTTGAAACTTTTACGCCAAAAGAAATGGCTGCTTTTTTTAAGACAATTGATTTTAAGAAATTTGATTATCAAGGTTTTATTTATGCTTCTTCTAGACTTGAATGCCATCACCAATTCATCAAAGAAGAGATGTGGCCCATTCAATTTTTTGATAATGGCATGGTTGTTAAAAGTGGCTGTATTTTAAGTGGCTCTATCGAAGTTCAAGGACAAAAAGCAAATGTGGCAGGATTTATTTCTTTTCATGATAACGGACAGCCTCATTCTTTCATGGCCAGTTCTCCCGATCCACAAAAACCACTCATGGTCAGAATTAATGAAAAAGATTATGCCCCATATGATGGGGGAGAAATCCAGCTCTATCAAGATAGTAGTTTGAAAGCGGTCGTTTTGGCCTTAGATGATAAAAATGGATTAGTTTTTGAATCCACCAATTATTCTTTGAATACAGTCGCAGTCGATAATCCATGGGGAAAGGGGAGTCGTCCCTTAACTGTAATCCTTTATCCGAATGGGGGCATAAGTAGCCTGATAGCCATAGAACCAGATAGGCATTATCCCAAACAAATTAAAGGATGGGGAATGAGTCGAGGTCAAAGGATATATATTAGATCAAATCGTGTTGATTTTTTTTCAGATGAAACTGTAAAAATGGCAACCATCTCTTATGAAACACCTTTAACTTTTACGATTGATGAGCATCAGTTGAAATTTGCAGGGTATGTAGAGCTCTACGAAACAGGGGAATTAAAAAGTGGTATTTTCATTGCAGAACCTCAGAAATCGTTCTGGGGAAATACGTACTTTGAAAAAATAGCGATTCCTTTTTTGGTCGGAGATCAAAAAACTAAATTTTGGCTAAAAAAAGAAACAAATGATTGGTTTGAAGGAAGATATATTCACTTTTATCCTGGATATAAAGTTAAACAAGGAATGTTAGCGCAGTCCGCAACATTTAAAACTACGGATGGGCAAACAATCGTTGTTCAAGAAGGACAGATAGTATCTTTAGATGAACAAGGACGATTATTACAGGGGCAAAGTGAATACTAATTATTCTTTGCAAAGGAGGTAAATAATATGCGTAACTTATTCTATAGTGGACTTTTAATAATGAGCCTGCTCTCACCCACTTTTGCTGGAGATAAAGTAGGCAATGGGGGAGGCGCTGTTGTTTGTAGAAGTTTGACTGATAACAGCGTTTTTTCTTCAGAATTACTTGATTTATGGGAAGGTAAAGAATTCCTTGATCTTTCCATACCAGAATCATCAAAAGAGGTGAATGAACAGCATTTGTCTGCATTAGAGGTAATAAGAAATGTAGGAAAACCAGAGAAAAAGTTGTCTGACAAAAATCTTCTTAATTCTATAAGTGATTTCACAGAAAGAATTTATTTAGATATTTTAGAGGCCACTCGTCATATCGATAATTCAACAAGCGATCTGCCTTTGGATATGGGTATCAATTTAACCAATGATATTTATGCAGTCTACTATAAGAAGACATTACGAAGTATGAGCACGCCGAACCTTCGATGTGGATTAGAGATGGTGGCATATTATAGGCCAGATGGCACTTTAGAGAGAGACACTGAAATCTATGACCATTTTACGTTAACCAGTAAAGCCGCTTTAAAAACACACGAATCTATTTACAAGGCAGCCCGAGAATTTTCAACCTTTGCTCATGGAAAGAAAAAAGTTTTAAATGATTCAAGAGACGTTAGAGAACTTGTTGCGTATTTATATTCTCAAGAACCAGACCAGGGTAAAATTTTAAATAGTCTTCACGCTCTCTTCGGTTATCGCCCAACTGAGCAGAAATATGTTGATGTTAAACCCGATGATCATCAAGAAACAAATCTCAGGATCTCAATTCTTACATCCAAAAGTCTCGAAAAAGGGGGATTTATAGATAGTTTTATAGATCGAGAAAGTTTAAGGGGAGTCCAACTCGGTTACAATGCTTATTTATATGATGAAACACGCTCAAATCCTGTTAAAATTTCTGGGGCAACATTAGATTCAAAACAGAATCCAAAAGAACGCTTTTTGTTGTCTCAAAACATACAGGACTTACGTCATAAAATAATCTATATTGAGGGTTTTTTCTCACCTCGTCGTAATGCAACTGAGTACCTGAGAGAAGACTCGATAGAAATGACCGTTGCGGTAAAACTTGAATTATTGGGTAACAATGATGTCGTTTTGGCGGAGAGGTCTGGCACATTAATCTTTTCAACAAATACGCTTGAACCCTTTGTCATGCTTTTCTGTGAACTATATTGAAGAGGAGGTAAATAATATGCGTAACTTATTTTATATAGGACTTTTAATAATGGGCCTCATCTCACCCACCTTTGCGGGAGATAAAGTGGGAAATGGGGGGGATGGCACGGCTTTGGAATTTAAGCATATAGCAATGGATTTGTATGATTACTTTAAAACTCTCCCTCCAGCTATGTTACCTGAAAAAATGCAAGATATAGACCTTCTTGTATTTAAAAACTTTATAGATAATCTCAATGTTACTTCCAAGGCGCAATTTGATCCACCCCATGAAAATTTCACTGCTATGAATTTTAGTTACCCTCATGAAACAGATTTGGAAGGAGGACAAATTATTATCAATAGAAGTCGGTGGAGTGAAGAAACTCAAAAGAAAGCTGTTGTTTTGCATGAATTATTGGGATTGATGGGGAAAGATAGAAAATACGACGTGTCTCATGAGTTTGTAAATACCATCGTAGATAATGAAGCAGCCTTTTCTCAGATCTATGATCTTATACAGGGGATAAGATCAGCACACGGATTTTTTGAAACGGCCATGAGTTATTTTCAAAGTGTGCATAGCGGTAAAGCATCGGAACTTACTCATCAATTGATGTGGACACATCCAAACAAAACGGCCATGAGTGAAATGCCAAAGAGAGAGGCCTTAGAAATGATCGAGCTATTTCAAGGTGGAGCTAGAGAGTATAAAACTTTTTATGAACAGTCATTTCAATTACAACATAGTATTTTGAGTTTGGCTTTAACCCTAATAGATTTAGAGGTATATCCAGAAATTCAAGCTGCTAAAAAAGCGTTGATTTGGGATGAAACTGTTGTTCCTGACCTTTTTTCTAGATGGGATAATGGAATGCAACTATACCTTAATCAATTTAACAATACAGTCAGTGATACCGTTATGATTGATGTCAGACAATATACCCATGATCTTTGGGAATGGGTTCACTTGATCCATGAAATAAGAAATAGAGTGATGTCTTATTCAAAGCTTGTGACCGAGTTATATAATAGCCTTCCTGTTATAGAAAGTCGTCTTTATAAAACTGCTATTTTAAGTGGAGAATATCCAAAAAAAGACCAAGAAAGACTAAAAGAGCTATTGGAAGTACCCTCTGTCCATTTTATTATCCTAGGAAATAATAAAGATGCTCAAGTTGCAGTGAGAAACGCATCACATCTTTCCGGATTCGAAGGAGACCCCAGAGATGTCATCTGGATTAAAAAACCAGAATTAGCGAGAGAGGTCTTAGAAGCAAGCTTCCCTGAACAGTTAAAGGCAAATCGTTTTAATGGTGCCCTTGCATTTACAACATCAATGTATGGAACTGTCTCAGATATTATTGACCAAGAAGAAACTGTTGATCTTTTTCGAGTTTTTGCTGGCTACGTTAGGGCTGAAGCTAATGTAAAAGATCAAGCGGGACTCAATACAGGAGGTAAATAATATGCGTAACTTATTCTATATCGGACTTTTAATGGCAGGGCTCATCTCACCCACTTTTGCAGGAGATAAAGTAGGAAATGGAGGAGATGCTGTTAAAAAAGAGGGGGAGCTCATACCCAGAGATCTCATACCCAGTGGCCCAGGCTCAGCCTTTATTCCACTGCCCCTCTCAAAGAAAAAGGAATTTCTAAACAATCTTCCTGGATTTATGAACCTTATTAAAAATATTGGACAAGCCCATCCAGGTTTAGCTCTAGCAATCTGGGATGATTTAATGAATGCAAAAATTTATTTAGTCGATTGGGAACTGGATGTTTTACCCAGAGCAGAAACCAGCATTAGTTCAGATTTTCATGCAGACAGGCAGGTGTGCATTCGTACTGAAAACGAAATTATTTGTTCCTTACCTGCCCTCAACGAATCAAAAGAACAACGCGTCTATCCCATACATGAATCGTTACACTCCATGATTAGAGGAGAAGGCCCTATTAAACACGAGAAAGTAAGAGCCATGACACGTTATTTAATTGAAAATGAAGAACACTATTCATTTGAAGATTTACAAGAAATCATGAACACGCTTGGCGTATACAATGAACTTACAGGTTACTATTGGTCAATGATTAAAAAAGTGCATCGGAAATCAGGTTGGTTTTACGAAAGAGAGCGTGAAATTGTTGATATCTTATTTCAAGAAATGGGTTCCAATGAAGCTCGCTGCGCTCTTTATAAAGAGGTTATAAATTCTTGGTCAACACGTGAGTACCCCCTATTCAATAGTATTGAATTACAAAAGGTTATTGAAAAAGGATTTGATCACTGGGCTAACTATGATCAGTGTCCTAATGACGAACGATTCAGCTATATGAATGCTCTTGTTCCTACCTGGAATGACTCATATGTACTTGTAAATAAAGCCAGTTGGGTTTCTCATTCGTATGTTTATCCTCTAAGTATTTGGGAAGCGGAGGAAACTGAAGATAGATGTAATACATATGCTAATGACACATTAGGAGAATGGTTAAAACAAGAAAAAGTGCAACTGGAGCAAATCAAAACTGATTTGATTCCTGCTCTTAAGCACAGACTTCAAGAGGAATCTGAAGCTGGAGACCCAGCCACAGCTGAATATTTAAATTATGTGGCTTTGAATAAAGGCTGGATTGAAAAAGTAGATATCGCTTTAGAAAACGTAAATAATGCACTCTCAACTTTTGAGAAAAATCAAAAAATCTGTCAGGACCACAAAGAAAAATCATCTAGAGGTTTTTTGGGATGGCTTAAGTTTTGGTGATCGACCCTACGCAAGATCCAAAACAAAAGAATAAGGATTGCAGATAGAGTTGCAAAAAACATAAAACGTGCTATTGAGAACCTCATCTTCAAAGGAGAGTGTAAAATGAAGAAATATAGCTTAGGTGTTTTATACTTTATATTCTTTATGCCTTCTGTTCTTTTTGCTGATCGTCTATGCATTGAATCTTCAAAAATTCAATATGGCTACGATGAGTTTACAGATGAATTTCATTACTATTTTGATTCTTATGGGGTTGGACTTGTAATTGGACGCTATTGGCTTCGATACCCAGATCAGAGGACCGAAATTGGACACAGTTTAGAAGCTCTATACAATAATCCATTTAAAGAAAGAATTTTTGTGTGTTTTGAAAAAGAAAAAGCAGTCTCACGAGGAACGGGCTGGTTTTTAACAGATGGTTTTAAATATTCTCATAAAACATTGCCCATAACTCAAGCGATCCCATCTGTATTTATTCCATATTCGGGAATGTTTGAGTCTGATTTGTCTGGACAAGTTTTAAATCCTTTGGTCAAAACAAACTGACCTGCCCCCAAGCAAGAGCAAATGCCTTTTTTCTTGGTAAAGTGGGATTTTCTTGTAAAAGAGCTTCTTTAACTTTACAAATTTGTATTTCCTATAGTTACAAGATCCTTCGGGCTTCCACACGCGTGTGTTCGTCCTCAGGATGACGGAGTCCGTAAGTTAAAACCATGAGCAGCAAAAAATAAAGAAGAAGCCCCATCATGGGATAAATCATAAATACTAAATCAGGATAGGATTCACCTTTATAGGGTAAAAGCCCAACTAATCTCCAGGCTTTCTTATGAGTGAAAAAATCTAAAAATATGAGCAAAAAAATAGAAATGGAAACCACAGTTCTTGCCTTGAATTTCCAAAGCCCTTTTAGCGCGGACAAAATAAATAAAATAGGAAAGATAAAAATAACATAATTGGGACTCCACGCCACCGGCGAAAGAAGAACCATGAGGAGTACCAAAATACCTAACATAGAAAGATCTTTGGCTCTACTTTCTTTTGAAAACCGTGCCAAAAGAAGGGGAACGGACACCATAACGACAGATATAAAACCATAGAGCCAAAAAATAGCTGATTTAGAAAGCTTTAAGAGTTCAAAACAAAAAGAATCTCCCGTCCCAAAATAACGAAATAAAAAAGTATACAAGGATTGGTTGGGCACAATAAATTGAAGATTGGGACTTGTCGTCCTCAATACTTCTTGCCAATCTTTAAAGGGTTGAAGAGGATTGTGAAAATTTAAAAATAGACATGCCAAAAAATTAAGCCCTAGAAAAATAAATAAAGTTTGAAACATCATCTTCAGATCTTTTTTAACAACAAAAAAGAGTAAAAAGATAAGCGCTGGGATTTTAAGAGACATGGCTAAAGATAAAAGGAGTGCACTCAAGAGCCTTTTTTCCTTCATATAAAGATAGAGCGCTATAAAAATAAGCCCTATTTGAACAATATCACTTTGCCCTACTCCCAGATTCGCCCATAAAGGGGTTATTATAAAAATAAAGGCCAGTAAAAAATACCAAGACCTGTGAGTAAACCCATAAAATTGGATTATTTTTTCTGAAATTAAAAAGTAACTAATTAAAAAGATAAAATTTAAAAACTCCCACATCACAGAAGCGGTTTGAAGGGAAAAAAGGGCTAAAGGAGTAAATAAAATGGCGCAAAAAGGAGCATATTTAAATTCAAAACCATTTTGATAGGCTAAATGATAAATATCTAATTTCCCCTGTAAAATAAGATTGGCGGTAAAATGATATACATTAAAATCCATGAGAAAAATGGAACCAGGATCAATGATATGATTATAAGAAAATCTAAAAAATAAAATGAGAGCGATGCTTAAACAAAATAGCCACCGAAAATCTTTTAAATAGCTAATTTTAATCATTAAAATTAAAAATAATATAATAGATTTATATTGTTAACACCAGTTAAATTGACTATAAAGACACTATGCTTTCCATGAACCATATGGCAGTTTTAATGATGTTTGGATTTGCCTTTTTAATTGGAGTGGGGATGCTTCTTATGTCTGCCTTTTTAGGGCGAGTTAAGCCAGATCCCAAAAAATTGTCTATTTATGAATGTGGCGTTCCCTCTTCTGGAACTCCTCATGATCGATTTTCTGTAAA
>MGPE01000010.1 GCA_001797335.1 Deltaproteobacteria bacterium GWA2_38_16
TCCCCCATCAATCGTTGAATATAAGGCTTACTGGAGCCTCATATGGAATGTGCTGGAGGCCAAACGATCGGTCTTCTCTCTGTGGTAATGAGGATGAGGCAGGGACAAGTAAATTGGCTCCATTATCGGATAGGCAGTTTGTTAATTACCTATTATCTGAGAAATTTGAATCTCGTATCTCAGACGCTAATTTTAATCAGTGAACTTCAATTATATTTTCTTGAAAAATAATTTTAATCCTATATTTTTTTAAATCTGTTAAATCTGCTTGAAATTTAGGCAATTCTGGGCTATATTAGGCCCTTGTTTTTCTCCTCCCTAAGAAAGATGACGCATGCCTTCCGATCAACGTCTAATATCAAATAACCTATTAATTTTATTTATATTTTTAATTTTTTCTGGTCTTGGATGTGGCAGCTCTCAAGGTCCCTCTTCCTCTATAATGGAACCCCCTCCCGTAGACCCTGTTAATATCAATGCCTTAAATATTCCTGATGGACCTCAAAATTTTCTTTTATCTGTTGGCGGAGGATATCATCCCAAGGGTTCTCAGGTCGTTTTAGAAAAAAATTTAAAAATTGTTCATGAATTGGCTTCTGATTATCAGCGCGATCCTGAATTTTCCTATTACCTTTTTGGTGCTGGCCGAAAAGAAACCGATGTTGATGTTCAGGTATTAACACCCTCTTCTTCAGAAGAAGAAGAATTACTGTCTGCTTTATTTAAGAGCCCAACCGCTTCCATGTGCACTTATCGCCACAATGAATTAGGCGATATTTTAAATGGTTCTGCCAATAAGAAAAATATTCAAGACATTATTCATCATGTCGCTACTAAAAGTATAGATCCTATGAATGACAAATTTAGATTTTACTTTTCTGGCCATGGAAGCCCCAAAAATCCAGAAGATAAAAATGAAACTTTTGAAGAAAATATAATGGCTCTTTGGATGAATGATAACTCCATGGACGTTCAAGAATTTACTAGATCTTTAGATGAACTCCCTTCTGACATGCAAACTCAAGTGGTAATGGTTCAATGTTATTCTGGTGGATTCGCTCAAATAAATTATGAAGGGGGAATTAAAAAGAACTCTTTAAGTTCACATAATCGATGTGGTTTTTTCTCTCAGCTCTCCTTTTTACCGGCAGCCGGTTGTACGCCAGACGTCACCCAACGAGAAGAATACAGCACTTACTTTTTTTCAGCCTATAGAGGAGAAGATGAAAAAGGAAATCCTGTCAACGCAGATTACAATAGAGATGGCAAAATTACTTCTAATGAAGCACACGCCTACACTGTTATTTATGAAAACTCTATTGATATTCCCGTTACTACTTCCTCAGAACTTTTAAGAGATCAAGATTTTGATTTTTCTGACCTTGCTAAAAATATCTCTCTTCAAGAGCTGTGGAATGAGATGAGTCCTTCTGAAAAAGCCATAACTCAAGGCCTTACAAAAAAGCTCGGTATCTCTATCAATAATAGCTGGACAAGTGATGCCTTGCTCCAAGAAAAAAATAAAGTTCATATAGAAAAGCACGCTCCTTCTGAAGAAAATTATAATACTATCCTTGAACAATTTTTACCTTTAAGAGAAGAGCTCCAAAGCTATTTTCAAAGCAAACATGAATTTTTTAAAAGTGCCCCTTCTGCTATATCCTTTGGTCCTTCTTTGGCCTATGCTCCGCAAGAAAGCGTTAAAATAGCCATGATTGATCTTAGGAACCATCCTAGTTTTGAAAAATTTAAAAATCTTAAGCAAGAGCTGGATACTGCTGCAGACGAAGAAGACATGTGGCTAAAATTAGAACGAAAATGGCTTCGATTGATTTTCTTAGTTAATACGAAGCTCTCTGAAAGAAAACTGGAAGAAAGTACAAATATCACTCTAAAAGAAAAATATCTTAATCTTAAAACGTGCGAGGAAACTTCTTTCTTTTAATTATTTTTTCTTAAATAAATCTTCAGCAGATTTAAAACGCCCTTTGGTATGGTCATCCCCTTGGGCTTTGGCAAACCCATATTTAATAGCATCTTTATCTGTCGGTTTTTTAGCTATGCACTGAACCACTTGTTTCCCATCCACTTCGCCTTCATTATAATAGAGGATTTGAAGATTACTTAAATTTTTTAAAAGTTCATTGGGAACGTAGTAATCACTATTTTCTAACTCTGGGATAGGATTTTTTGCCAATTGATCGGTCGTATAATTTTCAATGAGAACGGTACCCCCTTGGGCCAATGCTCTAAAAATTTCATTATAATACCGAGGAGCAGGTTTCACATAGGCCATGACAATAGAATCAAACCCCAGCATGGGGAAAACATACATATCAAGATCAGCAATCTTTGTTTCAATTTGAACCC
Source organism: Deltaproteobacteria bacterium GWA2_38_16 (assembly GCA_001797335.1). Taxonomy (GTDB): domain Bacteria; phylum Bdellovibrionota; class JACOXK01; order 2-02-FULL-40-11; family 2-02-FULL-40-11; genus 2-02-FULL-38-15-A. Next base: position 2,371 of record MGPE01000010.1, read on the forward strand.
CTTTATCATAAGCCAGTTTTTTGGCTTTTTCGATGGCCACGTCTGAAATATCTAATCCTAAAACTTGAAACCCCTTTTGAGCTAAAAAAACAGCATTTCTTCCCTCACCCATCGCAAGGTCTAGCACTTTCCCTTGACGTAGACGTTCCCACTTTTCTTTAAGAATGGAAATGGGATTTTCTCCATAAAAAAATCCAGGCTTGCTATAAAGTTTATTCCATTTTTCTTTTTTAAACATATAGGCTTTGCTATAACTTATTTTTTTTCATTTGAAAACCAAAAACCCTATAAAATCATGCAGGTCAGTACCTATCTGAGCTTAAAATACGTGCCCCATTCATACTCTTAACAGGTGTAAAGCAAAAAACGTCACTTTGGTTTCTATAGCTGAATATAGGGCTTTTAACTAAGTTGGCACTCTTTTTGCTCTTTATAAAATAAAGGATTGGTTGAAATGTATAAAATAGTTAAAAAAACATGGCTTATTGTTATTTTGATTTTGGGATTATTTTCCAATTATGGCTTCACGGGAGAAAATGATAACCCTTTTGATCCAGAATCTTCTGAAGCCATTGGCAGTATCTTTCATCAAGAATTACAAAAGATACGAGGATCCCGAATATCTGTCCAAGAAAAAGGAGGCCGGTATGCTGAGCTGGGAGAAAGCGCACTAGAAGTCCCCAAGGCATATCCTTTGGCCATAGAGGCTTTTGAAGAAGCTCTGAAAATGGACCCTATGAATTCAAAAGCCAATTTTTATCATGGCATTTTAAAACCCTTTCTTCATCTTCGGGGATTTTCGATGAGGCTTTCAAAAATTTTATCCCCAGAAGCAGTCAGCCAACTAACCTTCAGTGCAGTGAATGATGAAAAAGACGCTGAACTTCAAAAAATTATATCAGAGTTCTTACATGATGCTAACCATCGTCCAATATTTAAAACAATGACCGAGTTTCAAACCTTTTTATTCTCCGAACTATTACCCCTACTGGAAGAGTCTAAACGAAAAATGGATGTCGCCCTTAGAGATCCCACATTTAAAATTAAGTTTGTAATATCTCGCTGGGATAATCCAAAGCTTTGGAGTGGGCATCAAGGATATGTTATTTTTGATGCCATTGATGTTCTTAGCGTTAAGCACGTATGTGAAGGATTAATTTTCTTCATTAAAATCTTTTCAGCCTATGATTTAGATGCTCTTCTCAATCTCAGAAATGAATTTACAAATAAGGAAGGTGATACCCAAAAAGAGGTGATAGAGGCCATTAGAAAGTATCCTTCATTTTTGACACTCAAAAAAGGCTTCGCTCTATCGCTTAAAGAGGTACTTCGTGATGCCCCCAATGCCATTGAAGGACTAAGGCTTATTGGGAAAATGCTTAAAAATGATACTGTTCGGGCAGAAAAATTATTTAATACTTTTAAAACTGAATCTGATTACCAAGATTTTTTAGATGGCCTTACCAAAGCTACAGAGGTTATTTCTGGTCCTTTTGAAGTTCAAATTGAAGCCAATAATGCTGAAAATCCCAATCCGAAAAAGATCCTTGTTAACGGGACTGTCTTTTTATCAAAACCCATACCAGATTTAAAAGCCTTATTACCAAGAGAATTTAGCAAAAATGAAAAGATTGCAAAATCATTCCCAGATCAAACCTTTGGGGGATTAATTCCAAATGGAGATTTTATCAGTTCCCTCTGTGCTCTTCCTAAAGAAGTACGCTTGGCAAAGGGCTTCTGTGAAGATGAGGAGAGACAAAAATGAAATTTGTAATTGTACTCATCGTCAGTCTTTTAAGCTCAATTGCTTTTGCGCAAGACCTTGTTGGCAACGCTGTTAATGCATCCGGAACACTTGTAGATCAACGAGGCTATAAAATCCGATATTCAGCTCCCTATATGGAAAATGTTTTTAAGACTGGCTTAGTTTATGTAAAAAATCCGCAGATGACCATTTACCTTCCAGATGGTTCTTCATTTGCCATTCAAGCCGACACAGTCACAATGGATACTTCTACAAAAGAATTGTTATTTAAAAATATTGTGAAAATAAAAACAAAAAATGGAGAACTTCAAACAAATTTTATGAAATTAGCACTTCGTCAGCTTCACCTAACTTCTTCCTCACCTTTTACATTTCATGGAAAAACTAAAAAACTTCCTAAAAAATTTCAAGGACAAGCTTTCTATGCCAGTACAACCGATTACAAATTACACTTATTTAACCTAAAAGGAGGAAAATCTAAGTCATTAGATTTTTAACTATATATGACACATAAAAAAATAATTTTAATTACAAGTATGCTCTTGGGATTCGTTTGGTCTTCACAAGGATATAGCCAAGAAAGACTCTCACATGAAGCAAGAACGGCTATTATCGAAAAAAGCACAGCTTATCTTATTAAACATCAATCCACAAAGGGAGATTGGCCCACAAATACATACCCTACTGTTATGACAGCATTGTCAGGACTTGCACTATTGAGTGCAGGAAACACCCCTCAAAGCGGCCCCTATGCTTCAAACGTTGAAAAAATTGTCCTTTATCTTTTGGGAGCTCAAAATAGCCGAGGAATTATCGCTGCCGATTCTGGGCAAGAAATGTATAGCCATGGGTATTCAACTCTCTTTTTAAGTCAGGTTTATGGAATGAGCCACTATGATAAGCGAATTGAAAGAGCTTTAAGAGCTGCCGTCAGAGCAATTGGAGAAAGCCAAAGCCCAAAAGGAGGATGGAATTATAATTACTCTTCTACACCAACCAGCGATGAAGGGTCTGTCACTATCACCCAAGTTCAAGCATTACGGGCAGTTTACAATGCAGGAATCCAAGTTCCAGAAACAGTAATTAATAAAGCAGTAGATTATGTTATTAAATCTCAAACCGAAGATGGATCCATTGCCTATCAAGTAGGAGGAACAAATGGAACTGCCGCTCTCACGGCTGCAGGAATGGCTGTTCTTTTTAATGCCGGACAATATGAAATTACCGATGTCCACAAAAAGGGATTTTTATTTTTGGATAATAATCTTTCATCCCTCCTTAGTAACACCCATTTTATGTATACAAATTTTTATGCCGCCCAAGTTTATAAACAGAGAAGTATTCGTGCTGAAGATCAAGATATTTGTAATCGGTATTTTACATTAATTGAAAAGACCCTTAAGCAATCAATGAAACGAGATGAACAAGGAAATATCTATTGGAGCGATATGTATACACCCATTTATGGAACTGCGATGGCAACCCTTATTCTTGCAGCTCCTCTGGAGTATCTCCCAATTTTTGTCAATTAAGATGAAGAAAATGAAAAAACAAATCTTTCTCCTTATAGCACTTATTCTCATCATATCGAATCGAGCTCTCGCTGATCCTCCTATAGTTACTACCAATATGGAATTGCCCTCTATTGCGTATCACCCCATTTTGGCAAGCTTTATGGATAAAATCAGTGAACTTAAAACACAAAATCAAATGGATGAAACCATTCCTATTTATTTTGATCTTCTTGGTTATGTTGAAGACCATCCAACTGAAAAAATGCCCTATATTCCTCAGGCTTCTGGTAGTCAATTTCTTACAATTGAACAGTTTGTAATCCAAGAACTTTTAACATTGGCTGCAAAAAAATACTTTGAAAGGCCAGAGTTAAAATCAACCTTGCTGGAAATTAATGCAGAAATTAAGGACCTTTATAGAGAGGCTCAAGAACTCCATGATCTATCGGGATTAGAAAAAAATATCCCTAAAATCATACTCTCTTCTGATCGGCTTGCTATTTTTCAATTCTTAATCGCCTATCACTTAGAGCGAGGGGAGCTTTCAAAAGCTCTTTATTACATCACGATTCAAGAAAAAATTATCCCCGAGGCTGAAAAAGTCGTTCTTAATCGTCAAAAAAAATTGATTGAGAGATTGACTCAATCTGCCGTTGCTGTTCTTCCTCAAGAAGAGGCAATGCTTCCCTCAGGTCCTAAAAAAAATGGCAGATTAGAACTCCCCCTTGCTTTCCAAAAAAGGCGCTATGATGATGGTTTTCAAATTCACCTTCATCCAGAAGGATTTATTATTTCTGACAATCATATTATTAGCGATTACAATTTTGATGCTCAGAAAATGTGGGAAAAATTTGGAAATTTTTCATCCGTCATAACAGCTCAAAATTTCCTCATTGCCATAGAACCACACGGAATATCAATCATCGATATGAAACACGGGGTAACAAAAGTAACACTTAGTCAAGAAAAGTTAGGAGCTTACGTTCCTCATCCAAATATTTATCAAGTGGGCAATAAAATATTCATTCCAGCATTAGAAAATAAAAGGGCCTATAGCCTCTTAATTATAGATCTCAACCATCCCAATAAAATGAAACCCATTTATTTAGGAGACTTTCCTTGGGCAATAAATAGAGTTATCAAAAGTACATTTGTTCAATCGGAACATATACTTTATCTTTCAAATAATTTAAGTACATCTAACTTTGGAATTAATATTGATCAAGAAACTCTACAAGCAACCTTTCTAAATAATAGCTATTCTTATTCTTTAGATACAAACACCATATGGCAACGTTCCCTATTAGCAATAGTCGATGGAAAAAGAGCTAGAACAAAAACGCTTTCAGGTGAAATTTCAGATTTTAATCCCCCTCTCTTTTTTAAAAATCTTGTCTTTATCCCCCGACCAGCAACCAATGAAGGAAATTCCATAGAAGTTTCGATCCATGAGCCACAAAAATTAAACAAGGCCCCTATAGTAAAAGCCTATATTCCTGCTCTCCCTACCGATCCAGCTCTTCAAATTTTAGGAATTCATCGCGACTTGGTTTTCGTTAAAGCCGACGATAGCTTAAAAATTTACACACTGCGCCCATTGGCAGAAGCTTACTTAAATAATCTCCAAGGCTCATTAAACAAATTTAAAGACCCTCAACAAAAAATTTCATTTCTCCTGCAATTTATATCTGAAAAACCGTTAGAAGTTCGCCAATTTGTTAAAACAGAGCTTGTTAAGCTGGGACTCCAAGCTGTTCCTAATTTATTAGCTGCTATAGATGAGGTGCCATATATCGAAAGAGGAAATATTGAAGAAATTTTAGAAGAACTTTTAAGCCAAACCTTTGAGAAAGATCCCAAAAGTTTATCTCAACAAGATAACAATGCTTTATCAGGCCTCTTTACCTGGGGAATTCCAAGAATCCTAGATCAAAAGAGAAGAATGCAAATTCTCTCCTTTATAGAGCAGAAAAAGGAAATGACTCCGCAAGAATTAACGTTTGTAAAAACACTTCTTCAAGATCAAGATGAAGCCCTCCGAGCTAAGGGAGTTGAAACCATCATTGCTCTTGCTCAATCCAATACAACTTCCAATAAAGAGGAACTTTTTGAAATCCTTCTTACTCATTTTAAAAGAGAAGAAAGCCCAGCTATTCGAAAGACATTTTTATCTAATCAACCTTTATTCCCTCTGATCGTACAAAAAAATATGTACTTAATCGAACTTGATGAAAAAGATATCAATCTTCGAACTCAACATCTCTCTTCACTTTTAGACTTTGGGAAATCTCATCTTGAATTTCAAAACGAAATCTCTGAAAAATTAGTTGAACAATACTTTAAAGAGTTGGTTTTTGAAGATGCCATAGGCCTCATTACCCTTCAGACTCCCTATGAACAAAGAAACGAAATTGAAAAATATATACAGATTAGAAGAACACTTATCGAACAAACATCGCAGTTTTCAGAAGTCCAACAAAAGAAACTCCTCATTGCTGCATTAAAAGATTCGAGCTTACAGATTCGCCATTCTGCTACTAAAAAACTCTTACACTTATTTAAAACGTCTCCTGAAGGTATTTTTAATACCTTAAAACAGTGCTTTAAATTAGAGGATATTCAAAAAACACACGAAGAATGGACATATTCTTACCGATGGAGCAGCTATAACATTAGAAAGACAATCATTAGCAATTCAGCTTTATTTTCAAATGAAGAACAGTTTGACTTATTGAGTACTTCCATCAATATTGATACTGGCTATGACGATGGCTATTATGATTACATTCGCCATTCCAGCCTTATTACGCTTTTTTATCTAGCTCAAAAAGAGGGATTTAAAGAGCGTGTTTTTGAACTGGTAAACACCCATTTTGACCATGAATCTACCCCCAAGTTTCGCCATTTAATAGTTTACCAGTGGGGATTGGAAGTAGTTGATCTGCCTCAAGCCAAAGTTCTCCTCGAAAAAGCAGTACGTGATGAAAATAGCGCTGTTCGCTTACTCGCCCAAGCTTTTTTAAATATTCTTGAAAGAAATTAATCTTTTCAGAACTTATTTTTTTCATTTGAAAACCAAAAACCCTATGACTATGATGTGTGGTTCTTTTAAATATGAACTTTTGATGTGCGCCCGTAGCTCAGTTGGATAGAGCATCTGCCTACGAAGCAGAGGGTCGGGAGTTCAAATCTCTCCGGGCGCGCCATAAAAAAAAGCCCGAGGTATTTAACCCTCGGGCTTTTTTGGATGGAAGAAAACTTTATCTTCTTGCCATTTTTGCTTTAGCTACATCACCTTGTTTATCGATGAAATAGAGCCAGCCGTCTTCTCTTTTAACGCCTGTTTTAGCAAGAACTTGAGGTGGGGCTTTTTTGGTTTTGGTTCCACGACGGACCATTTTTACCCGAGCGACATTTCCTTTTTTATCCAAATAGTAAAGCCACCCTTTTTCCTTTTTTACTCCGCATTTACATACTTTCGTTGCCATGTTTCATTTCCTCCTTATTCATTTATTAGGTACTACATTAAGTCAAAGATAGAGGGACTATAGCAGAACCGTCGAAAACTGCATAGCAAAAAATGATTTCTTTTTTGACTTTGGTCATAAAATGTGTCATGAAAAACCATGTTTATGTCGGAAAAGAACCAAATCCCTAAGGAAATGAATTGGTTAGAAAAAAATAACGAATTTATAATTTTATGGAAAGATGACCACAAATCCACCTTTTCTATGCCTTTTCTAAGGAAAAAATGCCCTTGTGCCCTCTGTAGAGAGAAACGAGAAAACAAAAACCCATTAAAACTTTTTGAGGAACAATCGCCCCAAGCACTCCACATTTCTCCCGTAGGACACTACGCCATTCAAATTGAATGGGCCGATGGACATTCTTCAGGAATTTATACCTTCGATATGCTAAGACGCCTTTGTTCTTGTTCCCACTGCAAAAACTCATGAATGTAAACGACACTTATTTTTTAAATTTAGCTCTCGAACAAGCACAAAAGGCCTACGCCTTAGGAGAAGTACCGGTGGGCGCTGTCTTAACCCTAGAAAATAAAATTATCGCTCAAGGGTTTAATACCAAAGAAACTCAAAAAAATCCTCTCGGACATGCAGAAATAGAGGTTATCCAAAAAGCAGCCACAAAACAAAAAAGTTGGCGACTCGAAAATACAACGCTGTATGTAACCTTAGAGCCCTGTCTCATGTGCGCAGGAGCACTGTTGCAAGCCCGAGTAGAGCGTTTGGTATATGGATGCAAAGATCCCAAAGCAGGAGCTGTTACTTCCTTATATACAATTTTAAATGACCCTAGGCTTAATCATGTGGTAGAAGTAACCGGTGGTGTTTTAGAACAAGAATGCCAAAAGCTACTCCAGCAGTTTTTTAAAGAGTTAAGGAGAGGTGTCCGAGTGGCCGAAGGAGCACGCCTGGAAAGCGTGTAAACGGGAAACCGTTTCGAGAGTTCGAATCTCTCCCTCTCCGAATCTCTGGAAGACATACGAACCGACGGTACAGTTTAAATCCTTTCCTATTTTAATTTTGCTTTGACATTTATACGCTATTTTCGATATCATATGTATTCGATAATAAGAAAATGCGCTATTTTCGAATCGAAAATAAGGCCAGGAGGTCAAGATGACAGGCAAGAGCAAAATAACAGGGAAAAAAATTCGATGTCCACAAGGATATGAAGCCTTCCTTCCAAATCCCCTACCACCAACCCTTGTGTGGACACAAACCCTCATCGAAGCGCTTTCAGAGGCAGACCGCTCTATTGGTCGTCTGGCGGGTGAAGGAGGAAGTCTTCCGAATCCACACCTTTTGATTCGCCCCTTCATCAGGCGCGAGGCAGTACTCTCCAGTCGTATCGAAGGAACGCAGGCAACCTTAGGCGAGCTGTTGGCTGCTGAAGCGGAGGCTCATGTAGATCGGGCCCCTGCAGATCTCCGTGAGGTTGCCAATTACGTTACGGCCCTTGAGTACGGAGTCAAACGTTTGCAGGAACTTCCGCTCTCATTACGACTTATCCGTGAAATCCATGAAAAACTCATGAAAGGCGTGCGCGGAGAAACATCCACGCCGGGAGAATTTCGTCGTTCCCAAAACTGGATCGGGAGACCTGGATGCCTCCTCAATGACGCAACCTATGTTCCTCCACCGCCATCGGAATTGATGAACTGCTTGGGAGAACTTGAAAAATTTTTGCATGTATCATTCAAACCCCCGTTGATCCAGATCGCTCTAGCGCACTATCAATTTGAAGCGATCCATCCCTTTTTGGATGGCAATGGACGTGTAGGTCGCTTGCTGATCACATTATTTTTAGTGGAGCGCAAGATCCTTCCTTCACCTCTTTTGTATTTGAGCGCCTATTTTGAATCTACCCGGGATCAGTATTACACCAATTTACGAGCCATTACCGAAGAGGGAAATTGGCAGAGATGGCTGGAATATTTTCTCCAAGGAGTAGCCCGTCAAGCCGAAGATGCCATCAGCCGATCCGAGCGAATCAATAAAAAATTGGCGCAATGGCGCAAACAAGTGGCGGGATCTTCAACGAAAACACCGCTTTTGGTCATTGATCTCTTGGCTACCAACCCATTTCTAACAGTAAAGAAGGTTGCCAAAGAATTGAAAATCGCGTTCACGACGGCACAGCGGGCCATCGAAAAACTCGAAAAAATGTCGATTGTCAAAGAGGTAACGCAAGCCAAACGAGACCGTACATATTGTGCTAAAGTGATTCTGGATATTCTGGATGAGCCCGCAAAGATTTAGGTGAGATCTTATGCCAAATATTCTTGTTTTTGGAGACGTACATGGTCATCTGGATACGATGATCAAAGCCATTGACCAAGGAACTGATTTTGTCCTGCAGGTTGGCGATTTTGGCGCCTATCTACCAACAAGTAACTTGTCTGCACTCCCTCCTCATCGACGGACCGACCTAGGTCAATTTTCCGAATATTTTGAATCTCAAAAATCGTTTCCAGTGCCGACGTACTTTTGTAAGGGTAATCATGAAGATTTTGACTTGCTGGCTAAATATGAAAATGGTGATGCGATCATACCCAATTTATATTACGTACCTAATGGCAAGGTGATTGAGATTCAGGGCGTTCGGATCGGATTTCTGGGAGGCAACTTTAGCTCCAGATGGTTTGATCAGCCTATCCCGAATAAATGCCAGAGTCAGAAAATATTAGGTTATCTTCGAAAGAGTGAGATTGATTTGCTTAAAGCGTATGTCGGTAAAATTGATATTCTCGTTACGCATGAACCAAGCTTTGCTCCGCAATTCACAGGTAATCGGAAATATGGATGCGCAGCCATCCAGGATCTGATTGAAACCGTTCAGCCCGCATTCGCCTTCAGTGGCCACATCCACAAATATGCCGAAGGAACGGTTGGTCGAACAAAATGCATTGCTCTTGGAGCCGTAAATTATCAGGGGCAGTCGGTTTACCAGTTATCGATTTGAAATCTGCAACTGATTAGTGGTAGGACTTTCGATGAGGGATACGGCAAGAAATGGTATTATTTCAGTTAAAAACGGTTCGTATGTCTTTCGGCCATTCCCGATCCATTTTCCTTGCACTCTAAGTGTAAGTTTCTCATAATAGACCTACTATGATTCATATTCTTCTTTGGTCACCTAATGGAAAAATAATTGAAACAAAGGATATAACGCTTCTCCAAAAAGCCTATACAGAAAAAACTCACCACCTTTGGCTTGATCTAGATGCCCCCACAGAAGAAGAATTGTCTCTTTTAAAAGATCTCTTTCATTTTCATCCTCTGGCCATCCGAGCCGTACGAAAATTAGTAGGAGTACCTAAAATAGATTTTTATGAAAACTACCTGTTTTTGGTTCTTCATCGCGTGTTTTATCATTTTGAAACTGGGAAATGTGAGTTTCGTGAATTTGAAATCTTTTTCTCGGATCAATTTATTGTCACCACCCATCAAGCCCATCTCTCTCGAACCTTTCAAACAACACGAGAGCAACTTCGAGAACATTTTCTAGAACTGGGGCAACATGGGACAGGGTATATTCTTTTTCGGCTCTTAAGCATGGCCATTGAAGATTATAAACCCGCTATTGAAAAATGGCAGGACGCTTTGGATGATATCGAAAATCGCGTTTTTCAACACACCAGTAATCAAATCTTAGAAAAAATCTTAGAATTTAAAAAATTAGTTACTCATATGAGAAGAGGGCTACTCCCAGAACGCGAAGTTTTTATAGAACTTTATGAAAATAAAGATCTTGCTTCCATTAGTAAAGGAACTCGTCCTTATTTTAAAATTGTTTTAGATAATATGAATGTTTTGATGGAGGAATTAGAAAGCTTAAGGGACCATGCCACTACCGTTTTTAATATGTATACGGCTATGCTCACTATCCGCATGACAGAAGCTTCCCATAAACTTAATTTTGTCATGCAACGGCTGACTATTGCTGCTTCTATTTTTCTGCCTTTGACGTTTATTGTGGGCATTTACGGCATGAATTTTAAATTTATGCCCGAGCTTGATTGGAAATGGGGTTATTTTTTAGTGTGGGCCATGATGATTGGGCTTACGACTAGCATGCTCATTTTTTTCAAACGAAAGAAATGGTTCTAATAGGCCAGGCAACTTCTCACTGGAAATTCTGTACTTAAATCAAAACTTCCATAGGAAATGGTTGTTCTCAACGTATGATCAAAATAATTTCCGCTATCATTACCCAAAGGCACAGAAAGTTTTTTATTGGGCATAACTACTGAAGAAATTTCAAAAAGGTTTAAAGGTTGTGGATCTAAACAGGATGTACTTCTAACAATAGAAAAATAATTCATTTCCGATTTAAGGTCATTGTTATCTAACATCAGAGTTGCGCTGCTCTCCGCAATTAACGGATTTGGTGTCCACCACAGATATTGGGATTCATTTTTATACCTATTTTCAGCATGAAAAATAGGCTTGCCATTCATGAAAACACTAATCCAACATATGCTCCCCTCTGCGACATCATTTTTAACTGCAATAAAGGCCATCAATTTAATCTTAAATTGCGTTTCTCCAACTTTTACCTCTGCCGTACAAAGAGGTGGTGGAGGTGGTGTTTGATCTTGTGGAGGAGTAGTAGGTTGATCAACTACAGGAGGAGTTTGATCCTGTGGGGGAGTTTGTGTAACTGGAGATTCTGTGGGCGTTGATTGATCAGGTGGTTGTTGCTGATCAGGAGGTGAAGGCTGAATTTCAGGAGCTCTCACTTCATTTGAAAATACACTACTCTCTCCATCTTTTTTATGCCCGCAAGAAACACTGGCAAAAAAGACACAAATACTCAAAAATACTACACTATACTGCTTCATGAACATATGATTAAAAACAGATTAAACGATATACTTATATTATATCACGACAAGCAGGAATTTCATCAAACCGTTTTTGTTGGTCCGGGATGAGTCGGCTTCGAATGGCTAAAACAATATCTGGATAACCTCTCACTTCTTCAGAACATAAAAAGAAGCGATTTCGGGTACAGCCTTTCATGATTTTTTGCCAATCGATTTTAGCAATAAAAAGCTTTGAACAAATAGCTCCCAGATCTCGCTTAGCCACAAATTCATTAAAAAATTTAACCACTTTTTCATCGTCTTTCAAAGACAATGCTTTTTGTTCAATTTCACCAAAATAATTTTTAAACTTTATTTGCTGTTCTTGTTGATAAGGGGTTTTATCCATGGCTTCTTGCACCTGTGTGCGCAATTGGTCTACTGAATCAATCCATTTTTGAATTTCTTCTTCTTCATTACATGCCACCAACGTCATCACAGCCACCATACATATAAACCATCGATATAAAGTCATGTGTTACTTCTCCTTTAATTTTTCAATTACAGCGGGTTTTTTATCATAGTCTCCGTAAAAAATAAGCCGCGCCAATTTATCTTCATGTTCTAAAAACCGATATCCTACCGCTAAAAAAGCACTGTCCGATAGAATATGCTCTCTCGAAGCTTGTACCAATTCATCAATTTCAACTTCAATTCCCAATCGTAATCGTTCAAAAAGCTGATCAATCGCTGCTTTTGTAAGTACCGATCGGCGCTGAAGATTGGTATAATTTTCTAAATCAATGTTATAATTATCAACTAAAATTTTAAGTTGTCGCTTAACAACTTCTTCAATCCCCCTTTTTTGAACTTTTAAAATATCTTTCTCCGTATTCACAATGCGAATCGACGGCATGGTTCCAAAACCAAGTCCCGGTTGAACGGGCAGCATATCAAACATGCCCCCCTCTACACCCCGACTTGTCATCGAACTTCCCAAAAATGAAAAAATCACTTCTTTTTTAACTAAATCAGCTGCGTTAATGAGATGATTAAATTCCCGAACTTCTGGAGAAGAATCTAAACTTCTAAATTCAAAATCTTCGTAATTCAAAGGCTCAAAAGTTTCAAAACCAGAAATATCGACTGGCGAAAGACGTAAAATCTCTTTCGCTTCAAATCCCATCATGTAAGAAAGCATATTTTGTTCTTCATTGAGCATTACCCGAAGAGCTCTTTCATCTTCTTGTAAAGCTAAAATTCGAATTTCAATATCTCGGGCTGCTCCTTGCCTTATTTTTCCAAGCTGTTCCCATGTTTTGGCTATCACTAAAATATCTGCAAATTGTTTTTGATTTTCTTTTACATGCTCTAAAATAGATTGATCCAAAAGAATTTTTAAATAAAGCGCTTTGGCCGTCATGACTTCATTGGCCCACAACGCTCGATAGGCCTCTTGTGTGGCCAAATATAAAATCTTTTGCTCTGTAACCTTAAACCAATTGGCAGGAACCAAAAAGGGAGCAATATCTTCTACCATCCCCACTAATGTCATTACAGGATCAATAGGAAGTGTGGCAAATTTCCAAAGGTTGAGTCTGGGGAGTAAATTCCCCCTGGCTACTTGGATAGATTCTTTGGCCTGATAGACGCGAAGTGCATTTTCCAATACACTATAATTTTCTGAACTAACTTTTTTGGCTACATCATCTAGAGAAATACGTATTTCTTCAGAAGAGGCGCGAAAGGAAAAAACCAAAAGAAGTCCAATACAAAAAACTTTGATACCCTTCATTGTAAAGCCCTGGTTAACGAAAAATTAGAATTGGTCGCCTTTGTCCAAATCGTACCATATAGATCAGATACCTTCTCTAAGGTTCCCTCTAATACTTGAGAGGCAACAATAGCACTGGTAGCTTCTGAAGGTACTTCTAAAGCGCCCACCTCACTTGCTGACTCAGAAAGAATAATGTCATACGCATTTTTGCAATCTTGCCCTGATAAATTAATTTTTCCTAGATTCATATAGGTTGGTTTTACCCCTTCAAAGATACACTCTACCGTACTTAAGGTATTCAAAGGATTCCACTGTTGAACCAGAACATTAAACGAAAGGCTCATAATATCGGCTCGTACTTCGTCAATCGTTCTTATTCTGGGACCCAAAAAAGGATATTTTGGCCATCCCGGGAAAAAAACAATTCGAACATTAAAATTATCTTCTCCAACTTTAAGTGCCCCTTCAAAAGTTCCTACGAGCGCCTCATAAAATCGTCTTAATTTTAAAAGATCTGCTTCCATTTCTTGAGCTTTTAGATTTTGTTGCTCCCAATCGCCTTGAGACATATTTTTTCCATTAGCCTTTGTCCACTCATCAAATACCTGTTTTTCATTATCTTTTTGAAGTTGGCACGCCGTAAGGGTTAAAAAACACACAAAGATTCCTAAGATTTCTAGCATCTTTGTTTTCATACTCTTTCTCCTCTGTTTTTGGGGTTTGTTTCTTTACTGCAATCGCTTAAAAATAAGATCCATCAGTTCTTTTACTTTCACATCAATTTCCTTTGAATCTCTAAATGCCATGGCAGATTTCACACAATTTCGAAGATGTTTTTCAAAAATAGTTCTCTCTATCATATTTAAAGCAGCAGAGACGGCTTTAAATTGTGTGAGGATATCAACGCAATACCGCCTGTCTTTAATCATTTTTTCTATGCCATTAAGCTGCCCTTTAATTTTTTGAAGTCTTCCCAAAGTAGGTGTGTGATCAGGATAGTGTGTTTCACCGGGACAATGGTCGCACATTTTTGAACTTTGTTTTTTCATTTCTCTTGACTCTATACCCCCCTGGGGGTATGGTTGTCAACATTGAAATTTTTTAAAAAGGAGATTATTTTAGAATGAAAAAAATAACATTATTACTGTCTTGCCTAGGACTTTTTATATCTTTAAACCTTCTCTTTGCTCAACACATGGATCATCCCAAATCCGCTCCTTCGGGTATACAGACTCTAGAGGGCGAAGTGTTAGATATGGTGTGTTTTATGGCTCACAATGGCCAAGGAAAAAAACACAAGGAGTGTGCTCAAAAATGTTTGAATGAAGGCGCCCCTGCGGGTCTTTTAACCAGTGATGGAAAAGTATATTTAGTCATTGAAAACCATCACAAAAAAGAACCCTTTAAAAAATTAAAAACCTTGGCTGGAGAAAAAGTAAAAGTCACTGGAACCATTTACGCTAAAAATGGGGTTCAAAGTATTGAAGTAGAAAGTGTTGAAAAATTGTAATGGAATTTTATCTTTTGCATCCCATTTCTGTTCACTTTCCCATTGCACTTCTTATGACAGGATTTGCCCTTGAACTCTCTACGGTTAAATTGAGTCAGCCTTGGCTTTCAACCGCAGCAACGGCTTTACTCTTCTTGGGAACCTTGGCTGCTGCCATCACTCTAGGGCTGGGACTCTTGGCAGAAGAAACAGTTCCTCATGTGCCAGATGCTTGGGAAGTTCTTGAACATCATGAAACGCTGGGCTTTTGGACACTGGGAGTTTTTGTTTTTTTATCTTTGTGGCGATATTTTAAAAAAGAATTCTTAAAACCGTATTTTTTGCCTGCTTGGTTTTTGGCCATTATTCTTTTAATGATTACCGCCTATCATGGTGGGTTACTGGTATTTCACTTTGGTGTGGGGTATTTAAAATGAAAAAAATATTTTTGATAAGTTTTCTTGCCATATTTTTAAGTTCTGTAGGGTGGGCAAAAGATTTAGATTGCCAGGTTTGTGGAATGAAAATAGGTGAAAAAGCCCCCAATCATTTTGTTTTAAAAAAAGAAAAAGGGAGCGATTCTCTTCATGTATGCTCTATTCCCTGTGTTCAAAAAGGTAGAAAAAATGCTCCTGGTTATATAAAAACAGAAGTTAGTGATTTTAATCATCCAGGAAAATTACTGGATGGAAACAGGGCTTTTTTCCTCGTCAAAAGTAAAAATATTAAAAAAGATTTAGGAGATATGGTCATGCCTCCCTATGTGGCGGCCTTTGCAACAAAAGAAGAAGCCACGGCAGTCCAGAAAAAACAGGGAGATGGTACTATTGTTCAAGGATTTGAAAACGCCCTAAAAGAAGTTCAATGAAAATACGCATTTTAAGTTTTATTCTTTTCTTAAGTTTTATGGGCTGTGGCCCCATGAATAAAAAACCTGAAGATTCTTCTGCAAACTCACCTTCTTCTTTGGGAAGTTCTGGCTTGACCCGTTTTTCTAAAGACAATCAATTTTTGGTTTATGTGGAATCTGCAAGTAAACCCACCTGGGGTGAAAATATCTACCGTTTTCGTTTTAAATATTCAAAAAATCTAGCAAAGACTTCTGCTCAAACTATCACCGTTCAATATGACATGCCTACGATGCCTTCGATGGGCACATCTGAAGAAATAGCCACTTACAACCCAGAAGATGATTTTTTCACTACCACCTTATTTTTCACCATGTCTGGACGATGGCAAATTACCCTAAAATTAGAAGATGGTGCACTTCAAGATGAATACACGTTTGAAATCTCTTTTTAGATGGCCTCTTTTTTTTATTAGTATTTTATTTCCTCTTGTAGGTCACACCAGTGGCTGTCATGGCGGAGGAGGAAGTCAAACCCTAGTTCTACTTCCCACTCAATACTATCAATTTGGAATTTCAACTTCGTATCAATTTATGAAAGGGTCATTTGATTCCTATGGATTTTATAATCCCACCCCCTCCCATTCTTCTTTAAGCTCTATGACGATGGCATTGGGTGCTGGGATGAGATTTTTAGAATTTTGGCAAGGGGCGTTTAGTCTTCCCATGATCCATCGAAATCAGACAACCCCTCAAAAAAATTATTCTGCCACTGCTTTGGGAGATCCTGTTTTAGAAATTCGCCATACTTTTTTAGAAGATGTGGGGTTTTTGCCCTATCAGCCAGAACTTAATTTCTATGGAGGGGTGAAATTGCCCCTGGGCACCTCTGTTTATACCTCTTCGGATCCTTCAGAAATTGATGTTGTGGGAGATGGAATGACGACTGTTCACACAGGATTTAATACGGCCAAACTCTATCGTCCTTTTAAATTTTCTCTTGATGGAAGTTTCTTTTATCCTTTTCAAAAAAAAGTGACTCAGATACGAAATGTTTCTTTAGAAACTCCCTATGTTTTAAAATCTGGCAATCGAATGCAGCTTATTGAAAATATAAGTTTTTTGCTCAATAATCATTGGAACAGCGCTCTGGGAATAAAAGAACTTTGGATATTAAAATCTAAAAAAGATAAAACCATTGTTGAGGGATCTGCTGGGCGCTTATTTTCAACCACGGCTTCTTTAAGTTATGCCTATGATGTATCGTGGAATGTGGGAATGAGTTATGAAACAGCATTTCCTTTTTATCGATACGCTGTTAACCAACCCCATTCACATTCTTTTTCCGTCGCTCTTAATTACGGTATTTTTTAAGTAGTCAATAAAAGGATTTTCGATTATATCTTTGAAGTGGCAGCTGGGATCTTGTGGCGACAAAAGTCTATGAACCCCGCCAGATCCGGAAGGAAGCAACGGTAGTAGCCACTTTCGTGCGATCAGGGTATCCTGGTTGCCATTTAATTAATCTATGTCTTATTTAGTATTGGCCAGAAAATGGCGCCCACAAAGTTTTGAAGATCTTCTAGGACAAGAACATGTGTGCAAAACCTTAACCAATGCCATTCACCAAGAACGTCTAGCCCATGCTTTTTTATTTTGTGGCCCTAGAGGCATTGGAAAAACCTCTGCGGCTCGAATCTTAGCCAAGACATTGGTGTGTCCCAAAAGTAAAGACGGGAAGCCTTGTAACCAGTGTTCTATTTGCGACGAAATCTTTAAAGGATCTTCAGTCGATGTTATTGAAATTGATGGTGCTTCCAATAATGGGGTAGATTCCATTCGAGAGCTTAGAGAAAGAGCCAATTATCTTCCTACTCAGGGACATTACAAAATTTATATTATTGATGAAGTTCACATGCTTTCTCAAAGCGCTTTTAATGCCCTACTTAAAATTTTAGAAGAACCTCCGGCTCATTTAAAATTTATTTTTGCTACAACAGAAGTTCATAAAATTCCAGCCACTATTCTTTCTCGCTGCCAACGATTTGATTTTAAAAAAATCCCTCTAAAAACCCTAGCTGATCATTTAGATAAAATTTCTAAAAAAGAAAATATAGAGGTAGAAAAAGATGCCCTTTTAAAAATTTCAAAAGTAGCTCAGGGAAGCTTTCGTGATGCCTTGTCACTTTTAGACCAGGCCATTTCTTTTTCTGGACCTAAAATCACCCTTCGTCACATTCAAGATATTTTAAGATCCTTAAATGAAGAAACTCTTTTTGAACTTTTAGAAAAAATTTTTAAAAAAGAATCTCAAGAGACCTTCACCCTGCTCTCTAAAATCTATCAAGAAGAGCCTGATACTAAACAAATTGCTTCGGAACTTTTAGAATATGTACGATCCCTTCTTTTAATCAAAATTGCTCCTGAAAATACGCTAGAGCTGACCGATAGTGAACATGCTCGTCTTAAAGAAATATCCTCTCTTGTATCTTTAGAAGAACTAGAGATGTCTTTTCAAACTCTTTTAAGAGGAACTCAAGATATGGCCCAAACTCTGTATCCTCAATTTGTATTTGAAATGACACTTATCAAACTTTTACAACTAAAACCTCTCATGAGGCTTGAAGAACTTATCGAACGCGTAGAAACACTTCACCAACGCTCCTCTTCTGAGTTTCATCATCCTCCTACGACGGATCGGTGGCGTAAAATTGTAGAAGTTGTAAAAAACCAAAAACCATCGCTCGCTGCTCTTTTAGAACATGGATATTTGGTTGAATGGAGCAATCAAAAACTCACCATTGGCTTTCCAAAAGAATCTGTTTTTTATAAACTCCTTTCAGAAAAAGAAAATATGACTGCTTTAGAAACCATCATATCTGAACACTTAAAAACAAAAATTACGGTGACCATTACCGATGTTATTACCGGTTCTGACTCACACCTTCCTAATCTCATTAAAAATGATGAACACCATATCGCTCAACTAAAAAAGAAAGCTTTAGAAAACGAAATTATTCAAGAAGCTCAAAAAGTGTTTAATGGAAAAATAATTGATGTTAAAATTCAAAAAAATCCAGGAGACAAAACATGAATAAATTATTTGGTGGAATGGGGGGCATGCTGAAACAAGCCCAGGAATTTCAAACAAAAATGAAAAAAATCCAAGAAGAACTCGCTGATAAAACCATAGAAGCCTCTTCTGGAGGAGGCATGGTCACTGTAAAAGCCAATGGCCGACAAGAAATATTGTCTGTCACTATTGATCCTGAAGTTTTAAAACAAAATGATAAAGATATGCTTCAAGATCTCATTGTCGCAGCCACCAATGAAGCTTTAAAACAATCTCAAGACCTCATGCAATCAGAAATTGGAAAACTCACGGGAGGATTTAATATCCCAGGCCTATTTTAATGAGTTCCTCAAATCCCCTTTTAAAACTGGTTAATGAACTATCAAAACTACCGGGCATTGGAGAAAAAACAGCCACTCGTCTTGCCTTTTTTATTTTAAAATCTCCCTCTTCTTATCCTCAGGCATTGGCTCAAGCTATTTTAGAAGTAAAAAATAAAATCAAACTATGTTCTTTGTGTTTTAATCTAACGGAAGAAGATCCCTGCTCCCTCTGTGATGACTCTCAAAGAGATAAAAACATGCTCTGTGTTGTGGAAGACCCCACAGACCTTTTAGCCATTGAAAAAACAAAAATATTTCGAGGGAAATATCACATTCTCCATGGAACTCTTTCTCCGCTCGAAGGCATTGGCCCAG
Source organism: Deltaproteobacteria bacterium GWA2_38_16 (assembly GCA_001797335.1). Lineage (GTDB taxonomy): Bacteria > Bdellovibrionota > JACOXK01 > 2-02-FULL-40-11 > 2-02-FULL-40-11 > 2-02-FULL-38-15-A. The sequence continues at coordinate 21,866 of MGPE01000010.1, forward strand.
AACATTTAAAAATAAAAGAATTGGTCAGTCGCATTCAAAAAGAAAAAATTGAAGAAGTTATTCTAGCTACTAATACTTCTGTAGAGGGAGAAACCACGGCTTTATATTTAATTAAACTTTTAAAACCTTTTTCTATTAAACTAACAAGAATTGCTCAGGGCATTCCCATGGGAGGAGATTTAGAATATATGGATAGCATGACCATTGGAAATGCACTTGAACACAGGATTCTGGTATAAGAAGTTCTTATGTCATTTATTAATTACGCATCAAAAGAAATTAACTGCAAAATTGTTTATTATGGGCCGGCTTTAAGTGGGAAAACTACCAATCTCCAATATATTTATGCCAAAACCGATCCTCAAACAAAAGGAAGAATTGTCACTTTATCATCAGATACCGAAAGAACTATCTTTTTTGATTTTTTACCCTTAGCCATTGGCCCTATTCGAGGATTTAATGTGCGCTTTCATTTATATACCGTTCCAGGACAAGCCTATTATGACTCTAGTAGAAAATTGATTTTAAAGGGGGTTGATGGGGTGGTTTATGTAGCCGATTCCGAGCTTCGTCGTATGGAAGAAAATTTAGAAAGTTTTGAAAATCTTAAAATAAATTTAGATCATCAAGGGCACAATTTAAAAACCCTGCCTCATGTAATTCAGTATAATAAAAGAGATCTTCCCAATGTAGCCCCAGTGGCTGAGCTTAGTAAAAATTTAAACCCTTTTCATGTTCAGGAATTTGAAGCCACAGCGTCTAAAGGAATGGGTGTTTTTGAAACATTAAAAGCAGTTTCAAAGCTTATCTTACTCTCTTTAAAAGAAGACTCCGTTTCCCCGACAACACCCTGATCGGCCTTGACAAAGAAAATCCTTTTGACTACTCTTTTTTTCAATCAAAAGCGTTCCCCGGTAGCTCAGTTGGTAGAGCAATTGACTGTTAATCAATGGGTCACAGGTTCGAGTCCTGTCCGGGGAGCCAAACTTGACGAGGACCCTTTTGTGCCAGTATGTCAAAGGGTTTTCTGTAATGAAAACAAAGAGTTGTCCCATCTAGTGTTGAGTTCTGGGACAGGATTTGAGCCAATTTTGCTTTTTCATGCATATCTTGAATTTTATATAATGAATACGCATGTTTAGAAAGTTCTAGGATTTTGTTTCCTTCTTCAAGATATTTGACATCGGCACTCTCAAAACGGGCAATGTTGGCTTTGATGTCATCCAGTTCCAACTGCCACGTATTACTTCTCATGAGCCAGAAAGCTTCTGTGATAAGCCCCCTTAATTTGTCATCATAGGCTTTGTGAATCTTTTCTTGAATTTCTTTATATTGCTTCTGAAGCTCATCTAATGTCTCTTTATGCTGTTCTTGTTCATGCTGGTGGCTCTCTAGTAGGACATCTTTAATAAAGGCAAAATTTTCTTCATCAAATTCAAGTCTCTTAATCTCTACACCAAACATATCAGCCAAATGGTCTTCACGGACATATTTTACATTTGTGCAGATAGCTTTTGAATCAGTGCAACGGTAGTAAATATATTTCTTTTTTTTGAGTTCAGCAGTAATGGCACAGCCACAGGCATGGCAAGTCAAAATCCCATTGAATGCAAAATTCCTTTTGGTCATCTTAGGTTTGTTAAATCTTTTAAATGCCATTTGAACCCTATCAAATAAATCCTTTGTTATCAGAGGTTCATGATCCCCACTATATAATTTTTCATTCCATTTAAAAGTTCCATAATAAATGGAGTTTTTCAAAATACATTCCATTGCTCCCTTAGAAAGTTTCTTTCCACTTTTTCTAATGGCCAATCCATTATTATAAAGTTCATTGATTAATTTTTTTAAAGAGTAATTTCCAGTTGAATATAATTCAAATGCTTTTTTCACAAGAGGAGAAGACTTTGGATCAATAACAATCTTTTTAGTTTCCCTATCATTGAGATAACCAATGGGAGCTACTGAGGGATAAGTTCCACTATTTGCTTTTTCATTCATTCCCTTTTTTGTTTCCTCTGAAAGATTATTGATATAATTTTTTGCCAATACCACCTGAAAATCAAGTCTCAATTTGTCTTGAGACTTTGAGAATTTGTCCATGATAAAACCTTCTTTAAAAAAATGAATGGTCTTGTCATGTTTTTCCATAAGTTCATAGAGCTTAATCAAATCATAATAATTTCTGGTAGCACGGTCTGTTTTTTCAAAAAGGATATCACCAATGTCTTTATTTTTTATTGCGTATTCAAATAATTCAGAGAAAGATTTTCTTCCCTGTGCTTTTGCTGATTCAGCCACTTGCCAATGACGGACAATATCTAATCCCATCCTAACTGCATACTTCACTCCCTCATTACGTTGAGCATCTAAAGAGAATCCCAGCTCTTGCTCTTTTGATGAGACTCTTAAATAAAGAAGTGTCTTTTTCATTTTTTTAAATCCCATTCTCTTAATAAGCTAAAAAAAGAAGTTAAATTGTGTTTCATCTCAAAATACTCAGCATTGGATATTGGCTTATCATATTTCTTTTCAAATTCAACCTTGGTTCTCTGGTCTATTTCAGGCAGGGATGGTAATTTCTTTTTTGTCTGCGTGTTCATTGTCTTTGTCTGTTATTGAGGTTTTTGTAATTTCAATAGATTCAACACCTAAGATTGATTTCACCAGCTTGTATTTTTCAATGATGGTCTTAGTGGTACTTTCTTCCAAGCCAAGCTCTTTTGCTTTGCGTGTAATGTAATTAATTTTGGGATCATTCTGGTTCAAAATGGCACTTCCGCTCCCTCTACACACACATCCCCTGTTTGCTTTTCACCCTCTTCTGGCCTCTCAGTTTGGAGCAAGCCTAAAAATTCTTCTTTGAGTTGGAGAAATGAACTTTCAGCATTGCTGCCAGGGCTAAAGGTTGCTAATCCCAATTCTCCAATTTCTTGCATGTATTTTCTTGCCGTAGGTCTTGACATCCCAGTAGCCGTAGAAATTTCTGCAATATCTGCATAACCTTGCTTTTGGATGAGGGCTTCAAACACAATTCTTCTGTTTTCAGGAACACTTGATAGTGTGATATGTCTAATAATACTTAAATCAGCTTCATTTATTTTATCTCTCCCAGAGGTGAGTGCTAAATTGCTGGTAATCATGCGTAATATTTTGATAGCTCTATGTGGCTGTTCAATTTGAGGGCGCCCATGCCAGATTTTCTCATCTGAGGCTTTTTCATCAATCTTCATGGAGAAAACAGCCCTCAATCTACACATTACCCTTACATATAGAACAAGTTGTCTTAGAAGATTTTTTGGAAATTCAATGCTGTCTAGTTTAATAGATTTTTTTTCAAAGATTGAAAAAAGAGTTTTAAGATATTTATTTGTAGCTTCTTTACATTTTTTTTCATTCTCATCAGAGTTAGTTTTTTTTGCATATTCTTCTAATTTTTCTTGAGAATTCTCTTTTGGATCAGTATTAAAAAACACAATCCTAGTTCCCAATTGCCCCATTATTGTATGTACGCTCGGCGGAAATGGAGTTGTTGCTCCAAGCCAACAAAAAAATATATCTTCAGGATAACCTCTGGTACCATGTGTCCCACTGTTGGACACATAACCCTTTCCATCTAGGATTGTTGTTAGAATACTAAAGGTTTTTACAAGCTCATCATCTCTTCCCCTAAATAAAGGAGCCAATTCTTTTGTTATTAAGATTTTGTCTTTTATGCGTGGCAATAGGTCTATTGATGCAAGTTTCTCAATTTTTACATTTGCTGCATGAGAAACAAATGAAGCTGGAGTAAAGTTGTCACATCTGAACTGGAAATCCTTATTTTCTAAACAAAACATCAATACAGTGGTCTTTGCTGACCCAGACACACCAACAAAAAATAAAGCTATAGGTTGAAAATTATCTTTAATCAATAAACAACCATGAACGGCTAGTGCTGTTTTTAGAGCAGGCAGTAAATCTGGGAAGTGTTTTTCTACAACGGAAGTCAGCTCTTTATATGCTTCACCAATCTTAATTAAAGACTCTTGAAATTCTGGTTTCGATATTTCTGTAGCTTGTGTCTTATTGGATGGTGGATCAATCTTTTCACCGATATAATCCAGTGCTTTCTCTTTTGTATGTCTTAAATATTTATCGGGAGAGGGGCGTTCTGATGAGTCTAGAAATGCTTTAATTAGCCGTTTTTGGTTTTCCATTTTTCCTCCTTATTTTATTTGTTCCAATGATTTCAATTTTAGCGCTTTGACTATTTTTAATTTGTCCGCATCGGAAAGTTTCATGTAGTCGCATTCATGTAGACTGATACGGTTCCTCGAAACTTGGCTCTTAAGAGCCAAGGCCCACTGGCTTAATCCTTGCTTCTCTCTAAATTTCTTAAGATTTGTTTCTGACATATTTCCCTCTCTTTTTTAGTTGCGTTTGCTGCATGCACCATTAGTATCAGCAACATGCAAAATCTTAGAGGGACAAATATAAAGCCTGATGTCCCTGACGGTAAATTGGTAATACTGGGAGAAACTTTTCATTTTCATCAAGAGAGGATTCCTGAAAAGAAGGATTGGTTGCCAATTAAAAGTGGGAGCAAGGAAAGATTTTATAGATCTTATAATAAGTTACTCAAACTAGGCATGGATGAGTATGCTTTGGGGCAAGATATCAGCACAATTTTATTTTGCGATAAAATTTCTTCTCAAAATGTTGCTGGTCTTAAACATATTTTAGAGTCAAAGTATATGATTTTATTTAATTTTGAATTGAAGCGTGCCAATAAATATCATATGGCCAAGCTTTCCGATGTGTTTAGTGATCTTGAAGAGCATTATAGGGAGAATAAAAAAAAGAAACCCAATGCAACAATTCATATAAAAGAGAAATTTAAAAATCCTTTTTATCTTAGGGTTGCATCATTGAAGGAAAAAATAGTGCATATTTTGAAAAAAAATAAAATAGATCCAATGAAATCCTATGGCTACTTAAATGATCTACTCTATGGTCTTCATTTAAAAACCATGGAAGGAATGGATCCTTATGGGAGAGCCTTAGAAAAGGGACTGAAACGAGTTATGGAAAAAAACCCTGGGATAAAAAAATATTATGAAGCTTAATCCACTGATTTGGTGTTTATACTTTTGAGAAACATACTTTAACATCCCTCTCTTTGCGCACGTGCTTTTGTCAAAGCCCCTTTTCAAATTCATCAAATTTTGCGCATTGCCTTTGATTTTCTGTCCTTTCAGGTGTATAAACTGCACTTCAATCCTCCCACCCTCCAAGTGAGTTGAATTTGAAAATCGCAATTTATGCACGCATATCCACAAAAGAGCAGAGTCCTGACTCGCAGCTCTTTGCTTTGAGGGACTATAGCAAAGCTCGCAAGTGGGATGTGTTTAAAGAATATGTGGATATTGGTATCTCAGGGGCAAAGCAAATGCGTCCCGCACTAAACCAAATGATGGAAGATGCTAGAAAAAGACGTTTTGATTGTGTGCTGGTATTTAAACTTGACCGCTTAGGAAGGTCATTGAGCCATCTTGTTCACTCCCTGGAAGAGTTTCAAAATTTGGGAATACATTTCATTTCATATCAAGAAAATATTGACCTTTCTCAAAGCACAGGAAAGCTCATGTTTCATTTGCTTTCTGCAATGGCTGAATTTGAAAGAGATTTAATCAGAGAGCGAGTCAACGCTGGTATCAAGGCAGCCAGAGCCAAAGGGAAGAAGTTTGGACGCCCCAGATCAATTAATAGAGCCCATGTCAGAGCCTTGAGACAGGAAGGAATGTCTCTTAGGGCTATTGCCAAAAAAATGAAGATATCTCAGGCTGGCGTTTACAAAGTGGTTTCCCAGACCACAAATTAGCCCTTAATATTATTCCTTTTTTTATTATATATTTATCTTATTTTTCTGACTTCTATACATATGATTTGTAAACCATGAATTTCAGTTCACTTCATAAATAAAATTAAATAAAAAATCTAAAATGACGATAAGCTCTTTGTGGATCGCATTGTTGCATTTTTAGTTCTTATTCTCTTTCCTCTTGGTGTCAATGGACATCCAGGAGGAACAGATGCCCATGGATGTCATCATGACCAAAGGAAGAATGAGCATCATTGTCATGAAAAAGCAAAGCCTCAAACTTTTTCAGGAAAGGTTGTTGGCGTATTAGATGGTGATACCATTGAGGTTCTAAATCAAGGACGTTCCCAGCGTGTACGCTTATCTGAAATTGATTCTCCTGAGAAGAATCAACCATTTGGAAAAAAGGCAAAACAATATACTTCTGAAATGGTCTTTGGAAAAGATGTCACAGTGCAGTCTAGTGGCAAAGATAAATATGGACGCACTCTTGGTGAGGTTTATCTTCAGAATGGAACCAATGTGAATCATGAACTTGTGCGTCAAGGGATGGCTTGGCAATATAGGCAATATTCCAATAGCTCCAGATTGAGGGGACTTGAATCTGAGGCACGCCAAGAAAAAAGAGGTTTATGGAGAGAAGCCGACCCGACACCTCCTTGGGAATTTAGAAGAGATCGCAGGCTTACAGGAGAGGATTTAATTCCTAAAAAACGCCAGCCCGCTACCAAGTAAAACCTTCAATCAATCACCAATTTTTTAATAGATACATTTAAAGCCTCTGCAAGTTTCTTAAGTGTCAAATAACGCACATTCCTGATGCCTTTTTCAATTTCACTAAGGTTCCCCTTGGACATATCATTTTCCCAAGCAAGCTTTTCTATGGTTAAGCCTTGCTTAATCCTGAGATTTCTTATGCGGGCACCAAGCTTTTTCAGATCCTCTTGTGACACCCAAATAGGGTAGCGCAAGAATTAAAGTTCTGCGTTCGGTATACCGAACATAACATTAGTAAGACATAGCTGTTCGTAAGTAGGGGATATTATGCAAAAACTTACACATAAAGAGTTTGTAGAAAAATATAAGAGTGGAAGCTTAACGGTTCTCATAGATGATATGAAGGCTGGGGATTTTGTTCTTTCTCAATACGCCAGTAAATATAATAAACCTGCCCATCAATTTTGGACTTGGACAGGACTAATTTTAACTTTCATTGTACCTCTGGGCCTTCTTGCTGTTCATTGGGTACTATCTTTGCTTTGTGCAGGAATAGGTTATGCAATAATCAAATCAGCCAGAAAATCAGCACAGGAATTTGTTTTGGAAAATATGTTAGAAGACGAAATTTTTTGGGCATATGTTCTCATATATGACGGTGCAATAATCAAAGACAAGAACGGACAGGTTGTTAATCTAAAGGAGAATCTGATTTCTCAAGTAAAAGAAGATTTAGAAGTGACACGAGAATCAGAAAAATTAAAAATTAATTCTAAAAAGGAGAAGTTTATGGATAAGGGAAAGCATGCAAAAATTTTACAAGCTTTTGCTGAACACATAAAAAAATATCCTGTTCCTATTATGATAAGAGATAGTAAGTTGTTACCTTATCCAAAAGAAGAAATGCTCACGGCGGGACTTCTAGCATATCAAGCTGAAACAAATCCAGTCCTCAGGAAAGGAATATCCGTTGGTATTATTTCTCTTGCATTTTACCAGGACAATATTGGTGATCAGCCAAATAGTGATATGTCCGTGTCAAATGAAGAAATGGCTAAACTAATCCAAGAAACGGAAAAACAAGTTGGTCCAAAAATATTGGAAAAAATTGAAAAAGAACGAAAACTCATTAAGGCTTCCTTAGACGAAATAGACAATAAGAAAAAGGCCGCTTAATAATGAAGTCAAAATGGAGAAGCTATTATGTTTAAATTCTTGGAAAAAATTAGGGACAAGGGAGTGTGGTATAGTTTAATTTTAAAAGCACTTGATTTAAGGCATCCTGATAATCCTGAGAAAAGATTATATTCGTCTGAGGTTAATGCTTTTTTCATCATAGCTAAGGCTTTAATGTATTTATCAGGGAATGAGGTTAATGGGTTTAAAGCCGAGATCGCTGAAATAATTAAACATGTAGATAAGTGGGGAATGGGAGAATATAATAAAAAAATAATTTTAGATTTTTTAAAAAGCACAGAAAAAATCCAAATTCCTGACGCTTTTGCTACTGGAGGTTGTGCTGGAACTTGGTCAGATAAAGATTCTATAAGATACACAATTGCACTAATAGAAATTGCCAACGCTGATGGGGAATATAATTCTAAAGAACGATTACTCATTGAAAATATAATGCGCTTTTTTCGTGCTAGTGATGCAGAAATAGCTAAGTTTACAGATGATGTTCTTAGCATTATTGACGAAAACAAAAAAGCAGCATGAAAGAACTTGGAAAATGACCAAGCAAAAAAAGAAATAACTTATTTATTCTATTTGATCAGGTTCTTCTTTTGTATCAACATCAATGACCTTCGCTTCCTCAACATTTCTTTTTTCATTGGACAACTTCTTCACGAATTCAACATATTCCATTTGAGCTTTGATATTGACATCGATGTTGGTTCTTTCTCCATAGCTTTTTGGGTTCATACGAGAAATTGTCCATTTAAGGGCATCTATGGCCACCCTGGCTGCGTTTGGATCAACTTTGTTAGCTAAGGCAAGGAAGGCAATGTCATTGATACGCTCAAAGAAGGTGTGAGCCCTCAGTTCCCGTACGTGCGCATAGTCCTCCCAAAGACCTAAACTTTTAATCCATTCATGCACTCTTCCATCGCTGACACCACGTTTTTGAGCAATGCCTCTAAGGGATTCCCCTTCAGGCAATTTGTCCATTACTTCTTTTAAAATTTTGCGTTTTTGCTCTTCTGTGTATGTGCGTCTCTTTTTTTCCACAGTTTGAGTTTATCATAGAAAACTTTTTATGCTCAAAACTAAATTGCAGTGGAAAATAATTAGGGGGTGTGTATGTTCTAAGTATTTTGTCATGCAGCGTTTGGAAGCGCTTGCCAAATGCTATCATCTATATAAAATGGCTCCTTGAGGCTCTTTAAAAAGTTGCGGAATGCGTCAACTTGGGGGAGCCAAACGTTATAGGAGAATCATAACAATGAAGAAGATTATGGTTAGTTTATTTTTGTTTATATCCACAATTGGTTTTTCAGCTTCTACACTTGTAACAAAAACATTTATCTCAAAAGAAATAAATACTCTCGTTTATAAAAATGGTTCTGGAGATGCAAAAATTATTGGAACTGATAATGAAAACTTACAAATTTTGGCCATGAAAAACCAATTCCATGAAAAATGTCGCCTCACCATTGAAAAGAAGAATCATGCGCTTTTTATAGCAGTTGATGGAGAGGGTTTATTGAATAAGGGTGGATGTAATGTGGATTTTGATATTCAAGTACCTAAAAAAGTGAGCTTAAATTTAAAGTCTGGCTCTGGAAACATTGAAATCAACAAGGTTCAAGCAAAGTTAGATGCTAAACTAGGAAGTGGAGATTTAAATGCCACTCTAGATTCATGCAATGGCTTAAACGCAAAGCTTGGCAGCGGAAATCTCGCCATTCAGGGGCTTAACAGTGATGCCAATGTAAAAACAGGTAGTGGCAATATTGAATTAAAATGGGCACGTCTTCCAGAAAAAGGTGCAGTGGATATAAAGACAGGAAGTGGAACTGTAAGCTTGAAAATGCCAAAAGATTCTAAAATCAGTACGTCATTTAAATCCGGTAGCGGACAACTGCACAACTACATTGGCGATTCTCCGGATGCTTCATTTAAAATCTCTGTCTTTACAGGTAGTGGTAATTTAGAATTAAATAAATTCTAAGGAAATAGCGAATCAAGTTACTTGTCTTAATTCTCGATAGGAACCTTTGATTAAGTCTGTTTCTTTTATCTTAAAATCTTGAATAAGCTTATTCACTTTTTCTACTTCTACTTTATAGATTTCTTCTGAAACATCATCAAAGACTGCCTCAAATTCAATAAAACTTCCTAGATTCTCGACACTATCGAGATGAACTCTAACATTACCAATTAAATAAATTTCTCTTTCTTTTTTTACAATAACTTCAATACCTAAAATTTCTTTTAAAAGATTTTTGAATATTTGGGGCTGCTCAATAGGTACCAATAAATATTGGCTCAGCTTGGGCCCTATTTGATCTGTCCGAACATAAGGAATTAAGCGCGCTCCCTTCAGAGAGGACTCTCTTAACTTCAATCTCCCACCTTGGGTTTTAAAATAGGTATCTGTTTGTAAATCTATCCCCTCTCTTTTAGCATTCAGTTTAATTGCGATTTCACGAGCCCGTAAAAGATTTTGATGCCGAGCTTTGATTTCGATATTAGGCATTTATAAAATCCAACCTAATACTTTTCTAAAAATAAGTCTATGGGTTGGCGATTAATCAAAATTCACTAATATTTGACATTTTTTAGTGAATTTAGTCTGTAATTTTATAATATTCACTAAAATCCGCCTCAGCTTTATTAAACATCTTTGGTTTTAAAATCAAAAATAGTGTTATGAACTGGTCCATATTGAAAATACAAATTTAGTCGTGTATTATAAAACCATTCCTTCATGAAAACATATTTATTGATTGGATGTGGGGGGTTTATTGGAACCATCGCCAGATATCTCTTGTCCGGCGTCCCTTATAAATACCTGGATACTTCTTTTCCCATAGGCATCCTTCTTGTTAATTTTATAGGGGCACTCTTGATTGGTTACTTTATGGAGTTTTCTATTACCCGATCTTATATATCCGATACTGCGAGAATGTTTGTCGCCATTGGCATTTTTGGGGGATTTACAACATTTTCCACATTTTCTTATGAAACCATTGCCCTTTTTAGATCGGCTCAATATTTTTATGCATTTTTAAATATTTTTCTTACCAATATTTTATGTTTGGGGGGAACTTTTCTGGGGATGAAACTTGTTTCTCTATAATATTCATAAATATTCACAGCTAAAGAAAGGGCTATAACCATGCGAAAAATCACGGGCGATCAATATTTGATGAGAATCTTTATCGGAGAAAGTGATCGATATGAGGGAAAACCTTTGTATCAATATCTTGTAGAATATTTTAAAAAAGAAAAAATGGCTGGGACAACTGTTTTAAGAGGGATTGCTGGTTTTGGAGCAAAATCTCATTTGCACACAGATAGCATTTTAAGACTTTCAAGCGACCTGCCCATTGTGATTGAAGTAGTCGACACAAAAGACCATATTGACCACCTTCTGTCTCACATTGATCCCATCATTAAAGAAGGGCTTATCACTTTGGAAAAAGTAACCGTCATCAAGTATCTGGCCTAACCAAAGTCAATAAAAAATTCTTTACTTCCTGACTAAAATCAGTAAATTGGATCTTTTGTCTTTATGAGAAAAACTTTACAAGAATTTAGTATAGATATTCTCTCTATTGTAAATCCCGAAGGGATTGAAGACACAAAACTATTGCCCAAGATTCCTCCTCAAGAACTCCTCAAAGCCTATCGTTGGATGCTTCTTACCCGAAGGCTCGAAGAACAAGCGCTCCGATATCAACGCCAAGGTCGTATTGGCACCTTTGCCCCAAGTATTGGCCAGGAAGCTGCTGCTATCGGCTCTGCTCTGTGTTTAACTTCAGAAGACTGGTTTTTACCTTCTTTTAGAGAAACAGGCATTGCCCTAACCCGTGGATTATCTATAAAAAATTATTTTTTATATATCATGGGTTTTGAAGATTCTAATAAAGAACTTAAAAATACCCATGATCTAGCCATTTCAATTCCCGTCGGAAGCCAATGTGTTCATGTTGCGGGAATTGGATGGGGATTAAAGTTAGATCAAAAAAAAGCAGCTGCCATGGTTTATTTTGGCGATGGAGCAACTTCTGAAGGTGATTTTCACGAAGGGCTAAATTTTTGTGGGGCCTTAAATCTTCCCTGTGTGTTTTTCTGTCAGAATAATCAGTGGGCTATTTCTACTCCTTTTAAAAATCAAACAGCTTCTCAAACCATTGCCCAAAAAGCTATTGCCTATGGAGTTAAAGGCATTCAGGTCGATGGAAACGATTTTTTCTCTGTCTATGTTGCTACCCAAGAAGCCTTAAACAAAGCTCGAAAGGGTGAGGGGCCAACCTTAATTGAAGCAGTCACCTTTAGACAAAGCCTACATACCACAGCCGATGATCCTTCGGTTTATCGAACCAAAAATTTAGAAGAGGAATGGAAAAAGAAAGATCCCATTCTTCGGTTTAAAAAGTTTTTAGAAAAAGAAAAACTGTGGGATTCTCAAAAAGAAGACGCCTTAGAACAAACCCTGAAAGAAGAAATTCGAAAAGGATATGAAGAAGCAGAAAATTTTAGAAATTCAAATCCTGATCCACTCACCTTTTTTGACACCGTCTATGAAACCATGCCTCCCTATTTACAATGGCAAAAAGAATGTGCCCAAAAAAATATTGCGGGACGAAATGTAATTAAAGGTGCTTTGGAAAAACCCAGAGGGTCTGGAGGGGCTGCTGCCGTCGGTGAACTTGAGGAGGCGCAAGACTAAAATGGAAAAAACACAACGCCTTACCATGGTTGAAGCTATTCATCTGGGGCTTCAAGAAGAAATGAAAAGAGATAAAAACGTTCTCATTTTAGGACAAGATGTCGGCGTAAACGGAGGCGTTTTTCGTGTCACCAAAGGGCTACAAGAAGAATTTGGAAAAGATCGTGTGGTAGATACTCCTCTGTCAGAATCTGCTATTGTCGGTGCTAGTATTGGCTTAGCTCTTTATGGAAAACGTCCTGTATGTGAAATTCAGTTTAGTGGATTTATTTATTATGGCTATACACAACTTCAATCTCACGCGGCCAAAATACGATCGAGAACATTTGGAGCTCAACAAGTTCCCATGGTACTCAGATCTCCCTACGGGGCTGGTATTAAAGCCTTAGAACATCATTCTGAATCTACCGAAATGATTTATACTCATATCCCAGGACTTGTTGTGGTTATTCCCTCAGGCCCCAGAAAAGCACGCGCTCTTATTAAATCTGCTATTCGATCAAATGACCCCGTTATTTTTTTAGAACCCAGTAGTATTTATCGCGCATTCCGAGAAGATATTCCCACTGAAGAAGAGCTCTATCCTATCGGAAAAGCAGAAATTGTACGAAGCGGTTCTCAAATCACGATTGTTTCCTATGGAGCCATGCTTTATCAAACTAAAAAAGTCATTGAAAAAGGAGTTCGAGAAAAAGGATGGGATCCAGAAGTCATCGATCTTCTCACCATTTCTCCGATGGACACTGAAACGGTCATTGAAAGTGTTAAAAAAACAAAACGATGTGTCATTATCCATGAAGCTCATCGTACCGGCGGAGTAGCTGCAGAATTGATTGCTAGAATCAATGAATTTGCTTTTTTATCTCTTGAAGCTCCCGTTGAAAGAGTAACAGGATGGGACACGCCTGTTCCTTTTTACGCCAGAGAAAATGCATTTCTTCCAGATGCCATTAGCATCGAACGTGCAATTGAAAAAATTATCCAATTTTAATTGCTATATCAAATTTTTTGTGCAAGTATTTTTTTGATGACCATCAAAGATTACATTAAACATCATTTTCGTCATTTCAATGCTGCGGTTGTTATCGACGCAGCAGAAGCCTACTGCGATTATCTCACGAAAGGTAATAAAATGATGATTACCTTAGCTGGCGCCATGAGTACGGCAGAATTGGGATTGTCACTAGCAGAAATGATTCGCCAAGAAAAAGTACATGCTATTTGTTGCACCGGTGCAAATTTAGAAGAAGATGTTTTTAATTTAGTCGCCCATGAACATTATAAACGAGTTTCACAGTATCGAAATCTTACTGCCAAAGAAGAAGTGGATCTTTATAAACAAGGCATGAATCGTGTTACCGATACCTGCATTCCTGAAGAAGAGGCTATGCGGCGTATTGAAAAACAAGTGCTAAAACTTTGGCAAAAAGCAGATCAAGAAAAAAAGCGTTACTTTCCCTATGAATTCCTGTACCAGCTCATTAAAAATGGCGCCATTAAAGATCACTATCAAATTGATCCCAAAAATTCGTGGATGATTGCTGCCTGTGAAAAAAATCTTCCTATTTTTACTCCAGGCTGGGAGGATTCAACGCTTGGAAATATTTTTGTTTCCAACGTTATTAAAAAAAATATTTCAAATTACCAAGTTGTAAAATCCGGCCTTGAACAAATGGCCTCTCTTATTGAATGGTATCAGGAAAATTCTCAAAAAAGTTCTATTGGTTTTTTTCAAATTGGAGGAGGAATTGCAGGAGACTTCCCGATTTGTGTGGTTCCTCTAATTACCCAAGATTTAAAACAAAATTGTAAGCTCTGGGGTTATTTTTGCCAAATTTCTGATAGTACTACTTCCTATGGTTCTTATAGTGGTGCTGTCCCCAACGAAAAAATTACGTGGGGAAAACTAGATGGAAAAACACCCCGTTTTATCATTGAATCCGACGCAACCATTGTTGCTCCCCTCATGTTTGCTTATATTCTAGGTCAATAAGTTGATTTAGTTTTTTATATTTGATATAGATACTTATCAATAATAAGGAGGCCCTATGAAAAAAAGAATCATTATCTTAGGCTTTGTTTTAGTAAGTATAGTTTCTCTTCCATCTTACGCATCTAACATGCTTTTAAACCTTTTTCTTTCCCAAGGTGTTTTTGATGTTATCAATTGGAAAGTAGGTGATTACGCAAACTACAATCTTAATCTTGGTTTCTTAGGCAAAGGGACTGTTGAAAAAGCAGCAACCAAAGAAGAAGACGCAGGAATTTGGCTTACAACAGATGCCAAAACTCCGATGGGCAACCAAAAAATAGAAGCGCTGGTCTCTAAAGCCAATGGGAAAATTTTAAAACTGATTGTGGATGGCCAAGAACAAAAATATGAAGAACATGAGTTTGAAATTATTTCAAAAGATGCTTCAGAAGTTACTGTTCCGGCAGGAACATTTAAAGCTATTCATATTAAAATAAAAGATAAAACAGATGATGCCGATATTGAAGCCTGGATTAATCCTAGAGATATCGTTCTAGAAGGCATGGCCAAAAACATTGTTAAAAAGAGTTTCTTAACCGTTACTTTAGAGCTTACTTCTTTTGGTCATAAGTAAATCAACGATTTTTTCGTGAAGGATCCCATTAGAAGCTAAAATTTCGTGATCATACGCCGTAGCGGGGCTCCCATCGTAACGACTCACTTTTCCCCCTGCTTCTTGAACCAAAAGTAGCCCTGCAGCTACATCCCACGGGCTTAAATGTTTTTCCCAAAAACCATCAAAATGTCCTTGGGCTACCTGATAAAAATCCCACACGGCAGACCCACTTCTTCGAATACCTCTGGTTTTTTGTAGAAAGGGTTCCAATCGCAGAAGTTCTTCTTGAACCATCATGCCACTTTGATATGAAAAACCCGTAATAAATAAGGCATCTTCTATTTTTGAACAGGGAGACACAGATATACGTTTTTTATTGCAAAATGCCCCCTTTCCTTTTTCAGCTGTAAAAATATCTTGAGTTAAAGGATTTAAAATCACTGAAAGGACGATCTCGCCTTCTCTTTCCACTCCAATGGACACACAAAAAAGGGGAAGTTGATGAACAAAATTTGTTGTCCCATCTAAAGGATCAATAATCCATTTATAGGAGGCACTCTTCTTTTCATAAATCCCGCTTTCTTCTGCTAAAATGGCATGGTGAGGAAAAGAAGTTTTAACCATTGAAATAATCTTTTTCTCTGCTTTTTTATCCGCCTCTGTAACAATCCCAGCTCCTATTTTTTGCTCTACATGTTTAATTTTCCCAAAATGAGATCTTAAAATTTCCCCAGCTTCTTTAGCAGCGCAAATGGCAACTTTTTTAATTTTTTCTAATTCAGACATGATATAATAATGTCTTATCACATTAAACTAACAGATTCAATTTGACACCGACTCAAAAACTAGCGCATAATCAAGGTGTCAACGCCCATGATAAACTTAGAGCCCAAAAAGAAGCGTAGAGAAATTTGGGGTGTTATCTTTTTATGCTTCTTCGCATTTGTTTTTGTTAGCCTTATTTCTTACCATCCACTAGATCCCTCTTTAAATAGTGTCTCTTCTACTAAAGAAATTCAAAATTTAAGCGGAATGACTGGGGCTTATGTTGCAGACATCTTATTTCAAACATTTGGAGTCAGTGCTTTTATTATCCTTTTTCCTATTCTTCTGATCATGAGTGGATGCTTTTTCCCGGGCTGGATTGGTCGCAAATTTGTAAAGCTTTTTGGCTTTGCCCTACTGATGTTTTTTCTTTCTGGGTTTTCTGCTTTAAGTCTTAAAACCATTGTTATTCATGACCAAAAACTTTTGGCGGGCGGCATGGTGGGGCATCTTTTTTCTTCCTTTTTTCTTCCTTATTTTAATTTAACGGGATCTTACATTTTAATCTTAGGAGGACTTTTAATTACTCTTATTTTATCCTTAAATCTTTCGGTGGCCACTCTTCTTAAAGTTTTTGGAGTGACAGGCTTAAAGATTTTATCCATTTTTTCTCTTTTTAGAGGAATATCCATCCCCACATTTAAAAAGAAATCCCCCCCCATCCCTTCTTTTAAAGAGCCTCAGAGAAAACCCATCTCCCAAGAGCCTATTTTAATTGATGATTTTGAAGAAGATCCCATTATTGAAAAAGTTCCTCCTCCACCTCCCACTATTAAAGGAGGACCTATTGAGTTTATAGATGATACCCCTACAACTTCGGATCGACCTCCGCTCATCATAGAAAAAACGGAAAAAAAAAAAGACACTTCTTCCCCCAAATTTTTAGGGGATTTTCTAAAACCGAAAGGAAATTTTAAGCTTCCTGAGATTTCCCTTCTTTCTGATCCTCCCAAAGAAAATATTCAAATTGATAAAGAATCTCTCATTAAAAATTCAAGAATCTTAGAACAAAAATTAAGAGATTTTAACATTGAAGGTCGGGTTGTGGAAGTAAGACCAGGGCCCATTATTACTGTCTATGAATTTGAACCTGCCCCAGGAATTAAGGTTAGTAAAATTGTAAATCTTGCTGATGATCTTTCTTTGGCCTTAAGTGCCCTATCAGTAAGAATTGTAGCTCCTATCCCTGGGAAATCCGTTGTGGGGATTGAACTTCCTAATGACCAACGACAAATTGTTTTTCTAAAAGAAATCCTCATGAACAATGAATTTAAAAATTTAAAATATCGCTTGCCACTGGCTCTTGGGAAAACCATTTCTGGAGATCCCATGATTGCTGATCTTGCCAGAATGCCCCACCTTTTAGTGGCTGGAGCTACAGGATCTGGAAAATCTGTTTTTATTAATTCGATCATATGTAGTTTTCTTTTCCGCTATACCCCTGAACAGCTCCGATTTTTAATGATTGATCCCAAAATGTTAGAACTTTCAATGTATGATCATATTCCACATCTTTTACTCCCTGTTGTAACAGATCCTAAAAAAGCAGCATTGGCTTTAAAATGGGCTGTAGAAGAAATGGACCGACGGTATATGATCATGACCAAACTTGCCGTTCGAAATATTGATAGCTATAATAAAAAACTAGAAGACACGCCTAAAAAAGAATTAGAAGAGCTTTTAAAATTAGACCTCGAGGCCGAAGAAGGAACCAAAACGCCTTCTATCCCTGATCGACTTCCATATATCATTATCATTATTGATGAACTGGCTGATTTAATGATGGTGGCTTCAAAAGATGTTGAGCTTTCTATTGCAAGGCTTGCCCAAATGGCTCGGGCGTCTGGGATTCATCTTTTGGTTGCCACCCAAAGACCCTCGGTAGATGTGCTCACAGGTCTTATTAAAGCCAATTTCCCTGCTCGAATTTCTTTCCAAGTTTCTTCAAAAGTAGATTCCAGGACTATTTTGGATGCTTCGGGAGCAGAAAAACTCTTAGGGAGTGGAGACATGCTCTTTTTGCCTCCTGGTACAGCTAAAGTCATGAGAATTCATGGCGCTTATGTTGGAGATCCGGAAATTAAAAAACTCGTGCACTGCTTAAAAGAACAAGGAAGTCCTAATTACCAAGAAGATATTCTAGATAAAAAATTTGACGAAGCAGACTTTGAGCTGGATGAAGAAGATAATGCTCTTTATGAAGAAGCCGTAGAGCTGGTTTCTAAATGTCGCTATGCTTCTATTTCTATGATTCAACGACGACTACGCATTGGATATAATCGAGCTGCTCGGATGATTGAACAAATGGAAGCAGAAGGTATTGTAGGTCCTGCAGATGGTGCCAAACCCAGAGAAGTTCTCACGAAAGACACCAATTAGCCTCATTCTTGTTTTACCCAAAACACTATGATATAGAATCCCCACTATGCCGTCATTTGATATTGTTTGTAAGATAGATAAACAAGAGATGGATAACGCCTTAAACCAAGCTCGAAAAGAGATTGTCCAACGCTACGACCTAAAAGACACCCAATCTGAAATTAATCTCATAGAACAAAAAGAAATTGTATTAATCGCTCCCAATGAATTTGTTTTAAAACAGGTTCTAGATGTTCTTCAGTCCAAGCTTGTAAAAAGAGGAATCTCTTTAAAAGCTTTTGAGTATGGGAACCCCGAACCCACACTGATGAGCAAAATGAAACAAACGTTAAAAATTCAAGAGGGAATAGCTATCGAAAAAGCTAAAGCCATTGTAAAAACGATTAAAGACACAAAATTTAAAGTTCAATGCCAAATTCAAGGAGATCAATTGCGAGTTAGTGGAAAACAAATTGATGATCTCCAATCGATTATTCAACTCCTCCGCACAAACGACCATGGCATTCACATGGATTTCGTCAATATGAAGCGTGACTAAAAATGAAGTTTCACTTTATAACATTGGGCTGCCCCAAGAACCGGGTTGATTCAGAGGTCATGTTTGGATCTCTCCTCCAACATCAATACGAATATACCCAAAACCCCAAAGAAGCAGAGCTGATTATTGTCAATAGCTGCTCTTTTATTGAAGATGCTAAAAAAGAATCGGTTGATACTATTCTTAATATTTCAGAGCTAAAAAAAGAGGGTACTTTAAAAAAACTCGTTGTCGCAGGATGTCTTGCCCAACGCTATCAAGGAAAAGTCGAAGAGCTCTTTCCAGAAGTTGATCATTTTATTGGGACCGGTGAATATTATAAAATTGCAAGTATCGTAGAATCAGAAGCCAGGGGCAATTATTCCATTCCTTCCTATATTCATTCTTATGAAGCCCCCAGAATAAATTCCATGCCTTTTTATACAGCTTATTTAAAATTAACCGAAGGGTGTGATCGAAAATGTGCCTTTTGTATTATTCCTAAAATCCGCGGGAAACAAAAAAGCCAATCCATAGAAAATTTAGTCATCGAAACTCAAGCCCTGGCCAATCAAGGAGCTACAGAACTAAATCTTATTGGACAAGATCTAACCTCTTATGGAACTGATCTTAGAGATCAAAAAACAAATTTAGAAAATCTTTTAAAAGAGCTTGTAAAAATTAAAAACATAAAATGGATTCGACTTTTATACTGCTATCCTGACCGTATTTCTGATGAATTCATTAATCTCATGAAGAACGAAGAAAAAATTTGTAAGTATATCGATATGCCGCTTCAACACATTGATGATGAAATTTTAAAAAGTATGCGACGGGGCGTCAATAGCACTAAAATTAAAACGTTGATTGAATGTTTGAGAAAAAAGATTCCTAATCTCACTCTTAGAACCTCTTTTATCACAGGCTATCCCGAAGAAACAGAAGAACAATTTAAAACCCTTTATGCTTTTATAAAAGAAATGGAATTTGATCGCGTAGGTGTTTTTACTTTTTCACAAGAAGAAGATACCCATGCAGCTACTCTTTCTAACCAATTACCTCAAAAGCTTAAACTTCAGCGAAAAGAAAAACTCATGATGCTTCAAAGCGAAATTTCTTTAAAAAAACATCAAAAACTCATCGGCCAAAAAACTCAAGTTCTGATTGAAAACTGGGATGAAAAAAAGAAATACTATAAAGGCAGAAATGAGAGCCAAGCCCCTGAAATTGATGGAAATATCTTTATTCAGTCCCCTCAAAAACTCGATATTGGACAATACTATCCCGCTATCATCCACAAGGCCTACTCTTACGATCTTATGGCAACCATTAAAAAATCATGAATTGTTGTTAAAGTTTTAGGCGGATAGATTGACTTAGTCAGTCAAAAAATAAGACAAAATAATTTTTTAGCTTCGTTTTAACCCTAGGTAAATATTAATGATTCCTACCATAATAGCTAAAACAGGGATAATTATTCTCACTTTTTATATCCTTTAAAAATGTTCTAAATAATTGAAATTGCAAGGAATGTGCCACTTAAAGGAGCAAAGTATTGACATTGCCGTTTAAAATCCCGTACACTATTTAAGACAGTAGTCTTACCTTACGGAACAGAAGTCTGTTCATTTAAATACGTAGTCTTTCATAAATAAGGAGGATCTTATGTATAAGATAGCATTTTGGGCATTGACCTATGGTATTTTAGTAGGAGGTTGCTTTACACTGTTTGCTTGGTTTGCTCAAACCAATGATACGTTTAAAACATGGTATTATAAGCTGGCTCCCATTCAAACCCTCGTGGGTATTTTTTGCTTTGTGGGAGGAATTCTGGGCTTATTCTATCCTATCGGTGAAGAAATGATCACAGGAGACCTTATCCCGGCAGTTATTGCCATTCTCCTGGGATTTATGTACATCTTTGCCTATTTTAAACAGCCTGCTTTTTTAAATCAGATCTATCAAAAACTAACCCCTTACCAAGTACCTTTTGGGATTATTGCTATTGGAGCAGCCCTGGTTCACTACTTTATTTGGGGCACTAAGACTTATTTCTAGGGTAACAGTGTCATTCTGAGCGAAGCGAAGAATCTCTTGAGATCCTTCAGCTTCGCTTCAGGATGACGGCCCCTTCTTACTTTCTTAGACATCTGTCAGCTTTCCACACAACATTTAATTTATAAATAAAATCATATATTTACGCGCCTTCTATCTTTTATGATGCTTCGAAATGTATATTTTGTGCACTTTTTAGCCATTATTAAAATTTGATAAGCTATTGAAATTACTTGTTTTTTAAATATTCCCGCTGGCATACCCCTTGCATTTTTATACCTGTAAAAGGACGAAATTTTTCCAAAGGCCAGATTGGTATCGAATAAGGAAGTTGTTTATGTGGAGATATGGAGTGATCGTGGTGTTGTCTTGTCTGGTGGTCTTAGCCGCAAACCGTAAAATTTTACCTCTCATCTCAATTCTTTCCTCTTCGCCCAAAGAAATTATTTTGGCTGAAAAGATGATTGATTTGGATGGAGATAAAAAATCTGAAAAAGTTATTAAGCTTAAAAAAGGAAATTCTCTTGCTCTTCAAATCTATGAGCTAAAAGAAGATCATGGAATTATTTCTACTCAACTTACGACCCAGTATGAAATTCCTGAAAGCGAAGACAGTTTTATCTATTATAAAACCAGAGTTACCAATCTCGCATTTATAGATAGCAATCAAGATAACCAACAAGAAATCATTGTTTCCTTTTTCGATAAAAAAACCAAAACCAGTTCTTTTTGCACCCTTTTATGGAATAAAGATCAAAAAACTCTCACGAAGGCTAAAGGAGAGGATCGTTAATATGTCGTACCATTATAAAGAACTCACAACAACTCAAACCATCATAATTAATAAAACTTTGTCTTCAAAACCAAAAGCTGTCAAAATAGCTCATTTAATTGTCTTAAAATCGCCAGAGGGCATATCTTCTCAAAAGTTTTATCCTATTCAAAGACAACTCATTTTAGGGCGAAAAGACTCAGCCGACATTGCTTTAAATGACCCAAAGCTCTCAAGACAACACTTTCAAATCTATAGTGATGGGAAGCATTATTACATTAAAGATCTCAATAGTACCAATGGAACAAAGGTCAATGGGGAGCTTATTAAAGAAAAAAAAATTCATCCAAAAGATATTATTGAAAGCGGGGATTTTCGTTTTGAGTTTAATTTTCCCTCTATTGTTCCACATCGTTCTAAAAAATTATCTAATCAGCACCCTTCTTCTCTTACTATAAACATCTTAACCCTCATTAAAACAGCCCTTATTGCCACACTCATCACACTTTGCGCCTATTTACTCTATTGCTCTGCCACCAAGTCTTTTAAAACTGAAGAGCACCGTTCTCCTCAAAGTTTAAATACAGAAAGAAAAGGTGAAAGCTGGTCTAAAACTCAAGCCAATCTTTTTTACCAAATGGCAGCAGAAGCCTATAATGATGGGGATTATTTCCAAGCAAAACAGTTTATTTCTCAAGCTAAACAATTTTCAAAATCAGTGAAATTTGATTCTTTTGATCGAGCCATTGATGAAGCCACAACTTTAAAAACAGTTTATTGGGGCACCGTAAAAACCCGTGAAGAAAAAGAAAAAATTGAAATTGAAATACGCCCTTATCTTGAATCCGCTCATCGTTTTATTCAAGAAAAAGCGTTGGATAAAGCTGTTATTAGCTATCAAGAAGTACTTTTGATCGACTCTTCTAATGAAGAAGCTAAAAATGGTATTGTGGATATTGAAAAATTAAAAAATAGCCAAATGCCAACCGAGAAAAAAGAAACTTCCTCCTCAGCTTTATCTCTCTACCAAATCATTAATAAAATAGTGGCCGAAGCAGATGAATTAGAAGACCAAGAAAAGTTTTCTTTAGCGATTGAAAAATATAAAAAAGCTCTTTCCCTAGCTAAAAAGTACGAATTTAATGTAAACGACATTGCCTCTCGTTTGTTGGATACCGTTAATACCTTTCGAGATAAAACAAAGACTCTATGGGAAACGGCAGATACTTTATCCCAAGCTCAAAAATATGCTGAAGCTAAAGAAAAAATGATTCAAATCCTGCGCATGAATCCTGATTATACACCAGCACTTGAAAAGAAAAAAGAATTAGATCAGATTTTAAGTCAGCAAGCCCAACGGCTTTATTCTCAAGCTGTTGTCTATGAGTCTCTTCCAGACATTGAGGGCGCCAAAGAAAAATGGAGAACTATTTTAACTCTCTTAGACACCTCTCATCTTTACTACAAGAAAGCCCAACAAAAGCTATCACACTACTCTAGTTATTAATTTTTATTTCTTCTGATAACGGTTAACGGCGTTCACGTGGTCTCTATAATTATTTGAGAAAAAGTGTGAGCCATCATTTTTAGAAACAAAAAAAAGATAATCCACCGGCGCTGGATTCACCGCGGCCTCTAATGAAGCCCGGCTGGGGTTAGCAATGGGCCCAAAAGGAAGGCCCAGGTGTGTATAGGTATTATAAGGCGTAGGGGTGAGTAGATCTTTTTTAGTTAAATTTCCTGTAAAATTTTTAATTCCATAAATAACCGTAGGATCACTTTGTAACTTCATCCCTTGGCGTAATCGATTATGAAAAACAGCAGAAATTAATCTTCTCTCCTCTGGGACAGCTGTTTCTTTTTCAATGAGAGAGGCCAGGGTTACAATCTGATGCTGTGAAAAATTAAATTTTTGAGCTTGAAATCGAATATCTTCCGAATAATTTTCAAAAAATTTAAAAACCATTGTTTTTATAATTTTATCTGCAGTTATTGGTTTTGAAAAAAAATACGTTTCTGGAAATAAAAATCCTTCAACAGACGCCCCTGAAATGCCTAGCTCATTTAAAAATATAAGATCATAGGCTTTGGTTAAAAACTCTTCTCGACTAACCAGCATTAAAGACGCCACCACATCGGCTACTTGATATAAATTATATCCTTCTGGAATGGTGACCCGATAAAGATACGTTCTCCCACTCACCAATGTATCTAAAACTTCTAGTGGTTTCATGTTCGTATATAATAAATATTCTCCTGCTTTAATCTTAGTTAAATTTCCTTTCCAACGAGATAAAAGATAAAATTTTATTTCATGTGTAATAATCCCTTTTAATTTAAGATTTTTAGCAATTCTTCTAAAGGGCGTTCCAGGAGGAATTTCAATAACTTGTTCTATCTTTTCTTGAGTGGGCGTTGAATTTAAAAACAAATATATTTCAACAAAACCAAAAATAAAAAGAACAACAAAAATAGTTCCGATGATTAAAAAACTTTTTCTTCCCATAATGTTATCGATGGCTATCCAAATATCCTTGTAATATCAGTACTGCCGCTAATTGATCTATGCTTTTTTTACGTTTTTTTCTGCTAACATCGGCCTCAATTAAGACTCTTTCAGCTGATTTTGTAGTAAACCATTCATCCCACTCTTCAATCGGCAACGTAATGCGTGATTTTAAAATGGTTATAAAATCCAATACCTTTTGTGTCTGAGGAGTTATTTTTAAAGATAAACTGCGAGGAACACCTGCCACAATTTTAGAAACTCCATGTTTTTGAATGATGTCTTCTAATATTTTTAAATCTTTTTCTAGCCCTGTTCTATGAAGAGTCATCAGGGGCTGAGCCGTCCATCCCATTTCATCACTCAAAGAAATCCCAATCCTTTTATCTCCTACGTCTAATCCTAAGAGGCGCATAATGGGGGTAATCCCGGAAGGTGGGTTTCTTGAAGAATATCACTGGGGTCTTCTAGACAAGAAACAGGATAGGTACAATAATAAGGAGCAAAAAGAGCCGTTGGAAATTGATTTCCACTTTTTCCCTGTCCTCCAAAGGGCAGTTTTGAAGAAGCTCCTACGGTAGAGCGATTCCAATTCACCAGACCTGTTTTTGTTTTTTCAAAAACTTTTTCATAAGCCTTTTTATCTTTTGTAAAAACAGAAACCACAAGCCCAAAAGTAGTTCGATTGGCTTCTTCAATGGCCTCCTCTATATCTTTAACGATGTGGATAGCAACTGAAGGGCCAAAAATTTCTGTTTCTAGATACATGGAAGATTCTTTTTTAGCTTTTGCTAGATAAATAGAAGGCGTTACATAATATCCAGAATGAGCCAGAGACAATTCTTTCCCTCTCATAATCGGTTCAAATCCTTCCCGTTCTGCAATGCCTTGAAATCGCATATATTTATTTTGGGCATCTTTGCTAATAAGAGGCCCCATAAAAGGTTCGGGTTCATCAAAAGCATATCCAATTTTAAGCTCTCCCGACATACGGGTAAATTCTTTTAAAAAAGATTTGGCTATTTTTTCAGTTAAAATAATTCGACTAGTTGCAGAACATCTCTGTCCTGCCGTTAAATAGGCACCTTTAATATTTTCATACAGGGCTTTAGGCAAATAGGCATCCTCTAATATCAAAGAAGCATTCTTTCCTCCCATTTCTAATACAAGTGTTTTCCAAAAATGAGCTGAAGTATCTTGTTTTATCTTAAGCCCTACTTCATAGGATCCCGTAAATAAAATCCCATCTACCTTTTGATCCAAACACAGCCTTTTCCCAACTTCTTTTTCTCCCTGAATCAAGTTAAAAACTCCCGGAGGAAATTGAGCGCGATGAATAAGTTCTGCAATTTTTTGTCCTACAGCAGGCGTTTGCTCAGAAGGTTTAAAAATAATCGTATTTCCAGTAAGCAATGCTGGTACATAGTGCCCATGCGGAAGATGGGCTGGAAAATTAAATGGCCCAATAACAGCCATTACTCCTTTAGGCTTAAACCGATATCTTCCTATAATATTGGGCTGAGCATTGGCTACTTCGTGCTCTAAAATTAGTTTTACACCTTCTTGAAGGGTAATATTAATTTTCCCCAATAACCCCTGTGCTTCTTGAGTAGCTTCCCAAAAAGGTTTTCCGGTCTCCCTAGAAATAAGTTCTGCTATTTCAGCTAGATGGATTTCAATTTCTCTATAAAACTTTTTTAAGTAAGTCGCTCTTTCTTCTAAAGAAAGTGCTTTCCATTTTGGAAACGCTTTTTCGGCACACTGAATGGCTTTGGAAACATGGGAAAAAGAATAACTAAATTCCCCTAAAACATCTTTGGTATCCCCAGGATTAATACTTTTAAATTCCCCATTTTTTTCCTTAGGTACAACAAACATTCCATCAATATAGTCTCCCAGATAGGTAAATGGTTTTAAAGTTCTCATTTAAGATGTTACGGCGGGCTCAAAAGAAAATGGTAAAAAATGTAGCACCTCTCCCGGTTCTACCATGAGTATTTCTCTCACTTCTTGAGGAATATAAATTCTTTTACCTTCAATTTTACATTCCGTATAAACGGCTCTAAATTCACCATTTTTATCTGTCCCTACTAGTCCTTCTTCTTTCCAACTCCGCATAGTCCCCTTTTTAAGTTTTAATGTTTTTGTCATTTTAATAAGCGCAATATCTTTCATCCGGGCACCATAATGTGGCCCTCCATCAAACGGATCAATCATTTCTAAATACTTTAAACCCGTACTTTCTAGCATTCGCTTGGCCGGAAGGCTATCTTCTCCCACCTGGCCAATAAGCTCTCGAACCCTGGCTTCTAAAAGACAAATATAGATATCCTGTCTGGGGAAGAGAGATAAAATAAATTCTTTATTTTTACGACTAATGCGATCTGCTTCTAAATAAGGAAGATTAGTAAATTTTTGCCCAATAGCTTCCCAAAGAGGCGATTTTCCATCTGGCGTTAGGGGAGGTAAAAATTCTGAAATCACCCGATCTTTAAATCTTCTGCGATGCATCGCAATATAAAGGAAACGCCCCCAGGAAAGTTGTTTCCCTAAATGTTTCCCCGCATGCCGAAATGCTGGATGTAAAACAAGTCCTCCTACTTCTGTAGGACCATCCATGTCATATCCTAATCTTAATACTTGATGCACAATTCCTGAGTGGATGGTTTGACTAAACTTTTCGAGTCTTAACACTTGAAAATAAAAGTGTGGGCTTTCTCGGGTTCCATGTTGAGCCATGATCATGGAAGTTCCAATAATTTTATTAGATTCTGTATCTTCAATACAAAAAATATAATCTGCTTCCCCTTTAATACGCACTTCGCCAGAAAACGCAGAAACCGAACGTTGAACCTGACGCTGAAGTTCCTCAGGAATGGTAGAAAGATTAATGGCATTTAGCATTTTCGATAAAGAAAGAATCTGCTTAAAATCATCTAATCTGACAGATCTTAAGACAAACATTTATCTCACCCCTTTAACGCAAAAGGATTCAATCATGCGTTCATAAAAAGTCACTGCATGAGAAAGATGATGAAGATAATTAAACTCATTGGGTTTATGCACATTCGATACAGATACGCCTGGCCCCCACACAATGGCTTCGGCTCCTAAAGCACGATACACCGAGGCTTCTGTTGACGATGCTTTGGTTACCACTGTTTCTTGAAGACTCATGCTTCGAAGTACCGCTTTTGCTTCGACCACTAATTTTGAATTAATATCTGTTTGCATAGGAAAACTTTGTCGAACAACCTGCATTGACGTCTGAATAGAAGGATATTTTTTATTCATTCCCTCAATATAATTTCTAGCTGCCGTTAAGAGTTCTTCCGTATTGGCGGTGGGTAAAAGCCTTATCCCCACTAAAAACTTCATAGAATTACCTTCAGTTTTAATAACCCCAATACTTAAAACACTGATGGGTGGATCAAATTCTGGCAGGGGGGATTTTTTAAATTCCAAAGCACATTTTTTAAAAAATGATTGTATTTCTTCTACTGCATTTAAAAAGGAAGGGGTAAAAAGAAACGTTGGTTTTTTA
The DNA here is from genome assembly GCA_001797335.1 of Deltaproteobacteria bacterium GWA2_38_16. Lineage (GTDB taxonomy): Bacteria > Bdellovibrionota > JACOXK01 > 2-02-FULL-40-11 > 2-02-FULL-40-11 > 2-02-FULL-38-15-A. Next base: position 49,534 of record MGPE01000010.1, read on the forward strand.
TTTTTTTCTAAAACCCATTGAACTCCCTCTTCATCCAAAATTAATTTGTCTTGAGTTTTAATTCTTAAAGAGGCTCGATCTGGAATGACATTCACCAGTTCGCCAGATTGAAGACTGATAAATTCTACTTTTCCTTTTTGAGCCCTTAAAAAATCGAGCGCTTTTTGAGCTGCATTAATGCCCAGCTGAGGAGTAGAACTATGAGCTGATCTTCCAAAAAAATCCACTCTCCACGTACCATTATTGATATTTACTTCTTGGGCAGAAGAATCTGTAACGGTAAATTCCAATGTTAAAAATCCTTTGTGTGCATAGACGATACTTAAATTAGAAGGTTCCCCCACAAGAGCATATCGAGGAAGCGGTTTTAAAATATTTTCTTCAACTAGTTTTTTAGCCCCTGCTAACCCACTTTCTTCTCCATAAGTGGCTAAAAGCAAAAGAGGATTTTTAAAAGACACTCCTTTAAATTTTTCAAGTGCTTTAATTTTACACAAAATATCTAGCTTAACATCGGCTGTTCCCAGTCCATAAATTTTATCATTTTCAATCGTCGCGCGAAAAGGATTCCCTCCTGTCTTATCCCACAATGAAAAATCTCCAGGGGAAACTGTATCTAAGTGTGTACTCAGTAAAAAAGCCTCTCCAGAAGAAGGCCCTTTTTTAGCAATAATATTAAACTGCTCTTTACCATAAAGCTCTCCCTTTTGAAGGGTTACTTCAAGATCTAACGGTTTTAATAAAGAAGAAACATAGTTTACAACCTCGCGATTGCTTTCATAGGTTATAGAATTAATGGCAATTAATTTTTTTGCTTCTTCTATTAAATCCCAACTCATAGAGTTACTTTCTTTATGGCTTTTTCAATGAAAGATAATCCTTTTTCATACTGCGCTTGTGTCAAACACCCTCCAGGCAATAAAAATCGAATTTTATATGGCCCTCTGCCACAATAAAATACCATGATCCCCTCTTCAAAAGCTTTTAAAATCAGTTCTTTTGTTTTTTCAAGAGAGCCATCTAAAAATTGCCAAGAAACCATGGCTCCAATGGCTCCAATATGAGAAACTTTCTCTTCCCCCACTCTTTTTTGCAAATCTTCCAATCCTTTTACCGCCCACTTTTCAAGTTGGGCCAATTTTCCATTTTTTCCAAAAAATTTCTCTTCTTTTAACCGTTCTATAACTCTTCTTCCAACGGCAAGCGACACCGTACTTCCACAAAAAGTACCTGCTAAAAGACCTGCTTCGGGATTATATTCTTTTGTGTACAAGGTCACACAATTTTGAAGCATTTTACCCGCTGTTACAATATCCACATATTCTTCTAGCCCTAACTTTTGAAAAGCAAAAAGTTCCCCCGTTCGACCCACGGTTTGGATTTCATCTACCCACACAGCAATGTGATTTTCCTTACATATCGTCATCAGTCGTTTAAAAAATTCGGGGGGAGCAGAGTTAAAGCCTCCTTCTCCTTGAACCAACTCAAATACAAATCCTGAAATTTCTGCTTTATGCTGAGACAAAATTTCTTTTAAAGCCAATTCGCTTTTTTGAATAGATTGAGAATCAGTAACATCATAAAAAGGAATATAAAAGGCATCATGATATCGATAAAGCCCTTTTCGATAGGCATCTTGGTCTGTAATATCGGCCATAATTAAGGTTCGGCCATGAAAACAATTTTTAAAAGCAATAATCTTATGAGCAGGTGTTTTTTTATGGCGAATCACTTTTAATGCATTTTCATTGGCATCGGTTCCGGTGGGAGCTAACCAGCCATATTGAAGTCTTCCACCTGCTTCTTTAAGAATTGTTTCTAAAAAATCTTTTACTTCAGGGCTTGATTGAAGATTTCCCTGCATCACTACATTTTTTGAAGCCGCCTCTACGGCACACCCAACAAGATCAAGATCTGAGTGCCCAAAAAAATGCGTTCCAATGCCTGTAATAAAATCGTATTTAATGCTCCCATCTATCAGTTCTGCTAAAGGCCCATTACCAAGACCTGAAAAAATAGCCGAATAAAATAGAGGGCGGCCTCTTAAATCCCCAATTTCTTGAGACGCCTTCGCTAAAATGTCAGAAGTACTCTTTTTAACCCCTTTAATGTCCCCCTTGGCTTTCTTAAGAGAAAGCAAAAGATCCCGTTTTGCGCGTAGATAAGAGGTGTTTTTAAAAAGAGTTGTTGCAAGAGTCACAATGATTGCTATATATAAGATTTAACTGATGTTATCAATTGAAAAGTCCAAACATTACGCTCTTATTTTAGTCTGTTTTTTGAGTATTTTACTCCTTTTTGGGTGCTCTTCCAAAGACCTTGCCAATAAAACGGCTGAACAAATTGATTTACAAAAAGCAAAAGATTTTCAAAAGGCAGGGCGCTACGATTTAGCCCTAGAACGTTTTGAAACCATTAAAAATAAATACCCTTTAAGTCCTGAAGCTACAGAAGCAGAACTCGAAATTGCAGAAACATATTATCTTCAAGGGTCTTATGTGGAAGCCTTGGCATCTTTTCAATCTTTTAAAGATTTGCATCCTACCCATAATCGCGTCGATTTTGCTGCTTTTCGAGTGGGCATGGGCCATTATCAACAACTCCCAGATACCATCGATAGAGATTTGACAGTAGCCTCAAAAGCCGTGGATGCCTTTAACGATTTTTTAGGTTTTTATCCAAAATCAACCTATGTTTCGGAAGCCAGAGAAAAGCAAAAAGAATGCCTTATAAAACTTGGCGATAAAGAATATTACATTGGATATTTTTATTTTAAAAGAAAGCTTTATTCTTCGGCCATTGGTCGCTTTAAAATTATTTTACAAAAATATAGAAACTTAGGCTTAGATGAAAAAACTCTTTTTCATCTAGGCATGTGCTATTATTATACCGATAAAAAAGCTGAAGCAAAAAATACACTCACGACATTTTTAAAACAATACCCACAGTCACCTTTTGCTTCTGAAGCCAATGTAGTATTAAGTAAAATTTAGCGTGACAACTTATCTTCACTATTTGGATGTCGTTAAAGAAAAACTCAAAGAAAAAAATTACCCTGAAGCAGAAAAACATTTAGCCTTTGCCTTAAGAGAAAATAAAAATGGGTATGAAGCCTTTTATCTTTTGGGCACTTCTTATCATGACCAAGGAAAATTCGATCGTGCCATCAGTGCTTATAAAAAAGCCCTGCTTTTAAAACCTAATTTCACAGAAGCCGCTTTGAGTCTTTCTATCCTCTATAACGATTTGGGTCGTTATGAAGAAGGTCGTCTCGTGTTTAATCGGGCTAAAAGCCAAGTGTCTTCTACAGAAGATATCCAAGATTCTTATATTTATGAACAGTTGGCAGAAAAACATTTAGAACTGGGCACACTCTATGAAAAATATCTTCGTTTTGAAGATGCCAAGGAAGAATATAATAAAGCCCTAAAGCTCACTCCGCAAAATCCAGAAGTTTCTTTACATATGGCTCGCCTCTATGAAAAACAAGGAAATTTTCAAGAATCCATGAAAGAACTTAAAAAATTAAAAACCATAGATCCTACATATGTTCCTGCTTTGATCCGACTGGGGCTTTCTTATTATGCCCAAGGACGAATGATTGACGCCGTTCAGGAATGGGAAAAAGTGCTGGATATTGACCACAAAAACTCAGATGCCCTCATGTATCTCGACATGGCCCAAAAAGCCACGACAACGACGGTTTAAAATACCTGAATTTTAGCCATTTATTTAAAACTTATACCTTGATTTTTGTCCAAAATTATGCCATTATTAGTCTAATTATTATCCATTTCTTGCTATAACTTATTGAAATGAAAAGAGATTTAATAAATACACTTTTAGAGTGGTCGAAATCCAAAGATAGAAAACCTATTCTTATAAGAGGGGCTAGGCAAGTTGGAAAATCCTGGCTTATCAGAGAACTTGGAAAAAATTTTTCACACTACATTGAACTTAACTTTGAAGAAAATCCCTCTCTTGAAAGTTTCTTTAAAGGAAATCTTGATCCAAAAGAAATTACGACACAGCTTTCCAATTATCTTGGAATCCCCATTATCCCTGGAAAAACTCTTTTATTTTTTGATGAAATACAGGCCTGTCCCCGCGCCATTACTGCTCTTCGCTATTTCTACGAAAAAATGCCCGATCTCCATACCATTGGAGCTGGATCTCTTATTGAATTTGAGCTTCAACATATATCAACACCCGTAGGCCGTATTGATAACCTCTATCTCTATCCCATGTCATTTGGTGAATTTCTTGTAGCAATGGGGCGAGAAAATTTGAGGAATCAGTTAAAAACAAATATTACACAAACATTACCTGATGCCCTTCACCAACAGCTTCTTTCTTTTGTCCGAGACTATACAATCATTGGAGGAATGCCGGCGGTTATCAAAAAATATATTGAAACCCAAAATGTTCAGGAATGCCAAAAAATTCAAACGGGCCTCATCGAAACATTCCAAAAAGATTTCATTAAATATGCCAAAAGAGCTCAAATTAAATATCTACGTCTTCTTTTTGAAGCAATCCCTTTACAGTTAGGAAATAAATTTACCTATAGTCATATTTCACAAGAAATTAAGAGTCGTGAATTTTCGACAGCTCTTGATTTACTAGAGATGGCAGGTGTTGCACACCGAGTTTACTATTCCAGTTGTGCAGGTATTCCTCTAGGAGCCATGGTAGATTTAAAAAAATTTAAAGTCATGTTTTTTGATATCGGGCTAGCCCAAAGAATTCTTGGAATTGATATCAAACCACTTTTTTTAACCCCCGACATCACCCCTATCAATAAAGGAGCCCTTGCTGAATTATTAGTAGGGCTTGAATTCATGGCCTATAGTGACCCCTATCAAAAAGCCAAGCTTCATTATTGGCAACGTGAAAAACGAGGCTCACAAAGTGAAGTAGATTACGTAATAAGTCTTTTTAATCAAATTATTCCTGTCGAAGTAAAAAGTGGATCTCATGGACGGCTTTATAGCCTACATCGTTTTATTGAAGAAAAGAAAGCTAAGTATGGAATTAAAATCTCTAAAAACACTTATACTTCTTTAAAAAAAGTTATAGAAGTTCCTTTTTATGGTATTGAAAGCATTCTCGCCACGGCCCAAAAAGCCACGATGACGACGATTTAATGAGATACTATTCTGGTCCAACTATTCCCATCTTGAGAAGTTATTACTTGAAATAGATTATCTCCAAGTCTTTTAATTTCCTGTATAACCTTTCCATCATTCAAGAAGATGGTTATTTCATCTATGGTAGAGCCGGGAATCCCTCCTGAAATAGACCATTCTGCTTCCTGCTCCATTCCTTCTGCTATAGGATACTTTGGAGGTATTTTTAATACATTGACCGCTGAAATCTTAGAGGGGTTAATTTTAATAAGAACACCTGTATTCTTACCGCTTATTCCCGTCGCATATTGCGTAGCAAAAGAAAGATCAGAGGTAGATGAAACAAAGGTGCTTCCACCCCATGGCCTACCCCCTGGATGAGCCATCAATTTGTGAACTCTACCCCATGTCATATCTATATGGTCTAGTAAATTTTTATAAAATCTGTCTTCCGTTCGCCCCATGTTGGTTTGATGAGCTCTTTGCATAGCTTTTTCAGGAGAAACTCCTCTACGAACATGTTCTTGGGATCTGAGTGATAACTGAAGGTGCGGATCAACACTGTCTCCCTTCATAATGGCTATTGCTTTCTGTTCATCAAAATCATTGATACGCTTAGCTCTATACAGTGGAGCATCAGATTGATGGAAACGCCCTGGAGGAGGACTTCTTAAAGGAACTTTTTTGGGCAAAGGTCCCTTATAGGCATTTAATAGGGGCCTTGAAGCTGAAGGGGAAGATTCGGGAATTTCTTTTAAAATCTTTGGCGATGTGGGGGGAATTCGAGCTGAATTTTCTACAACAAGGCTTTCTTCTGCCACCTTTGCTCCTCCTTTGAGAATTTGATTTCTGGCTGCAGAAAGTGCTACTTTTCCAACTCCAGAAACTATTGCAACCCCCATTGCTGCTCCAAAAACCTCATCTGCATGTTGTTTTGCTATTTCTGCCGCTTGTTCGGGATCACGAATAGCAAGCTTTGGATCTTCAGATTTTTTGATTCTCTCCCAAGACGCCTGTGGATCAGAGACAAAAGCAGTCGTTTTAAAAACATCTATAATCATATCATACACAGCTTGACTACCAGAATAAGAGGGCCCTGCTATTGCAAACCCTATATACTTACTATTGGGATGATGAAAGACAGGATCACCATAAGTTTTAAGAGTGTTGGTCATATCTTTAAATAGTTTTTGTACGCTATTACTCTCTTTTGGATTAAGCTGTGCATATTTTAAAAATATGAAATAAGCCTTAATTAAAATTTCGCGATGAACATTTTGAGGCTCAAATCGAGCGGAAGCTGGAGCTGGTTGAACTCCCAGTTCTTGAAATAAGGGAGGAAGTTCTTGAGAAGAAATCAACTCTTCAAAAAAAATGGAATGGACATCTTTCATGACATCCCATCCTTGATCAATCCCATCTAAAAAGAATCGAACTTTTTTCAAAAATTGAACTTCTTCGGAAGTCTGAGCATCTTCTCCAAATAGAATGTCTGAAAGAATTTTTTGATCTGTAGCACTAAGATCATAGCTTTGAACACCCTCATCAGATACATCCTCTAAAATGGTATCTTGAAATTCTTGATACAGTGGAGACCAGCTGTTTCGATCTTCGGTGTAAATATACATACTCCCCCAGCTCATGAGGGCATTAGCCATCACTTCTTCTTGATTGGGCTGATATCCGGCTGGAAAAGGCTGGCGACTGAAAGGAAAGTTTGAATTTTGAACTAAAATTTCCCCTTTTTTATTTCTAAATCCACCTTGTGAGTCACTCCCAAACTGAGCATACGCAGGATTTAAAATAAGATGAGAAAAATAGCCCGGACGATAAAGTGCAAGAGTTCCTGGAGAGGTGTCTTCCCACCATGCATATTCGGAAAATAAAAAGGGAGGGGCAGGTAAACTTCCTTGAATAAGCGATCCATCTAAAACAGCTTTTTGGACAGGTGTACACTTATAACAATCATATTCTTTTGCATTTGGAGCAATGTCTAAGCCCTGATAATAAAGAGGGACAGAAATAGCCACTTCATCCTGAGGGGTAATGGCTTCGCGATCTAAAGCTCTCTCTTCGATATAACGATCTTGGGCCTCTTTAGAAAGCTCAGAAAACAAAACAAATGTGACCACGCTAAAAGGGCCTTGAGAAGCAACTGTCTTTAAAGGGTGAAAAGGCCCCTGGATATAAAACAAGGGGGCTCCTGCGGCATCCTTTAAAGAAAACCGCATACCTTCTCTATATCTTTCAAGAATAGGGCCACCTCTAAAATATAAATTGTCTAGCGGAAATTGAATTTGGATCTTATCTCCCACCACATGCTCGGAAGAATAGTAATCTGTAGAATTCAGTCCGTAGTTTTGAAATTTTTTATCAAAATCATCTTTCTTTATTTCAAAAGTGGCATATACATCGTGGGCATCTTTTTTGGTGTGGGGCCATTCAAAGGGAAGAAATGAAATATGCGCTTTTCTTAAGTCTTCTAACTCAAGAGCAATAACATGATATTGATCCGCTCGTAAATCATCAGAAAATGTAATTTCAATAACTGAATGCTCTGTATCTTTAGTAACTGTGGCTCCACTCACTGGTACAAAGATACTATTTTCCTGCTTCCATACAGAAATAGAACTCTTTTCAATTTCTTTTGGCTTAAGAGTTTGAAGCACTATACGGATAGAATTAATTTCTGTAGGAATGGTAACAATCGGGCCTCCGGCTTCAAACAAATGAGAGGCTCCAAGTTTATGCCTTACTTGAATGGTACTCACAAATGAAACCATGGATTCTACTAAAGCCGCACCTTGCAAAACTCCAGGCTCTCCTGCATCTGAAGCTTCTTGGGCCACTTGCTTCTTAATGTTTTCTTCTTGCTTATCTAAAAAAGAATTAAAGTTGTTCTGTGTTTCAAAGAGTTTACGTAAAGGAGCTAACGCTCCATTTAAAAAGGGATTCGTTGTATAGATGCATGTGTTTTTCCCTTCTTGTGCCTGGATAACTTTAATTTCACTAACGTAAATGGACAAAAATTCTCTCAGATTTTGAAGGTCTTCAGAATGCCTCTCACTATACTGCTGAAATACGTCCATAAGATTATTGGGAAAAGAAAGATTCCCCGCTGCAGTCATGGGCACAATATTTAAAATATGAGCAGACAAACTTAAAAGAGCTGAATCTATCACAAATTCTTTTTGGCAATCAGAGATGAGATTAAAAATTTTTGGCTCATCTCCCCAAAAACCAACTACATAAAAAACAGAAGATGAGATGTTTTCTAAAACAAAATCCCCTTTATTATTTTTTTCAATGCTTAATTCCGTTACTTTTCTCCCCTCCCAATCATAAAAACTAAAATTTATGCCCTCTAGTATAGCAATGTCTTTCTCTGAATGTACTGTTACCGTATAGAGAGAACCCGAAGGCTCTCCTGTGATTGCCCTTTCTTCTCGAATTTTTTTTGCACGTTCTTGAGAAGATAGCTCTAAGAGTTTAGCGTACTCTGGAGCTTGAGGGGAGAGAAGTTTTTTAATTTCTCCCGTAATTTTTTCTTTTATTGCCCCGTCAAATTTTTGATTTTCTTTAAGATCATCAACTATTTTTTGAACAACTTCAGGCAAAGTCTGTCCAGAAGAAAAAAGTTGACTGATGGCAGCTTGAAGTAAATCTCGTCTACCGATATTAGATCCCACTCCCAGCTGCTCAGAAACTATTTGTTTTTTCTCTGAAATATTATCAGAGGTAATGGAACCACCACCAAGCACCATTTCTGCCACAAGGGTTGAGGGGATATCTATAGAGCTTTCTTTTTTTCCTGGTATGATGGACTCTACTAACTTAAGTGTTCCTTCTTTAAGCTCTCCCGAGGATTCATCTCGATATTGCCCTTCAACCACCACCAAAACCGATCCAGAAAATCCCTCTGGAAATATCAGGCGATATTGCCCCTCATTATTCAAAACTGTCGAAGTTAACAAAAGACGCTGCACCCCCGTTGTCTCTAAGTGATAGACTGTTATTTTTGATCCTTGTACAAAAGGCCCTTTTACTGCATATCCGTACAGTTCAGGGGGAGTAGCGGTTTGCGAAGGACTAGACTGACTTGTACCGTCGCCTCCCCCTCCACACCCTAGGATGCTCAAAATACTTAGACACACAAAGATGATGAGAAATTTATGTAATAAATTCATACAACAAACCAAAAAACGTTCTACTTTTTATATTCTACCATGAGCTTATTTAACTTCAATCAAAGCGGTTCCAGTATAACTCATCCAATCACGTTCACTTCCAAAAGCAACATCATGACAGGCGTTGGGAGCACCTATGTTTATTTGTCTCTGCCCAAGTTCATATAAAGTATCATTATCACCAAACTTTGCTTTAATAGTAATAGCGATGGGATCTTTGAGTTCTCCTGTATAATTATTGGGATATGTCTGCCGCCAAGGCAAACTTGCAAAGCCATGCTGGGAAAGAACTTGAAGGTGTGGCTTATTGTCACTTGGAAAATACTCTGTCGTATTGCTTTGAGATAATTGCTGATTAGCTCCATCTTTTAAATAAAGAGTTACCCTTTTAGGTTTATCACTATCTTTCTCAAAATTTGTATAAATTCTAAATGCTAAAGTAGGTGGATATTCAGAATATGAATCATCAATGTAATAACAGTATTTTACTGTATAGCTAAAAGAAATTTTGGGTGCCGTGGTAGAATCATTACCACTGCTCCCTCCATTGTTAGTCCCTCCATTCGGAGAACCACCATCACTATTACTTCCTCCACCATCACCATTATCTCCTTCATCGCTATCTTCATCATCGGTACCAGGGAAAGGATCTGGGGGAGGAGAAGAACCATTTCCACTTCCACTTCCACTTCCACTGCCGCCACCACTTCCACCACCGCCACTCCCTCCACCTCCACCGCCACCACTTCCTACTCCCGGATCATCTAAGGAAGGGGCCCAGGGATCTGAACCTTCTTTTGGAGGATCATCGGGTTGAATATTTCCATTTCCACTGGCTATTAAATCTATTGTATTTGCCCCTTTCAAAAGAGCAACGCTGCCACTTGAAATAGAATGGCTTTCCAAAAAAGAATTTTCTTCCTCATTCCCACAAGAAAGAATAAAAAAAGCCATCCCGACATTTAAAATCAATAAACAATAAAAATTAAGTTTTTTCATCGAATACTTAAATTATACCCCTAGATATTCATTTTTAAAAGTGGGGGGAAAATAAAATTATTAAAATCTCATTAATTTTTTAAAATCCAGCAGTTTAAAATTTAAGAATAATTTTTTTGTGGTATACTATAATTATTATTGTACGTAAGTGGAGTTATGTAATGTTTTTTAAATCCTTAAATCTAAAAACAAAATATGTTTCTATGATGGTTACTTTTATTCTGGGATTAAGTTGCTCGTCTGAAAAATCTCCATCCAAAGACTCAGCCCTAACCACTCAAAACATAGATAATGAAATTCAAACAGAACTTGCTTTGGAACAAGAACCCTTAATCGGACTTCCTTTGGTTATTCGAGCCACATTGATTAATCCTTCTTCTACACCTATTGTTTTAGGCAAAGATTGGAAGGATCATTTTATGCTTTCCTTGAAGAAAAAAAATAGCGATTCCACACTATCTTTAAATTTAAAAATTATAGAAACTCCAGATCTAGAGGCTATAGAATTAAAAGAAGCTTTATCTTTAGTTTATGAAATTGATACCCAAAACTTAGATCCTTTAGAATATGATTGCTTGCTAGAAGCTACAGGATTTTCTTCTCCTATAAAAAGCACCTCCATTCACTTTTTTTTAAAAAGAGCTGAAACTATTGAGGAAAGATCCAATATCCTCTATTATCGTTCCCAACACGAAAAAGATGATGCCACTGCTTTAACCCTTTTAAATGACCTCATTTCTCTTAATGAATCTTATTTGCAATTTAGTGCTTATGCTTCCAAGGCCTATATTTATGCAAAAAAAACAAATGAAGATTTAGAAAATAAAAATTTAGACTCTGCTCAATCTCACATTACAAACGCAGTAGTTGAAATGGATACTTTTTTTAATAAAAACCATTTAGATCCAAAACAATCGAATATTGACAATTGGAATGATTTTTTTACCTTTCACTATTCACAGTATCAATATTTAAACCTTCTCAAAGAAAATATTGATCGAGAGAAAGAGCCATGAAAAAACTATTCTTTATTTTATTGTTTTTATTTTTGGCCACCTCTCAAGCCATGGGCCAAACTGATGAAGAGAAAACCATTAGAGGTCTTTATTGTTTCTCCTCTGATGACAAAGGAACAGAGGCCAGCTGGAACGGTTACACAGTTCAAAAATATAGCTCGTTTTTAAACTTAGAACTGGATGGTATTTATAACGAAATTGTCTTAGGCACTCCCGATCATCCTAAAAAACTTCATCTCACCATAACCCTTACTCTTTATAAAGGAATGCCCATTGAAGAGATATACACTCATCATATCGATGTTTTAGAGACATCAGATAATAACTTTAAAATTGATGTTGGCTCTCTCATGTCTACCAATTCTTATACTTTTGAAATTAAAGGTGAAATTGAAGAAGAAGACGGCAAAAAAAATCCACTCCCCACTATCGAATATAAGCCAGATGGAAACCAAACCTTTGCCATTTACCCTGCAGCACGCTGTTATGGCGAAAATAATCAACACATCGCTACGGCGGGTGGGGGTTGGAATGGGTTTCAAACAACCCTTTCTGTCCCTGATTGCGAAATAGAACTCAGCAAAACAGATCCATCCTTTGTCCCAGAAGGAAATCGAAATTTCTCTAGCTCTGTTTATGATGGGAATGCTATTCGTTACACAGCCAAACTTAAGAAAGGGTTGGCTCAAAAACTATTATTTACTCTTAAAGATATTTCTCAAGAACCAGGGCTTGCCATGAATAGAGGAAAATCTTCTGATCCAGACTATGAAAAACCCGATTTTTATTTAAAGGCGTCTGAAAATCCAACGCTCATTATCAACTCAGATGAACAATCTGCAATAACTTCTGAAAAAGTAACTACTGCTGATATTCTCATTACTTCAAGAGATTTCGGGGGGTGGGGAAGTATTGAAGTAAAAGGTGAATCAGAAAAATGTAATACAGTGATAAAATCATTTCCAATCGACCAGAATCATAACCGTATTGCAGATTCAGCCTCGCAAGACCATAACACCGACTCACAAGGAGGTAGCCACTTTTCTCCAACGGATGACCAAGACGAACCTAAAAACATGGATGTCCATCAAAGATCTTTAGTACAATTTTTTGGTGATGGTTTATCTCGATATGAAGAATATCGAGGATTTTTTGCCCGAGGATTTTATACCAGATTAGATCCCGCCATCATGGATGTTGCTGTTTATCGAGAAAATAAAAGATTTGGATTGGGATGGATTCATTTAGTTGTAAATCCCCTGCTCATGGATGATTCACAAGAAATGAACGGGGTTCATTGTCTTTCTTCTACAGCCGGAAGTGTAAATTCTTCCGTAGGTGTAAAAATAATTAATTTTAATAGTAGCTTTGCTCACTTAGTGAATCAACATGGTTTATGGCTATCGGCACTTGAAGGCGATCGCCCTTTCCCTGGAATTGCTGGCCTTACTACTGGTGATGGATGTAGGTGTGACAAACTACCAACATCTCCAGGAACAATTGGGCGTATTTTTATTTATCCTCAAGAAATATATGTAGAAACTCAATTAAAAAAGGGGAAAAGATTTCAAAGTGACGGAAGAAATTCTCTGCGCTATTATATTGATCAAATTATCACTCATGAACTTTTTCATGGGATGGGGAATCTTCATCACTCTATTGAAGAGGTAGATTTTACAGGACATCCAGGTGGCAGTGATAATTTACCTTTTATCGAACCTAATCCAAAAACAGGGGAGTTAGATCCTAAAAGACTTGATTATGCACTCCCCACAACCGGACTTTTTAAAAAAATTATCTCTGGATCTAATCAAGCAAAATTTGCTTTAACAGGTGTAGGAGAAAGTGAACCCCAAAATAAAACCTGCCCCATGAAGTATATTGGACTTGATCTAAGCAATTCTATTAAGAATGATCCTCAAGGAATTTGGAATATACCCGGCTTTTCTCCTCATGGACTCTGTGATTATAACTTAGGCCAGCTTAAAGTGCGGGATTATTAAAATCTCATTAAATTCTTGTTTTAAAAAATTTTATTTTAATCCCTCTCTTCCCTAAATCTGAAAATACGGTATAATTTTAAGTATAAAGTACGTTTAATGAGATTTTACACATGCACCATAAAAAGACAAAAAAGTTTTTTTTATTTTTTATTTTAAGCCTTATTTTCCTCACCCACTGTGGAGATAGAGGTAGCGGGAGCAGTCCTTCAGGAACAGAAATTTCAGGGGATGATACTTTAGTACCTCAAGAGGGTTATTTAAAAATAGTAGATCAACTTTCTTCTCTTTCCTTTGAAGAACTGAAATCTTATTTTCCAAAAGATAGTTCTTCTATCACGAAAAATAACGTAGATATTTTTTTAGATAATTATCTTTCTACCACTCATCAAATTTTACAAAGTGATGAAAAAGAAAGGCTTAAAAGTCTCATTTTAAGTGATGGGAAAGGGAGCATAGAGTCTACGGATATTGATCAACTTATTTCTAACCATATTTCATCTTCCTTGAAATCTAAAATACCAGATTTTAACGATATCAGCCAAGTCGACGTAACAAAACTAGATCCTGATCACTACTCTTATGATGAAATTTCAACTTATATAAAATCGCTGGCCAACTTCACTGACGAGGAACGAGATCAATATTCTCAAGCATTAACTACACTTTTAGATGCCATTCCTCACCCAGCTGTTTTGGATAAAAATGGGGATGGCATTATTAATGATAATGACTATTTTCAATCCTCACAGGTAAAAGATGACTACCAATTTTGGAATTATTTTATTGATACCGATACTTCCGATTTAAGTATTCTAACTCCTCCTAAGGTTGGAAGACCTTATAATTATTTTAAAGCCCCCAGTGACAATATTATCATTTTAGATTTTAAAGGGGAGCTGGGACTTAAAGAAATTACTTTAAATGAAGCCCAGACAAAAATAAGTACGTTGTCCAGAGATTCTTTGGACATCTCACTCAACGGAAAACATTTTTATCAGCCTGAAATTGTTACTCAGCTCAATAAAAATTCTCTTGTTTCCATTGATAAAATCTTTCTTTTTCTTCCCAGCGTAAAACAATCTGTCTTTTCTCCCAAAATGAGATTCTTACTTAAATCTCCTCATGCTTTGAGTGATGGGGATCTTATTATTACCCCCACTTTTTGGATGGAATTTAGCCTCTCTCAAAAAACCTCTTCTTTATACTTCTTTATCCGTCCTCTTTGGGCTGAAACTAGCACTTCTAATAATCTAGGAGAAGATTTAAAAAAAATAATAGAACAACCTTCTAAATATCAATCTGATGTCATTTCAACAAATGATAAAGCCATATTTGATAATATTACGGCTCTTACTCAAACAATTAATAACCTTGAATCTCAAATCCAAAATATTTTAGATACAGCCGCTTCTTCTGCTTGTTCAAATAATAAAGGATATGACAATGACAATGGATGTAAGCTTAAAAAAACATATCAAGCACTGATTAAATTGGCTTCTTCTTTAGATGATTCCATCATGTCCAACAAAGCTGATATTGAATCTTTAACTTCTATTCTTGAATACACACCTTCTGCCAATGAAACCATTGACCAAGCCCCTTATCTTACCATCATTGCATTGACGATTATTGCGGATGCTGTCACTGCCATTAAATCTATTATACAAAAAATGGCGCAAATTACAGCAAAACGATCGTTGGGCTTAACGGACACAAATGCACTGATAGGCGAAAAAATTGGGGGGGAAGTGCAAAAGCAACTCATAAGCTATTCTTTAGATAAATTATTAACTTTTATTGACACATTATTAGAAGACCCTCTTTCTTCTCAAACCAAAGGACAAATAAAAGATGCGGTTAAAAACCGAAAAGAATATAAAAAAGTCCTAGAATCTATAAAAAATGTTTTACAAAAAACAAAAGATACCGCTCTTAAACTAGAAAAGGCTCAAAATCTTGTCAAAAATAACTTCAATCTTTTCCTAAAATATTTTGGTGCGGGTTTTATTAGAAATATGGTTTTTGACGCATATTATGGTGCTGAAGATAAACTACAGAAAAAACAAAATGATGTCATGGTTAAGTGGGCACAAAAAACATTTGAATTAAGACATTTAAAAGAAGAATTACCCCATTTAATAACCCTAAAAAATCGCCTAGATTCTTTAATTACTCAAGTCCGTAGTGCCATTCAAAAAAGCACCACTCACCAAATACAAGTTAAGAATCAATGTGAAGCAATCTATCAAGCTAGAACCCAAAAACTGAATCAAGATCTTGAAGCACAAAGAAAGTCGCTCACAAATAGTCTTAATTCTTATAAAGCTACTATTTTAAATGCCGAGAAAACACTTAATAACCACCTTCGTCTGTGTGAAGAAAAGGATTATTTAAGTCATAAAGCATCTGAAGAAATGAAATTTGCTTGCCGTGAGACTAATCCCAATGATTTAGAATGCGATCAGGCTATTAACGCTTCTGAGAAAGCACTAAAAATTTCTATTCAATGCATGAAACAAACTAAAACTCTAAAAGAAAACTTTTTTAAAGCACAAGAAGAGTTAAAAAAACAAGAAGAATTCGTTGAAAAAGAGCATAAGAGATTACTAGACAATTTGAAAAATGATTTAGCAGATGCCGCACAAGTTCGAAAACAATGCTTAGACGAAGGAGATTGTGATAGCCATATTCCTTCTATCTCTAATTTAAAAGATAATACACTTCCTCAAACATTAATGGCTATTAAAAATATTTTCCCTCCTCTGAAACCCTTCTGTGAACAAGAAAAAATAGATGCCACATTAGAGTATTGTTACGAATATAATCCTGATACCCAAAATCGAGATACACAAGGGTGTCGGACATATCCTCAAGATTGTACTTTAGAAAAACTCCCTGCTAGACCTATTGGAACTCTTCATATGCGTGTTTCTTTTGATGAAGATCGCACAAAGATGGATCAAATTATGGGAAAATCCACTTCTAGTTTTTCCATTTCCGGTTACAAATCTTTCTATAGCTCGATGGATTCTTATGATGAAAAAACCACTCGAAAACTTTCAGATGAAGGAGAACCTAAATTTTATGCTTCATCTGCTCCCTATCCAGAAATTAATGATCGGTATTATGATCCTCCTCAAAATAAGGTCTATAGCACAATGATGCTATACCCAGGCTATGATGTCCAATACATGGATACTTTTACAGCAAAAATTAAATTTGATGACCAAGTAATTACAGAAATTAAGATTGATCCTGCTAAACTAGGATCTAAAAACGAATGTTTTGATGATATAACAATATCCAACTATTATCCAGGAGGAGGATCTCTTACCTATAGCCGAATGAAATCTGAAAAATGGACCACGGTTCCTCTCACTATTCAAAAACAGTCTACATCTCCATAAAAAATATCATACTTTTTCAAATGCTTTTTGAATAGCGTCGTTCAGGTGAGAAATGTCGGGACCGCCGGCTTGGGCAAGGTCAGCTCTTCCGCCCCCTTTTCCACCAATTAAAGGAGAGAGTTTTTGAATAATGTCATGGGCAGAATAGGTGGAGGTTAAGTCTTTAGTAACGGCTGAAACTAAAACCGCGCGCCCTTGAATTTCAGCTCCTAAAACAATAATCCCAGATTTCAATCGATCTCGAAGGGTATCGCAA
>MGPE01000011.1:0-147 GCA_001797335.1 Deltaproteobacteria bacterium GWA2_38_16
GTTCTTGTTTATTATTTTTAGAGTTATTTTTTTACTATTCATAACGAGCACTTTTTTTGCCTGTGGCGGCGGAGGTGGTGGCTCTTCTACTACTTCTACTTCTGGGGAGTCCACACAAGCTCCCGGTTCTCAAGAAGTGTTTGATTC
>MGPE01000011.1:285-590 GCA_001797335.1 Deltaproteobacteria bacterium GWA2_38_16
AGAAATTAATGAAAAACTGGGAGATAAAACAACATTTAAAAAAGTAGGCAGATATCTTGCCATTATCGATTCCAAAGAAGGATTAATGGCTTTTATAGATTTAAAAAATCTTTCTGAAAGTGAAATTGTGATTACAGAGGAAATAAAACGCTTAGCAAAAATAGTGGCCCCTTATATTAATGTAGAGTGCGTGTTAGATAAAAAAGTTCCAGCAAACGTGATACCTCTAAAACCGAAAGAAGCAAAAGACATCTCCTCTGCCACATCTTTCATACTTTCTGAGGAAGATAAAAAATATATCAAAG
>MGPE01000011.1:606-77153 GCA_001797335.1 Deltaproteobacteria bacterium GWA2_38_16
GATAAGATCATAAAATCAGCATACCTTACGGGTGATACCCAAATGGTTTTCCTGGGTAGTATTTATCCCCTGGGTCTCCCCGTCACAAAATATCCATACGCAGATTACGAAGGAAATCCTATTAACGGCATTGCCATTCGCTTCCATGAAAATACCCTTAGAGAAATTATTAAAGAAGTTATTTTAAGAGATAGTGGAGAAAAAATTACCTATACGGATCTGGCTCCTTCCGACACGATAAATTATATGTCAAGAATGGGGGAGTTTTTGACATACGTGGGTAACAAAGTAGGAGGAGATGTAGTTGCAAGACTTTTAGTTGATTTTTTTAAAAAGAACATCACCGTTTGTAAAGTAGAAAGCCCAGATGGACTCAAGGCAAACTGTTTAGAGAGTTTCCCTTTTGAAGTAAATCTTCAAAGACTGGATTGGAGCGCGATACACCTAACTACTGCAGGATTTTCTCCCAATAGCTGTTATGCCCTTCAAATAGCTCTTGTGAACAATACAGAGCATGATTTTTTAGGAACTTTTTGTATAGGCAATACAGCTTCAGAAGAGGGACTTTATGCCAATTTTGTTTATCGTGTGAATCGAAAAAAATTAGATGAAAATCTAAAATTACAATATGGGATTGAACCCAGAAAGGATCTTATTGAATATGCCAGGGGAAAGGAAGAGTTTGCATCTGTTTCTGAACCAAATACCTGGAGCTATATGTTTAAGGGAGGCAATTTAGGCAGTCCCAGAAACTATTATCATGAAGATCTTCTTGGAACTCCACTGTTCACTTATTTTCATTACAATTATGAAAAAGCTGGTTTTGTGGGTCGCACTGGCTTTTATTATGATGATCCCAGCAATGAGTTATATTTTTTTCAAAGCAGTCTGGATGTTGAGGATCGTAATTTTATGTTGATCCCTCAAGTTCCTCTTAACCCTTTTGATTTAGAGTATTATAAAAAAGCAACGCTTAGAACATTAATCTCAGATAAGGCCAAGTCCTTTCCTCCTATCATTTTTGAATCAGAACCCGGAATTATTGAATTTGCGGGACTACGATTTGAGTCCTTTGTAGGGGAACAAAGTAAATGCAACTTCTTCCACGAAATAAGGATTATTGCAGGGGGCAGCGCAAATGACATTGGGTGTATCGGCTGTAATTATGATTATAAAGATACGTATTGGGGGCTAGAAGATAGAATAGATATCACTACCCCACCACAAACTACCATTTTAAGAAAATCTGTATATGAATTTGCGAAAAGCAGCTATGTTGAAAAAAGTTATCTGGGAATTAGGGTCAATGTCATGTCAAAAACAAAAGACAGGGGAGAAATCAAAACCTGTACTGATAACAATGCTCTTTTAAGAGCCCCAATTCCCTTAACTCAAACAGAAATTAACCTTTTAAATCAAGCGGGACTCCCCACTGAAATCATTGCACCTAAAATTTTAGAAGATGCCAGGACTCAAGTTTTAAATGATCCAGATCCTTTTGTGCAATTGAGATATGGATATAAAGTCCCCGATCCCCATGAAATGGACAGTTGGGATAAAAAAACACGCGATCTTTTCATTGCAAAGATTCTTGTGCCTTCTCTTGTGGACACAGATAATAACTACTTGGGAGCTCGTAAAGAGACATTGCCAAAAGAGCGATTTTTCGATGATGTGTTTAAAGAAGGAATCCGGGCGAATGGCTTCTTAGATCTTCATTTTAGTGAAGAAAGAAATGATAAACGTCCAGCCGGCCAACAAATAGCAGACATTTCAGAACGAGAACTCTTAACAGATCTTTTTTACCTATCCGACTCCGACGAAAATATGGGAGAAGATTTTTCGCATATTCCAAGAAACCAAAGGACAGCGGATCAAAAAAATAAACACGTGCAACGCTATATCGCAGAAGAACACCTTAAATTTGCTACCGGTTTTTTACGGGCGAATATGCACGCCAGAGATGCATTGATGCTCGTCCATCATGAATTTAGAAATATTATTTTAGGAGCTAAAGAAGAAAAAATTCCTTTAGCGAATTGGTCTCAAATTTTAGAGATTATTCTAACAAAATATTTCCTCTGGAAAAAATATTTTGAACATCCTCGATATGATCAAAATTGGTTTTCTCAATTTATTTCAGATGTCAGAGGAGGCATTCAAGAAAGAAAAGAACGAATTGATGAAAAATTTGTATTTAGACACACCACGGATGAAGGAAGTTTTTCAGCCACTATGAATTATACGAAAGATGCCAAAGACATTGCAGAAGCAGGCGTTTGGAATGTGCTAGATTCTTTTATTTTTGCTGGGTTAGAAAGCGCTAGCGATTGGGGATATCTTTCTTCCGAGCAAAGAAAATTGCAACTCGACCCTAGGATTGGAGATTCCACCTTAGCTGAATTTATGCTTTATCTGGAAGCGATAGGCGCAGCTACCATTTTTTTACCACCAGCCAAAGGAACCATTCGAGGAGCTAAGGCGGCTGTCTCTGCTTCTTTAAAGGGTGGCTCAAAAACCCTTATTAAAGAAGGAGAAAAGAAAATCCTGGAAGTAGCTGTTCATTCCCTACCGGATCGCTCCACAGCCCTTGCAAGTGTACACTTAGAAAAAACGGTTATGGATGCTCCTTCCTTGGCTCCTCTTTCTCGCTCAAAAAGTGCCCTTCAGGGAGTTCGAGAGAGAGCTACTCAAAGTTTAGATTGGCTCACGCAACGATTCGGTTTTAAAAAAACCACCGATGGAAAATGGATTCGACTCTACCCAGATTCCTCCGCTCAAGCAAAAGAGATCATTGAACATAACCTCAAGCGCCATGATATAACGAGATATATTACCACTACCGTTAAAAAAGAAACCGGACTCGTAAAGGGGAGTAGTGGAGTAGAAGATGGAGAAGCCTTTGTTGAAGTTCTCTCTCACATTCACCCTGTAGAGTATGATTTTTTTAAAGATATCCTTGTTGCAAAATATCGTCCTGAATTCTTCTCTGATCGTTTGGAATCTATTAAAGGTTTTTTGAGCCGATGTCGTAGGCATGACCTTATTGTAGATGAAGAATTACAGACCTTAACAAAGTTAGCAGAGAATCAAGATTTTTCTAAACTCATCATGAAGCTTCAAGAAAAAGGTATTATTGATCAAAAAACAAAAGTTCAGTTTTTAACAGAACTGAGCATTACGAGCCACGAAGCAGAGCATGCCGTTCAACATGTTTTTGGGACTCACTTGGTTTCGGAAAAAATACTGGCAAGATATGGGTTTCCTGAAGACGAAATTGTTCGTATCACAAAAACTGGAAATTTCCAAGAAATGCTAGAAGCTCTTCGTTCAAAGTTTTCTTCAAAAATAGATCCTGTGGTGTTTGATAAAATAGGAGAGGATTTTGACAAGGCAAGGGATATAATAATGTTTGCCCAAGAAAAATATGCTTATCGGGAGCAAAGAAAATTGCTTCTTGCGCTAGCAGATGATGATGTATTTCGAGATGTCGTCATTAAAAAAGGAAAGAATGTAGAAATTAATCCCGCTCTTAGCAATAGCTTAGATCGTAAGCTTACGGTAGGTTATTGGGAACCATACTTTGGATTTTCCGATGATGTCACAGATAAATTCATCTTAGATACCTATAAAGATGCCAAAAAGATATCATCCAATTGTCAGTTCGACGATATACCCGACGTCTTTAAAGGATCCAAAGAATTACCGGACTTTGGAGAAGCCATGGAGTCTTTAATTAGTGATATCCTCCTAAAATATTCCCTATGAACCTATGAAATAAACAAGCCTATTTTTTTGTTCTGTCATTCCGAACAAAGCGAGGAATCCCAAAGGTAACAAAGACGAGATCCTTCGCTTCGCTCAGGATGACAGTTTATTTAGATTTATTGACTTTGACGGCTTTAAAGATTTCAAAAGCGACGTAGATAACAAGAATAATGATTAGAATCAGCATCACAATCTTCATCCAATCAAATCCTTTTCGTGAAACAACTCCTTCTTCTTCTCCTTCGGAATAGATTAAGCCTTTTCCTTTAGAATCTCCTGATTTTTCTTCTGCAGCTTTTTCAGACGCTTTTGATTTTTGTTCTTCTTGTGCCACCGGTTTTGAAGATTTTGTTTCTCCTCCTTCAGAAATGACGGCACTCCCAGAAGAGGCTTCAGGTTGAGAGGGAGCCGTTGCCTCACCTGCTGCTACCGTATCAGAGGGTGGTGCGGAGGATCCTAAAAAAGAGGGATCTCCTCGTTCTGCTCGGCCTGCCTGTGCTACCGCCCCACCTTGAGAAACCTCTCCTCCTTCGTTGCCTGAAGAAGCAGAGGAAGGAGTAGAAGCTTCGGGAGTTCCACCCTCTCCTTTTGCTCCAATCCCCTCAGGGAGTTGCCCTACTTTATAGTGGCTAATTAATTTTCCACCGGCAATCTTACTGGCCACCACGTCCTCTAAGCTCCCTAACAGTGCAGAAAAACGAGGATTCATCTGGGCTGCCAACACTAAAACAAAAAAGGAGGCTAAGCCTACGACGAGCAGATATTCTGTTGTACTTTGCCCTTGATTTTTCATGACAGACATTCTATCTCCTATTGTGCAATGGATAAAAAAATAATTCAAACACCAAACGCTCCCAAGGCCATTGGCCCCTATTCCCAAGCTATTGAAAGCCATGGGTTTTTATTTCTATCGGGACAAATCCCTATTGATCCTAAAACCAATGCCCTAATCCCAAGCACTTCCATTGTTGATCAAACCAAACGTGTGCTTCAAAATATTGAAGCCATTTTAACCTCTCAAAATCTTTCTTTTTCTCATGTGGTTAAAACCACCGTTTTTATTAAAAACATGTCTGACTTTCCAACGGTTAATGAAATCTATGGAACTTTTTTTAAAGAAAACCCACCGGCCAGATCTACGGTTGAAGTTTCCAGGCTTCCCAAAGACGTTCTGATCGAAATAGAAGTCATTGCAGCATTATAAAAGATGCGAAAGCATCTCATTCAAAGATGTAAGGCAAATTTTTTCACTTCTGGTCTTTCACATGCTGCCCAATCTTCGTACTTCATTTGAATGGCCTCTCTGTGGGTACCCGCTGAAAAAGTAATGTATTCATCTTTACTCAACGCTTCATCCGCATAGACTTTTAAGTGGTATGCTTCTCCAAAAGGAGGCATCGCTCCAATTTCACAATCCGGAAAAAGCTTTCTTATTTCTTCTTCTGTGGCCAGTCTTAATTCATCACATCCTAAAATACGTTTCATGGCTGAAAAATCCACTTTATAACAGGCCGGCAGTACCGCCATAATAAATTCGTTGGGATCCTTTAAAAGAACCACTTTTGTAACATTTTGTCCGGGAATGTGTTTGCTATGGGCCAATTGCTGTGCCGTATAAGAACTTCCATGATAGATGGTCTCATAGCAAACATTGTGTTCTTTTAAAAGGCCTCGAAGTACTCTTGCAATCGACATACGTCCCACCTCCTCACCTTCTTTATTCATTATACCACGAAAATGCAAAAGAGGTGTTGGGGGGATAAGGGAAGAGAAGAGATCAACACCTCTTTTTTAGGGGGTAAATTTTTTGTTTATTTTAAACGCGTGTCTCGGTCTATTTGCGTACTGTGGTAAATATACCCGATAATACTCACCGGGATATTTCCATAGAGCATTTGAAAACCCATGATTTCTTGAACATCGGTTGTAAAACTTACTCCACCGGGGACGCCACTGCCAAATCCACCGGGAGTTTCATATTGATACAAAGCTACAATGCCTGCGGGCAAGTTTTCTAAACTATAGACATAGGCAACCACTTGATCTTGGCCTGAGGTATTTCGATTAGGGCATACGACTTCAACACCAGGCATGCAGGGGATTCCAAATAAATACTTAAATCCCCATGATCGTTGCTGCCAAGGATTAAGCTGATGATAATATTCGTAAAGAGCAATTCCAAATCCATTTCGACCGGGATTATCTTTATTATAGGCGCGGCCTAAAAATTTATATCCAGTCGTATTATCAAACTCTTGTTCGGTCACAATTTTAATCCTGGGAATGGTTTTTCCTTGGTACGTTGTATTATCTAAATAAGAAACCAAAATCCCAAGCTTTGCATCTGTAGGAGCGACGGGTAAAACTTGAATTTTTTGATCTGGATCATCAATGGGTTTTTTATTTAAAAGATTACAACCGCCATTAATGAATGTAAGAATAAGTAACAATACTAACCAAAAATACTTTTTCATAACGATACCCCTTTTTACTTATTAATATGTGCAACGGTTGTGCCAGAGAAGAGAAATTTTTAACTTATTGATTTTACTTGTATTTTTTACATATTACCCAGATTAAAAAAGGATTAGATTGTAAAGAATTTAGGCAGGCTTATGATGCTATTTAAAATCACTAATAAAATTAATGAGTTACCATTCAAAAAAAACGAACAGGCGTTTTGTATAACATTTACGCTGCTTTTTTAATAGATTCCCACCGTCGCGGGAATGACATTTTCGATAATTCCTGAGGGATCCGTGCTCCCTCTTTTTCTTCATCAAAAAAATAGATTTTGGAAAGAGGAATATAAAGAGTGACCTGTTGCCCCACTGTAAAGGACTGCGCTTGTGAAGAGCGAATGATCCACTTTGTGCCATCGACCACCACATGAAATAAATATTCAGCCCCCAAGGGTTCTATCATTTGAAAGGTGGCGGGAACTTGCCAATTTTCTCCTTCTGGGCGAGAAAAATAAATATCTTCCGGCCGAACACCCAGAGTAATAGCGCCGCGCTCTAAAAAATTCATGGGAGGAGATCCCATAAATCCTGCCACAAATCGGTTGGCGGGTTCATGATAAATTTCATGCGGAGTACCCACTTGTTGGATCTTCCCTTCATTTAAAACCACAATACGGTCTCCCATGGTCATGGCTTCCACTTGATCGTGGGTGACATAAATGGTTGTGGTTTTAAGTTTTCGTTGGAGACTCATAAGCTCTGCTCGCATAGCCACCCTTAATTTGGCGTCTAAATTCGACAAAGGCTCATCCATGAGAAATACTTTTGGGTTTCGAATGATAGCTCTTCCTAAAGCCACGCGTTGTCGTTGGCCGCCAGAGAGTTCCTTGGGTTTTCTCTCTAACAGCATTTCAATTTCGAGCATTTGGGCAATAGCGTTGACCCTTTGTTGGATCTCGGCTTTTGGGACTTTTCGAAGTCTTAAACTAAACGCTAGATTTTCAAATACCGTATAGTGGGGATAGAGAGCATAGTTTTGAAACACCATGGCGATGTCTCGATCTTTGGGGTCAAGACGATTGACCAAGCGATCCCCAATATAAATCTCACCGTTATTGAGGGTTTCTAATCCAGCTAGGAGTCTTAATGTTGTTGATTTTCCACAGCCTGATGGCCCCACGAGCACCAAAAACTCCTGGTCTTTTACTTCCAAGTTAAAGTTTTTGAGAAGCTCTGTGGAGCCAAACTTTTTAGTAACCTCTTTAAAACTCACTTTCGCCATATCTATGATTCTTTTCGGATAACTCGATAGAAAACATAAGTCCCCCTCCCCTTTATCCCCTCCCTCGAGGGGAGGGGGTGGGGAGGGTGATTTTACTCATGTTTTTAAGCAAAACACCCGATATACCTCTTGAAAGGAAATCGTGTAGATTCCCGCCTGCGCGGGAATGACATGACGTGTTCATATGGCAGAATTTAAGGCAAAATTAGATAAGAGCTGGCTTTCAAAAATAGCTGATTTTATTGAAGAAACCGCAAAATCCCTAGGCTGCGACAATAAATTTATTATTTATGACCTGAAGCTTGCCGTAGATGAAGCTGCTACCAACATCATGACCCATGGCAAAGAAAGCCAAAAACAAAATTATTTTACGATCAAACTTCTCAAAAACAATAACCAATTTGAAGTTGAAATTATTGATACCGGCACGCCCTTCCCTTTCAACACCCTTTCTGCAAAAGGATTTGGAGTAAAATTCATTAAAGCTGTTACCGATGGTTCATCCTATGAAACATTGAACCATAAAAATATTCTTAGACTCACGAAACACCTGAACCCCAAGGAGGACACGCCATGGAAATCCAAGAGCGAAAAGTAGCAGACATCATTCTTTTAGATTTATCGGGGAGAATCGATGCCTTTACATCAGAAAAATTAGAAGAAGAATTAAACTCCATTATCAATACCGGCAAACGAAAATTCATTATTAATTTTGATAAGGTTACCTATATCAGTAGCTCTGGTTTGAGAGTTTTTTTAGGTGCTTATAAAAAACTGTCTGACCATAAAGGCGCCATCCGATTTTCCAATATGCAAGACACCGTTTTAAAAGTGTTTGCCCTGGCTGGCTTTGATAAAATTTTTGATATCTATTCAACCGAAACCGAAGCCATGAACGGATTTAAAGGAGAACTCAATGAGTCACGGGCCTAAATTAAAACCTGTTTTGGGAAAGCTTATTCACTTATTTCAAAAAAGCCCTATTACTCCTATTACTATTGGTGAATTGGAATTAGCTCAGCAAATTCAAGAGCATCTTTTGCCTCATCACTTTCCATTTCCCCATAAAATCGAGGTCGGCACTTTTTATAAACCTTCTAAATATATCGGCGGAGATTTTTACGATGTTATTCAAATTGATGATCGAAAAGTGGCTTTCATTATCGGAGATGTTTCTGGAAATTCTATTCCCGCAGCTCTTTTTATGACACAAACACTTACCCTTTTAAAAGCGTTTATTAAAATGGATTTAAGTTTGCTTAAGATTTTAGAAAAAACAAATCAAATTTTAATGGACATTGCCAAGCCCAATATGTTTGCCACGGTGTTTATTTCTATTTTTGATACGTATTATAATCAATTAAGTTACGTCAATGCTGGCCATAATCCTCCCCTTCTCATTCGAAATTCTTTAACCCTGACCACACCTGATTATCATCCGTTAACGATGCTCACAGCCGAAGGGATTGCCTTAAATTGTATTAAGCCCATTATTTTAGAAGAAAAACGCATTCAACTTTACTCTGGTGATACGTTACTTCTATATACCGATGGCCTCATTGAGGTTCCTAATGTTCATGGAGAAATTTTTGGCGAGGCAAAGCTTAAGGGGCTCATGACAGAACTTCGAGGATTTCCGGCCCCTGAAATTGCTCAAAAAATTAATACTCACCTTGAAACCTATATGCAATATGCCCTTAATCTTCCGATGGATGTCAAAGATGATATGGCTGCGGTTGTGATTAAATTTAAGGAGGATGAAAAATCATGAAGCAATATCTTCTACTCATCGTCTTCTCTTTTCCCGTTCTTTGTTACGCAATTGAAACGCGGACGCTCAAAGATTCACTCTCAAAAGCCCTAGAGCATTCCCCCTATCTTAAACTTCAACAAAAAAATGTAGACGCACAAAAGGCAGAGGTACGAATTGCCTGGTCTCCCTTCCTCCCTCAGATGCAAAGTGAACTCGGTAAAGGTCTTCAAAGTAAAACCAATTATTTTACTAAACTTCAGAAAAAGCGATTTGATGCAACCGGCAACAGTCCCATCATGAGCATTAATACTGAACTTGAACAAAATACAGCTTATTGGAATGTAACAGCCAAACAGGAACTGTTTAAAGGGTTTGGAAATTACCACAATCTCAAAGAAAAAAAGAAACTTCTGGAAATGGCAGAACTGGATCATACCACTGAAAAAAATAATCTAATTTACACTGTTATTGGAACCTATGTAGAAATTTTAAATCTTGAAAATACTCTAGATTTTCTGGAAAAAGCCAAGGCCTCTGCTCAAGAGCAGGAGAGAAATCTTCAAAAGCGCTTTGAAGTTCAAACCGTTCAAAAATCAGATGTTGAAAAAGCCGAAGAGAAATTCTTAGAACTCGACTGGCGAGAACTGGAAGCCAAACAAGCCTTAGAAATTGCTCAAAGTAAATTCAATCAACTCTTGGGCGAACCCATTACCCAAACCTTTAAATTGTCTCCTCTTCATATTAAAAATTTATCCATTCAACCCTTAAACTCCTACTTAGAACATCTTCCTAAAAACCTGGAACTGGAACGCATTGAAACAGAGGTTCAAAAAGACCGCTATAAAAGAAGAAAAACCTTTGCTCAAAATTTGTTAATGCCCAATGTAGGTTTTGAATTTAATTATGGAGAAAGGGGATGGAAATTTACAGATCTTGAACCGGATTGGAAATTAGGAGTAGTCGTTCGTGCCCCTCTTTTTGATGGCCTAGAAAATTTTTCTGAACAAAGTAAAGCACAGGCCGGACTAGAAGCCACTCAGTTAAAATCCCATCTCACGCGAGAATCTGTCCAAATAGATATTAAAAAGAATGTCTATAGCTTCCAAGCACTGGAAAAAAATGCTGCATATTTAAAAAAGAAATGGGAAAGAGAACAACATCTTTACGATCAAACTCGAAAATCCTTAAAACAAGGGGCTGCTACTTTAGCCCAACTCCATGCAGCAGAGGTTTCTGTCATCGAAACAGAACACCTCCTCTTTAAAAATAAAAGACAACAACTGTTAAATGTTATTGCCCTTCAAAAACTTATTGGAGAAATTCATTATGATAACCTATTCTAAAAAATGGATTTTTGTTTCAATTCTCGGAATTATCGTCATTGCAAGTCTTATCCGATATGCCACGAAAGAAAGAAAAGAAGAACCCATCATTTACGTAGAGGTCACACATCCCCTTCAAAAAGAAATGATTGAATCTATTTCTACTACCGGAACGATTACCGCAGAAAAAGAAACAACACTCGCTTCAAAAATTTCAGGGAAAATTAAATCCATTCATGTTTCCGAAGGAGATCAGCTCACCTCCGGACAGCTTGTTATCCAGCTGGAATCCAAAGAACTTAAACTTCAAAAAGAAATTGCCCAATCCGCCCACCGATCTGCCGCCTCTCAGGTAGATGAAGAAAACTATAAAAGGCACAAAGCCCTTTATGAAGAAGGCGTTATTACCAAAGCGGAGTTTGATAAAATAGAATCCGAATATAAAGCCGCTACCTCAGAAAAAGAACGTCTTGAAAAAACTGTAGAACTTCAAGAAGAGCAGCAAGCTTCGAGCGATCTTACGGCTCCTTTTGATGCTTTGACCGCTAAAATATTCGTTCATGAAGGAGAAGTCATTGCAGCCGGTCAACCGCTCGCACTTTTAGTTAACATGGATTCTGTCTATGCCGAAGTTTCTATTGCCTCTCATAATATCGAAAAAATAAAAAAAGACATGGAAGCTCATCTCACGGTCGACAGCTCTTCAAATACCTTTAAGGGAATGGTCGATACCTTAAGCCCAGTGGCTGACCCTTTAAGTCGAACGTTTGATGCTAAAATTAAAATTCACAATGAAAATCACATCTTAAAACCGGGCATGTTTGCTAAAGTTTCTGTCATCACCGATCGAAAACCCCAGGCTATCACGCTTCCTAAAACAGCATTGGTAAAAAAAGAAGGTCTAGCAGGAAAGTGGATATATACCGTCGAAAATAATAAAGCTCATCTTCGTGAAATTAAAATAGGGCTAGAAAGTGCCCAGGATATTGAAGTCATAAGTCCCTTAGATACCCAATCCATTGTTGTCACGGCCGGTCAAAGTGAGCTTTTTGATAATGCAACGGTTTCCGTCGTCACACCACCTCCCCATGGAAATCATTAAATTTTTTATTCGACGTCGTATTACGACTTTATTTTTAAATCTAGGCATTTTACTGCTCGGGCTTTTTTGTTTAAATAAAACTTCTATTGATCTTTTTCCACCGATTAACCTTCCTTCGTTAACCATTGCCATTCCAGCACCTGGATTAAGCTCTCAAGATATTGAAAAAAAAATTACGCGTCCTATCGAAGAAATTTTTAATACCCTGCCAAAACTCAATACGATTCGTTCCGAAAGCCAATCCAATCAAGCTACCTTTCAACTAAAATTCAACTGGGGAACTTCTATTGATTTTGCTGCCCTTTCAGTCCGAGAGCTCTTAAAAACCATCTCACTCCCCGAAGAAGCCGAAAGCCCGATGATCTATAGATGGAATCCCTCAGAAGATCCGATTTTAAGAGTCGATATTTCTTCTTCCTACTCCCTCGATAAACTCACGCAAATTGTTGAGCATGTTATCCAACCTCAGCTAGAGCGTATTTCCGGTGTTGCCACAATTCATATTTCTGGGACTCTTCATCCTGAAATCAAAGTAAAGATCGATCCTCAAGAGCTGAGTGGTCGCGGACTCAATCTCTTCCAGGTGAGAGAAATGCTCACCAAAACCAATCTTCAAACCCAAATGGGGACCTATGAAGAAGGAAGATATGCGCTCCCCATTAAACTTAATTCGCAGTTTAAATCGATAGATGATATTCAAAATCTTCCCCTCTACACAAATCCCAAACATCCTATTCGATTAAAAGATATAGCGCAGATCACCGAAGAATTTGAAGAGACTAAAACACGTGCTCGTGTTTCAAAACAAGAAAGTATCGGACTTTCTATTAAAAAAGCACAAAATGCCCATACGCTTAATGTTATTAAAGCCATTAAAGAAACGTTACATGCTATTACCCAAAAAGATCCCCGCCTAACGCTCACCTACTCTAAGGATGATTCCATTTATATTAAGACCAGCCGATCGATTCTCATGTCTAACCTCTGGCAGGGATCTGTCTTGACCTTTATTGTGGTTCTTATTTTTTTAAGAAATCTCATCGCAACGTTAATTATTTCAATTGCTATTCCAATTTCAGTCATTGGAACCTTTGCGCTCATGGAATTTTTTGGTGTCAGTCAAAATGTTTTTTCTCTGGCCGGATTTACCCTTGCAGCCGGCATGGTGGTCGATGGCGCTATCGTGATCTTAGAAAATATTTATCGACATTGTCAGGAAGAAGGAAAATCTCCCTGGAGAGCAGCGGTGGAAGGAACCGAAGAAATTGCGTTGGGCGTAGTGTCATCTGTCGTCACTACGATGGCTATTTTTATTCCTGTCGTGCTTTGCATTAAAGGTATTTTTGGAATTTTATTTAAAGATATTGCTTTTACCTTTACTATTGCCTTAGCTTTGTCTTTAATTGTCGGTTTTTCTCTTATTCCTTGTGCCTGTGTTCTTTTTTTAAAACGAGAAGGTGGAGTTAAAACTCTTTCTTTTTTAACTCATCCCTTTCTCACTAAACCCGCCCTTTGGGTACAACACTTTTTTTTAAATACGCTATCTCATCTCATCGACCATCCTAAAAAAGCTTTTTTCTCTATCACCTTTATTTATGGCATTTCTTTTGGATCTATAGCGCTGCTACCAGGATTGGATTTAGTTCCCTTAGGAGAATTTAAAAATTTTTTAATTCAACTTAAAGGTCCCAAAGGATTTCCCATCGATAAAATGGATCAAAAAACAATGATACTGGAAGAAAAATTATATCAACGCCCAGAAATTAAAACCTTAGCCTCCGAGATTGGTCCTCAGACCTCATATCTCTTTGCCACATTAGCTCAGGGGGAAACCTCGTTACCCAAAGCTGATCAGTATTTAAATACTCTCAGAAAAGAATTAAAACCGCCCGATATCGATACAAAAATTATAGAATTCCAAAAACTTGATACTACCGAAGGATATGGAAAGCCTCTTTCTCTCATTGTTCGGCACTCTGATCCACAGATTCGAAAATCTATTCTTCTTCAACTCACAGAGCAGTTTAAAAAAATTCCAGACCTCATTTATATTTCAACGAGCGAAGAAAAAAATGAACCCGAAATTCATGTATCCCTAGACCATCAAAGATTAAAAGACCAGGGTCTAACTCCCAAAGAAATTTCCGCTTCTATTTATGCCCATATGAAAGGATTAAAAGGAGGCGCGCTGGTTCAATCTGAAAAAAATGATATTCCTATTCGCATCATTGAAAAAGAAGAAAAAGAAAAAACGCTAGAAGACCTAAAGCATTTACCTTTTGTTTCCAAAACCTCTCCTTCTAAAATTATTCCTCTAGAAACATTTTCAGCTTTAAGTCTTTCAGAAGGAGAAACCATTGTTGAGCATACCAATAGTCTTCCCTCTTCTACTCTTTCTTCCTATTTAAAAACCGATCGACGTTCTTTAGAGCACATTGTCTCTGATATCCATTCTGTCATTAATCAACATCCCACCTGGAAAGATTCTATTTTAATTGAAAGCTCGCTTAAAGTATTTAAAGATACATTCTCAGATCTTTTTATTGCGCTCATTATTGCCATTCTTTTGGTCTATATGATTTTAGCCGCCCAATTTGAATCCTTTTCACAGCCCTTTATCTTAATGCTTACATTTCCTTTAGCCGCTGTGGGGGTTTTGATCGGAGTTAAACTCTGGGGATTGTATTTAAACGTCATTGTGATGGTGGGGATTATTTTACTGGTCGGGATTACGTGCGATTCTGGGATGCTTCTTATTGAATACACCAATATTTTAAGACGCCGGGGAATGGATCGAAAAGAAGCTATTTTAACCGCTCTAAAACATCGCATGCGTCCCATTTTTATTACGGTATTAACCGATGTTTTTGGTACCGCTCCTATGGCTTTTAGCAGGGGCGCTGGGGCAGAGATGTATCAAGGATTTGGAGTTGTCACCATGTTTGGCCTAACAGCAGCCACGGCTCTTACCCTCATTGCCACCCCTATTTTATATATCTTAATTGAAGATGTTAGCGATACGATCCAGCTTAAATGGCTTTGGATGAAAACATTATGGATCCCCGATCAGATCGGGGATGACAAAAAGGAGCAAACGTTATGATGAAAGCATTTCTCATTATTTGCGACCAAGAACTTCAACCCGAAATGGATTTTTTATTGCGTGCTAATAAAATTGAGCAGTTTTCTCTTTTTACCCACGTTCAAGGAAAAGGAGAATCTGGACTTAAAACTGGAGATTCCATTGGCCCTGGCTTAAACCATGCTTATTGGATTGTGGTGAAAGAAAGCCTGGCCACACCATTTTTAAAAGAACTTAAAGAGTTTAAACACAAAAAATTAAAAAATAAGGGCATTCAAGTGTTTATCTTGCCCGTTGAGGAATCGTTTTAATGAAATTTATTTCATTTTGTGTCAACCGCCCCATTGCAACGATGATGATGCTTTCTATTCTTATCTTTTTTGGGCTTATCAGTTTATGGAGAATTCCCGTTGATTTATTTCCGAATGTTAGCCATCCCCAACTTTCCATCGTTACCAAATTTGAAAATGCATCGAGCGAAGAAATTGAAAAAAATATTACCAAACCTTTAGAAGAAGAACTCTCGTTTTTAAAAAACCTTGAATATATTCGCTCGCTCTCCCAAGAGGGAGAATCTCGTATTGAGCTTATGTTTCGATGGGGAACGCACATGGATTTTGCAGCTTTAGAAACCCGTGAAAAAATTGATTTGGTCAAATCCCGCCTTCCTGAGGATGCCAACGATCCCATTCTAGAGCGCTATAATCCCAATGCTCAGGCCATTCTCATGATTCATGCAGCAGGAGAAACTCAATCTCAAACCGAAAATTTAAGAGAAATTTGTCATGCTCAAGTAAAGCCTATTTTAGAAAGAATTTTAGGCATTGCACAAGTTAAAATTTTTGGAGGAGAAGAAAAAGAAATTGAAGTGGCATTAAATCCTCATCACTTAAAATCTTATGGTCTCTCTTCTGAAGAGGTTATTCATGCCTTAAAAACATCAAACATAAGCTCTCGAGGAGGCACTTTACGAGAAGGCAACATTGATCTTCTCATTAAAACCTCTTCCAAGCTTACCTCCACAGAAGACATTTTAAATACTGTGGTCGGTGAAAAAAATAAAAAACTCATCTACTTAAAAAATTTAGGAACGGCTCAGGTTATTTCAAAAATTAAAAAAGACCATGCGTTTTTAAATGGGGAACCTTCCGTTACATTGGCCCTGTATAAAGAACCCTCTGGCAATACCCTATCTATTTCTAAAAAATTTCTGAAATTAAAATCTACTCTTGAAAAAGAATCTCACCTAAAACTTAAAGTCACCTATGACCAAGCTGATATTATCAAAGATTCTCTTTCCATGGTTAAAAGCAATGCCCTTCAAGGAGCGCTGCTCACGATTTTAATCTTATTTATATTCTTAAAAAATTTTTCAACAACCTTTATTGTCGCTATTTCCATCCCTTTTTCCGTTATTTGTTCTTTTTTTCTTCTCTATACCAATGGGGTTACGCTCAACATCTTTTCTTTGGCTGGTATTGCTCTAGCTCTGGGGATGGTGGTAGATGCATCGATTGTCATCTTAGAAAATATTTTTGAACATCTCTCCCAAGATATTAAACCCAAAACTGCTGCCATCAATGCAACGATTGAAGTGGGAGGAGCCGTCATTGCCTCCACCCTCACCACGCTGGCGGTGTTTGTTCCCATTCTCTTTGTCAAAGGCCCCTTAGGAATTATTTTTAAAGATTTATCCCTTTCAATTATTTATGGGCTCATCTTTTCTATGATTATTTCTTTTTCTTTTATCCCCATGATTGCAGCCTTGATTTTAAAGCCTCCTTCAAAAGAAAAATTAGAAGATAGAATTGATCGGTGGAAAAATATTGTTTTACAAGGGCTTTCTATTTTAAACCAAGTCTATCATCTAGGAACCAAAATTGCCAAAATGTACGAAGATCTACTTCGACGGTTTACACTCACCCCCAAAGAACTGTACAAAAAAGCCCTAGAACAAACCCATATGGGAGAAAAAACCATTGAAATTATTCAAACCACCGTTGAAAAACAATTTGAACGAACCTTAAAAGAAGCCATTCAAAGCTGGAAATCAAGAGTGAGCGTGATTGCCGTTGTTTTTATCCTCTTTTTTGTCTCACTTCTTTTTATTCCAAAAACAGAATTTCTCCCAGAAGCCCTGCAAAATCACTATGAACTCAATGTCCATTATCCTCCGGGAACTTCTCTACTAGCCACTCAAGAAGGATGTAAAGCAATCGACACCTATTTAAGAACACTCCCTAATATTTCACAAACCCATTTAAAAATTGTGGCCGCCCAAGGAACGTTTTTAATTTATTTTGTAAAACCCAAAAAAGCCCTAAAAACATTAAGTGACATGAGACACCATTTAAGGAAAATTCCAGACATTCACTTTTCTGTATCGGCTTTAAGCCCCTTAAATGCCATTACCTCAGGGCTTGAAACCAGAAGTTTAGATTTTAAAATGAAAGGCCCAGACATCGCTATTTTAAAAGCTAAAAGTAAGCTTTTTTCTGAGGAAATAAAAAAAATAGAAGGCGTCACAGCGGTTGCCATTTCCCATGAATCTTCTGCACCTGAAATGAAAGTAATCATTGACCAAGATAAAGCCGCCGATATGGCCTTAACTTCTCAAATCATTGCAAGAAGCCTTAAAGATCAACTCTATGGCATTGAAGCCACAACGCTGAGCCAAGAAGGTAAAAAAGATATATCGGTAGTGGTGAGAAGTAAAACCGGTGCACTCGACACCCTTCAAAAATTAAAAGACCTCATGATCCCTTCTCCATTAAATATTCATGTTCCTCTTTCAAGTATTGCCACCTTTGAAGAAGTCTTCTCTCCCTCTATGCTTCCTCGAGAAGAAAAAGAAAGAACGCTCACCCTTCTCACCTCTATTGATTCTTCTACAGCACCAGACACAGTCATCCAGCACCTTCCCAACATCAAATTACCCTCTGATTATAGTTTTACAATTGGCCCTCAAATAAAACTTTTTAAGAAATCATTTTCGGACTTAAAAATTGCAATCATCGTAGCCATTATCTTGATCTACATGGTCATGGCTGCTCAATTTGAATCCCTTCTTCACCCCTTCACCATTTTATTTTCTGTCCCTCTTTCTCTCATTGGAGTTACGGCATCTTTAGTTCTTTTCCGAGAATATTTAAGTATTTCAGCTTATATTGGAATTATTATTTTAGCGGGGATTGCCGTGAATAACGCCATTGTTCTTATTGACTACATCAATATTTTAAGACGCCGCGGAATTGACCGGGAAGAAGCCATTCTCCAGGCTGGGAAAAGAAGACTTCGCCCCATTCTCATGACCTCACTCACCACTATTTTTGGAATGATTCCCATGGCACTGGGGATTGGTTCTGGAGCAGAGCTCTATCAACCCTTGGCCATTGTGATGGTAGGAGGGATGATTAGCTCTACCCTTCTTACACTTCTTTTTATCCCCACAATTTATTGCTTTTTCGATGATCTTGGCGATATACTGGGTTTTGGATTATTAAAACTTCAAGTCTTATGGCAAAAAAAATCTTCATCGCCGTTATAAGCCTTCTTCTCTTCTCACATTGCTCTTCTATTAAAGTAGGGAAAGTAGAAAAAGAGAAGGCCTTATCGGGAACCTCCTCCCCAAGTTATGAAGAGCTGTGGCAAGCCGCCTATCAAGTTTCTTTAAAGTATCCTCTACGTGACTTCTCCAAAGAAGAGGGAGCCATAGAATCCGATTGGATCACAGAAGGAGAATTTACGCGATATCGGTTTTTTATTTCCATTGATTCAGAATCCACTCCCATAGGATTTGATATTGATGTTCAAAGTCAAAGACGAAAAACATCCACCTTCCGATGGCAATGGGTGGAGCCCTCGTTAGATAAATCTGAAAATCTTAAAAACTCCATTCATGAGCATCTCAAAAAAATTAGAGCTACCTAAACTTATTTCTTTTTATGGGGCACTGTCTCTTATTGCCCTGCTTTGGATAAAATTTGCACACTTTGACATTGCTTTTTTTGGGTGGAAAGGATTACCAGAGTCCTACCTCATTGCCTTTTCCCTATTTGCATTATCACAAGGAGCAAGTCATAAAACCAGCTGGGCTGAACAATTAGAAAAACTTTTCGCCTCGCTTCTTACTCCGCTTCCTTTGTCACTCATCTTTGGAATTTCTCTTTTCAGTAGTATTGGAGAAGAGCTTCTTTTCCGAGGGGCCATTCAAAATCAATTTGGACTTGTCGCTGCCAGTATTCTTTTTGGACTCGTTCATTTTCCGATGACAAAACTCATGATTCCTTGGACAGTGATGGCTATGTTTATGGGATTCGTACTGGGAGGACTCTATATTTACTCTGGCAACCTCCTAGCCCCCATCATGCTTCACTTCCTGATTAATTTTTTAAACCTCTGGGCCCTCGATCAAAAATATGGGCAAAAATCTGACCTGTAAATACAAAAATACATTGCTTATCAAAGCAGCTTAAGTTAAATAAGATTTTAGGAGGTATCGTTATGAAAACTTTAGTTTTCTCAATCTTATTTGGTCTTATATCTATGGTTGGATTGGCTGGGCATGATCCCAATATTACCGTTACCGTCGATGGAAAAACCTATGCCTGTTCTGAATCGGGCACTCCGATCCCTTCCCCTACGAATTGCTCTGAGGCCACGGCTGTGTTTAAAAACAAAATAAATACCTGTTTTAAGAATCGCCCTTATTCTGATAAAGCAGATTTTTGTCTCTCAGCAGAATGGCCTAAATTTAAATCTACTGCTAATGATAAGCAGTGCATTTATTTTGCATCGGAAACTTGTTTCAGTATGTGCGCAGAAAATTATAACTATTCCGACAAAGCAGACCATTGCAATAAGCTGTGCAACCTGGATTAGTTGATTGTAAAAAGAAGACAGTTGGCAGTTCTTCTTCTATGGGGGCTTTTTTTTTCTACCTCCCAGCCTCTCTATGGTTTTTTCTATCATTTTTCAGAGGATCCCAACAATGCGTATCAATGGAATAGACAAAACCTGGATAATGGAAAAATCGACACCGGGGATTGGTATGAGTGGTGGTTTTATAAAGTTAATGATCCCAAAACAGGAGATGCTTTCTTCTTTTGCTATGGGGTTGTAAATCCCTGGGACAAAGATGGAACCTCTGCCCATTCTCGTGCATTTGTAACTTTTGGTGATTTTAAAAAAAAAATAATCTTATCCTCCACACATCCCATCTCTCAATTTAACGCAAGCTATGACTCCGCATTTATTCAAGTAGGCAATCATACGTCCGACGGAAACCATCTTGAAGCCCAATTTAATGACCAAGGGCACACCGTCCAATGGAATTTAGAGATTCAAAAGAAAATAAGTTGGAATGCCATGGGATGGGGGATGGACCATCCCTCTCTTTTTAATATCTATTGGTATCCAGCACAAATGGATGCAGACATCTCGGGGACCTTAATTATTGATGGAAAAGAATATTTTTTTGAAAAAGCAGATGGCTATCAAGACCGAAACTGGGGAAGAACGTTTCCAAAATGGTGGTTTTGGATATCTGCAAATTCATTTCTAGAAAATCCCCAAAGTTCATTTGTAGGAGGTGGAGGAGATGCTCAAATTTCATATGGAGTACCCGTTCCCACAGCCATTCTCTTGGCCTTACATCACGAAGGTGAACTCTATGAATTTCGTTCGTCTGAACCACACTATTTTTTTGAATGGAAAATAAATTTAGGTCACTGGGAACTCACCGCAACCAACTTAGATTACCGTCTAAAAGTATTGGCATCTGCCGATAGTAGCCAATTCATGGACATACAGTTTCCCACCCCTACCGGCGAAATATTTCATGATTATGAAACCCTGAACGGCCAACTTCATATTGAGCTCTATAAGAATAAATCCTGGCTTGGTTGGGAAAAAATAGTAGATTTATCAACGAAAAACACAGCCGGCCTTGAATATGGCCAAGATCACCCTTAAGATTTAATAAGCACAGCCGCAAAAAAACCATCCGTACCATGAAGGTGGGGATAGAGTCTTAAATAAGAGTCTTTCATAGATATAGGCATAGGCAACACAATCCCCTGCTTTTGAAGAATAGCAGATGCAGGTTCTACATGAAATTCCGAATGTTTTTTTAAAAAAGAGGCAATAATTTCTTCATTTTCTTCTGGCAGTAAAGAACACGTTGAATAAACAAATCGTCCGCCTGCTTTTACAAACATGGAATACTGAGACAAAATGGCACTTTGTTGCATCGTTAACTCTCGAATACGCGCATAGGTAAGCCTAAGCGTTACATCTGGATTTCGTCGAAGTGTCCCCATCCCTGAACACGGAGCATCTACGAGAACCACATCAAACATATTTTTTAACTGTCTAATCCCTTTTAAAGATTTCCCTGATAAAAATCGAGTGCGGATATTGGAAACCCCGGCCCGAACGGTTCTGGGTTTTAATTCCTTCAGTCGATATTCGGATGTATCAGATGCATAAATCATCCCTTTATTATGCATGAGCGTTGCCAAATGAAGTGTTTTTCCCCCTCCACCGGCACAGGCATCCAATACTTTTTGCCCAGGTCTTACTTCAGTCAAATAAGAAATCAATTGGCTTCCCTCGTCTTGCACTTCAAAAAGCCCTTTTTGAAATAATTGGCTTTTAAAAACATGGGTTTTATTCTTAAATAATAATCCCACTGGGCTAAAATGCGTTTCTTGTGTTTCCCAGCCCTCAGCCGTGCGAAATCGTTTTTTTAACTCAGCTCTTGTTATTTTAAGTGTATTGGTTCGAACAAAAAGAGGTGCCGGCTCTTGCAAAGAGCGACAAAGCGATTCCATATCTGCCATAGAAAAAAAAGTTGCCCATTTTTGCAATACCCACATTGGAATCGAATATTGAAGAGAGAGCCTAGACAGAGGGTCTTTAGAAGAAAGAAAAAATTTTGCCTTTTCCAAAGCCTTTTTCACCTCTCTAATCTCTTGCGCTTCTAAGGGAAGCTGATGTTTCCCCTCTTTATCTTGATAGGCGAGATACAGATAGACCATCGTACGAATGGGATAATCGTTATCGCAAAAATTTTGGGCACATTCTAAAAAGGAGCGATGGCGAAGCATTCCATAAACCGTCTCCGCTACAAAAGCACGATCTTGATTTTTCAAGGTGTGGTGATGCCTAAAAAACTGACTCATCAAGCGATCGGCTGGATGATACGAATCAAGAATGATTTCATAAAGCTCAGCCGATGCCTGAATGCAATAGTATTGAATACGCATAATTTTAAACCACTTGCCCTGCCGCCCAGCCACTAGACCAAGCCCATTGGAAGTTATATCCCCCGAGTTGCCCCGTAACATCTACCACTTCTCCAATAAAATAAAGCCCTTTTACTTTTTTAGCTTCCATTGTTTTTGAAGAAAGCTCATGGGTATCTACCCCACCTCGAGTTACTTCCGCTTTTTGGTACCCCACTGTATCCCATGGAGTTATTTGCCAGGCATGAATTTTTTTAGAAAATAGTTCCAGCCCTTTATCTTTAATCTCTTGAAGAGGCCTGTGAGAAAACCCCTCTTCTTTACATTGACCTTGACAAAAAAATTCTGAAAATCTCATAGGCCACATCTCAGAAAGAAGATTTTTTATTTCTAGGCGAGGCCTTAATTTTTTGTTTTTTAATAACCACTCATAAGAATTGAAAGCAGGCAAAAGATCCAACGTCACCACATCCCCTTTATTCCAATATAAAGACGCTTGAAGAGCCGCCGGGCCACTGACACCCTTATGCGTAAATAAAATATTTTCTCTAAAACTTTCTCCGTTACAAGAAACAATGCACTCCATAGAAACACCAGCAAGTTTTTCAAAAAAATTATTTTTTAAGGGGCCTAGCATAAAGCCATCGAGCGCTGGATGGGTTGGAATCATCTGTAGCCCAAATTGTTTGGCAATTTTATACCCAAAACCACTGGCCCCCAGTTTTGGAATCGAAAGCCCCCCTGTGGCTATGACAAGAGAAGACGAGACGAAATCTCCTTGAGTTGTTTTGATTTCAAACTGCTCTTGATTTTTAGCAATGCCGCTAACGCTGCACCCTAGCCCCATTTCAACATGGGCTCTATCACACTCACGAATCAACATCTGCACAATGTCTTTGGCCGTGTGATCACAAAAAAGCTGCCCCAGCTTTTTTTCATGAAATTTAATTTTATGCTTTTTAACCCATTCTATAAAGTCTTGAGGACTAAATCGAGAGAGAGCCGATGTACAAAAATGAGGATTATTGGAAACATACTGTTCACTCGTCACTTGCCTATTGGTAAAATTACATCGGCCACCCCCAGAAATGATGATTTTTGATCCAATTTTTTTTGCGTGATCGATGATAAGCGTGCGTCTACCTCGCTTGCCTGCCTGGATGGCACACATAAGCCCAGCCGCCCCACCCCCAATCACAATCACATCATAAAACATCAAACATACCAATTTTCGTCCAATTTTTAAAAAAGCAGTTTTATGTAATTTTTAAGGAAAGAAAAAAAGGCTTTCGCTTTTTTGAAGTAAGAAGGAGAGCCGATGATGTCAGCAAACGCTGTAGCCATTTCACCAGA
Organism: Deltaproteobacteria bacterium GWA2_38_16; assembly: GCA_001797335.1. Classification (GTDB taxonomy): domain Bacteria; phylum Bdellovibrionota; class JACOXK01; order 2-02-FULL-40-11; family 2-02-FULL-40-11; genus 2-02-FULL-38-15-A. The sequence continues at coordinate 23,978 of MGPE01000011.1, forward strand.
ACGCTCAGTATAGGGGAACCACCAAAAGGGTTTTAAAGAAATTCGATCAGAATTAATATGTTTTACTTGAACATATTCTAAAAGCCCTAATGCAGAATGAGTTCTTCCCAACCCACTTTTTTTATATCCACCCCAGGGTGTTTCACAGAGCGCATGCGTATAGACACAATCGTTAATGGTAATCGTTCCGGCCTCAATTTTACGGGCGAGATTTATTCCTCGAGAGACGTCTTTTGTCCAAATAGAAGCACAGAGTCCGAAGGAAGAATCATTCGTTAAGCGAATAGCCTCTTCTTCGGAATCAACCATCATGATGGGTAAAAAAGGACCAAACGTTTCTTCTTTCATGATCTTCATGTCTTGCGTTACATTTACAAGAACCGTCGGATAAAAATAATTTCCTTCTTGTCTTCCCCCCACTAAAATCTTTGCCCCACGCCTCACGGCTTCTTCTAACTGCAGCTCGTATCTTGTCATTTGGCTTAAAAGCGTAATGGCTCCAATGTCTTTTTTAAGTTTTAATTTTTCCGTTTCTGCTACTACTTTCTCTGTAAATGCTTGAACCACACTTCGTGCCACATACACGCGTTGAACCGATGCACACACCTGTCCAGCGTTACTAAATGCTCCCCACACAATTCCTTGAGCTGCTTTTTTAAGATCGGCATCGTGGCAAACAATAGCGGCATCTTTCCCACCCAATTCTAAAAGACACGGCGTCATATTTTTTGCCGCTTGTTCTAAGATTTTTTGACCCACTCCTGTAGATCCTGTAAAAGAAATTTTTTGAATCTGGGGGGAAGATACGATCAAAGAACCTATTTTCCCATCCCCAAAAGAAACATTAAGTACTCCTTTAGGTAAATGTGCTAATTCTCCTATTTCTTTAATAATTTTTGCAACTGGAAATACTGCCTCTGAAACCTTTAAAATCACGGTATTGCCCACTAAGAGTGCCAAAACCACTTCTCCCATGGCTATAGAAAAGGGATAATTCCATGGACTTAAGATGGCCACCACTCCATAAGGATCATAGGTTAAAAAACTTTTTTTATACTTTAAAAGATGAAGCGGAAGAGATTTGTCTTTTAAAATAGAAGGCGCTTTTTTAACAAAATAAGGAATAAAATCTAAAACCGGAATCACTTCTGCCGTTAACGCTTCTACTCTAGGTTTTCCACACGTTTTAGAAATAATCTCAGAAATCTCTTCTTTTTTTTGATAAACAATATCTCGAATGGCCAATAAATATTTTCCCCGTTCTTTCAGCGAAAGATTTTTCCAAGATTGAAATGCATTTTGAGCTTCTGTTAAGAGATAAGAAATCCGCGCTTCATCGTCGATTGTAAATGTATTGTCAGGAGTTTCCAATGTAAGTTCCTAGGGAATCATCAAAACTAGAGGCAATATAGAGAGGCAGTGCATGTTTTTGGGCAAATCGCACGGCATCTGCATGCAAGAGCTTTGCTCCTTGTTCGGCCATCTCAAGCACTGCTTCGTAACGACAGGTTTTCATCTTTTGTGCATGGGGGTATTGTTTTGGGTCTTGGGTATAAACCCCATCCACATCTTTATAAAATTCACATTGATCGGCTTTAAGTTCCACCGCCAATGCTACGGCCGTAATATCAGAGCCCCCTCTTCCTAAAGTCGTCACTTCTTTTTCTATACTCACCCCTTGAAAACCGGCCACAATAACAATTTTCCCTCGGGCTAATTCTTCTTTAATTCGAGTAGCCCTAATTTCTAAAATCTTAGCCTCCGTATGAGAGGTGTCTGTTACAATTCCACTTTGAGATCCCGTAAAAGAAATAGAACATTGACCCAAATGATGAAGTGCCATCGATAAAAGAGACATCGATACTCTTTCACCAGAAGATAAGAGCATATCGAGCTCTCGTTTATGAGGATGAGGGGTAATTTCGGTGGCAAGTTTTAAAAGATCATCGGTAGTTTTTCCCATGGCAGAAACAACCACCACCAAATCATTTCCCTCTTTTTTGGTTTGAGAAATTCGCCGAGCAACAGCTTGAATACATTCGATCGTCGCCAGTGAACTCCCTCCATATTTTTGAACAATGAGTGCCATCGCTATTAGGGTAATATCACACTGGCAGAGGTTTTGTAAAATTTAGATAAAAACCACCCTGAAAGACCATAAGATACAAAACTGGATACAATTCCTGCCGCCGTATAAAGCTCTGGGGTACTGAGCGTAATATAAAACCAAAGTTCAGGAATAACGCCGGCTTGAATAAATAAAAGAAGAGAAACAAAAATCGCATAGCGCCCTTCTTTTCCTCGCCGCCGATCAATAATCAAAAGATAAAGGATCACTAAAATAAAAGCTTCAAGCCCTTTGAGGCTGGCCAGTTGATAAATGGCTGCATCATTGAGCCTAGCCGGGGGGACCATTTTAAAAATTTTTTGAAATGAAGAATACGAAAACACGGGCACTCCAAAAAAAATAAGAAACGTCACTAAAAGCGCTCCCACAGCTTTAAAAAAACGTGCCATATATGCCTAAAAACATAGAAGATTTCAAATATAGAAGCAAGATAATTGAGCGAACCATTGACAATACATGTAGTGTCATATATGACTGTGGCTATGGGACGCAAAAAAATATCCACCACTGTGTATATCACAGAAGAACAAAACGAAAAATTAAAGCTGTTGCATTCCAAGACAAAGGTTCCGATAGCTGAATATATTAGACAGGGGATTGATCTGATCTTAAAATTACAAAGAGAGCATATTCCTGGCCAAATGTCCTTAGATGAAGACCAATTTGGCGAGAGTTCACCGACACCTTCTCTGTAATCTGATATCACCCCCTTTATGACCGATCCTCAGTATATTCGTAATTTTTCTATTGTTGCCCACATCGATCATGGCAAATCCACGCTTGCCGATCGCCTCATCGAAAAAACAGGCACGCTTCCAGCTAATAAAATCCAAGAACAAATGTTAGATTCCATGGATATCGAGAGAGAACGAGGCATTACGATTAAAGCTCAAACCGTCCGGATGACCTATAAGGCCAAAAATGGACAAACATACCAACTTAATCTCATCGATACTCCAGGACATGTCGATTTTAGCTATGAAGTGTCTCGAAGCCTGGCTGCCTGTGAAGGAGCACTGTTAGTCGTCGATACCACTCAAGGAGTTCAGGCCCAAACGATTGCCAATGCTTATCTTGCCATTAACAATAATTTAGAAATTATTCCCGTACTCAATAAAATTGATTTAAAAACGTCAGATCCTGTAAAAGCCGCTTTAGAAATTGAAGACGTCATTGGAATTGATGCAACGGGCGCCCTTCAGGCCAGTGCTAAAACAGGACAAGGGGTTGAAGATATTTTAGAAGCCATTGTTAAAAAAATCCCTGCTCCAAAAGGATCCCCACAGAGCCCTTTAAGAGCGCTTCTTATCGATAGTTGGTTTGATCCTTTTTTAGGGGTCATTTGCGTCATTCGTCTTTTTGAAGGCTCCATTCGAAAAGGCATGCACATAGAACTCATGTCCAACAAAAAAACGTTTGAAGTACAAACGTTGGGAATTTTTACGCCCAGTCCTAAAGAAATTGACGAACTCATCAGTGGAGAAGTGGGTTTTTTTTCAGCTGCTATTAAAGAGGTCAGGGACACCCGAATTGGAGATACCGTAACCTTAAAAGATTCTCCTGCCACCTCTCCCCTGCCTGGTTTTCATGATATTAAACCCATGGTCTTTAGTGGATTTTTTCCAACAGAAACTTCGGGCTATGAACCCCTTAAAGAATCTTTGGAAAAATTAAGATTAAATGACGCCAGCTTTAATTACGAAGCCGATACTTCTTTAGCCCTGGGGTTTGGATTTCGCTGTGGCTTTTTAGGCCTTCTCCATATGGAAATTATTAAAGAACGCCTAGAAAGGCACTTTGGATTAAGCCTGGTCACCACCGCTCCATCTGTAATCTACAAAATTATAATGAACGATGGGTCGACGTTAGTCATTGATAATCCTGCAAAGCTCCCGGATCCTCATTTGTTTGAGACGGTTCAAGAACCCTATATTAGAGCCTCTATTCACTTACCCAGCAGTTATACAGGGGAAGTCATGAAACTCTGCGAAGAACGACGGGCCATACAAAGTAAAATGGAATATTTAAGTCCCACACATCTGCTCATGGAATATGAAATGCCTTTAAACGAAATGGTGTTTGATTTTTACGATAAATTAAAATCCGTAAGCCGTGGATATGCTTCATTTGATTATGAACTGTTAGATTACAGACCTTCGGATCTTGTGAAACTCGACATTCTTTTAAATGGCGATCCGGTCGATGCATTGTCTTTAATTATTCACAAAGAAAAAGCCTATTATCGAGGGCGAGAACTGGCTAAAAAATTAAAATCCGTGATTCATAAACAAATGTTTGAAGTTGCCATCCAAGCGGCCATTGGATCTCGCATTATCGCCCGAGAAACCATCGGTGCCATGAGAAAAGATGTTACGGCTAAATGCTATGGAGGAGATATTACTCGAAAGCGAAAACTCCTGGAAAAACAAAAAGAAGGCAAAAAGAAAATGAAGATGATTGGTAAAGTGGAGGTCCCTCAAGAAGCTTTCTTAGCGGTATTAAAGATTGATTAAGCGCGTCAAACGTGTTATAAGTGGAAAGTTTTGATATGACCCAGAAATATCATGTGAAATCTCATGTAAAGAAAGGCATTATTCGTGAATATGTTGAAGCCATTGTTGTTGCCGTTCTTATTGCTCTGTGTTTGAGATCTTTTGTCATTGAAGCCTTTAAAATCCCTTCTGGCTCCATGATTCCCACACTTAAAATTGGCGATCATATTTTTGTAAATAAATTCATTTATGGACTTCGAATTCCTTACACCAAAATCCGCTTTTTTCAGTTTCGCACCCCTAAACGAGGAGAAGTCATTGTTTTTATTTTCCCCAATGACAATAGCAAAGATTATATTAAACGAGTTGTGGGTACTCCCGGTGATACTCTGGAAATGAAACAGGGAACACTTTTTATCAATGGAGAGCCTGTTTCTAAAGTCGTTCAGGCAGAGCGAGCAATTTTAAAGGATATTGAAAATCAAGAAGCCTTAAATCTTTATAAAGAAACTACCGGCCAAACCACACATTACACATTATACTATACCCCCAGCTACAAAGAGCCTGAAGATTTTGGTCCCATTACCATTCCACCCAATAAACTTTTTGTCATGGGGGATAATCGAGACAACTCTTCTGATTCTAGGGCCTGGCGATTCGTTCCAATGGAAAACATCAAAGGAAAAGCATTATTTGTATGGCTTTCTTTAAATACAGAACACACATTTTCATTTTTAAGACTCCCAACTATTCGATGGAAACGATTTGGGAAAATTATTAGATAAAAAAGTGAATCCGAAGCATATTCTAGGCATGCATGATCTCTCCCGCCCTGATATTCTTTCTATTTTGGCTTTAGCTAAAAAATTTAAAAACACGCCTAAAGCACCCACTCAAGCATTTTCCCACAAAACCGTTGTCAATTTATTCTTTGAACCCAGCACTCGCACCCGAAGTTCTTTTGAAATTGCCACCAAACGCCTAGGAGCCAGTTCTATTAATATTACTAGTTCTTCTTCAAGTACTATCAAAGGCGAAACCTTGATTGATACGGCTAAAAATCTAGAAGCCATGAATCCAGATGTTATTATTATTCGACATTTTTCTTCCGGCGCACCCTATGTATTATCTCAAGTATTAAAAACCCCCATTATTAATGCGGGGGATGGATTTCATGAACACCCTACCCAGGCTCTTTTAGACATGATGACCATTGAGGAAGCCAAAGGAAAAATTTCAGGGCTTACCGTTTTAATCGTTGGAGATATTGCCCATAGCCGGGTTGCTAGATCCAATATTTATGGCCTTCAAAAAATGGGCGCTAAAATTATTGTCTGTGGACCGCCTACCCTTATTCCGCCAGATATCCAAAAACTACATGTCGGCGTATCCCACTCTTTAAAAGAAGTTGTCTCAAAAGCAGATGTTATTATGATGCTTCGAATCCAAGAAGAAAGGCAAGACCGCATTCAATTTCCGTCGAAAAGAGAATATATAAAATATTTTGGGCTCACGTTAGATACCCTAAAACAAGCCAAAAAAGATGTCATTATTATGCACCCTGGTCCTTTAAATCGAGGGGTAGAAATTGCTTCGGAAGTAGCAGATGGCCCCTATTCTGTTATTTTAAACCAAGTCACCAATGGAGTGGTGGTTCGAATGGCATTGCTGTCTATGCTCATGAAAGCCGGGAAAATAGAATGAAACTCGTTATTAAAAATGGCACGGTGATTGATCCTTCTCAAAAACTCAACGCTAAAAAAGATATTTTAGTTGAGGATGGAAAAATCAAAAAAATTGGGACTATCAATGAAAATATCACAACCACCATCGACGCGAAGGGGCTTATTGTTACTCCTGGTTTTATTGACATGCACACTCATCTTAGAGAACCGGGTGAAGAACATAAAGAAACCATTCGCACAGGATCCGAAGCAGCGGCCAGGGGAGGATTCACCACTATTGTTTGTATGGCCAACACAAATCCTGTTAATGACAATGCCTATGTTACTCAATTTATAAAACTCAAAAGTAAAACCGATTCTCATATTAATATCTATCCCATAGGCGCTCTTTCTAAAGGCATGCGAGGGGAAGAGCTTTCAGAAATTGGAAGTCTTAAAGAGGCAGGTTGCGTTGGCATTTCTGACGATGGAAATCCCGTCATGAATAGTTACCTCATGAGAAAAGCCCTGGACTATTGCCGACACTTTCATCTCCCTATTATTTCCCATTGCGAAGATCACTATCTCAAAGGAAAAGGCATGATCAATGAAGGCCTTCATTCAACCATTCTAGGATTAAGAGGAAATCCCTCTGCCTCAGAAGAAATTATGGTGGCTAGAGATATTGCCCTGGCTCACCTCACCAAAGCCCATGTACATTTAGCACACATTTCTACAGAAGCAGCCGTAAGACTTATCGCTGATGCTAAAAAAAGAAGAGTACCTGTCACCTGTGAAGTCACGCCTCATCATTTGTTTTTAACCGATGAAGCCGTAAAAAATTATGATACCCATTTTAAAATGGCTCCCCCTTTACGATCTTCTAAAGATTGCATCGCTTTAAAACGAGCTTTAAAAGAAAATATCATTGATGCCTTTGCCACCGATCACGCCCCTCACAGTACATTAGAAAAAAATATTGAATTTGAAGAAGCCGCTTTTGGAGTAATTGGGCTTGAAACGGCGCTTTCTATTACCTTTAAACTGGTCAAAGAAAAAGTTCTCACCCTTTCTCAATGGGTTGAAAAATGGACCTTAAGACCTGCTCAGATTTTAAACCTTCCCAAAGGAACTTTAAAAATAGGCGCTGATGCGGACATTACCCTTTTTAATCCCACCCAAAAAATAAAAATCAATAAAGAAACTTTTAAATCCAAAAGCCGAAATACTCCCTTTCACGGGTGGAATGTAGAAGGCAATGTATGCTATACCATCGTTGGAGGAAAAGTTGTCTACGCATACAAAAACTAAAGCGGCCATCAAAGCTCTTTTGGTTCTTGAAAATGGCAGCGTATTTGAAGGATTTTCTTTTGGTTCTCTAGGAGAAAGAACCGGAGAAATTGTTTTTAATACCGCCATGACGGGCTATCAAGAAATCATTACCGACCCATCTTATAAAGGCCAAATGGTTGTAATGACGTATCCTCAAATTGGGAATACCGGTATTAATCACTTTGATGATGAATCTGATTCCATTCATATCGAGGGGCTTATTGTTAAAGACTATTGCGATACTCCTTCAAGTTGGCGATCTGAAAAAAACCTGCACCATTTTTTACAAGAATTTAATGTTCCTGGAATTTTTGGGATCGATACTCGCCAGCTCACCCGCATTTTAAGAACGGAGGGATCACTTCGAGGGATACTGTCTACTCAAGATTTAAATCCCAATCAACTTCTTGCCAAAGCCAAAAATATTCCTCTCATGACTGGACAAAATTTAGCATCGAAAGTAACCACCTCTAAAATTCATGAATTTAAAGAACGCCCTGCTACCCTTAAACACCATGTGGTTGCCTTTGACTTTGGAATTAAAACTTCTATTTTAAAAAAATTAGTCCTTTGTGGTTCTCGGGTCACGGTTGTCCCCAGCCATACCACAGCCCAAGACGTTTTAGATCTCAATCCAGATGGCATTTTCTTATCTAATGGTCCAGGAGATCCTGCGGCCGTAACAGAAATGATCCCTACATTAAAAAGTCTCATTGGCATAAAACCCATTTTTGGAATTTGTCTGGGACATCAAATTTTAGCCCTTGCCTTGGGAGGAAAAACGCACAAACTTAAATTTGGGCATCACGGAGCCAACCATCCCGTTCGAAATGAAAAAACAAAAGCTATTGAGATTACCTCTCAAAATCATAATTTTGTTGTCGACATTAGTGCCATTCATAAAACCGTTCAGGTTACCCATATAAATTTAAACGATCACACGGTAGAAGGCTTTGAAGATTTAGATCGGAAACTTTTTTCTGTCCAATATCATCCAGAAAGCTCTCCTGGCCCTCATGATTCCTATTATTTATTTGATCAATTTACAAAGCTCATGGAGGCACAGTGATTACGTTTGATGAATATTTAAGCCGTATCATTGATACATATACCACCAAAGAATATGAGCATGAACTCATTCGCGCCAAAAAAGATTTTTTTGGTTTTATTGGTACCGTTCATGAAGAAGATTCTTTTTTTGAAACCTATATGACTGCTTTTATTGAATGGTATATTTTTGATCGCGATATGACTGATAAAGATCTTCCTCCTGTGCGCCTCTATTACCGATATAATTTTAAAAATTTTACTGAAGAAGATCAAAAAATCTATAACGACTTTACCAAATTTAGACATTCGTTGTTTGTTGCTAAAAAAGTCACTGCTTCTACACTCGTGATTCATAATCTTTATGAAGATAAAAAAATATCTATTGAAAATACCTTTCCCACCGCTGGATTTAATGTGGGAGATATTTTTGATGCCATTTTAGTTCCCTTCCAGGGACAATGGGCTTTTACCAAAACTTTTTTCTTCCACCCTCAAGAAGTAAAATCTTTTATTATTAAAGAAGTTAAAAAAACAAGAAATCTGGAACTAAACGTATTGCTTAAAGTCATTATGAGATTACGGCGCTTAAGACTTAAAATGGATCGATACCCTTATGTTTCCCCTTCCCAAATCTATACTCCAGAGGAGTTTAATCGCAGTGCCTAAAAGAACCGATATCCAAAAAATTTTAATTCTTGGAGCCGGACCTATTGTGATTGGACAAGCGTGTGAATTTGATTATTCCGGCACCCAAGCCTGTAAAGCTTTAAAAGAAGAAGGCTATGAAATTATTCTCATGAATTCTAATCCTGCCACCATTATGACCGACCCAGAATTTGCAGATAAAACCTATATTGAACCTCTGACCCCTTTTTTCGTTGAAAAAGTCATTGAAAAAGAAAAACCGCATGCCCTTCTTCCCACGCTCGGAGGACAAACGGCCCTAAATTTAGCCAAGACGCTGGCTGAAAACGGAATTCTTCAAAAGCATGGCGTAGAACTCATCGGGGCTAAACTTTCTTCTATTCAAAAAGCAGAGGATCGAGAACTGTTTAAAGAAGCCATGATTGAAATCGGCCTAGAGGTTCCTAAAAGTTCTGTCGTTTCTTCTCTTTCTGAGGCTTTATCTGTCATCCAATGGGTTGGATATCCTGCCATTATTCGACCTTCATATACGCTGGGAGGACAAGGCGGAAACATCGCCTATAACTTAGAAGAATTTAGAGAAGCCATTGATTGGGGATTAAATTCAAGCCCTATTCATGAAGTCCTCATAGAGCAATCCGTTTTAGGATGGAAAGAATTTGAACTCGAAGTAATGAGAGATTTAAAAGATAATGTTGTCATTATCTGCTCCATTGAAAATTTTGATCCCATGGGCATTCACACAGGAGATAGTATTACGGTAGCTCCCATCCAAACCTTAACCGATAAAGAATATCAACTCATGAGAGAGTCAGCGAAAAAAATTATTCGAAAAATGGGCGTAGATACGGGAGGCTCTAACATTCAATTTTCCGTACATCCTAAAACCGGAAAACAACTCGTCATTGAAATGAATCCAAGAGTTTCTAGAAGTTCTGCATTGGCTTCCAAAGCCACCGGGTTTCCGATTGCTAAAATCGCCGCTAAACTTGCCGTAGGATATACGCTGGATGAAATTCAAAATGATATTACGAAAGAAACCCCTGCTTCTTTTGAACCCACACTAGATTATGTGGTTACCAAAATCCCTCGCTTTGCTTTTGAAAAATTTCCTCAATCTGATACAGCACTCACTACTCAAATGAAATCGGTGGGAGAAGTGATGTCTATAGGAAGAACGTTTAAAGAATCTTTGCAAAAAGCCATTTGCTCTTTAGAAACAAACCATTTTGGATTTACCTCTCCCAAAGATGCTTCTTTTAGCACAATCGTTAATCAACTTAAAAAACCAAATGCCGAAAGACTCTTATATATTGGAGAATCTCTGAGGCGTGGATTTACCATAGACCAAATATATGAACTGACCCAGATTGATCCATGGTTTTTAAGGCACATCCAAGAAATTATTGAATCTGAAAAAGAAGTAAAAGACATAAAACAGGCTAAATCTCTTGGATTCTCGGATTACAGGCTGGGGGTTTTGACCCAAACGTCTGAAGAGCAGATTCGAAAGTTACGGAAAGAACAAAACATTACGCCTCAATTTAAAACCGTCGATACCTGTGCAGCAGAATTTGAAGCCCACACCCCCTATTTTTATTCTACCTACGATGGAGAAGATGAAACAATGAGATCCTTCGCTTCGCTCAGGATGACATCACCAAAAAAGAAAATGATGATCTTGGGTGGTGGCCCTAATCGTATTGGTCAAGGCATTGAATTTGATTATTGTTGTGTTCATGCAAGCCTTGCCCTCCGAGAAGATGGATTTGAAACCATTATGGTCAACTGCAATCCAGAAACGGTCAGTACCGATTACGATATTTCTGATAAACTTTATTTTGAACCTCTCACGATTGAAAATATTTTGGCCATTTGTGAAAAAGAAAAACCCCAGGGAGTGATTGTTCAATTTGGTGGACAAACTCCTCTTAAACTCTGTAAAGCCTTGGAATATGCCGGTGTTCCCATTATTGGAACCCAACCCTCCTCTATTCATTTAGCTGAAGACCGGGAAGAATTTTCAAAACTCATTCAAAAACTCAATTTAAAACAGCCTCCGTATTGCATTGCGAGAAATCTTGAGCAAGCCCGAGAGGTATCCAGAAAATTGGGATATCCTGTCTTGGTTCGTCCCTCATATGTTTTAGGGGGGCGCGCTATGGAAATCGTCTATGATGATGACGCCTTAGAAAAATTTGTTTTAAAAGCTTTAGAAATTTCAGATCAAAATCAACCCATTCTTCTTGATAAATTTTTAAAAAATGCTCAAGAAATTGATGTCGATGCTATTTGTGACGGAAAAGATGTTTTTATTGGTGGCATTATGGAGCATATTGAAGAAGCCGGCATCCATTCAGGAGATAGTACGTGTTCCATTCCTTCCTATACTCTAAGCCCAGCTCAACTCGATGAACTTCGGGAACACACCCAAAAAATAGCTTTTGCATTAAATGTCCGTGGACTCATGAATGTTCAATATGCCATTCAAAATGGGGATATTTATGTTTTAGAAGTAAATCCCAGGGCTTCCAGAACTGTTCCTTTTGCCTCGAAAGCCACAGGTGCCCCCTTGGCAAAAATTGCCGCCCGAGTCATGGCGGGAAAAACATTAAAAGAACTGGGATACACAAAAGAAATCATCCCCAAAAAAGTCTCTGTCAAAGAAGTGGTATTCCCCTTTATCCGGTTTCCAGGATGCGATGTGCTTTTAGGCCCCGAAATGAGATCTACAGGAGAAGTGATGGGTTCTCACGAAACTTTTGCCTTAGCTTTTGCTAAAGCGTATATCGCTACCGGCTCTGAGCTTCCTTTAAAGGGCACCGCTTTTATCAGCGTAAAAGACGAAGATAAAGAGCGCGTATTTCCTTTAGCCAAAAAATTAAGCGACCTTGGATTTAAACTGATGGCCACAGGAGGGACCCATCAATTCTTAAGAGATAAGGGGGTCTTAAGTACCCGCGTTAAAAAAGTATTGGAAGGCCGCCCTAATGTGGTTGATAATCTTAAAAATAATGAAATCGATTTAGTCATCAATACAACCTCTGGCGCCAAAGAAATTTCAGACTCTTATTCCATCCGTCGCACTGCTCTTCTTAAAAATATCCCCTACTTTACCGTACTTTCTGCAGCCAAAGTCGCCATGGATGCTATTGAGCATCTTCAACAATATCCCTTAACCGTAGAATCCCTCCAAGAGCGCCTGTCATCGTAGTGGGTAGTGGTTTTTTCTTGACGCTTATATCTTCTCTGACTAGACTTCTTTAAGTTTATTACAATAGGAGGTTTTGTTATGAAGAAGGTATCGTTACTTATCCTTTCCTTGGTATGTATTCCTTTAACTCTCAGTGCCCTTCCTAAAAAAGTAAAAATAGGATTTATCTTAAGCACGATGCAAGAAGAGCGGTATCAAAAAGATAAAACTATTTTTGAAGAAACTGCCAAATCCCTGGGAGCCGATGTTATTTTCGAATCCTGCAACAACAATGAACAAACTCAATCGGCCAAAGTAGAAAATCTATTGTCTCAAGGAGTCCAAGCTCTGGTTATTCAACCGGTTAATAGCGATGCAGCTGGATCATTTGTAAATCTGGCACATGACGATAAAATTCCTGTTATTGCCTATGATCGCATTATCAAAAATGCCGATCTTGATTTTTACGTCACCCAAGATTCTTTTAAAGTGGGCGTACTTCAAGCCGAAGCCGCTGTAAAAGCCACGCATGGCAAAGGAAATTATGTGGTTCTGATGGGACAATCCGGACATTCGGTCGCTCAAGAAATTACCAACGGAAATTTAAGTGTCTTAAACAAATATCCCAACATTAAAGTTGTGGTCCAACAAAGTCATGCCAGTTGGTCCCCTTCAGAATCCATGGCAACTGTTGAAAATGCTTTGACTAAATATAAAAATAAAATCGATGCTATTTTGGCTAATAATAGTGGAATGGCTCATGGCGCAGTTCAAGCCCTTAAAGAGCAAAATCTTTTGGGTAAAGTATTTGTGGCAGGAGCCGATGCTGATCTTTCGGCCATTCGAAATATCGTTTCAGGTCATCAACAATTTGAAGTATTAAAAGCCATTAAACCGTTGGCCGAAGCAGCGGCACGAACCGCTGTTCAATTAGCCAAAAATGAACCTCCAAAATTTGATGAGCTCATTTCAAATGGAAAAACAAAAGTAAAAACAATCAATACTCCTGTATATCCTGTCACCAAAGAGAATATTAAAACTCAAATTATAGATACGGGTTTTCACTCAGCCAAAGACATATATCAAAAATAAAAGCCGTTAGGGAAATCAAGATGGTCGCTCACCCTCTCTTAAGCGTCTCGAATGTTTCAAAATCATTCGGTTCTGTTTCTGTTTTGCACTCTATTACCTTCGAAGCCCACGCTGGAGAAATCATTGCTTTGGTTGGTGAAAATGGCGCAGGCAAATCAACGCTCATGAAAATTTTAAGTGGTGTATGGCCTCAGGGAAGTTTTACAGGGTCTCTTGCGATCTTGGGAGAACCTGTTTTTTTCTCTTCTACCAAATCAGCGCAAAAAAAAGGAATTTCTATTATTCATCAAGAGCTTCATCTTATTCCTGAACTTTCAATTGCAGAAAATATTTTTCTCGGAAAAGAACCTCATCGTCTTGGAATCATTGATAAAGAAGCGCTTCATCAGTCCACACAAAAAATCTTACAAGAACTCGATATCTCTCTTTCTCCGACCATTCCGGTTAAATATTTGAGTGTCGGCGAAAAACAAATGATTGAAATTGCAAAAGCCTTAAGTCATAAAACACAAATTCTCATTTTAGACGAGCCTACTTCAGCCCTAACAGATAAAGAAATTAAAAAACTTTTTTTAGTGCTCAAAAAATTAAAATCGGAAGGGGTTTTGTGCCTTTATATTTCTCATAAACTTGAAGAAGTATTTGAAATATCTGATAAAATTTTTGTTTTAAGAGATGGAAAACTCGTGGCTCAAAAAATAACAACGTCCGCCACCTCTACCCAGATCATTACAGACATGGTGGGACGAGAAATTTCTGAAATGTATCCCCCCCGCACCCCTTCTTTTGGAAAAACAGTTTTAGAAGTATCGCATTTAACGTGCCGTACCGATAGAGGGAAAAAAATCTTAAACGATATCTCTTTTTCAGTGAGAGAAGGTGAAATCTTAGGATTTTCAGGACTCATGGGTGCTGGTCGGTCAGAACTTATCAATACCCTTTTTGGAGCAACAGATTTTGACCTCTTTGGAAATATTTTCTTACAGGGAAAAGAATTTAAGCCCTCTTCTCCAAGGCACGCCATTGAATCGGGTTTGTCTCTATTAACCGAAGATCGAAAGTTTTCTGGCATTATTCCCCAACGTTCTGTCAGAGATAATATGACTTTGGCCTCGCTCCATCACTATTCACATAAAAAAATTATTAATCTTCCCAAAGAAAAAGAAATTGTTAAAAATTTTGTTCAACAATTTAAAATTAAAACACAAAGCCTTCGGACAGACATGACTCACCTAAGTGGAGGCAATCAACAAAAAGTACTTTTGGCCCGATGGCTTCTCACCAAACCTAAAGTATTATTTTTGGATGAACCCACCCGAGGCGTAGATGTCGGTGCTAAAGTTGAAATTTATACGCTGATGAATGAACTGGCTCGGAATGGAGTAGCTATTCTTCTCATTTCTTCTGATTTACCAGAAGTTCTTAAAATGTCAGACACCATAGCTATTTTAAACCAAGGATGCCTCACCGGAATTTTACCCTCTTGTGAAGCTTCTCAAGAAAAAGTAATGCATCTTGCCACTACCAAGGCAACCACGAGGATTGCCGCATGAAGTTTGAGTGGAAAAAATATACCACTCTTTTAGCCCTGGTGGGGCTTGCCATTCTTTTAACCTTTTTAACCGATGGCATTTTTATTACCCCTAGAAATTTAACCAATTTAGCCAGGCAAGTTTCGATTAATGGCATTTTAGCCATTGGAATGACGTTTGTTATTTTAATTGCTGGCATTGATTTATCTGTGGGATCCGTCGTGGCTCTCACAGGAATTGTCATTGGCCTTTCACAAGTCAATTGGGGATTTTCCGAGATGGGAATTTTAGGAACGCTTTTATCCTGTGCATTAGCCATTGTGGCAGGAATCTTGTGCGGTCTTTTTAATGCCTACTGGATTACAAAACAAAATATCACCTCCTTTATTACCACCCTTGGCATGATGGTCATTGCTCGGGGGCTAGCCCTTATTTTTTCAAACGGAATTGCCATTGCCCCGATGAGCCCAGAGTTTCAATCCGTTGGGAATGGCTATATTTCTCCCATCGTCTCTCTCATCATCATGGGAGGGTTTTTATGTATCCCCGCTTTCGCTGAGATAACAAAAACAAAAACTGGGAAAATTTCTATTTCTGCTCTTTTTAATATTTCGCTCATTCTAGGATTAACGTACATATTTTTTAATTATAAGGGTATTCCTATCCCCGTTCTTCTCTTAGCATTGGTCGCGCTCGGAGCAAATTTTGTTTTAAATCGAATGACCATTGGCCGGTATATTTATGCACTCGGAGGCAATGCTGAAGCCAGTCGCCTTTCCGGCGTTCCCACTCAAAAAGTAATGTTTTTTGTCTATGTGTTAATGGGAGCTTTATCGGGTTTAAGCGGGATTATTTTAACTTCTCGTTTAAATGGCGCTATGCCCACGGCTGGAAATTTATTTGAACTCGATGCTATTGCCGCTGTGGTGATTGGAGGAACAAGCCTCATGGGAGGCATTGGAACCATTACGGGTTCTATTTTAGGAGCCTTTATTATTGGAACTCTTAATAACGGCATGAGTCTTATGAATATTCCTACTTTTTATCAAATGGTTATTAAAGGAGCGATTATTATTCTTGCAGTATTTTTTGATTCAAACACCAAAAAACAATCTTCCACATGATGAAACTTATTCTACTCATTCTATGTATTCTATGTTCGGCGGTACATGCCGGCGAAGCACCTGGAAAACCCGGCCAACCCCCTCATTGGGCCTCTGCTCAAAAAATTGCTGTAGGAACTTCATATGAAGCCTATGATTTAGATGGCAATTACTCTCCTCTCTCAGAAACAGCTCCTATTTCAAAAGTATGGTTTACGATTGCTCAAGGAATTTTAACTGAAACCTATTTTCCAACCATTGACGCCGCCCAAACCCAATCTACAGAGCTTTTAATTTCCGATGGAAAAACATTTATTGAAGAAGAAAAAAATGGCATTCACTCCATCGAGCGATTAGATGACGAAGCTCCTCTTTTTCGAGTCACAACTCAAGATCATGAAGGGCGCTATACGCTCATTAAAGATTTTTTTACGCATCCTGAAAGCCAGCATATATTTATTCAATATAGCATCCTTCCCAAAATCCCTGGCCTTCACTTTTATTTAGCACATAACCCCAGAGCCAATAACAGTGGCTACCACGACACGGGTCTTATTGAAGACAACCAATGGATTGCGCATGAAAAAAATTATTACCAAGTAATAAGCACTTCTCTGCCACTTACTTCTTCAGTGGGTTTTGTAGGAACTTCCGATGGACAAACAGAATTGTCACAAAAATTTTCATTCACCCCTTCTTATGACAAAGCCAAAGAAGGACACATCCGATTTGTCGGTGAAATTCCTCTTTCAAAAACTACTTCACCCACCTCTTTTACCATTGTCCTGGGATTTGGATTTTCAAAAGAAGAAGTCATTCAAAAAACAAAAGAGGCTCTTTCCCAAAACAGTGACGCTCTTAAAAAACAATATGTCCAAGAATGGCATTCTTATTTTAATAAACTCTTAAATTTAAGCTCTTTATCTCATGATCAAGGACAGGAATTTTATACCTCTACACTTCTCCTCAAAAGCCATGAAGATAAGACCTATCCGGGTGCCATTGTGGCCTCTCTCTCCGTTCCCTGGGGAGATCAAAACAGTGAAAATTCTTTTTTAAAAAATTTATTTTTGTACGCCGAAGATCGGGGTACCGGAGGCTATCATTTGGTATGGCCCAGGGATCTTTTCCAAACAGCCAGAGCTTTGATGAGTCTTCATGATTTTGAAACAGCTAAAAATTGTTTAAAATTTTTAAAAAGGATTCAACATACTCAAGAAGACGGTCTGTGGTCCTTTGACGAAAGAAACCTCTCTAAAAAAGGATCCTTCCCTCAATCCACATGGGTAGATGGCACTTCTTTTTGGCAAGGGCTCCAAATGGACGAGGTGTCTTTCCCCATTATTTTAGCCTGGCATTTGTGGCAAGCAGGAGAAATTGCCATCAGTGACTATTGGCCCATGATCGAACAAGCAGCCAATTTTATTACCCAATTTGGTCCTTGGACATCTCAAGAACGATGGGAAGAAAATTATGGCATTTCTCCGTCGACCGTAGCCGCAGAAATTTCAGCTCTCGTATGCGCAGCCGATTTTGCCGAAGCTAAAGGAGCCCAAGAAGAATCTAGAATTTGGCTTCAAACCGCAGATCAGTGGAGTTTAACTCCGGGTAATAATATTGAAGCCTGGACCTTTACCACTTCTGGTCTGTGGGGCAATGGGCGGTACTATCTTCGTTTAGACGGAGCCAGTCGTTTTTCTGCCAGTGATCCCGATTATTTAGCGGTTTGGGACCCTAATGATAATAAAAATATTTTTCTAGCCAATTTTAGTGGCACCTATCTTGAAAAAGAAATTATTGATGGAGGTTTTCTGGAATTGGTTCGCTATGGCGTCAGATCTCCTACCAATGAATTCATTTTAGACTCTCTTGCTGAATTAGATGAAAAAATAAAAGTCATAACCCCTCAAGGCCCCGCCTGGTATCGCTATCTCTATGATGGATATGGAGAAGAAGGCCGAGGCAGGCTTTGGACATTTTTAACGGGAGAGCGTGCCCAATATGAATTGGCACTACAACTTAAACGCAAAGCCAATCCCAAAGTTATCATCAATACTCTGGATCAGTATATTAAAACTCTGGAAGGCTTTTCAAATGAAGGATATTTATTTTCAGAACAACTCTGGGATAAAGACACTCTTTTAGGGCATCCGACAGGCTCTGCCACGCCTCTTCTTTGGACCCATGCAGAGTACTTAAAACTTCTTCGCGCAAAGGCGGATCAAAAACCCTTTGAGCTTATCCCCATCGTCTATCAAAGATATAAAGATTACTAATTCTAAATAATCTCTTAAGAAATATTTAAGAGATTATTTAGAATTTTATAATACAGTTATTATTTTTTATTATTAAAGATAGGCGGAATGGATTTAGATCTCACAATTTCTAATGTCCGAAAAGAATTCATCCACTCATGATTGGGATAAGACGTATTGGTATAACCGTAACTTTCTTTCGTCACCCAGTAAAAATTTCCCTCTGACCAGTGAGTGGTTTTTTGTGCCGAAGAATGATCGCTCACTCCCACCCCTACTTGATAAAGCCCTGTATTTAAAACAAAGGGAGCTAAATACACCGCATAAATATCATTATTCCCGTGATCCCCCACATACGTCATAGGAAAATATACGCCATGAGGTACATCTACATAAAAACGAGCAAAAATCCCCTCTCCTTGCCCCTCAACTTCTGTCACTCCTGTTTTATAAACTTCCAGGGATACAGTAAAACCACCGTCTTGAGGTAAAGCAAATGGTTCTAAAGAAGGGGAAAAATTTCCAGCCCAATCAATATTGGCGAAGGCTGAACCGGAGACAAGAAAGATAAAAATACTTAAAAAAGAAAAAAAATGCTTAAACATGCGTAAAAAATACACTAAAATTTTACAAAGTCAAGAAATCACTTCTTGACAGTTTCACTTCTCCAAAGCATGATATTTTCTTAAAAAAGGGAGGTATTTATGAATACTAAAAATCTCTATAAAGCTGGCCGAATGATGGCCATCTTAAGCTTAATTATCGTATTTGGAGGAGCCTGGAAATGTAACTGGCTTAATCCAAAAATTAAATTACCCAATGTGAAAGTAACGTTTGGCGATCCTGTCACATTATCTTTACCCCTGTCAGGGCAAGAAATTACAGTCGGTGCTAAATTGGATGTTCCAGATTTAGAAGGTGCTTTTGTGGAACTGATTCCTCAAATTGGAAATGTTCCCGCCACTGTATTTTTGTCTGTCCCTGCAAAAGTATTTGATAATCCCGCTTTTAGATTAAGAGATCCTGGTACACTTCCGGGTGGACGTCCTCTGCCTAAAGTAGCCGAAGGAAAACTCCCAGCCGTAGCCCTTGAAGTTCCACAATGGAATAACATTGTTTTTTATCTGGGCTTAGAAGTAGCAGGCCTATTTGCTCCGACTACAGGAAAAGAACCCGATGTACAATTGACTCTGCCTATTTCGGATAACAGTGGAAGAAATATTGGTTTTATTACCCGTATTCCGCAAGAAAACGGAGCCAATGGAGGATATTTTGTCTCCTTTAACTGGAACTTGGCTACGACAAATCCTGGAGAAGCGATTATTCATCGCTCAGATTTAGCGAATGCTTCTATTGAAGGAATTCCGTACGACTTAAGCGAAGTGTTTGAAACTTCCGAATAAGTTTATTTGTCATCCTGAGCGAAGCGAAGGATCTAGATTCTTCAGCTTCGCTTCAGAATGACTTGAAAACTTGACTTAAAAATATAGAGGTGTTAAAAGTTTCTCCCTATGGCAAATTTAAAATCCGCAATTAAACGCATCCGTCAAAATCGACGTAGAAACGAACGCAATAAATCCGCCAGGTCCACAGTATCTACAGCAATTAAAGCTGTTCGTTTAGCTATTTCCAAGAAAGATAAAAATGCCGCTCAACTGGCGCTTAAAAAAGCCATCCCCCTTATTGATAAAGCTGCACAAACAAAACTCATTCATCCCAATAACGCGAGCCGTAAAATCTCTCGTCTCACTCAACAATTCAACACACTTTCTTAAATAAAACCTAAAAAAGTCATCCTGAGAACCAAAGGTTCGAAGGATCTCAGGGATTCTTCACTACGTTCAGAATGACGTAATCAAAGAGTATTGACAAAATTGATCAATATATCTTTCTTATTAATATTAACACTTTTGAGCAGATGATCTGTTTCCAGTGCTTTTTCCCAATAACGTTCAAAAGGCAGCTTTAATGCTTGATCCCGTTGTTTTCGAAATTCATTCCAAAAAAAGGGATGAATTCCCAACAATTTTTGTACCTCTACATCCGATTTTTGCGATTTCCATTCCACAGCCTTCCAAAGATTTCTTAAATATCTTAAGACCATGGTAAAAATAAAAATTTCAGACTCTCCCTCTTCCAACATTTTATATAAAACAATGAGAGTCTTATCTTTTTTTCGATTTCCCAAATAATCTAACAGTTCAAAAATAGAATGTGTTCGCGTTTCATACAAAAGATCCTTCACATCCTCTTCCGTAATATTCTTTTGATCTCCAACGTATATAGATAATTTTTCAATTTCAGATTCTAACACCAAAAGATCCCCCCCTGCTTTTTCTTGTAATAAGACACTCGCCACTGGAGAAATCGTTTTTTGATAATACTTTCCAATCCACTCAATCCAATGCCCAACTTGAGATTCATACGGTTTTTTAAACTCAAATAAGCATTCTTCTTTTTCACAAAAACGAGAAAGAGCATGAGAAGATTTTTTGGAAGCCACAAACACAAAACAATATTCTTTAATTTCCTTTTTAAAGAGCTCAGAAAACCAAAGAGCTGTATTTTTTAACATGCGATCAGCATCGGTAAAAATGAAAAGTTTTTGGGGAGTAAAAAGAGAAATAGCATTAATCTCTTCTTCTAAGGTTTCCAAAGAAATCGTTTCGCTGGAAAAAGTGCGACAATTTTCAGAAGTAACTTTTTTTAAAAATTTTTTCTTTACCTCTAAAATTAAATGTTTTGAAAAAAACTGAGTCTCATCAATCAAGAAATAAACGGGGCCTATTTTTTTTTGGATTCGATCTCGTAAAGACTCAAAAGAAGGTGACGCCATGTTTTTCAAAAATTTTCAAACATCATGTCATGTGCTTGTTCCATGACATAGACAGCGATTTTTTCAAATGCTTCCCGTTGTTTAGTCTCATTTTGCAATAAATTCTCACCCGCAGAGTATCGTCTATAATCACTCACCGTTCTCGCCCACAACACTTTTTGATCTTGTCTTCGGATAAGTGAAACATCCACACTCACATTTACATTATATTCCAACGCTAAAATTTTGGTTCCTCGAGAAGAAATTTGTTTCTCAGACTGAGCCGTAGGATCAATGGAAATCTGTTTTACTCGGCCAATAATTTCTGCCTCTGCTTTTTGAGAATCTACAATTTTTATAACTTTACTTTTAAAAAATTCATTTCTTAAAGCTGAGGTAAACGTATTCTCGATCCCTGCTTCATTCGTATCATTTTTAAAGGTCGCTATTGAAACGCGTTTAACCCCTCCGGGCAAAGACTCTTTGACACTATAAAAGTGATATCCACAAGCCACATGCCCTAAACAAATCATCATCACCAAAAGATAACGAACCATGGGAAGGACGCTAACATAGGGTTGCTTTTCGTTCAATCATTTGTTAGAGATATGGGAAAGGAGATTTTATGGCACGCGTTACCGTTGAAGATTGTTTAGAAAAAGTAAATAACCGATTTGAGCTGGTTATTCTTGCAACTGAAAGAACAAAGCAACTCTTAAAAGGTTCTGAACCTTTAATTTCGATGACCGGTAATAAACCGGCCGTCATGTCCCTTCGAGAAATCGCCGCTGGGAAAATTTATTTTCTTGAGGATGATAAAGCAGCCTAGGAATGTCTAAAAGCCCTCCTCTCGCGTTGGTTGGAACTTTTCTTCAAGATTTTTTTTTCAAAAAACACTGGTCTTCTAAACTTCATGAATATCGAATTTGGACCCATTGGGAAACATTAGTAGGCCCTCAGATTTCAAAACGCTGCCAACCTTTAAAATTATCGAACCATCATCTTACGGTTACCGTTGCAAATTCAACGTGGCTCACTCAAATTCAGCTCATGAAATCTGAACTCATGCATAAAATTTCTAAAGAGTTACGAATTCAATTAAATGATATTTATTTTAAAGTAGGAGAAATATCACAAGAATTAAAATCTTCGCTTCCGGCCAAAGCTCAAGAAAAAACGCCTCTTTCCGATAAAGAAGTGATGAGTTTAAATGTGTGGAAAAATTCAGAATCACACTTAAAAGATTCTGAGTTAAAAAAAATCATCCTAAATATATTAAAACACTACACACCAAACTCTTGAAATAATTGACAAAAACTGTCATCCTGTTAAAAATATAGCAGGTTAAAGGTTAAAAATGAAAATAAGGCATCAAAAAAAACACTGTAATTTTAAGCACTTAAGCAAAGAAATTCTATTAAAAACATGGCATTGTAATTGCATCCATAGGATAGTCGCTATGAAGAACGTTCTTTTGATATGGGCCTTTTTGATGCCGATTGTATCTCCCTCTGCCTTCGGTCTATCGTCTGATATCGATTTTTCCTATACAAAACTTGATGAAAAAAATATAGATTTTTCCGAAACCACTCTCCTTTACAAAAACATCTTAGGCTATTCTCAAAAAACCATTGCCCCTACCTTTAAGAATCTTTATGGATTTACCACAGACCAAGTTAGTACTTCTCTCACCAACCAGTCCAGAGCTCAAGAATTGATGAACCAGTCAACCCAAGCCAGTCTCTCTCAAGCCCTATCTCAAATAAAAAGATATTTTAAAAAGAATATTCGAAACTCTTTTCTCCCTGATCTTGAAGCTGCTCCTTCTACGCCGGTACAAGCCATACCCGTAATAACTTCTTCAGACATTCTTCTCGAAAAAAATAAATTCACCCCTAAGATTAATGTAGGAACGGATTATGTTAAACCGGTGCTCTCTATGGGAAACTCATTAAATTCGGGAGTTGACACGAATGTTTCCTATCACAGCAAAGATAAAACTTTAGAAGCCATTGTTTCCAAAAAACTCTCTGAAAATACAAAAATCCTGATCGAGAATATGAATCTCTTTTCGGCCAATAATGAAAAGAGAGTTATCTTCGGAATTCAGTATCGCTTTTAAACATCCCTTATAACCTCATAAAACTACTGTATTTTTATGAATCCTTTGTTTAGTGGCCATCATCGACGCTTAAAATATAAGCAACTATGATGATTTAATGATATTCTCATCTAAAATTAATCAAAAAAGCATAATAATTACATATACTTATTAATAAAATAGATTTATGAAATGGCCCCTTCTTTGCACTATTTAAAGGTAGGAAGAGAAGGCCTATGAAGACTATTTTTACCTTGTTACTCTGTATTCCCTTTTTGGGCATTGCCTATGGGCAAGATCTCAGCAACCAAAACATATCCCCATCTCCTTCTCAACCCAAAACGCCTTTGAGCTTTCTTATGTCTACGTTTAATACTCCTTCTTTTCGAGAAACATTGTTTCAAGAGCAAAACCGTTTTAAACTTTTAAATTTGAGCATTCCTCCCCTTCTGGGAGGAGCAGCAGAGAAAATCTATGAAACAAAACTTCTTCAAGAATATACGTCTCACATGACACATCTTGTTTTTGATAATTTAAAAGATACGATGCAAGATAATGTAGCAGAAGCTCTCAAAGATTCTCCCTTTTCTAAGATTATGGAATTGGCTCATTACTCAAAAAAAATCACGAACACCCTCAAAAAAGAATCCAGTCGAAATATCGCAATGAGCTTTAGCCCTAATTTTCAAGAACCTTCCCTAGGGGTATCCAATCTGGTATTTGATAAAATGAAGGTCGGCTACAATATCGTATCCGAAAGACCTACTTTTTTTATGGAACAAAAAATTGTCCAAGAACTCCGAAGCCAATTTTATTACAACATGTTTTTAAAAACCCTAGATACCGCTTTAAAACACCAACTTACTGAGAAAGTAAATCTTCACCTCATCAATCGAAACCAATTCACCCGCACACGAGACAAATCGGTTATTTTAGGTATTTCGGTAAATTTAAATTAAGAGACGAATCCAATTTTGTCATTCCCCGACTTGATCGGGGAATCTAGAAAAATGGATCCTCCGGTCAAGCCGGAGGATGACTACTAGAGAATCCGGATCAGAGTACCTGAAAGAAGTTTGGGATAAAAATAGGTGCTTTTAGGGGGCATCACTTCTTGAACATCGGAAACTTTTTTAAGTTGTTGTACAGTCGGTTCCTTTACAAACCATAGAACTTCACTTTTCCCTGATCGAATCAATTTTAATGCTTTTTGAAAAGGCTCTCCCACCCCTCTGATATATTCCAAAGATGATATATAGGGTCCAGGAATAATGACCTGCTGAAGAATAGCCACATCCAATGCTTTGACTTCTTTAGAGCCCTTCATCTTTTCCAAAATTCTTTTTTTATCCTTTAATGAAAGCTCATAAAAATAAGGATCTTTTGAAAACAGAATTCCCCACTGATGAGGTTTTAAATTTGAAATCTTTTTCTTTTTTTGAATATAAAATAAAGACTCTAACGTTTTAAGATAGTTTCCCTTATCAAAATCAGAAGTTTTAGGTAACAAGCGATAAATAGGATTAATAACCAAAGCTGGATCGCTCATATTGGCAAGCATCGTCAACACAAAGTCATGAGTACCGGACATTCCTTGGAGCTCTCGATATCGAAGCGCTGTCGCAAATCGATGATGTCCATCGACAATATAAAATATTTTGTTGGATAATTTTTTTTGGATTTGAGCTATGAGCCGATCATCCGCTATCTTCCAGACTTTATTCACCACTCCGTGGTGATCTCTGGCTTGAATCCATGGCCGATGGCAACCCTTTAAAATACTTTTTTCTAGAAATCGTGTCGAATCCTCGTACATCATAAAAACAGGGCTTAAATTTGCCTGACAGGCCTTAAGAATTTTTAGCCGATCTGATTTAGGAGCTTCTAAAGTATGCTCATGAGGTCTAACATATCTCTTCTTAAAATCAGCCAGGCTCACCGTAAGCGCAATGCAATATCGATGAACCTTGTGCCCCTGATGAGGGAAACTTTGTTCCACAAAATAAAAGCACTCTTTAAAATCTTGGACAAGAATATTTTTTTTCTGCCATTCCCTAAACCGCCTAGCGACGGTTTTATACCCATCTTTTTTTGTTTTTCCTAAAATAATCCGAGCAAAATTATAGGGACTTTTTTTAAAAAATCTTTTTTTCTCATCATTAGAAATGACATCATATGGGGGAACAAAAACATTTTCATATGTTTTTATTTTTTGAGGATTATAAAAGAAAGCTTTAAAGGGGCGAACCTTGGCCATATATTCTTTTAAGTTGCTCTAAAGTAACATCTCCCGAACGAATGAGCTGAATGGTATTGTCTCTCACAGAGACAATCGTAGATCCTCTCGAAAAAGAAAGTTCTCCACCGTCCACCGTATAATCAATGCCTTGAGGAAAATAAGTTTTAACATCCTTTAAAGATTGACTGCTCACAGCACCTCTTTTATTAGCACTGGTAGAAACAATCGGGAATCCATAATAATTTAAAAAAGCACTCACCCATGGATGAGAAGAAATCCTAAGGGCAATGCTTTCATCATCTCGAATAAGCCAAGAAGGAATTTGAGAAGAAGCATTTAAAACAAGAGTCAGGGGCCCCGGCCAAAATTGTTCAATAACCTGAAGGGCTGTCTTAGAAATATCTTTAGCCAGCCTTAACACCCATTCTTTATTGGGAATCAACAGAAGTGGAGATTGTTCCAACTTCCTCTCTTTAAGTTTAAATACTTTTTCAACGGCCGCCCGATTAAAAGGATCACATCCTAATCCATAAACGGTTTCTGTGGGGTAACAGATAACTCCCCCTTTTTGCAAAACTTCTTTAATAGTTAGAAAATCACTTGGAATGGAGTTTTTCATTTTTTCTTAATACCTCTTGAGTCATTTTCTGACGATAATTTTGGAGACGATGCAATAAGGCACGATCTTGTAATGCTAAAATTTGTGCTGCAAATAAACAACCGTTAGCCGCACCTGTTTTTCCAATGGCCATGGTTCCCACAGGAATCCCTTTAGGCATTTGAACCGTCGATAACAATGCATCCAACCCTTGAAGCTTTCCTTCCATGGGAACTCCAATCACCGGAAGAAGCGTATGAGAAGCAATGACGCCCGCTAAATGCGCGGCCATCCCTGCTCCGGCAATAATCACTGAAATTCCCCTTTTTTGAGCCGATTGAGAAAATTGGAGCGTTTCTTTGGGTGTACGATGGGCAGAGTAAATATGAAATTCATAGGGAATTTTTAATTCTTTTAGAATCTTTGTCCCTACCTGCATGGTTACGACGTCTGAATCGCTCCCCACTAAAATGGCAATTTTTGCTTTTGACATACTCGATATCCTATATCTTTTCGATAATAAGCATCTTTCCAATGAATATTTTTAACCGCTTCATAGACCGCTTGAATGGCTTTATCGTAGGTTTCCCCCAAAGCCACTACATTTAATACTCGCCCTCCAGCCGTTAAAATTTTCCCATTCTTTAACACAGTTCCCGCATGAAATAAAGTAACATCCGATAAGGACTGAACTGCCTCTAGGCCACTAATTTCATATCCTGTCTGATATGCTCCGGGATATCCCCCGGATGTCATGACCACACCCACCGCCGGCCTTGGATCCCATTTCAATTGAAGCGTATTTAACTTTCCTTGCATCGTAGCAGTGAGAACAGATAAAAGATCTGACTGCAATCGGCATAAAAGCACCTGAGCCTCAGGATCCCCAAATCGAACATTAAATTCTAAAACATAAGGAACTCCTTTAGAAATCAATAAACCAATATATAAAATTCCTTGATACTCTATCCCTTCTTTTTTAAATGCTGATAGCAGAGGATTTACAATTTCTTTTTGAATTTTGGCTTCCCACGTATCATTAAACCAAGAAACCGGAGAATAGGCTCCCATCCCTCCTGTATTGGGCCCTTGATCCCCTTCCAATATTTTTTTATGATCTTGAGAAGTTGCTAAGGGTAAAAAGTGATTCCCATCCATTAATCCCAAATAAGACAGTTCTTCTCCCTCTAAAAAATTTTCAATCACAACACTGTTTCCTGCACCCCCAAATTGTTTTTGTTTCATAAGCATATCCAACGTTTCTTTAGCTTCTTTTGCCGAGGAACAAATCACCACTCCTTTTCCCTGAGCTAAGCCATCGGCCTTAATGACTAAAGGATACGATACAGATGAAGAAGCAATAGTGTCACAAGCTTGATCATACGCATTAAAAATCTGTGCAAGAGCCGTTGGAATACGGTATTTTTGTAAGAGTTTTTTTGAAAAAACTTTACTGGCCTCTAATTGGCTTGCTTTTTGAGTTACCCCAAAAATAGAAAGCCCTGCCTTTTTAAATTGATCAACAATACCTAAACTTAAGGGGATTTCAGGGCCAACCACGGTAAAATCAATGGCATGCTCCAAAGCCCATGTTTTTAACCCCAAAACATCCTGAATACCTATAGAGACATTTTGGGCAATTTGAGCTGTCCCTGCATTTCCAGGGGAAGAAAATAACTCTGTCACCTGCTGACTTTGTTTTAACTTCCAACAAAGTGCATGTTCACGTCCACCATTACCAATGATTAAAACTTTCATTTTGAATATTGAAGGAGCATTTTTTTTGAAGGTAAATAGTTGGGATCATATTCCAACGTTTTATTAAACGCTTCTTGAGCTTCCCCTACTCGATCCAAATGAATCAAAGCCACCCCTAATAAATGATATGCGGCTCCATAAAAAGGATCAAAACTAAATACCTTTCGACAGTGCTCAATAGCTTCTTGATAATATCCCAATCGAATATGAATATCTGCCATAAAAACATGCGTTAAACTATTTTCATACCGATACCGAAGAGACGTTTTAAGTTCCGATAAGGCCCCCTCTAAATCCCCTTCTTTTTGCAGAACATAGCCATAGATCATGTGCACTGTCGCATCTTCTTTATTGGTTTGAATTGCTTTTTGAATCCATTCTTTGCCTTGAGCAATATTACCATCCAGATAATATAACAATCCCAATCCTGCCATCAGTGTCGGAGAAATTCCTTTTTCTTTCAGCATAAAAGAATAGGCCTGAATAATAAATCGATAGCTCAACTCTTCTTGAGTATATCGAAAATCCTTATAATAATTTTTCTCATAATCAGGATCTCGTTGAACCATTTTTTCTAAAAATGAAAAAGCCATCTTTCGTTGATTTAGTTTAAAATAAATAACACTTAAATAAAGATACGACTGAGGAAGATTAGGATTAATTCGATTAGCATTCATGTATTCCCGAATGGCTTCTTCGTTTTTATTGAGTTTCTGAAGTGTTCTTCCCAAATACAAATAAATGAGAGGAAGGTTTGGCTGTAATTGAACCGCCCGTTCAAAATATTTCCGAGCATTATAATATTGTTTTTCATAAAAATAGCAGTAGCCTAAATTAAAATGTGCAGGAGAAAAATTAGAATCCTGTTGAATAGCCACTTGAAAATGAGGCAATGCTTTTGAAAAATTATTCTCTTTTAAATCTAATAGTCCTAAATAATTTTCTATTTCTACGACCCATGTTTTCGGCAATTGTCGATCACTGAGAAGGGTTAAAAACTGCGTTCGCAGCTGATCACTATTTTTATTTTCCTGAAGATCTAAAGCCAAAAGCCTGACTTTGGCTCTGACATCCGCTGGATTTAAGCTAAGCGCTTTTTGATAAAGCTCATGAGCTTTTTTATATTCTCCTGCCGACTCTTCTATTTTGGCCTGGTAAAATAAAACATTTACTTTTTGAAATACATCAGAAATTTCTTCTAGAGGAGGCGTTTTTTCTTTTTGATTGACAGAAACCGTAGATAGCTCAGACTCAAAAGGTTTTTTTATTTCTGGATGAGGAAGTATTCTCCAAATAACAACCATAAAGATCACCAATAAAGAACTCCCTCCTATCCAAGGCACCCATCTGCGTTTATAGAGAGGAACCATCTCAATGGGTTTTGGAGACAAGGGTACTTCTTTTAGTTTAGGAGGAAGTGGCTTTGAAGAAACAGGAGGAGCCGTATATCCCTTCACTCCCGGCTGTGTCACGGAGGTCACTTCTTCCGGAGAGAGATTAACGGTTTTTTCTTCTTCTACATATTGTGAAAAAGGCGGGCAATCTTTAACATATCCCCAAGGTTGTTCAGAACGGGCAATTTCATCATAGGCACCAATTTCTGCTTCTCGAATAAGTTTTTTAACGGTTTCTGTATCAAAGGGGCCAATATAGTGGCGCTTGGCTTTTCGAACCAACCATTCTTTAGGAGAGGAAGCCATTAGTGTTTAAAATGTCTAGTTTTTGTAAAAACCATGGTTATCTTTTTTTCTTTGGCGGCTTGAATCACTTCTTCATCTCGAATAGAGCCCCCCGGTTGCACAATAGCGGCCAAATGAGATCCCTCTAAAAGATCAATACTATCTCGGAAAGGGAAAAACCCGTCTGAAGCTAAAACCGCGCCCTTGGTTTTTCCTTGCGCTTTTTCTAAGGCTTGTTTCACTGCTTCCACTCGAGAAGTTTGCCCTACCCCCATTCCTACTGTATGCGATGCATTGGCAATGACAATGGCATTGGACGTCATGTGCTTGGCGACTTTCCACGCAAACACCAATGACTCTTGAATAGAGTCTAACACTTTTTCACCTGTCACTACCGTCCAAGGCTTTGGATCTATGGTTCCTAGGTCCCGATGCTGCACCAGTAATCCACCCGTAATTTTTTTAAAATCCACTTTTTCTGGAGAAACATCTCCGTTAAAATCCAACGTTAAAAGTCTTAGATTCTTTTTCTTTTCCAAAAGTGACAGTGCTTTTTTATCAAAAGAGGGTGCTAAAATAGCTTCTAAAAAAATCTTATTCATGAGTAGCGCGCATTCCTCTGACACTTCTCGATTTAAAACCACAACCCCTCCAAAGGCTGACTGAGGATCTGAGTCCAAGGCAGCTTGAAACGCCTTGGTCATGCTATGCTTATCCCGTCCTACTCCACAGGGATTGGTGTGCTTAATAATGACACATATGGGTTCTTTAAATTCTTTGGCAATATCTAATCCATGGTGCAAATCATAAATATTATTAAAAGAAAGTTCTTTTCCCCCCAATATTTTTGCTTTAGGAATAGAGGGCTCTTGGGTAGTTTCATCCACATACAAAGCCCCTCCTTGATGAGGATTTTCCCCATACCGCAAATCTTGTACTTTTCGATAGCGTAATTGGAAACTGGGAGTAAAAAACTTATCCGTATCTTTTTGATTATCCGTGAGCCCATATAAATAATTAGAAATGTGGCGATCATAAGCGGCCGTCATAGAAAATGCTTTGACAGCTAATCGCATACGAGTTTCAGAAGAAATTTCATGATTATTTTTATTCATTTCTTCTAAAATAAGCGCATAATCTTTGGGATCCGTAATCACAATGACATCTTGATAATTTTTGGCAGCTGCCCGAATAAGACTTACCCCTCCGATATCAATATTTTCAATGGCATCTGAAAGCGTACAGTCCGCTTTTGCAATGGTTTGCTCAAAAGGATAAAGATTAATAACCACCATATGAATTTCTGAAATCCCAAATTCTTTAAGCTGTTCTAATTGATGAGGATCGGCACGCCTCACCAACAGCCCTCCATAAATTTTAGGATGAAGCGTTTTAACCCGCCCCTGTAAAATTTCAGGAAATCCCGTGTAGTCAGACACAGACATGACTTTAATATTATTTTCTTCCAAAAGTTTAGACGTTCCACCCGTAGAAATAATTTCTATTTTTTGTTTTCGAAGCACTTTAACAAAATCAACAATGCCTTCTTTATTAGAGACAGAAACGAGGGCTCTTAAAATCTTCACGCCCAGATTATGAGTATTTTTAAGGTGAATTGCAACTACTTTAGCACTACTCTAGGCACTCGATATGATACGGCGCATAAAATTTCCCAAGGAATAGACTGAATACGTTCTGCCATGTCTTCTACTGTTATTTGATTCTTCCCTTGTTTCCCAAGAATAACTACTTCATCTCCTATCCCAGCTTCAGGAATATGTGTCACTTCGACCATACAAACATCCATGCATACTACTCCAACGATAGAAGCTTTTTTCCCCCGAATCAGTACCTCACCTTTATTTGAAAAATTTCTCATCAATCCATCGGCATACCCCATGGGAATGGTTGCAACCCATCCATCTTGCGTAAAGCGATGCGTATATCCATAGCTAATATAATCTCCCTTTTTCACTTTCTTTAACTGAATCACTTTACTCTTTAACGTCATCACAGGCTTTAATTCCAATTTTTCTCGAAGTGCTTTGGTGGGATAGGCTCCATAAAGCGTAATTCCAGGGCGCACCAAATTTTCATTCACCCCAAAATCATTTAAAATAGCTCCGCTATTGGCCAAGTGTGTATAGGGAAATGAAATGGGACTTATTTTTTTTAACTGACGAAATAGTTGAATTTGAGCTTCATTAAAATGACTATGACGCTCTCCATTGGCAAAATGAGTCATCATTCCTTGAAACTGTATATTTTTAAATTTATTAATTGATTTAAATAACTTATGAGCATTTTCTAAAGTAAATCCTAATCTATTCATTCCTGTATCTACTTTGATGTGCACCGTTCCTTTTTTATTTTTTTTCTTACAAAAAGCATTATACGCATTTAAAAAATCCAGGTGATAAAATACAGGGGTTAAGTGATAGGCCCAAAGCTCTGAAAACGTTTTAGGATCTTGTCCACCCGTCAAAATAACAATGGGAGTTTTAATGCCATTTTCTCTTAAGCGAATCCCCTCTTCCAAATACGCCACCGCTAAAAAAGGTACTTTTAATTTTTCTAATCGCGCAGCAATAGCACTATCACCATGGCCATAGGCATTGGCTTTCACCACCGCCATGATGGATACTTTAGGCCCAATTTTTTGTTGCAATTGTTTTACATTAAATTCCAAAGCAGATAGGTCAATCTCTGCAACAGTCGGACGAAGAAGATGTTGGGACATATAAACACTTACTTAACTGAAAAAAGATTGAAGTTTCAAGACTATTCTTGATATGAGTATTTTTTAGGCCGACGTAGCTCAGCTGGTAGAGCAGCTCATTCGTAATGAGCAGGTCACCGGTTCGATTCCGGTCGTCGGCTTACGATTTTCTATGAGGCTTTCTTTTGAGGCATACTAAATCTTTCGGGATAAATTAAAAAAACGGCCGATAAATCTTCATCTAAATCAGGCCAATGAATCCCAATGCCACTCCCTAAAATTTCAAAATTTAAAAGCTGTGCTTTAGTTGCATTTTCAAGCTTTGGAGAAATAGATTTATGCCGTTTTATAATTTTCCCAGATGTTGTTTTTATATGTAAATAACCACCTATAATCCAAAATTTTTCTAATCTTATTTTATCTTCAAGTCTTAAAGAACTCATACCACCTCCTTAAAAAGATCTCTCTATTTTCCAAAACAATGGCTTCAATTTTTCTTAATTCATGAAGTTTAAAACCACTATTATGAGCCAAACGAACTTTTGGTGCGAGCCAGAATTTACAAAGATGGGAACCTTTTTGAACATGAACATGTGGCTTTTCATTCCCCTCATTCGAGAAGAAGAAAAATCTGGCTCCATCAATAATAACTACAGTTGGACTCACGCTATGCCTCCTAAAACATATATAATATATATCAAATAATATAATTTGTCATCGGTTCGTATAACCTAGCCTCACCCGCTTACGATTTTAATCGTTTAAAGTAGACGATGAGGCACAGGGCAAAATAGGAAAGTAAAATGGGGCAGAATAAAAGCTGAGTGATGACACGCCCTAGGAAAAACATTGCCAAAAGATACAGCACTACAAAAAATAAGAAAAAATAAAAAAGAGCCCAGGAGTTTTCTCCAACCACTTTTTCACTGCGAGCTAACACAACATCGGAAGTTAAATTTTCTTGATACTCTAACATAGAAATAGGCCACACCATAAAATAGTGGAAGAATGTTTTAATACGAAAAAAAGCTTTTGCGGTTGTCACAAGATAGAGTTTAAGTCTCCCCCCTTCTTCTTGAAGTACATCTATACTCCATAAGGGAGTTTTCTTTTCTTCCCGTCTAGAAATATAAAATAAAACAAAAAATTCTTGAAAAACCACAAAGACAACCAGTAAGAAAAAATAAAACACATACAGAAATGGCAAGATCATCCACAAAATGACGGGGCGATCCCCCAATAACAAAGTCGTAGGACCAAAAATTAATACTCCTACTAAAAGACTTAAAATTCCAAGTCCCAAAGAAAAAACAAAGCTAATGAGCACTAAAATTCCCCCAAAGGGAGTGATGAGCTCTGTAAGACCTTCTTTTAGAATATTAAGGGGAAAGAGCTTATGCATATATAGGTTTATGGTACGGGAGTTTCCAGCACAAAATCAAGCAGAATAAGACAGGCCCCATTGCGCTCTGTATCTACCTGAGATATGACAAAGAATATGAAAAAATGTGGCTTTCTGGTCATTGGCAGTGGCATTGCTGGCCTCTCTTATGCCCTAAAAGTAGCAGATCATGGAAACGTTCATCTCATCACCAAAGACCGGCTCGAAGAATCCGCCACTTCCTATGCCCAAGGTGGCATTGCTTCCGTATTTGACGAAAAAGATTCTTTTACACGACACATTCAAGATACTTTGAAATCTGGTGATGGACTCTGTGATCCTGCTATTGTTACTCTCTGTGTTACGGAAGGCCCTGCTCGAATCAAAGAACTCGTTCAATGGGGAGTACAATTTACAAAGCAGCAAAAAAAAGAATTTCATCTCCATCAAGAAGGTGGTCATTCTCACCGACGTATTCTTCACGCTAAAGACACCACTGGAAAAGCTATCTCTTGCGCCTTAATTCAAAAAGTCAAACATCACCCCAATATTCATATTTTTGAATACCATGAGGCTATTGACCTTATCACTACTCGTAAATTCTTAGATCCCTTGAAAAAAGATCATTGTTGGGGCGCCTATGCCTTAAATATCAAAACACAAAAAATCGAAAGTTTTTTGGCTCCTATTACCGTTCTTGCAACAGGAGGATCTGGAAAAGTATATCTTTATACCACAAACCCTGACACCGCCACCGGAGATGGTATTGCCATGGCATACCGAGCAGGAGTTGCCATTTCAAATATGGAATTTTTTCAATTTCACCCCACTTGCCTCTATCACCCTCAGGCAAAATCATTTTTAATTTCAGAAGCTGTCAGAGGTGAAGGCGGAGTTTTAATTCGAAAAGATGGCACAGCCTTTATGAAACGATATACCAAAGATGGCTCTCTAGCCACGCGCGATATTGTGGCTCGTGCCATTGATAGCGAACTTAAGCGCACAGGCGATGATTGTGTTTTTTTAGATATCACCCATAAAGGGCCAAAATTTATTAAAGCACATTTCCCCCACATTTATAAAAAATGCTTTTCTCTTGGGATTGATATTACAAAAGACCCCATTCCCGTCGTTCCTGCTGCTCATTATCAGTGCGGGGGAATCATCACCAATTCCCATGGGCAAACTTCTTTAAAAGGACTTTTTGCCATTGGAGAAGTTGCCTGTACAGGTCTTCATGGCGCCAATCGATTGGCCAGTAATTCTTTATTAGAAGGAGCTGTCTTTGCCCACCGAGCAGCATTGCAATCCCTTGAATCCCCTATTCTAAAATCTCAAAAAATTCCTTCTATTCCTCCGTGGAACTCCGGCCGTGCTAAAGATTCCGATGAATTGGTATTGATTGCCCATCTTTGGGATGAAATTCGGCGCTTCATGTGGAACTATGTCGGCATTGTTCGATCCAATAAACGATTGGAACGCGCCCATCGAAGAATAAAAATTTTACAAGAAGAAATTAATGAATACTATTGGGATTTTATTTTAACCAAAGACCTCATTGAATTAAGAAATATCGCTGTCGTAGCCAAAATTATTATTGAACATTCTTTACGGCGCACGGAGAGTCGGGGGCTTCATTACACCATCGATTATCCTAAGAAAAATTCTTCTCTTTGTTCCAAGGACACACCTCTTGGCACACCTCACACCCAGGCGCCTCATAAGAGATACACCGTCTCGCATCCAATTCATAAGGAGCCATAAAAGCTTTCGTAGGACATGCCTCTACGCATTTCTGACAGGAACCACACTGATTGACGAGCAGAGGATCTCTTTCTAACTCTATATTGATTAAAATTTCTCCCAAGAAAACATGCGAACCATAATGGGGATGAATAAGAAGGGTATTTTTACCTATCCACCCTAAACCGGCACATTGGGCAAAACTTTTTTCTAAAAGAGGAGCCGTATCACAGCACACATACCCTTTTACCTCTGGGGCAAACTCTTGTATTTTATTAAAAAGTTCTTTTAGTTTTTTCTTCATCACCACATGATACTCATCTCCCCATTCACTGTATGTTTTATATTTCAATGCACAGGAGATAATAGATTTCGCTTGAGGGAAAAGATGCCTAGGATCTTTTTTGATGGGTTCATGTTTTTTCAAATACATCATTTTCCCGTGATATCCTTTTTCTAACCACCGTTCATAAAAAGGAAAGTGGAAAGAAGGCAGGGCCAGTGAAATTCCTACTTCCTGGAAACCAATAGCTTTCCCTACTATTTTTATTTCCTGAGATAGCTCATACCTATCGAGCATATACCACTTCCCCTCCCACAACCGTCATTTCTGTTTTTTCTTTGGATCGCACTGAAAAATCTGCCAACTTTCCTATCTCTAGGGTCCCTTTTGTATCTTCAGAAAATTCCGCATAGGCACCCCCCACCGTGTAAAAATGAACAAATTTTTTAACAAGCCGTGGATCATGCGGTTCAATCGGCGTATCGGATCCTCCACATAAGGGAATCCCCTTTTTTTTCATTTTGTCAAAAATACCCACAGTGTTCATTCGTTTTTTACCCAAACGCTTTTCTAACCAAGGACGATCAGAAACAATATGCCAGGGCTGGACAGAGGCAATAATTCCAAATTTTTTCATTAAAGGCAAAACCTTCGGATGACACACTTCTAAATGTTCAAAACGAAATCGCCTGTCTCGAACTTCTTTGGGCGAAAAATAGGTATTTAAAATCTCTAATACAAAAATTGATGCTTGATCTCCCAATACATGAAAAATAAGTTGAAATTGGTTTTGAAGCGCTTTTCGAATAGTGGATACGAGTTCTTTTTCAGTACTGAGCGGCGTACCACAATGACCTGGACTATCTTCATAGGGAGATGAAAGCCATGCCCCTCTCGATCCCAAAGCCCCATCGATAAATATCTTTTTAGCTCGAATATTTAAATGATGATTAAAAAGATTAACCTGTGGCTTTGGAAAAGCATTACACGCTTCTTTCCCATACAAAGCACAAGACACTCGAAGATTCATTTTTTTTTGCTGCATGAGCGTTATTAAAGTTTTTAAGGGAAGAAGTTCAGTCGCCATATCATGCACGGAAGTAATGCCATCAGATAATAACTGGATTTCGGCTTCCATCAATGCTGCCTCTATTTCATGAGGGGATACTTTAGGTCTAAAAGGCTCGAGATGTTTCATGGCTTTATCTGCCAAAAAACCCGTAGGATATTTTTTTAAAATATTTGCCTTTTTTAAAAGACACGTATTGACCCACACCGCATGTTCATCCACACGTCGAACTATAATAGGAATACAAGAAGAGACTTGATCTAAAAGAAAAAGAGATAACTCAGACCCTTTCCATCCACACACTTCTAACCCAGATGTTTTTGGCGTCACTTCTCCCTTTAATATTTCTAAAAGCTCATCTTGAGAGGAGCAAAAACCAACATCCAATTCATATTTTTTGGACCCTAAAAGATACAGATGCACATGAGAATCAATCCATCCTGGAAAAATCTCATGCCCCTCCAGATTTATTTTTTTCTTGGCTAAAAGATGTTTAGGAGGTTTTCCAGTACCTAAATCCTGAATCCACCCCCTACTTGAGGCTAACCAATGGATGCGCCCTTTTCCATTATAAAATAAGGTATCGATAAGCAGCTCCCAACATGCCTGCATCATCTCCCAATTGAGACTGAAGAATCTCGAGATGTTCTGCGGGCCCCTTCATTGAGGAATGCTTGGCCATATCAATGGCGGAAGGATAAAAATAAGGAAAAGCTCCTGACAACCTTCCCCCTAAAATAAAACATTCAATATTGAGCAAATTAGAAACCGAGGCAATTCCCCTTCCCAATTTTTTCCCCATTTCTTTAAAAAGCGCCAATGCCTCCGGATCTTCTTTTTTAGCTTTTTCATAGAGATCTTTTGAAGTAATCCCAGTTCTTTTTTGAAGAGCAGAGCTCGAAGCAAACGCTTCCAAGCATCCATAATCACCACAAGAACAGGGGAACTGATTTGAAAAATCAATTTTAATATGCCCAATTTCACAGGCCATCCCCCGAACTCCCTTCCAAAGCTTTCGGTTTAAAATCAATCCTCCCCCCACACCTGTTCCTAAAGTTAAAAAACAAAAAGAATCAATTTCTTTTCCATGCCCCAACCAGGCTTCTCCCAATGCGGCGCAATTGGCATCATTCTCTAACACCCAAGGAACTTTTAAAGAGGAAAAACGCTGATAAATATTTTGTCCTCTTAAAAAAGGTAAATTCGGAGCATCATAGACAACCCCCATTTTTTCATCCATCACAATGGGCAATGCCATAGCTACGGCTCGACAGGTATGCGCTGAAATCCACTGATTGATTTTTTGATCGAGATCTTTAAAAAAATCATCTCTGCTAAGAGTAGCATGTGCATAGGTTTCTTTTTTTAAAATATGGCCAGAATCATCTATAGAAGCAAATCTAAGATGAGTTCCTCCAATATCAATGGAGAGGATGGGCTTTGTCATAGGATATCTCTAAAAAATTTTTTAAAATTTTCTTTCCTTCTGGAGTCAAAATAGATTCTGGATGAAATTGGACACCAAAAACAAAATATTTTTTATGCTGAATGGCCATGGGAATGTTATCCTCTGTATAAGCGATAGTTTCAATATCAGAATGAATGGGCTTTTCATGATCAATAATCCAAGAATGGTATCGCATGGCGCAAAAAGGATTTTCCACATTTTTTAAAATACCTTTTCCCTCATGATAAATGCGAGAGGTCTTTCCATGAAATAATGTTGGTGCTTGTTTTAAGGATCCCCCGAAAACCATCGCCATGGCTTGATGCCCCAAACACACTCCTAAAATAGGAAATTTTTGATAAAAATGCTCAATAAGCTTAAGACTCATCCCTGCTTTTTGAGGAAGTCCCGGCCCTGGAGAAATAACCATATGGGTAGGATGTAATGCTTCTACCTCAGCAAACGAAAGTTCATCATTTTTAACAACATGAATATCTGAACGCAATTCTCCTAAATATTGAACCAGATTAAAGGTAAAAGAATCATAATTATCAATCACTAAAATCATCGTTATAAATCATCTCCCTGGCCTGACAGTAATCTTAAATTTTGTTCTTCTCCTTGCTGGTAAAGCCTAGCCAGAGAAAGATGGTCCTCTCCAAAAAGCACACTCACCCCCGCACTAAATGCAAAACCACTATCTCTTTTATCTTCAAAATTTAAATTAAGTGCCCAACATTTTGACTTTGGAAAATATGTGGCCTGATATATTTTTTCTAAAAACCGATCATTAAAAAGATCGTAGTTTAATGAAAAATTAAATTTTAAAATATCAATAAAATGAAATCCTGCTCCGCCATTCACGGTATGAGAAGGTTCTTTTCGTTTTCGGACATAATTTAAACGATACACATTGGCCCAAGGATCATTATATTGCATACCATGAGAAATACGCGTTACCCAATGTCTATAAACATCATAATCGGTTTCAGAGGTCGCTGTGAAGCCTGCCAACGAAGCTCCCAAAACTCCCCGCACATCACCCCAGGGACGACGATCAGATACATTACTACTCTGGGCTGTTAAAATATTATAATCTTGATTAAACGCAAGCCTTAAGCCATCCCAATAATTAATAGCAGATGTTTTTTTATCCCTAGTTCTAAAAATAAATCGATTCTGAAATTCCCAAGACGCTGTATGAACGGTGGCCAACTGATCCAATCCATCAAAAACAGGAATGGTGTCATCTAAGATAACAAAAGGAGAATAGTGATACGTTACTTTAGGTTCAATCAAATGCTTTATTTTCTGAACAACTTTTCCTCCATAATTAAAAATGCGGTTAATATTGGTAGAAATGGCTGGCGTAATATCGAGCATCAATCTATTTTTATTGTGATCTCCTTCAGAAAGCCACCAATGGGTTTGTCTGGCTCCCATCTGTGGAACCAGTTCAAAATATCTTCCCACTTTAAAGGGCATTGAAATAGAGGGGAAAATATCCGTCCGATGAGCTCTCAGTAATGAATCTGTTCCTTCATCGTAAACACCATTATTATTGGTATCTTTAAATTCTCCTCCGAGAGCATAAAAATTAACATATGAAAAACTGGTCCCAAAAAGAAAGGGTACTCCTATTTTGTCGTCTAATCCCAAATAATCGGATTGATTCATCGCCATCGTAAATTCAGGAAGTCGATGAATAATATCCCTACTTGTTTTTCGAGGATCGCTATTTAATAAGCTTTGATAATAGGTTCCTTCGAGGTTAAAAGAAAAATTTTCTGTGGTAAGACCTTGAAGCAATTTTGTTTCTAGCCCTGCATCTTGACGCCCTGTAATATCTTTTTGAAAATCCTTCACATACTCACTATCGCTGGATACTCTCACTGTCGCCTTATTAAAAAGATTTGGAGTTGAGTAAATGGCATGATCATAGGTGAGGACATAGCGTTCCCGATATCCAAAATCACGCACGAATTCTCGATCTTGTAAATAATAAGCATTTAATTTTCCAGAACTTAAGGGATTTAACATATACCGATATTCTAATCCCTCTTTAAATCCTCGCTTGGTTAAATATTCCAAAGAAGTCGTGGCATCATGCGACCGCCCCAGGGCTAAAAACAAAGAATTTCGAAGTTGAAATCCAGAAATATCGGATCCCCCAAATTCTGGCAGTAAAAATCCAGATTGTCGTTCTGATTTCACGGGAAAGAAGAGAAAAGGAGAATAAAAAATGGGGACACCTCCTGCTAAAAAAACAGGATGTGCAGCGGTAGCATATCCTCCCATGGTAACATCCGCTTTGTAACTCCAAATTTGCCAAGGGCAGGTTTCATCTTCTTTCACTTCACAGGTGGAATATGTCCCTTTATAAAAATTATATTTTTTATCCCCCACTTTATTGATTTTTTCAGCACGAAGCCTGGAATAGCCACTTTTTACTTCCCCATTAATAATTTCGCCCAAGCGGGTTTTATAATTGTAAGAAATCTCATGCGCCTTCACAAAAGTTTCTTCAGAAGGAATACTTAAATGCACATTATCCGTAGCAGTAAGATGATTTTTTTTCTTATCTACTGTCACTTTCCCTGCCGTTAGCACTGTATCGCCATAGGTCAATGTCACATTGCCTTCTAAAATAATCAGATCTTTTTCTACATCTTGAAAATGGCGCTTGGCCACAAAGTGAAGTGGAAGTTTTTCTTCCATCTGTTCTTTAAGACTTTTAGTGGGTGTTTTTGGCTCTTCTTCTTCTGAAAAAACAGGAAAGTTCATCATAAGAATCAGCATGAAAAATATTAATTTCATAAGAAGTATTTTTTTGCCTCAGACACGGTATACAAAGACCCCGTCACACACACAAGATCATTCCTCCCTGCTTTAGAAATTACGGATGATAGCGCTCCCGGGATTTCGCTACAAAACTCAATTTTATGTTTAAGTTCTGGCATCGTCTCTAAAAGA
This sequence comes from Deltaproteobacteria bacterium GWA2_38_16, assembly GCA_001797335.1. Lineage (GTDB taxonomy): Bacteria > Bdellovibrionota > JACOXK01 > 2-02-FULL-40-11 > 2-02-FULL-40-11 > 2-02-FULL-38-15-A. Next base: position 65,269 of record MGPE01000011.1, read on the forward strand.
AGCGGCTTTTGCAATGCGCGTTTAATGGGAGGTTCTACAAAATAAAAAGAATCTGCATGCGGCAAAAGCATTCTAAACATTTTTTGATAATTTTTATCGGCCATGACCCCAAAGACCACATGTAATTTATCATACTGAAAATCTGTCTTCAGCGCTCGAAGCAATACCCGAACTCCCGCTGGATTATGCGCACCGTCTAAAAGCACTTTTGGTTTTTTCTGAACTACTTCTAGCCTTCCTGGCCAAACGGTTTTTAAAAGCCCTTTTTGAATGGCTTCTTTAGAAACCTCCCACTTCTTTTGTAATAACCGAATAACCTCCAACACGCAGGCTGCATTTTTTTGCTGATGATACTTCCCGGGTAAAGATAAGGATAGTGTTGGATCACTCAAAAAATCTTTCCCCAAAATATAAATAGGCGATTGTTTCTGATGGCAAATTTTTTGAAAAAGTTTTTGAATTTTTTTCTGTGCCACAGCCGTCACCAGAGGAGTTTTGGGTTTAATAATACCTGCTTTTTCTAGAGCAATCTTCGTTAAGGTATTTCCAAGAAGTCTTTGGTGATCAAAATCAATAGACGTAATCACTGAAGCCAGAGGGCTTAAAACATTGGTAGAATCCAACCGGCCTCCCAACCCCACTTCGACAACTGCAAAATCCACTTTTTCTCGTTCAAAATATCGAAAGGCAATGACTGTCATGAGCTCAAAAAAAGAAAGTTTTATAGATGTAAAAGCAAGCATCCGATTTGTGTCATTGATAAAATAAATAAGCTCTTTTTTAGAAATCATTTTTTGATTGAGCTGAATTCTTTCTCGAACATCCAATAAATGCGGTGAAATATACGTACCCACTTTATATCCTGCTTGAACAAGAATCGATGTCAGCATGGCTACGGTGGATCCTTTTCCATTGGTCCCAGCTACTAAAATTGATTTAAATTTTTGATGCGGATTTTTAAAATAGGTTAGTGCTTCTTGGGTAGACTCAATACTGAGCGTAATTCCTTTTTTCTCTAGAGAGAAAAGATATGAAAGAGCGTGCTCATACGTATAGATGGGCATAGGATGATTTAGAGTTTTGGCAATGTAATCCCACGTTGGCCTTGATATTTTCCTTTGCGATCCTTATATGAAATCGCACAGGGCTCATCACTTTCGTAAAATAAAAGTTGGGCAATGCCTTCATTAGCATAAATTTTTGCGGGGAGTGGCGTAGTATTAGAAATCTCAAGTGTCACATGCCCTTCCCACTCGGGTTCCAAGGGCGTTACATTAATAATGATACCGCAGCGGGCATAGGTGCTTTTACCCAGTGTCACCACCAATACATTTCTAGGGATTCGAAGATATTCCAAGGTTCTGGCCAGAGCAAAAGAATTGGGAGGGACAATACACATATCCCCTTTAAAATCGACAAACGATTTTGAATCAAAATTTTTGGGATCCACCATGGAATTATTGACATTGGTAAAAATTTTAAATTCATCAGACACACGAATATCATATCCGTAGGAAGAAACCCCATAAGAAATCACTCCCGTTTTTACTTGATTTTCATGAAAGGGTTCGATCATCTGATGTTCTAAAGACATTCTTCGAATCCATTTATCTGATTTAATAGACATAATATTTTGTCATCCCGGAAGTGCGAAGCACTATCCGGGATCCAGTGTTAGTTTTAAATGAGCTAAAAAGGTTTGTAAAGAAGAAATACAATCACATACGGCTGGCTAGACAACTCATCATTTAAACGACTGACAATTTGGACTTTCCCAAATTCAGGCTGAATAACATACACCGTTTCCGCATCCCAGTGTTCCAATTTTAATTTTTTCTTTAAAGCAAGCGTAGCTTCATAATTTTCATCCGATCCTCTTACATACAAAGAAAGATATTCTTTGGATTTAAAATTTTCGGGCAATGCTTCCAGTGGTACCACTTTTCCATAGAGCGGTTTTAAGGAATAATGTTTCTGGTCATGTACGTAAATGGTATTTAAGAGTTTTGCGATTGAAAATTCTTGAAGCACTGTCTTCCACTGGTCTTCTTCAAATAATTCTTTGGGATGGCTCATCGAAATAAACCGCTTAAAATCCCCTTTTTCCGGAAAATAATGAAGATAAAGATAATAATAAAAGAGAAAGCTATTCCCATAGTATTTGGCTTGGGAATCGGGAAATTCTTCTAAAGCAACATCTGGATTTTCAAAATATTTGGTTATCTGAAACTGAGGAATAAAATGGGTTAATTGATACGCAAAAAATTGCGCCAACCCTTCATCCATCCACCGATGGATTTCTCTATTTTGCAATCGATAATACAGGTGAAACAGCTCATGAGCGATATAAAAATGAAGCTCCTCTTCTTTAATTCCAAAGGGATTTACTAAAATCGCTTCATACCCATGCTTATCCTTATATAAAGCCGCATAAAATGCCTGATATACATAGGAAGCATTACCCTGGTTAGAAAGCCGATCGGTAAAGATAAAATGAATAGGAGTTTTTATTTTTTGACCACTCTGGGAAAATAAAAAATCATACTCTAGCATAAAGCCATTCTCTATTTTTTGAGCCAAGCGTTTATAAAATTCAATAGGCCAAGGTTTGGCATTTTGGCTATCTTCAAAAAACATAACTCTATCTGAAGAAAGGGTTGGTTTCCCTTCTATGGTTTCAAAAGTTTCTAAGTAAGGATTAAAGTAAGGCAGTTCTTCTGCAATGCCGCCTATGGATATGACCAAAAAAATAAAGATGCTACATAGTTTCATTAAAGCGCCCTTACCAAACGGTAATAAAAAATACTTAAAATCCAAAATTGAGGTTGACATATAAACGATTCTCTTTTACTTAGCAAGCACTGATTTTAAAAAATATGGAAGTCAATCTCTACCAATACAAAGACTATAGAAATTTTTTGAAAGATTTTTATGTCGAAAAAAAGAAAACCAATCATTCCTATTCTTATTCCGTTTTCTCCCGAAAAGCGGGGCTCCAATCTCCCAATTACTTAAAACGGGTCATGGATGGTTCACGCAACCTAACCCACAGAAATTTAAGAAATTTTGTTGTGGGGCTGGGGCTTAGCAAAAAAGAATCTCACTATTTTGAAAATCTCGTTATGTTTAATCAAAGCATTCAATCGCAGTCCAAAGACTTCTACTTTGGCGAACTTAAAAAAATATCTGATAAAAATGATGCTGCCTTTAAAATTGATGGGGCTTATTATGAATACCTTTCTCATTGGTATTATGTAGCCATCCACGAAATGGTCAATCTTAAAGATTTCAAAGAAGATCCAGAGTGGATTTGCCAACATCTCAAAAATAAAATTACCAAATCCCAGGCCAAACACGCCCTTTCCTTTTTACTTTCCACTGGGCTTTTAAAACGAGAACCCTTAAAAGGCACAAAAGGAAAACTCACCCAAGTTCACCCAAAATTAAAATATTTAAAAGATGTTAAAAATATTGCCATACAAAAATTTCATGAGCAAATGATGGATCTAGCAAAAGAATCTATTGATCAAGAAGACATTACCAAACGAGAGCCCAGCTCTCTTACCCTCTGTGTAACTGAAAATAATTACGAAGAAATAAAAAAGTTTATCCAAGAGTTCCGAGCGGAACTGAACGATAAATTTAGTTGTCAACCAGGGACAGGAAAAGAGGTTATTCAAATTAATTTTCAACTCTTTTCTTTAACCCCCAAGGAAAGGAGTCAATCATGAAAACAAAAAATATTTGGCTTATGCTCATCTTAACATTTTTAAGCATGCCTATTATCACGTGGGCAGGCATTGGAACCGATGTTGGAGGAGGCGGCGGCGGAGTGGATGAAGAATATCATCCTCACAGACATCCTTCAGATACTCCAAAAATTCCAGCAGATGCTCCTTGGGAAGGACTCACTACCTGGTGTTCCTCGACAGAAGCAACGCTCAGGGATTACAAATCCTACGCCCGAATGGTCAGCGGCAATTACGCCAGAGTTCGAGAAACGTTGGTCACAGGTTTACAAATTGCCCGAGACAATTATCAAAGACCGGGCCCAGAACCCATGCCTTTTGAACTTTTGACCTTGCGATCCATTCACAGAGCCTTGGAACTCAATGACGTTTTATTTGAAAATGGTGGAGAATTTGAAAACCAAGTGGTTTCAAATCTCCTCTCTCATTTTTATAATTTCATCATCGATGTAAATTTGAATTTTGATAGAACCTACACCATCCCATACTTTCAGCACCACCATTTATGTCCAGACCCTTCACGGCACGCACCCAATTGTCCCTATCGCCCAGTCTCTGAAGATAATTTCTATGCAGAATTTGGGAAATATGCCCTTAAGCTCCTCTCTCTGGCGCTGGATCGAATGGAAGCCATGGGATCCGATAAAAACGAACTTATTTTATTTGAAGCCATTACGGGTTGGGCACAGGTGGATTTGGCAAACTCTATCTTTAGAAGATACTACGATTGCCAAAGAGCTTCTCTTTGGGATTTAAACCAAATTATTCACAATTTCTTAAATGAGCGAAAAAGTTATTTTCCCGATAGCCGAATGCTTATTCTTCACACACGGCAACGGGTAAAAGAAATCAAAGAATCCCTCGTCAATATTGAATATGGAAGGAGAAGATAATCATGAAAACTAAAATCATTATATTTCTATGGAGCATCCTCATACTACCCTCACTCGTAGCACATGCAGACTTACAAAACTTTGTCAGGCTACATGATTACTTTGATAATACGCTTAAAATTCAAGCCGGTAGTTTTGTGGGGCGTGGGTTAACGTCAAACACAGAATATCAAATGACGCTTCTTCAATATTCCAATGAAGCCAAAGAAACCTTTGTAGTCGTTCTTGAAAAGCTCGATAACAATCTGAACATCGTACATACTCGAGCTTATTTTGCGACTCCCATCACTGACACTCAAAGCGATTTATTTGAATTCGTGTTGGATCGAGAAAAAACCATGCTTCTTCCACCTTTCGAAGGAAAAGCGCCCATGACGCTAAACCTCAGTAAAGTTGAAAAAGATCACATGATGTTAGAGCTAAAACCCTTGGTAAGCGATCCACAGTTTAGTGAAATTATTCGATTTCATTGGGGCAGAACCCCTCAAGTGTATGTGGGGCTAAGAGATACCCGATTTATCGCTGGAAAAAATGAAGTCCGCTTGTGGAGTGATAACGAAGGCTCTTGGGCAGACCTCACGATTGCAGACACTCCAAACGCCGGAGGAACTTTCCGAGTTTCTGACGAAGGAATTCCAGGGCTTTTTGTTTTAAGACGCATTGTGAAAGACCGCTATAGCCAAGAAGAAAGTGAACAAATTGCCTATGTTCTTTATTTCTCACGGCGTGTTTCCACCGCATTTTTAGGAATGGGACGAAGCAGCACAAAATTTGTAACTACACTTCCCACACTTTCAGAAAATAGCTGGGAACTCAATCAGGATTAAGTCATGAAGCACATTCGCATTATCCTTGTCATTTTTGTCATTCTGAGTGCCGTAGGCACGAAGAATCTCTACGCCCAAAATTCCATCTTCGACGAAGGGGTCGATACCACCATCCGCCCAGAAGATATCACTCAAGATCTCTACCAGTGGGCACAAAACACTGCTTTAAAACTTAAAAAAGTCCTAGAAGATATGCGAAATTTCGACCTTCCTGAAAAAAGAGCATTCTTGATTAAACACATTCAAGAAAGTGTCGAAGAAGCTCAAAATATTAGAGAGCTTCTCCTCATGCGCTTTGCTTTAAATCGCGCTCTAGATTTAAATAAATCTTTTTCTGATCAAGACGATGAACTTTCTGTAAACTATGTTTTAATCCCTGCAATTAGACAAGCTATTGCGCTCTATGAAAGAGAAGATCTCCCCTATTTAACAGCCACCCTCAATCAACAAAATATCCAAGACATTCCTGTCCCCTCTTATGCTGCTTTTACTAAAAATAATATTAGCTATTTACTGAATATCTCAAACCTTACTCCTTCTTATGTGAGCCAATTTGAAATTTTAAAAAATACAATTGTTTGGGTAGTTAATGACTTACTTCGATCTTCTGAAACCAAAAGAAATCCTACAAACTCTACTTTAATTTTAAATCTTGAAGAACTCTATTTTAAATATGAAAACACACCTATTGAAAACATCGATTATGTTCTCAATAATAAAATCAGAAGTGCTCTTTTAAAAACTCAACATACGATGGCCATTGAAAAAAATGCCAAAGAAATGCCTCCGTTTATTCTCTACACCGCCCCTAATCACACATCGGATTCCACAAATTCCCCCTTTACTCATCAACTCCCCGAAAAACCCAAAGAACCTGGGATTCTTCAAAGAATTTTTGAAGAACGGTCTATTGAAAGAAGATACGAAGACATATCCATAGAACATCTGAGCATTGGAGCAGGCTTGAGACAGATTCAAGCAGAAAGCTCTCAAGGTAAAACTGAAACCAGAAATGTTCTCCATATTCCACTCAATATTCTCCGAGTAAAACATCCTAATAAAGGAGAGTTTTATGTTTTAAAATCAGAATTCGACATGACTCAAAATCAAGAATTTCTCCAACACAACCTAAAACTTTTAGGCGGACATTATCTTTGGAATATTGATAATGGCCCTATCTCCCTTGGCCCTTATGCCAATCTTGTCACCTTTAAACGAGATGAACTGAGAAATTTAGAATTTGGACATTGGCTAGAATTGGGGCTGGCTTTAAACATCCAACCTTTTAAAAACAAACGTTTTTTTATTCATGCCAAAGCCTATGCACACCCATCTTTCAATGCACAAGACAGTCAATATTCAGAGCTGAATCATATGAATCTTCCCCAAGATGCCTCTCCCGAGTGGAAAGAAGAACTAAAACAACTAGAGGCCAAACACTATAATGCTGAAACGGCCGCCATTAAAGCCTCTGAAGCCAAAAGAGATTCTCTCATGGCCACGGGAGAATATTATATTTATACAGAACTGAATGGTAACCAATGGGTAGCTCACAATGGAGAGAGATACTGGAGAACCTACGGCCACAAAGTTTTAAATGACTCTGATCGCACAACACTCTTAAAGACAGATAAAATAAATGATTTCAAAGAGTATGGATTTATGACGTTAGAAATGGATGCCGAATGGATAAAGTCTATTAAAAGACAAGATGATCTTATTTTACAATTTGGAGGACGCATTACCAATATGCACGTAGATGGTTATGATAACAACACCTTACCCCAAGTTCATCGAGATCGTTATAGCAATAAAGCCACAGAAACCAGCTCATTTTTCACATTACAGTACAGACTTTACGATATAGGCAGTCGAGACTTTCTGGACTCATATAACGACAGCAAGCTCTTTAATATGGGCCCTGTTCTTGTCATTTCTTATGAAACCCTAGATAACCCTCTAGCTAAAAATCTCATGAGCTTTTTTAATCCTGACGCCGCCTCCCATGCGATCACGAAAACTGAAACATGGAGTATGTATGTTAAATTCGATTGGTAAAACACTCTTTCTTCTTCTGGTCATTCTGAGTGCCATCGGCACGAAGAATCTCTATGCACAAGAAGCATCTTCTATCTTCGACGAAGGCGTCGATACCACGATTCGCGCAGAAGACATTGGGGATGATGTACGCATGTGGGCACAGAATACGGCAATTCAACTGACTAAAGCCCTTAGAAAAGTAAAACAACTGAGTAGCGATCAAAAAAGAAAATTCTTAGAAGAGGCCATCCAAGAATCTGTTGAAGAAGCACAAACTCAAAGAGAGTTGCTTTTAATGCGCTTTGCTTTAAATCGCGCCCTGGCTATCAATAAATTTTTTGATGATACGAGTTCAGAACTGGCATACCAATATGTTTTAATCCCCAGTATTAAAGAAGCTATCGCTCTTTATAATGAAGCGGATCTCCCCTACTTAAATGCCAATCAAGATAGAGAGATCCCTACTCAAGAAATTGGAGTTCCACCCTATGCCGCCTTTACTCGAGCTAACATGCATTACCTTTTAAATATCTCTAACATTCACCCATCTTATAAAACACAATTTGAACTATTAAGGCTTTCTATTGTGTGGATGGTAAATGATATTTTGCGCTCCCCTCAAGCCAAAAGAAACTCTACTAATGCCAATATTATTTTAGATTTAAAAAAAATCTATTCTAAATATGAAAACACACCTGAAAGCGACATTACCTATACGCTCAATAACAGCTTAAGAGCAGAAATCTTAGAAGCCTATAAAACATTAGTTGTAGAAAGTAATGCGGCAAAAATCCCGGCCTTTATGGTATATTCCGCTCCAAACCATCCTCACGAAAATATTGAAATAGCTGCGCCAAAACCTAAAGAAGAAAATAGCCTTCTCACCCGAATGCTTGCAATGAAAAAAGACGCCAAAGAATATTCCGCCACTCGCTATGGCTATTTTAATACAGGCATTGGGGGGGGAACATATACGCAGACAAGCGACAATGAAGAAAAAACTCAAGGAATGATTGCTCTTCAATTTAAAGTTTTTCATTATGAAACACCCGAAGCGGGGCAAGAAGCCTATGGTGCAAAAGGGGATTTTATTCGAGTGGGCACAGAATTCCCCAGACAAAATATAGAAATTTTAGGTGCAAAATGGGCTTGGCCTGTGAGTGACCATCTTGCTCTAGGCCCTTATATTAGAATTCTTAAACGCACACGAGATAATACACGCTTAACAGAAGATACCCGCTGGTTAAATGCAGGAATCAATTGGCAAATTCAACCGTTTGATTCTAAAAAATTAACAATTAATATTGCTACCTATTATGTACCAGATCCAAAATGGGGCGCGGTAACATTAAAACATTTCACAATGGGGGATGTATCTGAAGGATGGAGAAATGATTTAGCCGCTCGTGAGGCTCAGTATCAAGATGAATGGACACAACAAATTCAATCTTCACAACAAAGGGCTACTCAACTCCAAGGCGTGGGATATAGACGTTACACAGATGAACAAGGGCGCGAGTGGATAGATGTCCCTGGTGCAGGAAGAGAAAACGATCATAAAATTCTTACTGATGGTGATCGAAACACCCTCATTAGCCAAGAAAATATGTTTGAAAGGCGACGTCGCGCTTTTGTTGTAGAAGCCGATGCACGGCTCGTTGGATCTTTTAAAAGATATAATGACATTGCGTTAACCCTGGGGGGTTATTACGAAAACATGATGATGGAAGATTTTAAGCGTAATTTGCCACAAACAAATGCTCAGATCTATAAAACACGTTTTGAAAATCATGGACTCCATGGCACTCTTGAATTTCGTCTATGGGACTCCGAAAGAAAAGGAATAAATCATTACTGGGATAGACCTACCTATTCCTATCGAGACGAAGAATATACCTGGTCTGCCCCCGATTATGACAAAAAAGATGTTACGTTTGGCCCAACCCTTGTTATTTCCTATGACATGGATGATAACCAAATTGGAAAAAACTTTGTAAGTTATTTTAACGCTGACAGAGCCAAAGACATACCTTCTCAAACAGAAGTTCTTCAAGTGTACATAACATTCGATTGGTAAAATATATGAATAAAAATATTTTTATACTCTTTTTCGTCATTCTGAGTGCCATCGGCACGAAGAATCTCTATGCGCAGGACTCCATCTTCGACGAGGGGGTAGATACCACCATTCGCGCAGAAGACATTGGCGATGATGTACGCATGTGGGCACAAAATACGGCATTGAAACTTAAAAAACTTTTGAAAGAAGTTAAAAAAGGCACTTTTCTAGAAAAAAGAGTCCTGATTCTTCAAACCATTCAAGAAAGCGTTGAAGAAGCTAAAGATAGACGAGAGCTTCTCTTAATGCGCTTTACCTTAAACCGGGCGCTAAAACTGGAAGAAGAATTTAATAATCAACATGATGCCTTGGTGGTTCACCACATTTTACTCCCTGCTGTAAAACAAGCCATTTCTCTTTATGAACAAAGCGATCTGCCTTATTTACAATTTAACAGTGGAAAACCGGAGGCCGAAATTGAGCCCCCTAATTATGCAGCCTATACCAAAACCAATATTGGATATCTTTTAAATGCTTCTAATATGAATAAGACTTTAGAGGGCCAATTTAACATTGCCAAAATATCTTTAGCCTGGGTGGCCAAAGACATTCTTCGCTCCCCTAAAGCCAAAAGAAACTCTGCTAATGCTGATATTGTCATCCAACTTCAAAAACTTTTAACGGAACTAGAACCTATTCAAAAATGCAACATTAATTACAAACTTAACAACAAACTCAGAAACACACTCTTAGATCTTTTAGAAAAAATTGTCCCAGAAACATCCTCCGAACATATTGTTCCCCCACTGTGTTATCTAACACCCAAAGATCTTGTAGTAGATTTAGAAAAAGAGCTTGAAAAGATCCTTGATCTTACGACGTATATAAATAGCATTTCAGAACGCGATGGAATACTGCGTCAGTGGTATTATCAACATCAACCTCAAATAACCATACCGACAATAAGCACTCTTTGTTGCTATTTGAACAGTTCAGAAATAAAAAATGAACTTATACGAGATTGGTTTGATATAAAGTATCAATCTTTGAATTTAAAACAACTACTGAACTTATGCGAACAATCTAATTACCATAGCACAAGAGATTACATGATTAAAAAATATTTTAATGCTAAATATGAAACTCTATCCACAGAAGAAACAAAAACATTAGCCGCCTGGTCAAATAGCTATGAACTAAAAGATTATATCTTAAGCAAAAAAGTACAATTAAATATGTCACAAAATAAATGAACAAAAATATTTGTTAATTTTCGCGGTGAGGACAAAAAAATGAGGACGCAATCTATCGATACAAATTCCAAAGTTGAAGAGATTCAAGTTAAGCTTTTGCATAACATGAAAAGCTCACTTCGTTTCAAAAAAACATTAGAGATGTCCTCATGGATTTTATGGCTTGGGAAGAAAGCTATTTCAAAAGCACATCCTGGGTGGGATCAAAAGCAGAAGGACTTATTTTTTGTTGAAACTCATTATGGAAACTCTTTGGCTCAAAAACTGAGAAATTATTTAGAAAAAAAACATTTATGAAACAAGAATCGGATATTATTTTAGCCCTTAAACCATTTCTTAAAGTTCTCGACCGTCTTGGGATTTCCTATTATGTGGGGGGTTCCATTGCCAGTTCAACCTATGGGGCCTTTCGTGCCACAAGAGATATTGATATGGTGTTGAATTTAAATCCAACCCATATAGACGAACTCGTTCATTCTTTAAAAAATGAATATTATATTGATCGAGATATGATATTGGATGCCATAAAACACAAGATCTCTTTCAACCTCATTCATTTAAAGACAATGTTTAAAATTGATGTTTTTCTTCTAAAAGAAAGAGCATTTGATCAAGAAGCGTTTCGAAGAAAAAAAGAAAATAAAATTGAAGAGTCAGATCGTTTAACCGTTTTTTGTTTATCTCCAGAAGACATTATTTTGCATAAATTAGAGTGGTATAAAGAAGGAAATTTTGTTTCAGAAAGGCAGTGGCAGGACGTGGCAGGAGTTTTAAAAGTTCAAGGAGACCAGTTAGATAAAAATTATATGAAAAAATGGGCCAAAGAAATAGGTGTTTTAGATCTTTTGGAAAAAGCCCTTCAGGAGGTACAATGAAAAAACTATTTATTTTATTTTTTCTCTGGATCCTCGCTTTCGCGGGGATGACTATTGTCGCTCAGGATCTCTTTGCCCAAGACTCTATCTTCGACGAAGGGGTCGACACCACCATCCGTCCAGAAGATATCACTCAAGATCTCTACCAGTGGGCACAAAACACTGCTTTAAAACTTAAAAAAGTCCTAG
>MGPE01000012.1 GCA_001797335.1 Deltaproteobacteria bacterium GWA2_38_16
CTTGTTCTGCATGTGGATGCAGGAATTTGTTAATCAATCCAAATATTGGCACCCCAAAATGCCGAATATCATTTTTTGTTTTATCAAAAAAGATTTTGTTTACGAAGAAACGCCGGAAAGCCAAAAGCTAAAGATATGGCACTATGTTTGGCGGCAATATTTGCGTCTGCCAAGTATTCAACATTCACGGTATAGGCTATGGCAGAAGATAGTAAAAGAGCTGGCACAAGAGGGAAATAATTTCATCGGTCAAAAGAGGACAATGTCTGATCACCAGTTGGCTAAATCACTGGAATGCTTTTCTTTTTTAGTCAAAGAACATTGGCGTATTACCTGGGTTCATGAAAGCGCTGATGTCTTTACTACAGAAGAATTACCGCTTTTGCTAATAAAAGATTTGCCTCACATATCAGCCGATAAATTAAACGATTTGGCGTTCACTTTGGCGGCACCGCATCAACATAGCTTTATGGAAGAGGCGCATCAAGACTTATTAAAATTGGTGATTAAGTGGTATTCTGTCATACGAAAATCGCCCAGTTTAGGCAAGGCGGGCAGTTCGTTACAAAGCGCGGTAGCAGATTACACAGAGCATTATATTTGGTTACATTCAAATTACCGAGCCGGGGTATCTTTATCCAAAGATTATGTCTGGCGAGAGCTAAAAAGAAAATGCAAAGCGCAGTCCAAACATCAGCTTAGGCAAGATTTAAATAAATTAATAACCAAGGTCGCGCGAATTAAAGCCGCGCAAGTAGAGTTGTATCGCAGTATTGGTTTGTCGGATAAATTTAAAAAAGCCTTCCAATTGCTTTCTTTTTGGTCTGCTTGGACTGATGAGCGTAAGCGAGCAGCTTTGATAGCGGATTGGTATTTGGAAGCATATGCTAAGGAAATAGCTAAGCGTCTTGGCATGAGTATTTGGCAGGTAAAATATCTGACTGCTCCAGAGGCCATAACTGCGCTTTTAGGCGGCAAGAGACCGGGTGTTGGCGAATTAAAAAAGCGCCGCCGTTTGGCATTATTTTTGACTGTTAAGAGTGGTTCGCGTGTAATTGATCAAGTTATAACAGGCAGAAAGGCTCAAATCCTGTGGCGGGCTATGTTCCCGCCTAAAAAAAGTTCGCAAATAAAAGGCCAGGTAGCTTGGGCGCCGGTTAAGCAGATTCAGGGTGTAGTGCAGATTGTGTTTAATCCTCATACTGAAAAATTTAAGAAGGGTAGAATTTTAGTAACCACTATGACCAGGCCGGATTTTGTGCCTATAATGAGAAAGGCTAAGGCGATTATTTGTGATGAGGGTGGAATAACTAGCCATGCCGCTATTATTAGTCGTGAATTGGGGATACCTTGCATAATAGGTACAAAAAATGCTACGAAGGTATTAAAGAATGGAAATTATATAAAAATTGACGTAAAGAATGGGATTATTAAGAAGGTTAAATAATTTTATTCATATGATTGAACTAACTAATATAATTTTACAACGCGCTAAGTTAAATAAGCGTAAGATTGCAATCGGAATTATCAGACCAATACCTGAAACAATAGAAAGCTTGAAAAAAGCTTCTGAATTTGCGGATTTAGTGGTTGTGGGCGCTAAAGTGGATGGTTTTAATAATATAGTTGAAGAGAATGATGATGAAGCTAGTCGCATTATTATTAAATTGCTTAAAGAGGGTAAGGTAGATGGTATAGTGCGCGGGCAAGTTAAAGATTCCTTTACCTTAGACGAGTTCCATAGACAGTTTGGTAAAGAACCCTTGCCGAGTAATCGTAAGGTTGCTTTTGCTTTACTGCAAAAAGGAGACTATTGTTTTTCAGTTAGTACCTGCTCTATTTATCAAGGCATGACCCTGGAAGATAAAATATATGAAGTGGATTGCATAATTGAGTATATGGTTAAAATGGGTATTAAACCAAAAATAGGAGTAATGTCCAGCCTTAGGCCTACTAGTAAAGTGGGCAAGTATTCATCACTTGATGAGATTGCAGCAATAAATAGGCAATTAACAAAGTATTTACAAGATAAAGGTTATGACACCAAAGAATACTATTTTGAGTATGAAACAGCAGTTTGGGAGGGTTGTAGTTTGATTATTCCAGCCACAGGATTAGTGGGTAATGCTTGGATGAAAGCTTTAATGTATTTGGGTGAGTGGAAATTATTGGCTTGCCCTTACCTTAACATGGGGGTTATTTATGAAGATGGCAGCAGGAATGAAAAAGATTTTTATTGGCACATTGTACATTGCGTGGCAATGGCAAATGGTTTTGGTAGGATTGGTAAGGCTTGACAAATATTAGTTAATGGATTAATCTAAATACGATAAAATAAATAATACTAAAATAATTAATAGGAGTTAACCATGGAAAAAACTAATTCAGAAATAACGGACTTTGAAAAAAGAGAGCGTCTTAATTTTATCGCAAAAAATGTGATTGATTGTTTCAATTTTGTACCTGATAAAGAAAGCTTGCTTTTTATTACCGACGGAAAGGTTGTCGAACAAAATCCGATGTTTGTTCAAGCCATTAACGACGAATTGGAACAAAGGACCAATAAGGATCAGCATACGCGAGGTAATTTTGAACGCATTATAGTTAAGGCTTCGCCTAAATCCGCTGAGCCCTTTGGTGAGAAAATCGGCGAAAAAATGAAAGATCGCCCCGTTCTTATTGTAACTTCAATGTCGCGTTCTCACTCACAAGAAACTGGCGCGGCCCTTAGAGCTGATATCCGCGATAAAACGGTATTTGATGAGATATTGTCGTCTGAGGAATTATTACAAACAGCTAGCAAGGGCTGGTCCGGATTCACACCGGAACGTTTAGCCTCGTTGGGAGGAAAAATGCCTGACTCAACCTATGAAAAAATGAAAGCTTTCGCTAAAGTCCGGCGGATTAGGTTAATTTCTATAACCAAAGGGCATAACCCCTATGAGATATTAACTAAGGGTGCGGTTGAGGAATCAGTTGAAGTGCTTCGGCGGCGGGCAGAAATTGTGAGTAAACTGATGAGAGATGTAACAAAAGTTCACATAACCTCTGGTTTAGGAACTGACCTGTGGCTTAGTCCTCGTACTGATAAAACAGAGGTCGAAGATGGTTTAGTTGATAAGCCAGGTAAGCTCAGCAATTTTCCCATAGGAGAATGGTCGACTAGCCCGTTTATTGAGGGAGCTAATGGCCTCATGGTAGTGGATGGGCCGATCGGAGGAAATCATAACTTAGATATGATAGAAGATTATGGACCAATTACCCTTGTAGTGAAAGAGGGAAATATTACTCACGTCAATAATATTCCACTCAAAGAAAATACAGGTAATTCATTAGCTGAATCAGTTAAATCATATTTAGGCAGCGGTAATAACGCTGAAGGTCATGCCTTCCGAATCGCGGAACTAGGTATCGGTATTAATGGCAAGGCCTGCCAAAGTAAAGCACCGAAGGATATTGGCTCATCAGAGGGTGAGAAAATATACGGAACGTGTCATATAGCGTTTGGCAGTAATGGCTCGTTTGGTGTTGAACCGGGTGATCCGAATTTAAATGCTGTGCCAATTCATTGCGATATGGTACTAATGAATGGCCTAAATGTTGATTGTGAGCGTAAAGATGGTACAAATTTTAGTCTAATTCACGAAAGTGAACCGCAAGGTTATTAAAAAATAATAGATGGGGTATGGTATTTATCATATCCCATTTTTGTTTACTCAAATTCATATCTTTGTTAGCATTAACATATGTCTGATTTTGTTTTAAAATTTGATAAATTATCAAAACACGATGTTCAGCTAGCTGGAGGCAAGGGAGCAAGCCTGGGCGAGATGAGCCAGGCCAAGATTCCCGTGCCACCTGGATTTGTGGTGCTAGCGAGTGCCTTTGATCGCTTTCTGCACGAGACGGATTTAGAGGTGGATGTTGAGGCACAGCTTAAAAAGGTGAACCATAGGGATATTAATTCAGTGGAAAAGTATTCAGTGGTAATTCGTGATCTTATCCACGATTCCAGGATGCCCCAAGACTTGCAACGCGAAATTATGAGCGCGTATGCAAGTCTAGCCAAGAGCCAAGGGCAAATAGCGAATAGTATAAAAAGCCATAAGCTATTAGCCATTAGCCACGAGCTATTTTACGTAGCCGTGCGTTCCAGCGCTACAGCTGAAGACTCCAGCCAAGCTTCTTGGGCCGGGGAGTTGGAGAGTTACCTGAACACTACGGAAAAGAATCTGCTGGGTCGCGTGAAGCAGTGCTGGAGTTCACTCTTCACCCCGCGCGCCATATTTTACCGTCATGAGAAAAAATTGCACAAGGCTAAGGTTTCAGTGGCGGTGGTGGTGCAAACTATGATCCAATCAGAAATATCCGGTATAGCTTTCACAGTGCACCCCGTTACTAAAGATAAGAATCAAATGATTATTGAGGCGGGCTTTGGTTTGGGCGAAGCCATCGTCTCCGGACAAATCACGCCCGATTCTTATGTGGTAGGAAAAAAGAAACTTGATCTGATGGACATAAACGTATCAGAGCAGGGCCGGGCTTTATATGGCAAGCCCGGCGGCGGCAACGCGTGGAAAAATTTAACCAAAGCCCAGGGCGGCAAACAAAAGCTCACGGGTAGGCAAATACAAGAGCTGGCTAAAATCTGCCTCACGATAGAAAAGCATTATGGTTTCCCTTGCGATATTGAATGGGCTTGGAGCAAGGGCAAATTCTACATCACCCAATCCCGCCCCATCACGACATTATAGCTATTCGTATCTTTGCTCTATTGACGAATTCGCGCGAATTGGTAGAATAGGATATATACCCAATACTATGCGCTATCAAGACCTAGTTAAGCTATTTCGCGTATTGGCTGGTCGTAAGCGGCTGGAGATTTTAAGCCTACTGGCTGATGGCCGCGAGCGGTCAGTCGGCAGCATAGCTGAGGCTATTAAGCTTTCCCTAAAGTCAACATCTAAGCACTTACTTTTACTAGCCCAAGTAGATTTACTTGAGTATCGTCGACAAAAGAATGTTGTTTGGTACCGTGCGGTGGAGCATGAGCCGAGTTTTCTGCGACCAGTTATGCACAAAGTTCGTTCTGCGCGCTAGCTTTGTTATTCACCCTATTCGCGCGAATAGGGTGAATAACAAATGAGTATTTTGGGTAAAGTACTAACGGCAGCTACTCCTACCTATTTGGTAGGAGTTAGGGTATACTGGGAATATGCTGAAATTAAGCTCCGGTGGTGATTACGGCCTGATGTTTTTGGCTTACCTGGCAAGCATACCGCAAGGCAGCTATGCCAGTCTGACCCAAGTGGCGCAGCAACAACACTTGCCAGTTAAGTACTTAGAACATGTGGCCAAGTCGCTTACGCGAGCTGGCGTTATCAAGAGTCGGCACGGCAAGAAAGGCGGCTATACTCTAGCTGTCAGTCCGACCAAACTAAGGCTGACCCAAGTGCTTAGGGCACTGGAGGAGGGAGTGGAACCGATACGTTGCACGCATAATGGTCGGTGCTGTGAGCGTCGGGTAGCTTGTGAGCTTAAAACAGGTTATCAAAAAGTGCACGTCAAACTGTATGAGCTCTTAGCTGGTTATTCCTTGGCTGACTTGTTGCCCACAGTCAAAGGTATTAAATGCCCTAAAAATTAATTTTTACTATTAACTAACTAAATCATGTTCGAACTTCCTAAATTACCTTATTCGTTTGACGCCCTGGAGCCGTATGTGGATGCCAAGACTATGGAGATACACCACGCTAAACATCATGCTGCTTATGTAGCTAAGCTTAACGAGGCGCTAGCGCAATCGCC
>MGPE01000013.1:0-137 GCA_001797335.1 Deltaproteobacteria bacterium GWA2_38_16
AATTGTATTTAAATTGGGTAAAAATTGGTTTTCAGCCGTTAGGGGAATAGGTACGGGAATCCCTCCAGCAAAAAGGGTTGCCACTTTGTAAACAGGGTATCCTGGTGTTGTATATAGAACTTTTTCGCCAGGATTAA
>MGPE01000013.1:240-78852 GCA_001797335.1 Deltaproteobacteria bacterium GWA2_38_16
AGCGATCGTTTCTTTTAAAGTGGTTGCGCCAGAATAAGAGGAATATCGGTGATAATCTTTATGAGTGAGGCCTTCTTTTAGAGCCTCGACAATAAAATTGGGAGTTGGTAAGTCAGGATCTCCCACACCAAAATCTAAGATATCGATGCCTTTGGCTTTTACTTCTTGTTTCATTTGGTCAATTTTGGCAAAAAGATAGGGTGGCAATTGTTTTAAACGATCTGCAGTTTCAATATTCATTGTGTTTATTTCCTCTCGTTTTGAAGACAGCCTATACGGCTGTCTATAACCTCTTTCATAGAATAAAGTCCTGGTTTTTGATGGGTAATCCACTCAGCTGCTTGTAAGGCCCCCCGTGCAAAAATACTTCGGGAAGTGGCATTGTGTTTGAGTTCTAGTCGTTCTCCAGGTCCTAGAAATAACACTGTATGTTCTCCAACAACATCTCCTCCACGAATACTTTCTATGGGGACGTTTTTTTTGTCATCCTGAGCAGAGCGAAGGATCTCTTCTTTAAGTTTTAGTGCCGTTCCACTGGGGGCATCTTTTTTATGAGGGTGGTGTGTTTCAATAATGTGGGATGAAAATTCTTTAGGTAGAAGCTCTGCTGCTCTTTGTACTAGATCCAAAAGAACATTTACTCCAATGCTCATATTGGGGGCCAATACAATAGGCACTGTGTGAGAGAGTGTATGAATCTCTTTTTTTTGTTCATCTGTAAATCCAGTGGTTCCTATAACAATGGACTTTTTAAGTTCTTTTAAGATAGGAAGAAAACTTAAAGTGGCTTTACTTTCTGTGAAATCAATGAAGACATCAATCGCTTGGGCACGTGATAACGAAAGAGGAGAATCTTTATCGAATAAGGCTGCACAGGTTAAATTAGGGAACTCCCCCTTTTTTAAAAGGGATTGAAGCTCTTGTCCCATTTTTCCGTGTGCGCCTAAAATTCCAATAGATGTCATATAAGTTCTAAATTTTTAAGAGTGAGCTTAAGATGTTCACTATTTTGGGGGGACATTTCACAAAGCGGCAAGCGAAATTCTAGAGATATTTTTTTCATGAGTGATAACGCTGTTTTTACAGGAACTGGATTTGTTTCTATGAAAAGAGCTTGAATTAAGGGATAAAATTTAAAATGAATACGTTGAGCTTCTTTTAGATTCCCTTCTGTAAAATGTTGATAAAGTTCTGAAAATTCTTTTGGAATGACATTCGATACTACAGAGATAACCCCCTGTGCTCCAATGCTGAGCAATGGTAAAAAAGTAAAATCATCTCCAGAGATAAGTGCTATGTCATTTCCCGATTTGAGTATTTGTGATCCAAAATCAAGGGATCCTGTGGCTTCTTTAATAGCGACAATGTTTTTAACCTTTGATAAGCGGTCAATCGTATCTATAGAGAGCGAAAGAGATGTCCGTCCTGGGACATTATAAAGAATGATCGGTAATCCAATCTTAGCAAGCTCTGAGTAGTGCCTAAAAAGACCCTCTTGAGAGGGTTTATTGTAATAGGGAGTTACGGCTAGTATGGCATCTGCTCCTGCTTCTTTTGCCCATGTAGAGAGTTTTACAGATTCTTGAGTATTATTGGTACCTGTGCCTGTAATGACAGGAACTCTTTTTCTTGCCTGATCAATGACAATATGAATAACTTCTTTTTTTTCTTCGGTAGAGAGAGTGGCAGATTCCCCCGTAGTTCCACAAGGGACAAGCCCTTGAATGCCATTTTCAATTTGCCATTCAACTAAATTTCTTAGAGAAGTCTCATCAATATGATTATTTTTAATGGGAGTAACAAGAGCTGTAATAACCCCTTTAAACAGATTCATCGGTGAGTTCTCCTCTATAAATGACTCTGGCATCTCCCTCTAAGAAAACTTTACTATAATTTTTTCCATCAAACTCAAAATAAACCATGAGTTTTCCTCCAGGGGTTTCAACTTCAACCGGAGATTTCACCATTTTTTTAGCATGGGCAATGAGCGCAGAGGCAACGACGCCTGTTCCACACGCATAGGTGATATCTTCTACTCCTCGTTCGTAGGTTTTTACTTTGATGTGAGAAAAATCCAGTGGTTCAATAAAGTTAACATTGGTACCTTGAGGCTCAAAAAATTTATGGGTTCGGATTGTGCGCCCCAGAGTTAAAAGGGTTGGAAGACCAAAATCAGAAAGATTGCCTACTTCAATGACGACATGAGGGACTCCGGTATTAATTCTAGAAAGTTTTACAGGGCTTCCTTCGATGGTAAGCGTGGTATCAAGTTTTATGTGTGTGGGGTCTGTCATTTGAACTTTAACGCGATTATCATTTACTTGGGCTTTTATAATACCGGCCAGTGTTTCAAACGTTAAATTTGGGCTTGTAATCCCTTCAAGATAGGCAAAACGAGCAGCGCAGCGGCTTCCATTGCCACACATTTCTGCTTCCGATCCATCACAGTTAAAGAAGCGCCATTTAAAATCTGCTTTTTCAGATTTTTCAATAAGAATCAGTCCATCTGCTCCCACTGAATACTTTCGGGCACATATTTTTTTAACCCAGTCACTTAAATGATCGGCATCTAGGATTAGTGAGCGATTGTCTATGATGATGAAATCATTTAGAGTCCCACTCATTTTGGTAAACTTGATTTTAGGCATAAGATTTTTGCACTTTATCGTTAAATAAGCTCAAAGTCAATTGCATAAAAATTAGGCAATTATGGAGTTTGGTTCGTCCCAGATTTCTTTTTTGTTTTGTTTTCAGATTCTGTAATTTTTTGTACTTTTGAGTCTTTTTGCTGAGTTGTTGGCATTGTGCTTAAGGGGGGGAGGGGGGGGCCTTTCACACCACATGAAAAACAAAAAGAGAGTAATGAAAAAATTAAAATAAGTAGTTTCATATATTGAGTGTTTATAGCAAGAGTCTTTTTACTTGTCTATTTGAAAGTATTTTTGAATAATGCCGTTGTTAATGAGAAAAATTACTGTAAGAATTTTTTTGATTTTTTTTGTTTTGGGCTTTGCTTATCCTGTGCAAAGTTCTTCTTTGACTACTGTTTTACAAAAATTAGAAGAAACCTATCATGCCATTGACGATTTCGAGGCGGATTTTGATCAGATTGAAACCAATGTGCTTTTAAATCGTATCAAAAAAACGTCTGGAACTATTTATTCTTTACCTCAAAGGAAAATTTTTTGGCATACAAAAACGCCTACTTTGTTTAAAGTAATTTCTGATGGCAATGATATTTGGCTTTATTATCCAAATGAAAATCAGTTATTTACAGAGAAATGGGGAAAGTTAGACAGCAACACAAAGCTTGCGCTCTTATTTTTGAGAAGAGAAGGAAATTTAGAAAAATATTTTAATATTCGATGGAAAAATGAGAAGCAGCTGGAGTTAGAATTAATTCCTAAGAAATCTCTATCTGTCCAAAAGATTTATTTAACATTAACACAAGATAAAAGAGTTTTTTTAAAAAAAATTATTTTCTTTTTTCCCATGGAGCGAAAAACGGAATTAACATTAAAGAATATAAAATTTAATCAAAAACTTTTAGAACGCCATAAACAACAACCCTTAGATCAAAATATTAATGATAAATTTCAATTTATTTTGCCTAAAAAATAATCATTTTTGACTTTTGTATTGACTTTTTTTTTGAATTCTTTAAAGTTCACAATAGGGGATATAGTTCTTAGAGAAAACAGCATGAAAAAGGTATCGTTGCCTAATCCCTGGTTCTTAATTGTAGTAAGATGTAGGATGTAATTTTTACTATAACCTAAGGTTATAGTAAAAGGAGGTTTCAGAATGGCGTCAGGATATGTGAAATGGTTTAATGATAGTAAAGGGTATGGATTTATTGAACAAGAAGGTGGGCGTGATGTGTTTGTTCATTATTCTGCAATTCAAGGAGAAGGGTACAAAACACTATCAGAAGGACAACTGGTTGAATTTGATATGATTGAAGGCCCCAAAGGACCACAGGCAACCAAAGTTGCTAAAAAATAAGAACTAGAATTTCGTTTTCAAAAGAAAATTTATACACTAAGATAGCTCCAGTTTGCCTGGAGCTATTTTTTTATGAATAGAATCAAAAAAATTGGGATCATGACGGGCGGGGGAGATTGTCCGGGACTCAATGCCGCCATTCGTGCGGTGGTTCGGTCAGCCTATAATCAACATATAGAAGTTTTAGGATTTCGCTTTGGGTGGAAAGGTGTCATTGAAAAAGATTATGAGACTTTGGATTTGTCTGTTGTCTCTGGAATTTTACCACGAGGGGGGACATTTTTAGGATCTTCTAGAACCAATCCCTTGGGAAACAAAAAATGGTCTTCTCAAATTAAAGAGAATATGGCCAAATTAGAACTTGATGCCTTGATTGTAACGGGTGGAGATGGGACTTTAAGAGCGACCTTTGAACTTTATGAAAAAGAAAAATTGCCGTTAGTGGCTATTCCTAAAACCATTGATAATGATTTAATGGGGACAGATCAAACATTTGGTTTTGATACAGCAGTTTCTATTGCTACAGAAGCCATTGATCGTATCCATACAACGGCAGAATCTCATCAAAGAGTGATGATTATAGAAGTGATGGGAAGAGATACGGGCTGGATTGCTACTTATGCAGGGATTGCTGGAGGTGCCGATTTTATTTTAATTCCAGAAGTCAAAATAACCTTAAAGGAGATTGTAGAAAAATTAAAAGAGCGTCACAAAAGAGGAAAAACATTTTCTATTATTGTTGTTGCAGAAGGAGCTAATTTGGATGGCATTGTAAAAGGAGAAAAAGGAAGTATTACTAAATTCTTAGCAGAAAAGATTGAAAAAGAAACAGGATATGAAACCAGAGTGACTATTTTAGGGCATGTTCAGCGGGGAGGAACTCCCACGCCTTTTGATCGCATTTTAGCCACGCGTTTTGGAATTTATGCCACACAACTTGTGCTTGGGAAAAAATTTGGACAAATGGTGGCTCTCCATGGTACGGACATAGTCTCTGTGCCTCTTAAAGAGGCTGTAGGAAAATTGAAAAAATGCGATTTAAATTTGTATGATATTGCAAAAACATTTTTTGGATAGACACTAGAACGTTAGTATGAATAATTTCTCAAAACTCTTTTGCGAATATCCTGTATTGGTTATCTTTTCTATAGTTTTTTTCTTTCGAATACTGGCTATTGTTATTTTTCAACCTAATCCTATGACTTTAGAATATGAAACGGCCGCTCTTAATTTTCTTTCAGGTAAGGGGTTTATGTTGGAACGGTTTAATGTAATTAAGTATGCAGATTTTAGTCCATTATATGGTTTTATATCTATAATTGTTTATTATTTTTTTGGACATCATCAAATTTTACTTTTAATAATTAATTCATTTTTTACTTCTTTAAGCTGTATCTATATATTTTTTATTGGAAGAATGATTTCTTATGAGGTAGGTTTCGTGGCGAGCACATTAGTTGGGTTTCATCCTGGGCTTTTATATTATGATCTTTTTTATTTACACCCTTTGAGTTTGGACACCCTACTGTTTATGTTAATATTATATTTTTCAATCCAAATATATAAGGGCGAGTTTTCTTTTTATAATTTGAGTATGCTTGGAATATTGTTTGGACTTCAAATGCATGAACGAGGAACTATTGTTTTATATATTTTTATTTTTTCATTATTACTTTTGGTAAAGCTAAAAAAAAATTTTATGAAATTCTGTATTGTACCATGTTTTTTCATTATTGTAGTTGCTCCTTGGTTAATCCGAAATTATAGCCTTTATAAACAAATGACTCCTATGCTGACTGTAACTGGAGAACTTTTGTGGAGAGGTAATAATTCTCTTGCTACAGGGACTTCTTGGGCTGAAAACGGCATGGATATGTTTTCAGCTGCACCAGAAAGTTTTCAACAAGAAATATTTAAGCTGGATGAGATTGGCCAAAAGAAACGGTTTGAGCAGGAAGCAATAAAATTTATTGTTAATAACCCTCTGAAATTTTTGCAGCTGTCACTTAAAAAAGTCTATTATTTTTGGTGGTTTTCTCCTTATACTGGGAAGATGTATTCCTCTTATTTATTAAATATTTATAAGGTATATTATATTTTTATTTTATCTTTTTTCTTTGTGGGGGTATTTTTCTTATTAAGAAATAGGGTCGAAATTATTTTTATTAAGATGTTTATTTTAATGTGTTTGACGGTATCATTTATGCAAAGTATTTTTTATGTTCAAGCCAAGCATCGGTGGGCGCTTGAGCCTCTTGTATTGATTTTTTCAACAGTTGGATTATTGGCCCTGAAGAATAGATTTAATTATCCTAAATCTGTAAAGCCTGAACTTTCTTTAATAAAATAAAGTGGGCTTCTTGAGTAAGTCAAATATCTTAGAACTTGATAATTGTTGTTGATGTAATTATGTATATCTCATGAAAAATTTCTTAAAAAAAGTGTATGCTGGATGGATGGCGTTTGCAAAAGTGTTGGGTATTATTAATAGTACTATTTTATTATCTGTTCTGTATTTTGTGATTTTTCCTTGGATTGCGGTGCCAAGAAAGTTTTTCCATAAAGAAATAAAACTTCCAAAATGGTGGCCATTTTCTTCTCCCTCAGCCACGGAAAAAAATTACTCTCATCAATTTTAAAATGTCCACCAATGTTTTAGGAATATCAGCTTTTTATCATGATTCAGCAGCATGTCTCATCCAAGATGGGAAATTGGTGGCGGCTGCTTCTGAAGAGCGGTTTACTCGAAAAAAACATGATGCTTCGTTTCCAAAGTGCGCCATTTCCTATTGTTTAAAAGAAGGTGGGATTAATTTAAAAGATTTAACCCATGTAGGGTTTTATGAAAAACCATTTATTAAATTTGAACGGATTTTAATAACCTCTCTTTCAACGTTTCCAAAATCTTTCCCCTCGTATTTAAAGGCTATGCCTGTGTGGCTTAAAGAAAAGTTATGGACGCCTCAAATTATACGGAAAGAATTAGAATTTCGAGGGCCTCTTTATTTTATTGAGCATCACCGGTCTCATGCGGCGAGCTCTTTTTTCGCTTCTCCTTTTAAAGAGTCTGCCATCCTAACCATTGATGGAGTAGGTGAGTGGTCTACTGCCACTTATGGTCGTGGTGTTGATAACAATATAGAACTTTTTAAAGAAATTCGTTTCCCTCATTCTTTGGGACTTCTTTATAGCGCTTTTACCTATTACTTAGGGTTTAAAGTGAATAGTGCAGAATATAAAGTGATGGGATTAGCGCCTTATGGAGTACCTCGGTATGTGGATCTCATTTTTAAAGAGTTAATTGATGTTCGGGATGATGGAAGTATTTTTCTAAACATGAAATATTTTTCATATGAGTATGGGTTAAAAATGATTCATCCAAAATTTTGTACTCTTTTTGGAAGAGAAGTAAGAAGCCCAGAAACAAAATTAGAACAGTTTCATAAAGATGTGGCTGCCAGTATTCAAAAAGTAACCGAAGATATTGTGTTAAAGATGGCCAGGTATGTACATCAAGAAACAAAATTAAAAAATTTGTGTTTAGCAGGAGGGGTGGCTTTAAACTGTGTAGCTAATGGGAAACTGTTACGAGAAGGTCCTTTTGAGCATATTTATGTTCAACCTGCTGCCGGAGATGCGGGAGGTGCTTTTGGGATTGCTTCTTTTATTACACATTCTATTTTAAAGAATTCAAGACAGGAAGCTTGGCCTCATGCTTATTGGGGGCCGCAGTTTAGTACGTCTGATATTAAAGCCATACTGGATCAAAAAGGGGTTCAATATCATTTTTTAGAAAAGCCAGAGCTTTTGAAAAGAGTAGCACAATTAATTAACGAACAACACGTGATTGGTTGGTTTCAAGGGCGGATGGAATTTGGCCCCAGGGCTTTAGGAAACCGTTCCATTTTAGCCGATGCCAGAAATCCAAAAAATAAAGATACAGTAAATTTAAAAATAAAGTTTCGAGAATCCTTTAGGCCTTTTGCTCCTACCATTTTGGAAGATAAAGTGTCAGATTATTTTGAGCTCAATCGGCCCAGCCCCTATATGCTTTTAGTGGCCCAGGTAAAAGAAAATAAAAGAGAAATTCCATCGGTGACGCATGTGGATGGCTCCGCCCGTATACAAACCGTCTCAAAAGAACAAAATGAACTTTTTTATGATTTAATTTCAGGGTTTTATCGATTGACAGGATGTCCAGTCATCATCAATACTTCTTTTAATGTCCGAGGGGAGCCCATTGTCTGTACCCCAGAGGATGCCTTTCGGTGTTTTATGAGGACGAATATGGATTATTTGGTTTTGGATCAGTTTCTATTAGATAAAAAAGAAATGAAAGCTTTGGAAAAAGACAGCGATTGGCAAAAAGAATTTGAATTGGATTAAAGGAGGAAAGACATGAAACAATTGACACATATATTGGACAAGTTTGGAATTGTAAAAGAATTTTTTATTTTCTTAAAAGAGCGAAAGCTATGGTGGATGACACCTATTATCGTTATGCTTCTTTTGCTAGGACTTCTTATTGTCTTTACCGAAGGGTCTGCTGTAGCTCCTTTTATTTATACGCTTTTTTAAGACTCTTTCCAGTAAAGTCGAGACAAGATATGACTACTTAAAACCACCATAAAAGGATAGGCAGGCACAAAAAATCTATAGGTGGGATTACGTAAAATCATCGCAAATAAAACTATAAAATATAAGGGCATTATACACAAAGAAACTGTTAAAATATTACATTTTTTAAATAAAATTAAAATAATACCTAATAATCCTCCTATAATTATAAATAAATATAACAATGAAAAAATAATTTTAATTATTTTTTCAGTAAAGGTCATTTTATTAAATGAAACTGGTAGAAGATTATAAGTTCCTGAATGAAATAAAAAAAGATATATGTGTCTTAAACGCGCAGTAACATAATAATGAAAAGGGTGTTCTTTTATAAATGAATTTGTATAATCTTTTAATATGGAGGTAACCATTTTTTCATATTTTTCTCTCTCTGGAATAGAGAGATTTATATCATGTGCCATTAAATATATTTTTCGCATATTAACGAGAGAATTAAAGTTATACTTAGAGGTATAGATGAAATTTGGAAAAGGATTATTTTTGGGTAGTTCATAAATAGGGTTCCAGTAATCTGCTGTATGCCCAAATCCTTCTACCCAACATCCTTCTGATTTTGGATTCCATTGTGTCCATCTGCCTCCTATGATTTGTATGAAATTATATAATGAACCACGGCTGCCTATAATGAGTGCAAAAGGTGCAAGTTTACTGACTGTAGTTTCTAGGGAAGTATCAACATAAGCTAAAGGAACAAAATAATGATATATTTTATAATTTCTGAATATCCATAGGCTTTCTAAAATACTAAAAGAAGAAATAAATATTATAAGATTAATGAATGTAAGCCTCAGTAGCTGTTTGGGTTGTTTAAAAAAATAATTTGATAATAAGACAATAACAAATAATGGAAAAAATAAAATGAAGTAGGGTTTCATAAACACACACCAACTTAAAAATAGGCCTGAGAAGAAAAGCGGCTTTTTACTGTTCGTGTTGAGGGTTTTTATTAGGAAGTAAAAGGCAAAAATTAAACTGGAAGTGCTAAAAGATTCTGTTAAGACTGTGTCATCAAAAATTGAAACAAATGTACTAAAAACATATAAAAAGAAAGTGATATAAAATATAGTTTTTTTTTGAAATATTAAGTAAGCGGTTAGTGCTAAATAATAGACTGAAACTGCGGAAAGTAAAATCTGTAATATAATTAAAATATTTAAAGCGTTGGCTTGAGTAAACAATAAACGTGGAAAGTAATAAACTGCTCCATACCCTGGCATCCGACGTGTAGAGGTTCTTATATCCTGTGGATTTGTAATGTAGTGGCCTTGTTTGATAAAATTCTCAATAGAACCTATATACTCTGATGAATCGCCCCCAAAACGGCCATAAAATTTATTTATGGAATGACCATGTTGATGAATAGTAATAAAAATAATAGAAAAAGTAAGTTTTATGATGATAGCGCTTACTATCCAGTAAATTCTTTTATTCATAATTTAAAGAAATATAGGGCATTCTTTTTTAAAGGCAATGCATTTTTAACCTTTTGACTTCAAATTTTTATTAAGATATCTAAAAAAATAATGAAAGGACTGATTTTAAGTGGAGGACATGGGACAAGGCTTCGCCCCATTACGCATACCAGTGCCAAGCAGTTGGTGCCTGTGGCCAATAAACCCATTCTTTTTTATGGTATCGAAGCCCTAAGAGACGCTGGGATTTTTGATATTGGTATTATTGTTGGGGATACCAAAGAAGAAATTAAAAAAGCTTGTGGGGATGGAAGTCGTTGGGAAGTAAAACTAACCTACATTGAACAACTCAAACCCTTGGGTCTAGCCCATGCCGTTTTAACTGCCCAAAATTTCTTACAAGATTCTGACTTTATTATGTATCTGGGAGATAATGTCATTAAAGGAGGGGTAAAGGATTTTGTAGAAGAATTTAAACATCAAAAACCAACAGCCCAAATTCTTTTAGTGAAAGTCCCCAATCCCGAACAATTTGGAGTGGCAGAGCTGTCTCAACAGAAAGTCATTCGGCTGGTTGAAAAACCTAAACAGCCCAAAAGTGATTTAGCGTTAGTGGGAGTCTATCTTTTTAATTCGGCCATCTTTAAGGCGGCTAAATCTATTGATTATTCTCAAAGGGGAGAACTTGAAATTACCGATGCGCTTCAGTGGCTCATTGATCATGGGTTTGATGTTCGGTCTCATATTATTAAAGGGTGGTGGAAAGATACGGGAAAATTAGAAGACATGCTCGAAGCCAATCGAATGATGTGTGATGAATTGGAAACTAAGATTTTAGGTGTGGTAGATGAAAAATCTAAAATTGAATTTAAAGTGGTCATTGAAAAGGGAGCTGAAATTAAAAATAGCATTATCCGAGGACCTTCTATTATTGGAGCCCATACTAAAATTATTGATTCCTATGTAGGGCCTTTTACTGCGATTAGTGAAAATTGTGAGATACAGGGAAGTGAAATAGAACACAGCATTGTGCTAGAAGGGAGCCGGATTTCTCAAATTCGAAATCGCATTTCTGATAGCCTGATTGGGAAAAATGTTGAAATTATAGGGAATGAAAGGCGTATTAAAAATCATCAATTTATGGTAGGGGATAGTTCGAGGATTGAACTTATATGAAAGAACTAATTTCCGGTGTAGGAGTAAAAAAATTAACGGTGATTCCCGATGAACGGGGGCGCCTTATGGAAATTTTGCGCTGTGATGATAAAATTTTTAAAAAATTTGGCCAGCTTTATATGACGGTAGCCAATTTTGGAGTGGTCAAAGGCTGGCACTATCATAAAATTCAGTGGGATAATTTTTCAGTAGCCAAAGGGATGATAAAATTAGTGCTTTACGATAGCCGAAAAGATTCTCCAACCTATAAACAAGTCAATGAATTTTTTATTGGGGATCATAATCCTGAGCTCGTTCAAATTCCTCCCTATGTTTACCATGGGTTTAAAGGCATTAGTCATCCAGAAGCTATTGTTATTAATTGCCCTTCAGAGCCTTATCGCTATAAAGATCCGGATGAATTTCGGGTTCATCCTCATGATAACGACATTCCCTATCAATGGGCAATTAAAGAAGGCTAAACCATGAACTTATTAGTTACCGGTGGAGCAGGGTTCATTGGATCTTGCTTTATTCGCACACTGATTCAAAAACGCCCACATTTTAAGATTATTAACGTCGATAAATTAACGTATGCGGGGAATTTGGATAATTTATCTTCTGTTGAACATCTTCCTCAATATTATTTTATAAAAGCCGATATCTGCGATTTTAAAAAAGTAGAGAATATTATTCAAGAGCATGAGCCAGAAGCCGTTATTCATTTTGCTGCCGAATCTCATGTAGATAGATCCATTGAAGATTCAGCGAACTTTATTCAAACCAATGTGATGGGGACACATGTACTTTTAGAGCTTGCCAGGAAGTACGATCTTAAAAGATATGTTCAGGTATCTACGGATGAAGTGTATGGGGCTCTAGAGCGTGAAATAGGATATTTTACTGAGGATACACCACTAGCCCCCAATAGCCCCTATGCCGCGAGTAAAGCATCAGCAGATCTTCTGTGTAGGTCATATTTTAAAACCTATAAACTTCCGCTACTCATTACTCGGTGCAGCAATAACTATGGCCCCTATCAATATCCCGAAAAATTGATTCCCTTATTTATTTTGAGGGCACTGCAAAATAAACCTTTACCTTTATACGGTGACGGCTTGTATGTGCGCGATTGGATTCATGTGGAGGATCACTGCTTGGCACTTTTAAAAGTGTTGGAAGAGGGAAAAGAGGGAGAAATTTATAATGTGGGGGCACGATGTGAGAAAAAAAATATTGATATTGCTCATCATATTTTAGATATTCTAAAAAAACCAAAGACACTTCTTCAATCTGTAACAGATCGATTGGGGCATGATCGGCGGTATGCGATTGATCCTTCTAAAATTGAAAAGGAATTAAATTGGAAACCCACATTTCATATCGATGACGAGTTGCCGCACTTAATTGAGTGGTATCAAGGAAATGAGCGATGGTGGAAAAAAGTAAACAACAAAAAATCTTAGTCATCGGATCCACAGGCCTTTTAGGCAGTGAGATAGTCCAAGTTTTATCAAAAGTTTCTTCTTATGAAGTGAAAGGAGCTTCGCATGCTGAATTAGATATCACAAACGGCATGGAAGTGGCGATTTGGTTAGAACGCCTTCACCCCGATATTGTCATTAATTGTGCCGCACTTTCTAATGTAGATTATTGTGAAGAACATCCCGAAGAAGCGTTTAAAGTCAATAGCGAAGGAGTAAGAAATATTTGTTTACCCTTAGAAGAAAATGGGGGAAAACTCATTCACTTTAGTACCGATTATGTATTTGATGGGGAAAAAGGAAAACCCTACGTTGAGACAGATCCTGTGAATCCTTTAAATTATTATGCCCAAAGTAAGCTTAAAAGTGAAGAATATGTGAAAAAGCATTTACCCAATTCTATTATTGCCCGTGTACAATGGCTTTATGGAGAACACGGAAAAAACTTTGCCAGTTCTGTCATTCAGGATATTACGTTTAAAAATAATAAAAAGCTGTATCGTTTTATTAAGGATCGAGTAGGAAGTCCTACTCGGGTGACGGAGATTGCTTTAGCGATGAGAGCCTTAATCGATCAGAACAAATCCGGGACGTATCATGTGGCCGCCAGTGGAGAGTGTTCATGGGATCAATTTGCTCAAACAGTTTGTGAGTTGAATGGGATTACAGATACCTCTTCTATCGTTCAGGTAATGATGGAACAGGAGAGCGGAAGAAGTGCCAAGCGCCCTGCCTATTCTGTCCTGTCTTCTCGATTACTGGAATCTGAAATAGATATTAAAATGCCTCTTTGGAAGAAAACCGTAGAAGACACTATTCGAAATTTAAGGAAAAATTGTAATTCTCCTAAGTAAAGCATGGATTCCTGCTTTTGCAGGAATGACACAGAAAAAACTTTTCGTTATTTTCTTGTAATTTATAAGATAATTTCTTATAATTTATAACTATGTGGATTAATAGGAGAATTTCAAATAAATTAAAAGAAATTACTCAATCTTTTCCAGTAGTTGTGGTGACAGGTGCAAGACAAGTAGGAAAAACAAGTCTGCTTGCTCATGTCTTTCCACAGTGGAAACTGATTAGCTTAGATTACCCATCACTGGCTTCTTTTGCTAATGATAACCCTGAACAGTTTTTAAAGGAGCATAAACCTCCTTTGATTATTGATGAAGTTCAATATGCTCCCCAACTTTTTCGATATCTTAAAATCCTTGTTGATAAAAACCGCCACCTCAAAGGGCAATATATTTTGACAGGCTCTCAAAAATTTGTACTCATGGAAAATGTATCTGAGAGTTTGTCAGGGAGATGTGCCATCCTAGAGTTAGAAACCTTATCTCTATCTGAAATTTTGGCAGAAATTCCAGCAGAAATTTCGGTGCATCATCAAAATCAAACACTTTTTGATGCATTAATTCGCGGTGGATTTCCTGAAATAAATGCAGATCCGACGATAGATTTAAGTTTTTATTTTGAATCCTATTTGGCAACTTATTTAGAAAGAGATATTCGAAATCTTCTGAAGGTTCATAATTTAAGAGATTTTGGACGTTTTGTAAGAGCGTGTGGTTTTAGAAGCGCTCAAATTTTAAATAAAGCCGAATTAGCGAAGGATATTGGAATTAGTCCTACAACGGCGAATGATTGGCTCACCATTTTGGAAGCTTCAAACCAAGTTTTTATCTTAGAACCCTGGTTTTCTAATAAAACAAAAGGATTGGTGAAGTCTCCCAAGATTTATTTAATGGATACAGGGCTTTTGTGCCACTTTTATAATATTAAATCCAAAGAAGATTTTTTTCAAAGTCCGGCACGGGGTGCCATCTGGGAAACATTTGTCTGCAGTGAGCTTCGTAAATATCAACAGTGGCAACAGGGGCGTCCTCAACTCTGGATGTTTCGAACCTTATCCCAACTTGAGGTAGATTTTATGATCCAAAAAGGGGGTCGCTTTCATCTCATCGAAGCCAAATTAAAAGAAACTATTGAAAAGAAAGACGCACGGCAACTTTTCGATGCTCAATCTCTATTGGGGCAAGAAAATATTTTAAGTCTCAATATGATTACTCCAACAGAAACAGTGAGTTCGCTTGAAGGAGGGAAAATTTTTATCTACCCCTTGGATCAGCTTCCTAAAACGCTATTTGAGTAAAGCATGGATTAGGAGAATGACACAGAAAAAACTTGACAAAATGAGGGGATTTGAACATATTAGAGGCATCATTTCAGGGCATATCTAAAAATCCTTTGAAATAAAAAAATCCAATAATAATGAATAGCCAAGAAAGAATGAAAAGCTAGTAACAATAATAAAATGGTCCCACCAAAAAAAAGTGATAGGAAACCTTCACCCCATCCAGAGGAGCATAAAACTATGGCAGAAAATGTAACCAAATCTAACCCTCCAATTAAAGACAAAGAAGATAATAAAGATGTTGTCTCTTCTTCCGAAACGCTCTCTAGGGGAAATGTTTTGCATCTAACAGAACTTAAAGAAATGAAGATTAGCGAGCTAACCCAGCTGGCCAAAAAATTTAATATTGAAGGTGCCAGTGGAATGCGAAAACAAGATTTGATTTTTGCACTTCTTCAGGCTCATACAGCAAGCGCTGGCGTTGTTTTTGGCGATGGCGTTTTAGAAATTTTACCAGATGGATTTGGATTTTTACGAGCGGAAGATTACAATTATTTACCTGGCCCTGATGATATTTATGTTTCTCCTTCACAAATTCGTAAATTTAATTTGCGCACCGGAGATACGATCTCAGGTCAGATTCGCCCACCCAAAGATTCTGAGCGTTATTTTGCTCTCTTAAAAGTAGAATCTATTAATTTTGAACATCCCGATGTTGCCAGAGATAAGATTTTATTTGATAACTTAACGCCTCTTTATCCAAATGAAATGATTAATCTAGAATACGACACCAAAAATTATTCAACTCGGGTGATTAATCTTTTAACTCCCATTGGAAAAGGGCAACGAGGACTTATTGTAGCAGCTCCTCGAACCGGAAAAACAGTGATCTTACAAAATATTGCCAATGCCATTTCAAAAAATCATAAAGAAATAAAATTAATTGTGCTTTTAATCGACGAGCGACCAGAAGAAGTGACCGATATGGAACGCTCTGTCGTCGGAGAAGTCATTAGTTCTACGTTTGATGAACCTGCCACTCGTCACGTTCAGGTTGCCGAAATGGTCATTGAAAAAGCAAAGCGATTGGTGGAACACAATAACGATGTCGTTATTCTTTTAGATTCTATTACCCGTTTGGCTAGAGCCTATAACCAGGTCGTTCCTCCCAGTGGAAAGATTTTATCGGGAGGGGTGGATTCCAATGCTCTTCATAAACCCAAGCGCTTTTTTGGGGCCGCCCGAAATATTGAAGGCGGAGGAAGTTTAACCATTCTTGCTACCGCTTTGATTGATACCGGTAGTCGTATGGATGAAGTGATTTTTGAAGAATTTAAGGGAACTGGAAATATGGAAATTAATCTTGATCGAAAACTCATGGAAAAAAGAATTTTCCCTTGTATTGATATTAATAAGTCTGGAACCCGGAAAGAAGAGCTGTTACTTGATAAAGAGACGCTTTCTCGAGTATGGATCTTAAGAAAAGTGCTCCAGCCCATGAATGTGGTGGATGCGATGGATTTTTTGCTGGATAAACTTTCTGCCACAAAGACTAACAAAGATTTTGTTGAGTCAATGAATACTTAATGGTATAGAGAGCAGCTATGAGGAAAGATATTCATCCCAAATATGCACCTGCCAAAATCATTTGCAACTGTGGCAATGTGATTGAAACCAGAGCTACCAAAGACACGATTCACATTGAAATTTGTTCCCATTGCCATCCTTTTTATACTGGAAAGCAAAAACTCATTGATTCTGCAGGCCGCATTGATCGATTCCAAAAACGCTACGCTAACGTCAAAACCGCTACACCTAAAAAGTAGCTAATATCTTCTTAAAATTCTGTGGAAAATGCCGTATTTCAAAAATTAGAAACCATCGAAAAGCGCTTTCATGAGCTTGGTGAAGAGCTCTCTAATCCAAAAACCCTTGGAAATTCTGAAGATTTTAAAAAATTGTCTAAAGAAAGATCAGGATATGCTGAGACTGTAGAAGTGTTTGGGCAGTATAAAAAAGTGTTAGCCGATATTGCCTCTAATCAAGAATTGCTGTTAGAAAAAGATAAAGAAATGCAAACTTTGGCCAAAGCAGAGCTAGAGATGTTAGGGCCAATAAAAATAGAGCTAGAAAAAAAACTAGAAATTCTTTTATTGCCTAAAGACCCCAATGACGAAAAAAATATTTTACTAGAAATTAGAGCCGGCACAGGAGGAGACGAAGCCTCTCTTTTTGCATCGGATCTGTTTCGAATGTATTCTAAGTATGCAGAATCCCAAGGATGGAAAATTGAGGTGTTAAATACGAGCTGGACCGGTGTGGGAGGATTAAAAGAAATTATTCTCATGATTTCTGGAATCCGAGTTTATAGCCAATTAAAATATGAAAGTGGTGTGCATCGGGTTCAGCGGGTTCCCAAAACAGAGGCGCAAGGGCGTATTCACACTTCTGCTGTAACAGTAGCCGTGTTGCCCGAGGCCGATGAAGTCGAAGTGAATATTAAACCTGAAGATATTAAAATTGATGTGTTTCGGTCTTCCGGCCCTGGGGGACAAAGTGTAAATACCACAGATTCTGCGGTTCGTATTACCCATATTCCTTCGGGAGCAGTGGTGAGTTGCCAGGATGAAAAATCACAACATAAAAATAAAGCCAAGGCGCTTAAAATTTTAAGAGCCAGGCTCTATGATTTAGAGCAACAAAAGCAGGAAAAAGAAAGATCTGAACATCGAAAAAGTCAAATTGGCACAGGAGATAGATCTGAAAAAATTAGAACCTATAATTTCCCTCAATCTCGAGTTACAGATCACCGAATTGGATTAACCCTTCACAGTTTACAAAATATTTTAGAAGGTCATTTGGAAGAATTGATTCCCCCGCTTCAAAATCATTTTCAAAAACTTAAACTAGAAACTTAAAATGAAAGAGAAAATATAAGTGGATTGGACCGTTTTAAAACTCATTGAATGGACAGATGCCTATCTTAAAAAACAAGGGATTTTAAAAGCACGATTAGAAAGTGAAATGCTTTTAGCCCATGTGCTTCATAAAAAAAGAATTGATTTATATGTAGCGTTTGATCGGGTGGTTTCCGAAGCAGAATTGGCTTCTTTAAAAGGGCTAATTCAGCGACGATCTCGGAAAGAACCGATTCAGTATATTTTGGGAACGCAGGAATTTTGGTCTTTACCCTTTAAAGTAGGTCCCGGGGTTTTAATCCCCCGCCCAGAGACAGAGTGTTTGGTAGAGGAGGCATTGAAAATACTTGGTCCTCTTCATATCTTAGACCTAGGCACGGGTAGCGGAGTAATACCCATTGCTTTGGCCAAAGAAATCCCGGAAGCCAAGTTTTATGCTGTGGATATTTCAGATAAAGCTTTAGAATATGCAAGAGAGAATGCCACGACGCATCACGTGTTAGAGAGAATTCAGTTTCAAAAAAGTGATCTTTTTTCCTCTATTCCTAAAGACCAAAAATTTGATGTGATTCTGTCTAACCCGCCCTATATTTCTACGGGGGAGTGGAATGGGCTTGAAACTCAAATTAAAGAATTTGAACCCAAAGAAGCACTTTTAGCAGGAGAAGAGGGGATAGAGGTACACCGGCGTATTTTAAAAGAAGCTCCTCAGTACTTAAAATCTGAGGGAGCGGTTATTTTAGAAATTGCCCCCCATCAGGCTTCTTTGTTAAAAGAATATGTGGTAAGGGAAAAGGTGTTTAAGCACTTTGAGATTGTAAAAGATTATGGGCATAAAGACAGAATACTTATTGTTTGGGTGGGTGGCGCTGAAGGAGAGGCTCCATCGCCGCGCCCGGAACGAATGTGAGGACGGACGATGGAGAGAGTCCTTCAGCGACAGGACCCATGAGCTAAGTTTTTATGGATAAAATTATCATACATGGCCCGTCATATTTAAAGGGAGAAGTGTCCATTAGTGGAGCCAAAAATGCAGCCCTCCCCATTTTGGTTTCATCGCTTTTATCTTCTGGTACTTACGAAATTTCGAATGTCCCTCATCTCAAAGATATTGAAACAATTCTTTCTCTTCTTTCTCATCTAGGTGCAACGGTAAAAAGAAATAAAGAAGAAGTGAAAATTTCATCAGATGCCATTTCTTGTTTTGAGGCTCCCTATGAACAGGTAAAAACCATGCGGGCATCTATTTTAGTATTAGGCCCTCTTTTGGCGCGCTTTAAAAAAGCAAAAGTGTCACTGCCTGGTGGGTGTGCCATTGGCGAGCGACCCATTAATCTTCATCTGGCAGCCTTAGAAAAATTAGGAGCAGATATTCAATTAGAAAATGGATATGTGATCGCCAAAACGGCAGGCCTGAAAGGGGCGCGCATTTACTTTGATACTCCAACCGTGACAGGAACAGAAAATATGATGATGGCAGCAACATTAGCCCAAGGAGTGACTGTCCTTGAAAATTCAGCCAGGGAACCAGAAATTACAGATCTTGCCAATGCCTTAAATCAAATGGGTGCTTTTATTTCGGGAGCGGGGACGGATACCATTACGATCGAAGGAGTAAGAGAGCTTAAAGCAACTTCTTACAGAGTCATGCAAGATCGCATTGAAACAGGTACCTTTCTTATTGCCGTGGCTGCAACAGGAGGCGAAGTTGAAATTAAAAATTGTAATTCTATTCATCTAGAAGCGCTGATTGAAAAATTAACTGCTGCGGGCGTAAAAATTTCATGTCAAAAAGATTCTATTTTGGTTAAATCAGATCGGATCATTCAAAATCTCCATGTGCAAACACAGCCGTATCCGGGTTTCCCTACGGATCTTCAAGCACAGCTCATGGTCTTGCTATCGCAAGCTCAAGGGGCCAGTGTGATTACAGAAAATATTTTTGAAAATCGATTTAATCATGTGGCAGAACTCCGTCGAATGGGAGCCAATATTACCATTGATGGAAGAACCGCGGTGATTGAAGGTTTTACCCCTTTAAGTGGGGCTCCAGTCATGGCCACGGATTTAAGAGCCAGTGCTTCCTTAGTGATTGCAGGGTTAATTGCCCGAGGGAAAACAGAAATTTCTAGAGTCTATCATTTGGATCGAGGCTATGAACAGTTGGATCAAAAACTTAAAACTTTAGGAGCTAACATTGAACGGGTAAGAGGGGTATCATGAACGCAGATTGTTTATTTTGTAAAATTATCGATCAAAAAATTCCATCAGAAAAAGTGTATGAAGACAAAGAGGTGTATGCTTTTAAAGATATTCATCCAAAAGCCCCTTTTCATATTCTGATCGTCCCCAGAACCCATATTGATTCTTTAGCTAAAATCGATGAGAAAAATATAACGCTCTTAAATCCCATTTTTTTAGCCGCTACGAAAATTGCTAAGCAGGAAGGCTTTTTAGAAAAAGGCTTCCGAACCGTTTTTAATTGCAATCGTGAGGGCGGACAATTGGTTTATCATCTCCATTTACATCTCCTGGCAGGAAAACAGCTGGGCGGTGCAATGGGAGCTTGACTCTGTTTAAGCTTATTTGATATGCCTTATGGATCCCCGTTTTCATGGGGGTAATAAGAAAGAGAGGTGATTATTCTTGCCAGGAATTAGAGCAAAAGAGGGGGAATCCTTTGAATCCCTCATGAGACGATTTAAAAAACAATGTGAAAGAATAGGCATACTCTCTGAAATTCGTAAACGAGAACATTACGAAAAACCCAGTGTCCGTTTAAAAAAGAAATCTATTGCGGCTCGTAAAAGAGCTTTAAAAAAAACACCGAGTCGATATTAATTCATGTCTATTAAAGAAAATTTAAATGAGCATTTAAAAGAAGCCAT
This sequence comes from Deltaproteobacteria bacterium GWA2_38_16, assembly GCA_001797335.1. Lineage (GTDB taxonomy): Bacteria > Bdellovibrionota > JACOXK01 > 2-02-FULL-40-11 > 2-02-FULL-40-11 > 2-02-FULL-38-15-A. Next base: position 20,875 of record MGPE01000013.1, read on the forward strand.
GAAGGCGGGCGAAGAGCTTCGTGTTTCTACGATTCGCTTGTTAAAGGCTGCGATTAAAAATAAAGAAATTGAACTTATTAAGCAAATCGATGACCCAGAAGTCATTGCCTTGATCCGGAAAATGGTAAAACAGCGAAAAGAGTCTATTGAACAATTTCAAAAGGGTAATAGGCTGGATTTGGCAAATAAAGAGCAAAAGGAAATTGATATTTTAAATGCTTACCTCCCAAAAGAAATAGACTCAAAAGAACTAGAAACTAAAGTTCAAACCATTATTGCTAAAGTGGGGGCTACTTCCCTTAAACAAATGGGGGAAGTGATGAAAGCGGTTGGCCAAGAGCTTTCTGGTAGCGCAGATATGAAAATGGTAAGCGATATCGTTCGTAATAAGTTATCTAAATAAAAGTGTTATCTATCCCAGAAGATAAAATTAATGAGGTCCGAGATCGTGCCAGTATTGTTTCTATTATTTCCCACTATGTAAATCTTAAAAAGGCGGGGATTAATTATAAGGGACTTTGCCCATTCCACTCAGAAAAAACACCTTCTTTTGTTGTCAGTGAAGCAAAGAAAATTTACCACTGTTTTGGGTGTGGAAAGGGAGGCAATGTATTTACGTTTCTCATGGAGCATGCCAAGCTTTCTTTTCCAGAAACGGTTCAAAAATTAGCATTAGATTTAGGAATTTATCTTCCCCAAAAACCCTTAACGGGGCATCAACAAGAAACCAAACAAAAAAAAGAACTTTTTTATAAACTTAATAAAAGCGCTTTATTCTTTTTTGAGGCACAGCTTAAAAAGAATCAGCGTGCTTGTGCTTTTTTAAAAAAACGAGGGATGTCTCTTCAAACCATTGAAAAATATCATTTGGGTTATGCTCCGAATAGCTGGGATGAATTATTTAAGTTTTTTAAATCTAAAGGAGTATCTTCTAAAGATATGTCAGAGATTGGATTGGCTCGATTTCGAGATCGAATTATTTTCCCTTTGTTTGATTTAAGCCAACGGGTGTTGGGATTTGGAGGAAGATCTCTTGAAGAAAGTTCTCCCCCTAAGTATTTAAATTCTTCAGAATCTCTTATTTATAATAAAGGAGAAGAGCTGTATGGGCTCTCTTCTGCTCTTTCAGAAATTGGAAAAAAAGGAGTCATTCTTGTTGAAGGGTATTTTGATTGTTTAACGCTTCATCAAGCAGGTTTTAAAAATGCAGTAGCTACCATGGGAACGGCACTTACGCCAAGACATGTTGAAATCTTAAAACGATTTACAGATCAATTTTATGTCTTGTTTGATGGCGATGATGCGGGGAAACAGGCGGCAGAACGAAGTCTCCCTATTTTTTTGCAAAAAGGAATTTTGCCTAAAATCATTGAATTAGATCAGGCAAAAGATCCCGATGAATATCTTCAGAAAATGGGAAAAGAAAAATTTCCTCAAAAAATAAAAAGTGCTTCGTCTCTTCTTACTTTTGTTCAAGAGCGTATTATCTCTCGGTCTCAAAATTTAAGTTCTTATAAAACAAAGGTCATAGAAGCCATGAGCCTCTATCTAAAAGACATTTCTGGTATAGAGCAAGAAGAGGCTATTAAAAAATTAGCGGATCGTCTTCAAATAGAAGAAAAGTGGATTTTAAAATCTTTACAAGAAGGGGGTATTCAAGATCAAAAAAAGGGGAATTGGAAAGAAGCACTTTCTAGTGAATACAGCGCTATAGAGCTGGAACTTATTGAATTTTTTGTGCTTTTCCCTTTATGGCTAGCGCAGATTCAATCTCAAAAAGTGCTTGATCTTTTAGAGAATTTAGAGATAAAGGATGTCTTTTTAGCGCTCATAAACCAGTATGCACAAAAACAAACTATTGATTTTTCTTTGGTTTTAGAAAAAATAGAGTCTTTGCGTTTGAGAGATCGTTTAACTCGGGGCGTATTAGAAAAAGAAAATCAGGGCAGGAGTGAACAGGAGTGGAAGTCGATTTATGAGGAATGCATGAAGCGACTTCAAAAGAAATATTTAGAAAACATGGAAAAACAATTGTTGAGTCAAATTCAAGCCCTGGAAAAATCTGGAGAAAAGTCTGAAATCGATCAAGAAGTTTTAAAGAAAGATCTTCTTCGTCAATACCAAAACGTTGTAAAACAAAAAATGGGGTTTAATGCATGAAAAAGAAAGTCAAAAAAATATCTTTACGCAATAATAAGAGCAAGAAAAATAAACTTAAATTAAAACTATCTAAAAAGCCGAATCATAAAATCAAAACAAAAGCAGCCAATACTAAATCTCAGGACTTAGAAGTAAAATCTGAAGAAACGATTGTTATTCCTCCATCCTCTAAAGTAGATACTGACATTAAAGAAATTAAAAAACTGATTGAACTGGGTAAAGAGCGTGGTTTTTTAACCTATGAAGAAATTAATGAAACCCTTCCACCGGATATTGTTGCTCCTGAAAAGATTGATGACATTATGGCTCTTTTTAACCAGATGGACATTGATGTCGTTTCTTCTAAAACGGCTGCTCCTACGTCCGAAGAAGATTTGGAATCTGAGGGGGGAGAAAATTTATTAGCATTAGAGGAAGAAGAGGGGGAAGGGCTCTTTGCTGCAGCAGAAGAAGAGGAAGAAGAAAAAGAAGAAGTTGTTACCAAGGCAGATGATCCTATTCGAATGTATCTTCGAAAAATGGGATCTGTATCTTTGTTGACGCGTGAGGGAGAAGTTGAAATTGCAAAACGTATCGAATTTGGTGAAACAAAAGTTTTAAAACAACTCTTAAACTCTAACGTGGGAGTAAAAGAAATATTAGATATCGGAGATAAACTTAAAAAAGTAAAACTTCGGGTTCGAGATGTGATTAAAGGCTTGGATGAAGAAGATATGATCAATGAAGAAGTCTATTTAGCCAAGGCTTTAAAAGTGGTCCAAAAAATTAAAAACTATACCGAAAAAGTTTCCCCTCTACAAAGAAAGCTTAAAAGTAAAAAACTTAAAGCCGATGTAAAAAAAGATTTAGAAGAAAAAATCCAAAAATTAGATGATGAAACGGTTACAGATTTTCGGGAAGTAAATTTTAATCGAAAGACATTGAATAAAATTGTCGGGAAATTAAGTCAGTTTGTTTTGCGAATAGAAGAAGCCGATTATGAAAAAGAAGTGTTTTTAAGCCGTGCAGAAGTTAAAGACGAAGGAGAACTAAAAAAACTGGTTAAGCTTGCAGGAAAAGGGAAAAAAGCGAGAAGTCTTTTAAAATCGCGTTCTCTTCGGAAAGAAGATTTAGTAGAAATTGATAAAGAGATTAAAAATGTTCATCGAAAATATCGAAGAATTGAGCTTGAAAGTGATCAGGATGTAAAAGAGCTTAAAGAAATTTATTATGCCATTCGCTCAGGGGAGCGCGAAGCAGACATTGCTAAAAATGAGCTGATCGAAGCTAATTTGAGGTTGGTGGTTTCTATTGCTAAAAAATATACCAATCGAGGACTTCAATTTTTGGATTTAATTCAAGAAGGAAACATAGGGCTCATGAAGGCGGTAGATAAGTTTGAATATCGAAGAGGCTATAAATTTAGTACCTATGCAACGTGGTGGATTCGTCAGGCCATTACCAGAGCCATTGCCGATCAGGCAAGAACCATTCGAATTCCGGTGCATATGATTGAAACCATTAATAAGCTTATTCGAACTTCTCGCTATTTAGTTCAAGAAATTGGAAGAGAACCCACCCCTGAAGAAATTGCTGTAAAAATGGAACTTCCAGTGGATAAAGTGAGAAAAGTATTAAGAATTGCAAAAGAGCCCATCTCTTTAGAAACTCCTATTGGAGAGGAAGAAGATAGTCATTTAGGAGATTTTATTGAAGATAAAAGGCAAATTAATCCTCAAGATGCGGTCATTAATTTAAATCTCTCTGAACAAACCAGACGTGTACTTTCTACTTTAACTCCCAGGGAGGAAAAAGTATTAAGGATGCGTTTTGGAATTGGAGAAAAATCAGATCATACCCTAGAAGAAGTGGGGCGCGATTTTGATGTCACCAGAGAGAGGATTCGTCAGATTGAAGCAAAGGCTTTACGAAAACTGCGCCATCCTAGTCGAAGTAAAAAATTAAAGGCTTTTGTTGATTAATAGTGGGTTTTATTGTTAATAAGAGTAAATGTGGGCCTGTAGCTCAGTTGGTTAGAGCCTCCGGCTCATAACCGGGTGGTCCCAGGTTCGAGTCCTGGCGGGCCCATTCTTTGAAAAATTATGCTTAAAGATTTACACATTCTGCAGGATCTTCAAAAAATCGACTTAGTAATCGATTCCTTTCAAAACAATAAAGAAGAATTTCCAAAATTAATTGAACAATTTAATCAACGTTTAGGCGAAGAAAAGCATAAAATTGAAGTTAAAAAACAAGCCCTTTTAGAACTTGAGAAAAAGAAAAAAGGTTTGGAATTGGATTTGTCTGATAAAGAAGAAAAAATAAAAAAATCTGAAGAAAAAATGATGTTGGTGAAATCCAATGAAGAGTATCAAGCTATGAAAAAAGAAATAGAAATGGCTAGAGCCCAAAATTCCTTTTTAGAAGAACAAATTTTAGAAGTGATGCTTCAACTCGATGAAGTTAAAAATGCCTTAAATATCTTTGAGCAGGAAATGTCCAATAGTACAAAAGTGATTGAGGCCCAAAAAAAGAAAGTAGAAGATGATCTTTCTCACCTCGATGAATTGCTAATGGGCAAAAAGGGGGAGAGGGAAACCCTTTTAAAGGATTTATCTAAGGAGAGTCTTTCAGCTTACAATCGACTTCGTACTAAAAAAGCACTGGCGGTTACTGAAACACGGAATGGCAAATGTGTAGGATGTAGTATGTCGCTTCCTCCCCAATTTTATAATGAAATTCAAAAATGTGATACTCTAAGATTTTGCCCCAGCTGTCAGCGCATTTTAATTTATACGCCCACCACTTAAAAAAATATTTATGATGAAGTATTCCCTTTATGTTGATGGTGCCTCTCGCGGGAATCCTGGCCATGCAGGTGCAGGAGCGTATTTGGCTGATGAAGAAGGTAGGGAAGTTGCAAGCCTTTATCAATATTTGGGAGAGGCTACCAATAACATGGCGGAATATGCAGCGTTGCTTTTGGGGCTTAAAGCAGCCAAAAAGAGAAAAATAAAGTTCCTCATGATTTTAGCAGATTCAGAACTGATGGTGCGGCAAATTCAAGGGGTTTATCAGGTCAAAAATCCTACCTTGAAAAAAAACTATGATACCGCTATGAAGTATTTAAAATATTTTAACTATACGATTTCACATATTAGGCGAGAAAAAAATAAGATTGCAGATCAACTGGCCAATAAAGCCATTGATGAATACTTAACTTAAAAAAGTTTAGATTTAGATCGCAGGGTTGATCGGATGATCGCTGTTTGTAGGGATGAGAATCCTTAACACAAAGAGAGGAAAGTCCGGGCTCCATAGGGTAGTGATGCTGGGTAACGCCCAGGAAGAAATTTTCAGAAATGAAAATCTTCTTACGGATAGTGCAACAGAAAGTAAACGTGGAATAGCCTTTCGAGGGTCTATTCCTCATGGTGAAACGGTGAGGTAAGAGCTTACCAGTAAGAAGGGTGACCTTCTTAGCTATGAAAACCCCATCAGGAGCAAGACAGAATAGGAAAACAGCTTGAGGTTACCCGTCTCAATAACATATGTTTCTGTTTTCGGGTGTGTCGCATGAGGGGAAGAGTAATTTTCCTCCTAGAGAAATGATCGTCACTTCTTTATAAAAAGAAGTACAAAACCCGGCTTATAGATTAACTCTGTGATCTAAAATCTTTTGGCAGCACCAATAAAGAAATTATTTCCAATCATATTGGCCCCTAAAAGACCAATATGAACGCCTCCTAAAACATCTACATCCTTATTCAAATGATATTCTACGGCAGGGGTAAGAGACATAATTTCATCAAAACTATATCCCAAATTTTGAAGATCTAATTTAAGCCGTGCATCAAAATCCGGCGTTACTTTAAAAACTCCTAAAGTATTTAAAGATGCCAGCCCGACTTCTTTATTGCCAATCCCGGGCATGAGTTCTCCTTGAAGGCTAAAACGGTCAATGACTTCTTTTCTAAGAGCAATGCTGGGAAAAACAGCAAAGGAATTATTTTTAGTTAACGAATAAGCACCTTTTCCAAAAGCCCCTATTTTAAATCCCAGAGCCAATTCTGGATTTTGAGCATCTTCTGTTAAGGCGCGATATAAAAATCCTGCCCGCAGGCCACCAAATTCAAACCCTCTTTCTGTTTGGGGAAAAACGCCTGTTTCACCGGTAAATTCCCAATCTTGAAAACGACTATATCGTCCTTTGAGATAAAGATTAGCTCCTAAGTTATCCGATGTGAAATAATGGTAACCCAGTTGAGCTTGCCCATCGATTAACCCTTGAGGAAGGACCAAGGGGCGATAAACACTGGAAGTGGGATAAGAAGAAGGAGTAACTACTTTAAGAGGAGCTACTTTTTCTATGAGTACAGGTTCTTCTTTTTTGGAAAGTGTTGGAAGTGGAAGGGCAACCTTTTCATGTTCTTCTACTTTAGCTTGGGGTTTAGCTTGGGGGTTTTCCTTTTTGATGGGTGTTATTTTTTTTGCAATTTTTTTATGAACAGCTTTTTTAAGCTTCACTGTCGTTTTTTCATAAGACAGTGAAGGGACCAATAAACCAATCAGTAATAATATAATAATTTTTTTCATAGGGTAACGACCTCCTTATTATGGAGAGATTATAAGGAGGTGCTCCCTATGAAGTCAATAAAAAGAAGATTAAGCGGCTTTTTTATGAACCTGGCTTATTTCTTGATTGCATTCTTGTTTATAGCCCTCTGCTTCTTCCTCGAGTTTTTTCATATCTTTCTCAAGGGAAGAGGCGCGGCTAATCAGTTCTCGGACTTTCGGTTCATGTACCACATTTGGATTCCCACCTTTAGAAAGTCCAATGACTTGCTGTCCAATTTGAGCACAGGTTTCTTGATATTCACGAGTTACTTTATGCTTTTTAGCATTTAAAGAAGTCAGATGTGCGGCTTCTTTGGCTCGGATAGACAAGACCTTGCTTTCTTCTGCGGTGAATTCTCCCGCTTTTTTGACCCATCCTTTAAAGGATGTGAGCCAACTTTCGATCGGTTTCATGATTATTACCCCCTTTTTAAGCAACTTTTTTAAGTTGCTCTGGTTGTTGTTTGACATCTTTCGTATTTTCATACTTTTTTTGTAGCGATTCCATCATTGTATTAAAGTTTTCCACCAGTTCTTGAAACTCATCATTTTTTCGAACATGAAAAGGCATGTGTTGAAATCCTTCTTGAGCAATTTGTTTCATGCGTCTTTCCAGTGCATAAATAGGCCCTGCTATCCGATGCGTAATAAATATGCCAACTAATGTTAAAACACTGATTAAGACTAAAAAGATTGTCAGTAGATTTTTATTTAAGAAATTTTTTTCAACTTGGATCAGTTCTTGAGCCAGGGGTGAAGAAATAAGCCCAGATTCAATCAGTGGATTTAAATTGAGATTAATATAGTATTTGGCAGCAACGACAAAAACCAAACAAATAATGGATGCTACCCCAATTAAAAGGCCAATATAGCGAAATTGAAAATCTTGGTTAATAATATATTGTTTTCTCATTTGTGCGACACCTTTTCTGTATCAATAGTAAACGTGGTGGCAGGAGCCATCATTTTTCCATTAGAACTTTGAATGGCAAAAAGGCTGACATCTAAGGTTCGATACGCGGTTTCAATAAGGGGTAATTCAACAGAACTTTTCTTTAATGGCCCTAGAGGAACCTGAGTTTTTTGAGGGGGTAAAGGTAAAAGCTTCTTTTTAGCAGCTGCTGGCATTTTCCCCTCTTTTGGAGTTAGAGAAAGTTCTGCAAAGTAAAGAGCTTGTTTACTGTATTTAGGCATTTTCCAGTTTAAAACAACTTTTCCGTTTTCAAGCTTTATGTCTCTATTTAAAACAATGACGTTTTTGTTGGCTTTCCACCGAAGCTCCATCAGAGATCCTTCTTGAGTTACGAGATAAAGCTTTTGATGAGCCAGAGAAAAGCCTGCAGGTGGGTGTTTATATAAGTGAGCGTATTGAAAATCTTGATTAGGAGAATATTTTCCAATGATCATTTGTTTTTCCCAATCAATAATGTGAAGAGAATATTTTGGATCTATGGTTACTAAAAGCTCTCGACTCACATAAAATCCACTCTTAATTTGTGTTTTGGGCAAGGTTAATTCTTTGATAATTTCTTGTGGATGTTCGGGATCTATTTCTACAAGAATGGTGTCTTTGTCTTGAGAAAGCGATAGCGTTAAGAAATGGGTTTGTGGATTGTCCCACATTTCTTCAACAGTCATATTTTGAGGGATCATGTCTACAAATCCCAAGGATTTTATGACTGGAACGGTTGTTGAAATATCAATGACCTTCATTTCTCTATTTTGGCATAGGCCATAAAGTTTTTTGGGTGAATCGGGATGAGGGCTTAAGGCAACTATAGGACTTTGGAGATACGATTTTAAATTAAAAAATTCGTCCGATTTTTTTTGGCCCACTGAAATTTGAATGAGATTAAATCCCTCACTGATATAGAGAGTTTCTGTTTGAGGAGAGATAGTCATGGCAGAAATGGTTTTAGAAAATTGTCTAAGCAGTGTTTTTAAATCAAGAGATGTGGCCGTTAAAACTGTAGCATTTTCAAATAGGCGTTCATTATTAAACGTTTCTTGATCTAAGGCTACTAACGTAGGTTCTGTGAGAAAAAATACATGGCGGCCTTTTTGTTCACTTTCTCTTTGAAAGTAAACCAGGCTTACACATATAACTACCAGTGCTGTTCCTATCATTAAAATATATCGAGACATACGACGACATTCCCCTTTTCAATAAACGTACCGCTTTCAACTATATCTTTAATTATAGTCCGGAAGATGGGTTTGTCAATTTTTGCCAACTTGCTCTATGTCATTCTGAGCGAAGCGAAGAATCTCAGAGATCCCTCGCTATGCTCGGGATGACAGAGGCGCACTTTTTGCTAAATTGGGAAAGGTGCTCAGGAGACAGACGCGTACATAAAATATATAGTTATATTCAATAGTTATATAATAAATAGAGGTATAAGATTTTATATTTGATTAAATCCTTTACGCTTTTAAAAAGAGTGTAAAAAAGATGTTTAAGCGTGGCCATATATCTAAGTATTTATTTTTCTTAATTAATTTAAATTATGAGGATTTCTGATCAGCTTGGCACAACCCTTGCTTCCTTTGGCCTTTGTAAAATTCTCAGAAGCATATCTAAGAACACCTTCTGTCAAATTTTACACAACACAACGATACCTTATTATTGAAACGGTTTAGGTCGCCCGGCCTAGACCGTTTCTTTTTTTTGTATACTGTTGAAAAAGGCTCATCTGCGTTGTTGCCCTCGTCGGCTCTCCTTCAACGTACCACTCAAGTACGCCTCAGTCGCGCCTCCTCGGGCGCCTAGCATCTGAACCTTTTTGAACAGTATGCTCTTTGTGAAAATTAGTGACGATTTTGGGCACAGTGTTTAAAAAATAAGCCTCATTTCCAATCCTCTTTCTTTTGGTGAAAAATGGAAAATCCTGAGTTGTTTCTTTAGCTTATCATGTAAATATTTAAAGTGGTCCAATAATTGCTTTCTCTTTGGCTTGGTAGTTTAGAACATTAGGAGGAACGTATATGAGAAAACTATTTTTAATTATTATTATGATGGGTTTAATGGCCAGTGGTTGTAGCCCAAAATTAGGAGGATCTGACCAGCCATCAACCCCTAAAACAAATCAACCTTCTCAGCAACAACAAGAAGAAGAGTCTGCTCAACCTCAAGAAGATGAAGATGAAGTTTCAGGCAATATTTTACCCCCTAAAAAAGAAGATGACGAAGACGAAAACAAAAAAGATGAGGACAAAGAAGATATAGCTTTAGAAGATAAATCTTCTAAAGATGATTCGTCTTCTAATAATACGATAGAAGAAGATAAAAATATTTCGAATGAAGTAACGATGAGTGATAGTGAAAGACCGGCTCCTTATACAGATGTTTTTGTAGCTCCTGATAATAAAAGCAGTGAAGTCGCTGTTGATGATTACAATCATAAATTAGTGGGATTTGCTTGGATGGTTGGAGGAGGTTTGGTATTCGGCACTTCTATGGCAGTAGATCGAATTGGGACAAGACTCTATGATGTTTTTAGTAGATTACAACCAGGTATTGCGGCGCTACAGTTTCGAGAACATCGACAAATTTATAATATTACTCTTAAGGCGATGGAAAAGCTTCATATCCGAAAAAATGTGGCTAAAAAAATTCTTCGAAAATTTATGTATGCAGGTTCAGCCAGAGCTTTATCTGTAAAAAGAGGTGGTTCTAAAATCCTTCAGTGGCTTGGAAGGGCAGGTAAAGTGGGTGGGGCCGTGATATCTGTTTTTGGGGTTATTGAAATGGTTTTGGAACCCACAGACCTAGCAGATGCAGAGATTCGTCCTGAGGATAGATTTGAAGATTTAAAGCGGGCCGTATTTTCTTTAGAAGAAAATCCTCAAGATAAAAATATTCAAGATTGTGTTTTGAGATCTGTGATTAGTTATTTACCAGATGTCATTAATTCTTTAAAGCTTGAGTATAATGAATATTTTTATGCTTTAGAAGAAGCAATGGCTAATCAAGAGCTCAGTTCGGAAGATAAAGAAACAGCTCAAAAAGAGTTTAATGAATTTGAAGTAGAGCAGACAAAACTGATTGATTTTTTTCAGAATAGTTTAGAAACCTTGAGTCGGCTGTACTACGCCACGGATGTAGATCGTTCTCATGCAAATGAGATTTTAAAAGAAAATGTTCAAAAGTTAGAACAAATTCTTGAAGAGAAACAATCATAATATAAAGGAGGTAACTATATATGATTAATTATAAAACAATGGTGATTGCATCTTTGATTGCAATCATGGCTTTAGGATGTGGATCTTCTAAAGATAGCAGTTCAAGTCAGCAGAATCCAAATTCTGCAGTGTCCCCTGCACATAATCAAACACCAGGGTCTGATCAAATCCAAGACCAACCGTCTGATGAGATAGCCGGTGGAAGTATTCCTTCTGGGAATAAGGCGTCAGATTCAAGAGTTGCTGCGGGATTAGCATGGCTTGTCGGAGGCAGTTTCGTTTTTGCTGTGGCATATCCTATAGAGAGATTTTCTACGGAGCTTTTCGCTGTGTATAAAAGTCTTCCTTCTAAAGGACTTCGGCTGCTTGATTTTTTGGCCGCTAGACAAAAATTAATAAGTGCAACCATGCCGGGTATTCAGTGGATGCGTCCGCGATTTGCTGGAAAAGTACAAAGTTATGCCAGACGTCTCTTAATAGGAGATTTAACCATGGCCGATTTAGCTGCTAAGGCAAGAAGAACGCGCATGGCGATGTGGGGAGGACGTACTCTGTATGCTGTTGGAGCGGCAATGACTGTCATTGGGATTGTCGATCTTGTTTTAACTCCTACTGAATTGGCCGATGGTGAAATAACCTCTCAAGATCGCTTTGAAGATTTAAAGCGCAGTGCATGGTCTTTGGCTGAAAAACCTCAGGATGTTGAATTACAGGATCATCTCATTAGAAATACCATTGCTTTTTTGCCAGATGTAATTCACTCCTTAAAACAGGAATATAACACTCGGTTGACTGAAATTACTGTTTTAGATGAACAAGAGGGGATCAGTGCTGAGAAGAAAAGAGTTGCTCAAGAAGAATTTAAGAAATTTGAAGAAGGACAATTGAAAGCCATTGCCTTTTGTGAACGTAGCTTAAAAGCTCTTCAAGAAGTACATGAGTCAGATATTAATAGCCTAGATGAAGCAGGACGACAAAAAGCAATGGAAATTCTCAAGAAGAGCATTGAAGAATTGAATAAAATCTATGTCAAAGAATGATCATTAATCATTCTTTGAGATCGAGATGTTCTTTAGAATATTATTGGACATGGGATTTAGAGTGTAGCCTTTGACATAGGATTTTAGAAGAACATTTTGAGAGTCGATAAAGAGCGGTATTATGGGAACGTCTTCTTCTGTTAAAAGATGTTGCGCCTTCTGATATAGAGTTAGGCGTTTTTGAGAATCCAGTTCTTTAGCGGCCTCTTCGATCAATTGATCATATTCTTTATTTTTCCACTGAGTGTGATTATTACCAGAGTAGGAAGTAAAAAGGTTCATGAAATTATCGGGATCTGGAAAATCAGCTCCCCAGCCTAGTCTCCATAGCTCTGGAGGATTTGTTTCTAACATTTTTAGGTGAACTTTCCATTCTTGGTTATCAATGCTAACCGTAACATTTAAATGCTCTTTCCACTGGCTTTGAAGAAACTCTGCAATGATTTTATTATCATCTCGTGTGTCATACACCATTTTGATGGAAGGAAAATGCTCTCCCTTGGGATATCCTGCCTGGGCTAAGAGAAGCTGGGCTTTTTCTTTGTCGAATTTTAATCCAATGGTTTCGTCATATCCAAACATGCCTTTGGGAATCCAACTAGAGGTAGGGATTTGGTTTCCCTGTAAGATGGTAGAGAGTTGAGAGCGATCAATAGCCAAAGAAAAAGCTTTCCGAATTCGACTATCGGTAAACGGTTTTTTCTTTACATTCATACCGTAGTAATACCCTCTTAAAAAAGGAGAGTTCTTGTAATCAGCCAGATTTTTATAGTGAGAGATCAGAAGCGGAGGAATTCGACGAATCAAGTCTACTTTGTTTGTATCATAGAGGGAAAGTGCTGTAGAATCTTCATTAATAATATAGGCTGTAGCGGTTGAGATTTTAGGTTTTTCTCCGTAATAAGAGGGATTCGCTTCTAATGTTACACTATAATCATGCTTCCACTCTTTAAGTCGAAAAGGACCACAGGTGACGATATTTTTAGGATCTGTCCAAGCATCTTTAAACTGTTCAATAATATCTTTTCGAATGGGAAAGGTGACCCAAAAAAAGGGAATCTTTAAAAAGTAAGAAGCCGGATGCCAAAGATCCACTACCAATGTGTGATCGTCTTGGGCATGAATGCCTACTGTGTCAAAGTCAGTGAGTTTTCCAGCGTTATATTCTTTGGCATTTTTAACATCAAAGAGGAAATACGCATAATCAGAAGCCGTTTTTGGATTTAAAAGTCGTTCCCATCCATCGACAAAATGGGAAGCCAGGATGGGTTTTCCATCTGTCCACAACGCATCAGAACGCAAATGAAATGTATAGCGCTTTCCATCAGAAGATATATCCCATCGTTCAGCCAGTGCAGGTTTAACGTTTAAATCTGAGTCAAACTGAATGAGTCCTTCCATGAGATTAAATAAAATATCAGCAGAAACGTTATCCGTAGCCAGGGACCAGTCTAGCGTGGGAGGTTCAGAAGCAATAACAAATCGAAATTCTTTTTCAGGGTGAGAATGGAATTTCTTGGGGCCAAAAAAATTCCAGGCTATAACTAAGATGATCAGTGCTAAAATGATTCCATATATTTTTTTCATAGGTTGAGTCCTTTCATGCGTTTTTAAGTTTTGGATCCAAGGCATCTCTGAGCCCATCTCCTAAGAGATTAAATGCTAAAACCGTTAGAAAAATAGAAAATCCAGGGAAAATGATTAAATGGGGAAAACTTTTAAAGGCCTGAAATCCATCATTAGCCAAAGATCCCCAGCTGCTAAAGGGAGGCTGAAGTCCAAGCCCAATAAAACTTAAAAAAGATTCCGATAAAATAGCTGCCGGAATTTCAAATGTTAACGTTACAATAATAGGGCCTAAAATATTGGGAAGAATGTGTTTAAAAATAATAAAACGATTTTTGACTCCTACGGCACGAGCAGCTTCAATAAAGGCCATTTCTTTAAGTTGCAAGACTTGTCCTCTTACAATTCTAGAAACATCCACCCAGCCCACAATGGTTAAAGCTAAAAAAATTCCAAATAATCCTTGGCCAAAAATAACGCGAATTAAAATAATAAGAAGAAGTGAAGGGAAGGTATAAAGAATATCGACGATTCTCATCAAAAGATTATCAATTTTTCCTCCCACATATCCAGAAAGCGATCCATACAGGGTGCCTACGATTAAAGAACAGATGGCGACGATGAGTCCCACAGAAATGGACATACGAGAACCATAAATGACTCGACTTAAGAGATCTCGCCCTAAAATATCGGTTCCCATCCAAAAGGTGCGATTGGGAAACATGAGCCTTTGGGAGGGATTTTGAATTTCATATCCATAGGGAGCCAGGAGATTGGCAAACAGGGCAACTAAAATAATAAAAATAATAAAAAAAAGACTTAAGAGCGCTGGTTTATTTTTAGAAAGTGTTTTAAAAGCATCGCTCCACAGTGTATTCATGATACTTTGATCCTGGGATCAATAACGGCGTATAAAACATCTACTAAAATATTGGCTAAAATTAAAAGTACGGCATAGATAAGTGTTACTCCCATAATAAGAGGGTAATCACGATTCGTGACGGCTAAAATAAAATGTTTGGCCATGCCTGGGATAGCAAAGACATGTTCAATAACAAAAGATCCTGTAATAATTCCAGCCAAGAGTGGCCCAGAAATGGTAATAACGGGAATCAGAGAATTTTTAAGTACATGTTTTAAAATAACCGGAAATTCACTTAAACCTTTAGCGCGGGCAGTTCTTACATAGTCTGCTTTAATGACATCGAGCATGCTGGTTCTCATAAGCCTAGCAATAATGGCAACTGGGCGAAGTCCCAACGCTGCCACCGGTAAAATTTTATATTCCCATCCGCCTTCCCAAAGACCCGCCGGAAACCACCCCATTTTAAAGGAGAAAAAATAAATAAGAAGTGCCGCGACCAAAAAACTGGGAAGCGTAATGCCAGAAATGGCAATAAACATAGAAGAACTATCTAACCAGGTTCCATGCTTATAGGCGGCAATAATTCCCAGAGGAATTCCTAAAAGAAAGGCCAGAAAGGCTGCATAAAGTCCCAGTTCTACGGAAACAGGAAGGCTATCTTTAATGATGTCTGTCACGGAGCGCCCCAAATATTTATAAGAAGGGCCCAGATCTCCTTGAATTAACCCCTTCATATAATAAAAATATTGTGACCAAAGGGGGCGATCTAGATGATATTTGGCTTCAATATTGGCCTTAATTTCTGGGGGAATGGCTTTGTCTTTATCAAAAGGGCCGCCCGGAGTAATGCGCATAATACAAAAAGTAATGGTGGCTAAAACAAAAATAACTGGAATAGAAATAAAAATGCGCTTTAAAATAAAAGGGATCATTATCGCTCAAGCCAAAATTCGTCTAAACTCCAACGGTCTAAAGGATTGAGTTTTGCCCCTTTAACTTCATTTCTCCACATCGATTGATGAGCATAAATATAGAGAGGAATAATCACAGCCTCTTCTTCTAGGAGCATTTTTTGGGCTTGATTATAGAGCTCTACTCGTTTTTGTGGATTATTTCCCATGAGCTTTGCTTTTTCGACAATTTTGTCAAATGTTTTACTTCCCCACTGAGTGTGGTTATTGTCGCTATAGGAAGTAAAAAGACTCATGAAATTATCGGGATCTGGATAATCGGCATTCCATCCCAAACGAAAAATATCAAACGAAGTTTTAAGAGGCTCTTTGTGAGATGATTGAAGTGAATTAGTGTATACTTTCCATTCTTGGTTATCGAGACGAACTTCAATTCCTAAATTTCTTTTCCATTGAGACTGAAGGCTTTCGGCAATGGTTTTATGAGTCTCGCTGGTATTAAAAAGAAGTGTAATGGGTGGAAATGTTTTTTTTCCTTCACCGTAGCCTGCTTTTTTCATCCATTCTTTGGCTTGGGTAGGATTAAAGGGTATGCCAATAGAAGGATTGTGTCCCAACATTCCCTGAGGAATAAGGGTGGAAGTGGGGATATCTCCTTTTTGAAGCATATCGGTAATTTCTGTTCTATTAATGGCTGCCGAAAAAGCACGTCTTACATAGGCATTCGAAAGGGCTTCTTTTTTCGTATTAAGACCAATGTAGTAGGTGCTTAAATAATTTCCCGAGCGATATTCCGGTGTATTTTTAAGATGAGGAATATCTAGCGGAGGAACTTGCCGAATAATATCTAATTTTTTGGTTTGGTAAAGACTAAGCGCGGTAGAAGCTTCCACAATCATAAAGCATATAATTTTTTTAAGTTTTGCTTTGGCTCCATAATAATTGTCATTGCGTTCAAGAATGAGTTGATAATCATGTTTCCAGTGAGTCAATTTAAAAGGGCCATTGGTTATAATATGTTCTGGTTCTGTCCAGGCATCTCCATATTTTTCAATAATGTCTTTTCTTAAAGGGGAAAGATCTGGAAATGTGGAAATATGTAAAAAGTAGGCTACGGGTTTTGTGAGGGTTACTTGAAACGTAAAGTCATCTAGGGCTTTAATCCCCACATCAGCAATATTTTTGATTTTCCCTTCGTTAAAAGCCTGAGCATTTTTAACATCAAATAAAAAGTAGGCATATTCAGAGGCGGTTTTAGGATCAATAATCCGTTTCCAAGAATATTCAAAATCAGGGGCAGTGACTTTTTTTCCATCAGTCCAATACACATCATCTCGCAGGTAAAACGTATAGACAGATCCGCTGTGTGTAATTTTCCAGGATTTTGCGACCTTGGGGATAATCTTTAGGTCTGGAGTAGAAAAGTCATAATCTGTAAGTCCATCCATCGTATTTTCAATAACCAAACTTGAAGTCGTATCGGCAGCTTTGGAAGGATCCAGTGTAGGAGGTTCTGTTTCTAAATTAAAGTAGAGTGTGTCATTAGAAAGTTTTGCTTTTTTGGAACAAAACGTAAGAGAAAATAGGCAAAGTACAGAAAGAAGGAGTGTAAATATTTTTTTTAATTTCATTGTATTCGGTCTTAACGTATCAATTCTATGAAGTCAAAGGAAAGAGCAAACTATATTATTTGAATGGGTGGCATCGAAGGAGAGGCTCCATCGACGCGACCGGAACGAAGTGAGGACGAACGATGGAGAGCGTCCTTCGATGACAGGACCCAAAAAATATTTAGGTAAGTAGAGTTTGACGGGCTAGAAATGATGTGTTAGAAGTTCTTAACTTATGGAATTATACGAAACCGTAAAAAAGCTGGATTTAAGAGCGGATATTTGCCCCTTTACCTTTTCAAAAACAAAGCAAGCCTTAGCCTCTATTGAAAGTGGGGATATTATCCAAGTGCGCCTGAACGCAGGAGAACATATGGAAAATGTTCCAACTTCTGTGCTGAGTGAAGGCCATCAAGTCATTGATATTGTTAAGGATGGTAGCTCTTATCTGCTTTATATCATGAAACAATAGTGAACCTGTTCCGATCGTTTAGGTTGGTCCAACTTCAAATCATCGGTATTCTTTTTTCTGTATCTACCTTTTCTGTATTTGGCTGGGCAGAATCTTCCTGGATCTTTTTTCAAAATCATCTTCATTCTCATAACGATCATACCTTTAGTCGTTTCCCAGAAAGTACAGATCTTGAAGATTCTTATAGTAGCGAGGGCATTCAAGCACTTATTGACCAAGCCAAAGAAGAGGGGATTGATGCTCTGGCCATTACCGACCATAATACGATTAGCCAATGGTTTGATCCCGTATTTCAAGAAGAAAAAGAAGTGCTTCTCTTGCCTGCGATGGAGTGGACCAATATGTTTGGAGGGCATGCGAGCCTTCTGGGATTTCATGCAGATCATGAGGGGAAAGCCATTGTTCCCCGCCATCCTCGTACCACTTTAGAAGCCAGTGATTATATCGACATGATGGATGAAACCCACACCCGGGGAGGGTTGGTGATTATTAATCACCCAAAATCTTTATACGTTCCTCATCGGTGGCCAGCTAATTTATATGATGCTGATGGCATTGAACTTAATTTTTCTTCTTTTATGCAGCCAGGGGCCACCCTTGAATGGTGGGAAGGGCAGTTAAAGATGGGCAAAAAATTATTTTTATTAGGTGGCAGTGATTATCATGCAGGAAATTTTTATGGAGCGCCCTTTGAATCTACCAATCTTATTTTGGTTGAAGAACGGTCTTTAAATGTTTTGTTTGAATCCTTAAAAGCTGGAAAAATTCAGGTTTTGCGTTCCCCAGCTTCTCCCCGAGTAGATATACATGCTATCCGAATAGATGGGCAGGCTTTTGGCATTGGTGAAGAAGTGTTATTACTTCCTTTACAAAGTCTTTTTCTTCAGATAAAAGTGACCGGTGGTAACGGTGGAGAGCTTGAGATTTATAGTCATCAAGGTTTGGTAGAGACAGTTAAGATTACAGAAGATGTTTTTGAATATAGTGACGCTTATTTACCAAAGTATCGAAATGATTATCTGTGGTTTAAAGTAAAAATGGATTCTGAATTAGAAACGGTCGTTAATCCTCTCTACCTGACGCAACGTTTTTAAATAAATATATGATTATTGGTATTCCAAAAGAAATTAAAAATCACGAAAATCGTGTGGGTCTTATTGAAGTTGGCGTAAAAGTGTTAGTCCAGCAAGGTCATAAAGTCCTAGTCGAAAAAAATGCAGGGATGGGCTGTGGCATTCGCAATGAAGATTACCAAGAAGCCGGTGCGATTTTAGTCGATTCGGCTAAACAAATTTATGACGATAGTGACATGATTGTAAAAGTAAAAGAGCCTGTCGATCCAGAAACGCATTATCTTCACGATGGGCAGATTTTATTTACCTTTCTTCATTTGGCAGCCGTTCCTACATTGGCCAAAGAATTGATGAATAAAAAAGTCAGTGCCATTGCTTATGAGACGATTCAACTTTCGGATGGATCTTTGCCCGTTTTAAAACCCATGAGTGAAGTGGCTGGGAAAATGGCTCCTCAATTGGGAGCCTATCTTTTGCAAAAAGATAAGTCTGATAAAGGAAAAGGGGTTTTATTGGGAGGGGTTCCAGGGGTAAAGCGAGGACAAGTAACCATTGTGGGTGGCGGAGTGGCCGGAATGAATGCAGCTAAAATTGCTGTAGGGATGGGAGCCGATGTAACGATTGTTGATCGAGATGTGAGACGGCTTGAATATTTGGATGATATTTTTGGAACTCAAATTAAAACCTTAATGTCTAATATTTCTAATATCGAAGAATCTGTTCGAGAATCTGATTTGGTGATTGGAGCCGTGCTTGTTACCGGAGCCAAGGCTCCGAAACTTGTGACCAAAGAAATGGTTTTTAAAATGGAACCTAGTTCTGTCCTCATTGATATTTCTATTGACCAAGGGGGCTGCATTGAAACAATGAAGCCTACGACTCATGATAATCCCACGTTTGATTTAAAAGGGGTGATTCATTATGGAGTCACCAATATTCCTGCTGCTGTGGCAAGAACCTCAACTTATGCGCTAACCAATGTGACATTTCCCTACGTGCTGCAATTAGCCAATAAGGGCTTTGAAAAAGCCATTCAGGAAAATGAAGCACTCTATAAAGGCGTTAATATCTGCCAAGGAAAAGTAACCTATAAAACTGTGGCAGATGATTTAGGCCTAAAATTCGAAAAACTATAAGATTTTGACATCTCAGAACTTTTAGGTACAATATAAGTATAGTGCACTTTAAAAAGTGCCAGTGGGGGGCTGAACGTAATTATCTAACCCATTAGAACTATTAAAGAATTTCATGAATACAAAAATATTATGGATACAAAAAGAATCTGCTCTAAACCTAGAGTGTATTCGTTTATTTCAAGAACATGGGTGGGAAGTGGCAAGTATTTCTTCAGGAGCTCTGGGGGTTGAAAAAGCACAAAGTTTTGAACCTCATTTGATCCTAGTGGGGGAAGACATTTCTGATTTTGATGCATTGACAGTGATTAAAAATATTAAAAGTGTTCCCAATAAAACGGTTTGTCCCATTATTTTGATGGGGAGTGAAGCCTTAGGGAAAAAAATAGAAAAAGAAGAAGAAAAATGGAAGCCGCTTATTCAATTTTTTATGGTTTCTCCTATTAAAGCAGATGAACTGGTTCGGATGTGTGAAAAGATTTTAGGGAAAGAGCCTGTCATCCTGAGCTCTGCGAAGGATCTAGGTCCTGAGATTCTTCGGGCCTCTGGCCCTCAGAATGACGGAGGGGCACCTCCGAATGACGGAGACATGAAGACCCTAAAAGAATATCTGGCGTTAAAGGAAAAAGAGCTTTCTGATTTTGAAAAAGATTTTAGCCGAGCCAAGGAACAACTTTCCATTGCAGAGAAAAAAGCTTCTGAGACGGAATATGAGCATAAAAAAATGGTAGAACAACATCAGGATCTTTTAAAGCGCATTGAGCTTTTGACGGCGGAAAATGAGGAGCTTAGAGATCGCTATGGGAAAGAAATAAAATCCAGAGAACAAGAACTTCAAACCAAAACGGATAAACTTTTGGCCCAAGAGCGAAAACTAGATCAGGCCAATAAAAAATATGAAGAACTTAAAGAAAGAGTGAAGCGAGATATTCAACATATCCGGGTTCGTGAAAAAGAATTAGAAGCAAAACTGGAGATCTTAAAAAAAGATTCCGAAACTCTCCTGATGACGAAAGATAAAAAACTTTTAGAGTTTAAACGAAAAATGGATTCCTTAGAATATGAAATAGAAAATATTCGCGAAAAAGCACTTCATTCGGAAAAGAAAGTTCAATTGTGGAAAGAGCGGATTGAAAGAGTCTTAAGAGCATTGAAACTTGGAACCTCGCTTTTAGAAAGTGAAGATCTTGAAGGCGCTCTAGAGGAGGCTCAAGAAGAAGCCCAGGAAGAATCTGCAGCTCAGGATTCTGAAAAACCTACCCAAAAATCCCAAAAAATTGCCTAGAAAAAATACTTTAGACGTGATACGTTAAAAAAGATCGTTGCTGTTAAAGTATTGTCTGTTAAAGTACTGTAATATATAGTCATTTAAGCTCTTAAACTATGAAAATACGGCGTTTAGAACTCATCGGATTTAAGTCATTCATGAATAAAACCACTCTTCATTTTGAGGATGGGATTACAGGCATTGTAGGTCCCAATGGATGTGGCAAAAGTAATGTGGTGGATGCTCTCTTTTGGGTAATGGGGGATCAAAGTGCCAAACATCTTCGGGGTACAGAGATGGGGGATGTGATCTTTGCGGGAAGTGATCAAGAACCTCCGTCTGGTCTTTCAGAAATCAATATTACTTTTTCTACAGAAGATGGAGGAGTGCCTGCCGAATATAGTCAATTTCCCGAAGTGACCATTTCAAGACGTTTATATCGATCGGGCGAAAGCGAATACCTCATTAATAAAACTCCTTGTCGGCTAAAAGATGTTGCTGAATTTTTTATGGATACCGGTATTGGGACAAAGTCTTATTCTATTATCGAACAAGGACAAATTGGAAGAATTGTTAGCCAAAAGCCAGAAGACAGAAGAAGTCTCATTGAAGAAGCTGCCGGTATTACCAAATTTAAGAGTCGGAAACGAGAAGCTTCTCTTAAAATGGATGCCACAGATCAAAATTTATTGCGCATTAATGACATTATTTCTGAGATTAAACGACAAATTGATAGTTTGGAGCGCCAAGCAAAAAAAGCAGAAAAATATAAGCAGATTAAAGAACAAATTCGAGAAATAGAATTAACATTGATGAGTCGAGAATATGATGATTTTTCTCAAAAACTTAAAGAAGTTGAAACTGCGCTTCAAGAACACAAAAATCAGCACGGCGAATTTTTGGCAGAAATTCAAAAGATAGAAGCACTGATTGAAAAATTAAAACTTCATCTCACTTCTTTAGAAAAGGATTTACAGGTTTCTCAAGAATCAGTGTATTCGTTGCAACATCATATTCAAGAACTGGAAAATCAAATCGAAATTAAAAAGAAAGAAACAGAAAATTGGAAAGCCCTTGAACTTAAAGATAAAAAAGATGAAGTGGTTATCGTAGAAAAAAAGGAGAAGCTTCAAAAAAATATTTTAACATTGGTAGATGCTGCGGATGAATTCTTAAAAGAAGATGGGCAGTTAAAAACTAAAGAAGAAGAAAAAGAGGTTGTCCTTCAAGGGGAAATTCAAAAACAAGGGGTCTTAAATCAAAAAATTGAAGAACATCAGTCAGAATTGGTTTCACTGCTTACCCGTTTAGCGCAATGCCAAAATACCATTGTCAATATTGAGCAACAAAAAAAGAGTTTAGATGCTAAAGAAGAACATTTAGAAGAAGAAGCAGAAAAATTAAAAACTGATATTGAGCATGTTTCATACCAAAAAGAAACCGCTGAGCACCAGATATCAGAGGTCCAAACCAAACAAAAAGATTTGGGAGAAGCGCTGAAAGATTCTAATGAGCGGTTAGTGCATCAAAAAGAAGTATTGGAACAAAAGCGTGCACTCAAAGATAACGCCAAAGAAGAGCTACAAAAAGTCAGTTCCAGGCTTCAT
The DNA here is from genome assembly GCA_001797335.1 of Deltaproteobacteria bacterium GWA2_38_16. GTDB lineage: Bacteria > Bdellovibrionota > JACOXK01 > 2-02-FULL-40-11 > 2-02-FULL-40-11 > 2-02-FULL-38-15-A. The sequence continues at coordinate 43,357 of MGPE01000013.1, forward strand.
TCATTACAAGAGCTTGAAAGAAGGTTGGAAGGATTTGAGGTGGGAGCTCAGAAATTATTGCCTCAAAAAACAGCCTATCAGATTTTAGGAATTTTGGCTGATGTCATAGAAGTAGATCCTCAGTATGAAGTAGCCACAGAAACAGTTTTGCAACAAAAACTTCAATATATTGTTATTCAAGATCGGCAACGTCTCTTAGAGGCTATTGAGTATTTAAAAGCACAAAAATCCGGTCAGGCTCATTTTATTGTTTTAAATCAGACTTCGTCTATTCCGGTCGATCGATTACAGGTGACTTCTTTAGAACCTTTATGGAAAAAAATAAAAGTAAAAGATCCTTATCAAGCACTTCTTCAGCACCTTTTAAAGGATACCTATGTAGTGCCGGATTTAAAGACGGCTTTTGAATTTTGGGATCGTTCTCCCCATCTTTATACCTTTGTAACGGTGGAAGGAGAAATGGTAAATGCCTCAGGGGTTATTCGAGGAGGCATGTATAACGATGCTCAGCCCGGAATTTTATTTAAAAAACGTGAAATAAAAGAATTAGAAGAAAAACAAAAAACACTTGAAGTGGCCTATCAGAATTCTCAAGGGGAGGTTGAAGAAGGTGAGAGAACTATTTTAGCCATAACCGAAGAGATTCAAAAAATTTCTCAAGGACTTCACGAGCAAGAAGTAAGCCACGCCAGTTTTTCTAAAGATATTTCAAAAACAGATGAGGATTTTGAACGTCTTCAAGAAGAAAAGGAAGTCTTGACCTTTGAAAAAGAAGAATTAACGCTTAGCCGGCAAGAGCTTCTTCAAACTCTTTCCAAAGAAAAAAATAATGCTAGCTTATTAGAAGAAACAAAAAAAGCTAAAGAAGCATCTTTGGAAACTGAAAAATTAACCCAAGGTCGGGTAGCTCAGGATATTGAAAAACAAAAGAAAGATATTCATCAAATTCAAGTAGATAGAGCAGCCCTAAAAGAAAAAGAATCCGCCATTCAAAGACAAAAAGAGCATTTGGAACAAAATTTAAAAACCCTCGATCAAGAGCTTGAAGAAAAAAAGACAGCTATTTGTTTATCTCAGGAACGGCAAGAGGCTATTCAAGGTGAAATAACGGGAGCCAGAGAATCTTTAAATCAAAAAATTTCGGAATTAGAGACCTGTCGAATGACGCTTGTTTCTTTAAAGACAGAATTTGATACACAGCAAGAAAAGCTTAGGGTTTTAGAAGAGGGCGTAAAAAAACATCGTCTGACGTTTTCTCACATTGAATCTGAAATGCATGCTAAGGAATTATTAATTTCCCAGTATCAAATGTCGATCAAACATTTAAAAAGCCAAGTGGAAGAAAAATATGTGCTTGATTTAGGTGCGGTAGCGGATCGCTATAAACTAAAAACCGTTACCGAAGAAGATAAAGCACTTTTAGCCACTCTCAAAGAAAAAATAGCTCGAATGGGAGAAATTAATTTAACGGCCATTGAAGAATTTGATAGTTTAAACCAACGATATCAATCTTTAGAAACACAAAGACAAGATCTTTTACAATCCTTAGATAGTCTTAAAAAAACTATCGAAAAAATTAACCGAATTACCCGTGAGCGATTTAATGAAACATTTGAAGTAGTCAATAATAACTTTAAAAAAGTGTTTCCTCTCTTATTTCAAGGTGGGAAAGCAGAGCTCATTTTAACGGATACGCATAATCTTTTAGAAACCGGGGTAGACATTATGGCCAAACCCCCTGGGAAAAAACTTCAAAATATTAATTTGCTTTCTGGGGGAGAAAAAGCATTAACCGCCGTTAGTCTTATTTTTGCTATCTTTCTTATGAAGCGAAGTCCTGTCTGTGTGCTCGATGAAGTAGATGCTCCCTTAGACGATGCCAATGTGGGGCGTTTTAATGAAATGGTGAAGACCATGACCGATAAATCTCAATTTATTGTGATTACACACAATAAGAAAACCATGGCCATGGCCGATGTGCTTTATGGAGTAACGATGGAACGTCCCGGAATTTCTTCTATTATTTCTGTGAAATTGGAAAAAGCAGTTCAAATGACTCAAAAAACGTCTAAAGTTCCCCATCAACCTGAAGCCTCAGCGTAATCTTGTGAATATATTTGGATTTAAAAAAAAAATATCTCAAGAATCCTTAAAACTTTTAGAAGAAGCACTGTATAAGTCAGATGTTGGAGTAGAGACCACTCAAAAAATCATGAAAGCCTTACAAGAAAAAATGAGTTGTTCCTCCTCGCTTTCTTTTGAAGAAGTCAAAACTATTTTTTATGAAATAGCATTGCCAAAGTTAATAGCGCTTGAAAAAAAGGCGATCACTTCTTCTCATCCCTCGGTTATTTTTTTAGTTGGTGTGAATGGTGTTGGAAAAACAACCACGTTGGCAAAGCTGGCCTTCCTTTTTAACCAAGAACATAAAAAGGTTTTGTGTATTGCGGCCGATACATTTCGAGCAGCTGCACAAGAGCAATTGGATCAGTGGGTACAAAAGCTCAATATTGAACTTTTTTTGGGAAAAATGGGAATGGATCCTTCGGCCTTATTATTTGATGGGATGGTACAGGCCAAAGCAAAGGGGATAGACATTATTTTATGTGATACGGCCGGTAGACTTCAAACCAAAAAGCCCCTCATGGACGAACTTAAAAAAATGAAAAGAACGGTTCAAAAAGTTTTACCTGAAATTGCTCCAGAAATATGGATGGTGATAGATGCAACAACAGGGCATAATGTTCTTTCTCAGTGTCAGGAATTTCATGAGACTTTAGGCTTAACGGGGCTTATTATTACAAAACTGGATAGTTCTGCTAGAGGAGGGATGGTTTTAACATTAGCAGATACTATTTCAGTTCCCATTGTTTATTTAGGAATCGGAGAAAAATCAAAAGATCTTATCCCCTTTCAGGCAAAAGTTTTTTTAGACATGCTTTTTGAAAAGGCGAATGCCGAAAAATATCCACAAGAATAAAATAAAAGGAATAAAAAATCCAATCAACTGATGAGAAGATGGTCCAGAAGAATGTGAAGAAGTAGGGGTATCTATAAAACCACAGGCTCCCAAATTGAATGTTTTATCTTCTTTTTGATCCGAGGCAGAAATGGCTACTGTATCGTCTGGAAATTGTTCAGGGACATAAGTAGGAAGTTCATTGTTATTAATGAGATATAAAGCGCTGTAAAGATCGATGATGCCGCCGGCAGTTGTTTTATTTTCTAAGGAAGTTAAGCGCCTTGCTGATTGAGTGAGTGCAAATTTTATTTCTCCAGGATCTGTTTTTTTATCATTAGGGGTATTTTTTTCTAATAATTCTAAATAAACCAGAGCCGCTACGCCTGACGTAACTCCAGCTGCCATCGATGTTCCACTCATGTAAATGTATTCATTTTTTTGAAAGGAGTCTGCATCTTGGATATCGCGGAGGCTTGCTTTTAAACTAAGAATGTATCTTCCCGGAGCTCCCACGTGGACAAGTTTTGGACTGTAGTTTGAAAAACTGGCTAAAGTATCTTTAGGATCGGTGGCAGCCACAGATATTAAATGATTAAATTGAAAGCTGGCAGGATAATAAGGCGTTGTATCGTTATTTTTTCCTTCATTCCCGGCGGCGGCTACAAACAACATATTGGGCGCATTTTTAATAGAATCTTTAATGGTTTGAGATGCTCCCGTAGAGCCCCAGCTAAGATTAACCACCTGGGCTCCCATGATTTTTGCATATTCAATAGCTTCAGCAACGACGATGGAGTTAGCCAGGCTATATCCTAGTTTTTTGGTAGTTTGATTTGTGGTTTCATCGGTTTCTTCAATAATTGAGATAGAGCCTATTTTAAGAGGCATGATTTCAATATCGTTTAAAACAATTCCAGGAATGCCTCTTTGGTTATTGGAGAGAGCTCCAATGACTCCCCCAATATGGGTTCCATGAGAGGCTTCTTTAATTAAAGCTTCTTCATCGGTTTTTAGTTGTTCTTTATATTGGTCGCGTTCATTTTCTGACACATTTTCATCAATCCATTCCAAAAAATTAAGGTCTGCAGATGCATCGTTATCAATATTAAAAAAATCCCATCCTAACGTATCATCGACATAGCCATTATGGTCATTGTCAATATTGTCATCTGGGATTTCTGCAGTGTTTTTCCAGATGTGAGTTTTTTCAATGGTTAGTTTTTGTTGAGAAAGATCGGAAGCGTTTAATTCTGTAAAATCCGGGTGGTAAATATCAATTCCTGTATCGGGAATGGCGACAATGACTTTACCTTCTGACCTTAATGCCCAGGCTTCTACAATTTTCCCAAAAGCAATATCTGCATTTTTTTTAGTTTCCGTTTTAAAGGGAGAAAGTTCTCCTCCCTTATTTTTAAGATACCAGAGTGCCTCATCATAATCATTGGGTAGTTCTGTGATGTTGAGCGTCATGACATAGTTGGGTTCACTGTATCTAATTTTTGGGTGATGATCTTTTTGAATAAGATTGATGATTTCAGAAACCGTATAAAGAGAGGTATTGAGTTTAAACTGCGCGACACCGGTTTGTGAATGATAGTCTAAAAGGGTCAGTTGAAATTGTTTGGCGATGTTTTCTACATCTTTTAAAGAAGTTCCTACGATAAACCCCACAATGATTTCATCTGCAATATATCGCTCTCCTTTACTATTTTTAACGATCTGAATTTTTTTAGGACCCGAAGCAATTTTTTTAATAAAGGTGCTTTTAAGAGGACTCTTCTGGGCGGGAATTCTTTTTTGTTCTACAGGTTCTGACAGTGGTTTTTGGAAAGGGGGAGGGGAATCTTTAAGCCAATACAATACACCCATGGCCAAAAACAATAGAAATACACTCAAATACTTTTTTTTAAAGAACACCTTATTACCCCAACCAACGATTTACTTATTATTCTACCAGAATGGATTCCCCGGTCAAGCCAGGCGATGACATACGGCAGAATTTTACTTTTAAAACCTCCCTTGGTATAATTAAGACATTAGGTGGAACGTTACTAGAGATTGAGACCGAAACATAACATAACATATTGATTTTATTAGTGAATTTACAATGAATGAACAAGGAAAACAGGTTCGCAGAACCCAGTATTTAATTAATCGAGGGTTTCAGCTTCGATATATGGGAATTTTTGTTCTGGCCTCTTTATTTGCCGTATCGGTCATTGGTGGGCTTCTTTTTTATCTGGTTGAAGTGAATTGGATGGTGCAGCTAGAGAGCGGGCTTCATCTTTTTCCAGAAGTAGAAGATCTTTTGGCTCAAGAAAGATATTGGGTGTTGCTCACTGCAGGAAGTGGATTTTTTATTTTTGCAGGGATGCTATCGGTGTGGGGATTATTTTTAAGTCATCGGGTAGCTGGGCCTGTTTTTGCGCTCAGTCGCAGAATGAATAAAATTGTTTTAGAGCAGGATTTAATGACTCCTCTTTTTTTAAGAAAGAAAGATGCTCTTCAAGAAGTAAAAGAGTTTTTTAATGTCACGTTAGAATCTCTTAGAAGTCGCCTAAAAGAGGAAGTGGATTTTTGGCAAAAATTGCAAGAGAGATGTTCAGCTCCTCAATTGCAAGGTGCGGTCAGGATCATTGAAAGTTTAAAAAAGGATAAAGAAAAATGGTTAAGAGCGTCTCCATCTTAAAATATACGAGCATCGTCTGTGCCGTTATACTCTTAGGGAGTATGGGGATAAGTCTTGCTAAAAAAGGGGTTATTTCAAAATCGGTAAAACAACGAAAACCGGCCATGGTAACCCCTGTGCTTAAAAACCCACAAGAAAGTCCTTTGGTACAAGTATTTGTCCGGTTAGAGGCACAAAATATTGGTGAAAAAACATATGGTTTATTTAATTCACAAACGATGGAAATATTAACAGAATATGCCGAGTCTATTTTATCTAAGGCTTCTTTTCAGGATCAAAAAAATCCACTTTATATTGATAATCCCGATCTTCATCGGATGGTTTGTTTTTTTGTGACATCTTATGTGTATGCTGCCGAAGCACAACATTTACCCAAAGATACTCAAATTTATTTGGTAGCAGAAGATCCCATAGAACAAGATCAAAAATTAACCCTTGAAATCCAGCATGTTCAAGATGTGTTTAATAAATGTGAAAATCTAGAACTTCAGCTTTTACCAACAGGGGTGGTCTATTTTAATTGGGATCAAGATAATTTTTTAAATGGGGTTCCCCTAGAACCTCCTCGGGTTGCCCAAAGCGATATTCCAGAAGAATTTAAAGATGATCCCTTGTTGGCACAGCTATATACCACGGCTCAAGGGTATGCCCAAAGAGAAGGGGAAAAAAGTAAATTGGGAAGTGAGATGGTGAGTCTCTTATTAGAAGGGGTTAAAAACCAATTGGCCAGTGGGCATCCCAATATTGCAAAGTTAGCTACTGTTTTTGCAAAACAAGCGGGTACAAAAGTAGCAAAGCAAGCCTGGAAAGAAAAATCAGCGTTGATTGCATCTCTTACGAAAGATGATTCTAATTTATTTCAAACCAGTCAGGTTCAACAAGAAACGGCTGAAGCGCTGACCAATTTGGTGGCCTTGCCGGGGAAAGCAACTATTTCAAAAACAGCCTTTACAGATTCCATTAAAAAAATCATGAGCAGCGATGTTAAAATGAATTTTAGAATTGGAAAGGATACCATTTATGCGGGGTTTAAACTGGAATTTAAGTAAAATACTTTTTATTCTATGCATAGTGATGTTTGCTCCTTTGACCATTAGAGCACAGAGTGAAGAAGTGTCTCAGCCTTTGTATAATAAAGGACTTTTACTGATTGAAAAAGAAATGCTTAGGCTTTCAGATATTCCAAAGAAAAGCTGGTCTGAATCTGAAAAAAATCAATATCGAGCTCTGTTATTTTTAGAAGATTATTTTTTAAATCGAGGAGTAACGCCGTGGACCATGAAGGTACTTCATCGGTTAATTAAGATGAGAGACAATACTCAAGATAATTATAAAAAAGCATTTTTAGAGTGTGAGGCGTGGAAAGTGCTGGATCACGATTTAAAAAACAATGAAAATAAAGATTTAATTCAAAATCTTATGGATAAACGGAAATTTACAAAAAAAGATCATGTGATGTTTAGAAAAATGGCTTCAGCTAAGGTATCTAGTTGTATTGGGTTTATTGGAACCAACTGGAGTTGGAAAGGTCCTGCATATGCAGATCTTTTATATGATGTGAAAACCAGAAATGCCATTGAAAGTGTTAAAACCTCGGTTAAGATTCGTGAGATAAGTTCTGAGAAAACGGAATAAGCGCTGCTTTTTTCTTTTTTAACAATGCCTCTAAAGATTCAACGACATCTTTCATTTTTGAAATTTCTTTATCCTGTAATAATTGAGAGATGTGTTCGATGTCATCTTCGGTCATAGTTCGAAGCATTTCTACCCATTGATTAAAGGGAATTTTAAGTTCTTTAAATTCATCGCGACGTCTTAAGCCAAGATATGCGGTATAGTCTCCATTTTTAAGTTTGGTCATCTCTCGGGTCAGCGCATAGAGGGGGCCTGCCATTTTGTGGGATAAAAAAATGCCCGCAAAAAATAAAAAAACAGAAATGACTAAAAAGGATCCAATCCAGATGATAAGAACCAGATGGCGCTCTTTGGCCAAAAGCGATAAGAACTCTGGTTGAAGATGGACATTATATTTAACAAAAATTAAATTATTAGCATAAATGAGTTTTCGAATCAGAATTCCAACGAGGAGCGCAGCAATGAGGGCAATGAGAACCAAGCTGCTTGAAAACATAAGTTGGAATTTAGGATGGATGAGATAACGCGTGCGAAATTTCATTTTTTAAGGATGGAGTGGGAATAGCCGATTTTTATTTCATCAAAAAGAGACTGGCCTTCTGTTTCACTATCGTCACTATCACTCATAAAGGCAATGGCGCCAATCTTATCGTCTACTTCATCTTCTCCGAAAGCCTGTTTATAATCTTCCACCACATTTCTTTCTTCTTGTATCCAGCCTTCTTTTTTTCCATTTTGAAGAACAAAAATTTGAATTCGGCTAGAAAGTGAACTTTTGGTCCGAGTACCTTGGGCTAACTTGTCATCCCAGACATATTCGATACATTTTGAAAAAATAAATACTTTGGCTGGGAAAATCACATAGATTCGAGCTGCAAAATCTTCTACTTTTTCATCTTCTTTTTTAGGGAAACGGTTCACTTTCCACTTCCAGCTGATGAAGGGTTTAGAAGTAGGGTTATAAAATTCTTTATCTGGAAATTCATAGTAAATGCCAGAGGCAGCATTTTTAGCAGTGGCTTGAATAAAATCCTGCCCTGGCCCTTTAATAATTTTATAGTCTACCTTCCCTTTATAGAGTTTTTCTTTCCAAATTTTTAAGACATTGGCCTCAGAGAAGGTAAAGTATTTCAAAAAATCAGCTGCTTGGACAGGTGAATAATGAAAGAGAGAAAATAAGACAATTCCTACAAAAACCACAATACCTTTTTGCCAAATCATATCAAAAAGTGTAGCAGATTTGATATTTTAAATGCAACTCTTTAATTTTCTTGACACTCGAGACTCAACTCACTAAACTTCTTGAAATAACAGGTTTTTTTATCATGAAACATACCTACGAAGTAGAAATTATAGGTCAGCGATTTAATATTAAGAGTGAAGAATCTCAAGATCATGTGGATCGAGTGGTGAGCTACATCAATGAACAGATTAAGGCTATTTCTAAAGATTCTAAAACCATGTCTACTCATCATGCCACGATTCTAACTCTTCTTAATTTAGCCAATGAACTTTTTAAAAGCCGACGAGAAGTTGAAAGTTATAAGGGTATGGTCATAGAAAAGACAAAGAATATTATTCATTTAATCGATGCCCAATCCGAGTAGTGATAAACAGAAACTTCGACAACGGTTTTTAGAAGAAAGACTTGCGTATCCCCCTTTAGAAATCAAAAAAAAAAGTGATTTTGTTCAAAAAAGATTTTTAAAGTTTTTAAAAACAGTATCTTCTGTTAAGACCGTGGCACTTTATGCAGAGTGTAAGAATGAAGTTTCAACCAGAGAGATTTTTAAACATCTTCGAAAGAAAAAAATTAGAGTAGTATATCCAAAAATAAATCGGCAAAAAAAAACCATGGCTTTTTGTGAAGTGAAAAATTTAAAATCTATGAAACATGCTTCTTATGCTATTTTAGAACCTAAGCCAGGGGCTCTTTCGGTGGCGGTGCAAGATATTGATATGGTTGTTGTTCCGGCTATTGTTTTTGATGAAAAAGGACATAGACTTGGCTATGGAAAGGGATATTATGATCGCTTGCTTTCTGACTGCTCCTCAAAAACGGTAGGGCTTGCCTTTGAATTTCAAATGGTGAAGCATCTCCCCCGAGAGCAGTGGGATCGATCGGTTCATATGATTATTACAGAAAAGAAAATGAGGACGATTCAGTAAATTTATATGGTTAGAATTTTATTTATTGGAGACATTGTGGGAGAACCCGGCAGGCAGGCTATTGCAACGCTGGTCCCTCGACTTCGTGAAAGAGAAAAAATTGATTTTGTGATTGCTAATAGTGAAAATGCGGCGGGTGGGGTAGGGGTAACCCCTCCTATTATTAAGAGCTTATTGGAAAGTAAAGTGGATGTGTTAACTTCTGGAAATCATGCGTGGGATAAAAAAGAAGGAATTCTCATCTATGACCAAGAGCCAAGACTGATTCGCCCTGCCAATTATCCAAAGACCGTTTATTACCCTGTTCCGGGAAAAGGTTCATTGGTTTTGGAAACAAAATCAGGGGTTAAAGTAGGAGTGATTAATCTCATGGGGCGGGTATTTTTGGATCAATTGGATTGCCCTTTTCAGGTAGGAGACGAGGAATGGAAAAAAATATCTTCTCAAACAAAAGTTATTATTATTGATATACATGCAGAAACTACTTCTGAGAAAAAGGCACTTGCATTTTTCTTTGAGGGAAGAGTGAGTGCAGTCTTAGGAACACATACCCATGTTCAAACGGCCGATGAACAGATTTTAAGGGTGGGTGGGACAGCTTTTATTTCTGATGCTGGGATGACGGGTCCCCACGATTCTGTGATTGGTGTTGATAAAGAAAAAGTACTAAGAAAATTTTTAACACGCATGCCAGCTAAATATGATGTGGCCAAAAACGATGTTCGTTTGCAAGGCGTGATTATTGATATTGAAGAGCGTACCGGAAAAGCTACAGCCATTCGAAGGGTGAATGAATCATTATGATAACTTCTCAACAACAATTAGAAGAACTAAAACGTGGGACCATTGATTTTATAGATGAAAAAGATTTTATTAAAAAAGTTGAAAAATCACTTAAAACAAAAAAACCATTGCGGGTAAAATTGGGGGTAGATCCCACAGCTCCGGATATTCACCTGGGCCATACGGTAGCCCTTCAAAAATTAAGACAATTTCAAGATTTAGGGCATCATGCTGTTTTAATTATCGGAGATTATACGGCCTTAGTTGGAGATCCTTCGGGAACTCAAAAAACAAGGCCTCAATTATCGCAAGATCTCATCAAAAAAAATGCTCAGACCTATTTTGATCAAGTTCAAAAGATTTTGGACATGAAAAAAACAGAAGTTCGATACAATGGCGAATGGTTTTCAAAGATGTCCTTTGTGGAAGTTATTAAATTAGCCTCTCGAATGACCGTAGCCCGAATGCTTGAGAGAGATGATTTTTCAAAACGCTTTAAAGGGGGAACTCCTATTTGTATTCATGAGTTTATTTATCCTCTGATGCAAGGCTATGATAGTTTGATGGTTCAAGCGGATGTTGAACTGGGCGGGACAGATCAAATTTTTAATTTATTGGTTGGACGGCAACTCCAAAAAGAAGAAGGGGGAGAGTCTCAAGTAGTTTTAACAATCCCACTCTTAGAGGGAACCGATGGGATTCGCAAAATGAGCAAATCCTATGACAATTATATTGGAGTGACAGAAGCTCCTTCTCAAATTTTTGGAAAGGTCATGAGTATTTCTGATGAATTAATGTGGAAATATTATAATTTACTGAGCCGCTGTTCACTTCAAGAAATCGAAGAAAAGAAAGAAAAGGCAAACCAGGGGACACTCAATCCTAAATTTGCCAAAATGGAATTAGCCTATGAGCTGGTGACTCGTTTTTATTCCAAGAAAGAAGCCGACAAGGCTCAGGAAGAATTTAATCGCATTTTTCAATCCAAACAAAATCCTTCGGATATAGAAGAAGTGGCATTAGCGGTGACTGATCCAAAAATATTAGTCACTCAGCTCATGCTACTTTCTCACTGTGCGGCCACCAGCAGTGAAGCCAAACGCCTCATTCAGCAAGGTGCCGTATCTATTGGAAATCAAAAAATATCAGACATTAAAGCCCTCGTGGATACGAACGGTGAAGTTATTTTAAAGGTTGGGAAAAGAGTATTTAAAAAGGTAATTTTTAAACCGTCATCCTGAGTGAAACGAAGGATCTGTTTCTCTTAATGATGGTGGGGTTCTTCTTTTGTCTCTTTTAAGTTTTCTTTGAGTCTTCTGCGAACGGCGGCCTTAATTTTTTCGGCCACACGATGTTCGATGACAATGTATTTGGCGACCTGTTCTTCTGTTAAAATCTTTTTTAAAGAATCTACTTTTTCTTGTTCTATAGATCGAATGTTTTGTTTAATGGAATCCATTTTTTCAATCATTTTGGCCAGATCCACTTCAGAAATAGATTTGTCTTTTTCCTTTTGAGAAAGCTCTTCTCGCAAGTGTAAGAGTTGATCAATGGCTACTACTTTTTTGGTATCCAACTCTTGCATTAGTTTTAAAACGTGTTCTTTTTTTTCTCCTTCTAAGTGGAGTTCTTTAACGACTTTTTTATGAAGAATGGTATTTAGTTTCTTTTGGAGCTCTGCAACGCGATGAGTGGCCTCGAGGGGAGAAAGGCTGCTTAGGGCAAGCCACAGTACAAATGTCCAGAGTCCTAAAAAATATTTTTTATTCATGGTTAAGTCCTTTCGGTTGCCTCTAACATGGTTTCTTCTAAATTTTGAATAATCTCTTCCAATTGTGCATCGTCAAGATCATTCATGTCGTCTAAAATGGAATCTTCTGAATGGTCAGACACATCATGAGAATCCATCCGAATTAACTCTTTAGCCAAAGAGCCATACACATTTTTTTGTTGAAAAAGACTTAAATCTTCAATTTGATTAACGGCCAGGACCACCAAAATAACACCTAGGGCTGCAGAAAAAGCAAATGTAGGCACAGAAAAAAGAGAAAAAAAACGTTTTAAAAGAGGCTGGGGTTGATTTTCTTCAATACGAGATCTTGTTCTTTGAAGAAGGGTTGAAAAATAAGCCTCACCCGGATCTTCCACAGGAGCTTTTTTAAGTTCTTGTAGAGAATCTAAGAGTTTTTTAAATTCTTGGCAGGATGTACAAGAATTTAAATGTTCCAATGTACCTTCCGTATTATGCGTATGATTATCAATTAAAAAGGATTCACATTCATGGCAATTCATCTCAATTCTCCTCTCGTATGATCTTTAAACATTCCTTTTAATTTTAAAATAGCTTGGTGATAGTGAACCTTGGCTGTACTTTCGGTACAATCTAGAGCTTCGGCAATTTCTTTAAAGGCCAAGTCATCAAATACCCTTAAAATAATGGCAGTTTTTTGTTGCTGTGATAGGGCATTAATTTTTTCTAATAGAATTTGAGTATGCTGTTCTCCAATAATCTTTTTTAAAGGGTGGCTACTTTGAACTTTTAGTTTTTTCATGGCAGGGGTTTCTAAATCAATCTTAGAAATTTGTTGTTCTTTATTTTTAAGATGGTCTTTACACTGGTTAATGGCAATTTTGTAAAGCCAAGTTTTAAAACTGGATTCCCCCCTAAAGGTGTTAAGATTAAGATAAACTTGCATGAAGGTTTTTTGCACGACTTCATCTGCATCGCTATGGTTTGCTAAGATACGCATGGCCAGACCATAGATGGGCTTTTGAAACTGTAAGAAAAGTTCATTAAACGCTTTTTCATTGCCTTCCTTAAACTCTAAAACTAAGTTATTGATATTTTCATTGGGTGTCATAAAAGGCCTTCTTTATTCTTATCGCTTTTCTGGCACCCAAGACCATTGGACGACAGAAAAACAAAAAGGTTTATATTTATATTAAAAAAGTATAAAAATAATTAAACTTTTTAGGGGGCAATCAAATTTCCCTAATTATAACATAGAATTACGTTGACAACAACATGAAACATTCATTAGGGTTGGTGCGTTTATGGTGGGCCCGTAGCTCAGTTGGGAGAGCACTAGCTTTGCAAGCTAGGGGTCGCAGGTTCGAAGCCTGTCGGGTCCATATCCTTCTTTATATTTTTCTCTTGGTTATTCTGTGTGTCTTTCTCTTTCGTACTACTCCTGAGCGTGCATATGGGGATTTTGATATTTATTATGCGGCCAGTCAAAATTTTTTAGATTTAAAACCTATCTATATCTTTCATGGGGGGAGTGAGGAATTTAAATATTCTCCTCTCTTTGCTTTTCTTTTTTCTCCGTTGACGTGGTTACTCAAAACCGTGGCTTTATATGTGTGGAATGGACTTTGTGGCATTTTTTTTATTTTAACCCTTTATCTTTTATTTTCTATTAAAAATCTTTCTTTGAAGGAGGTTCAGTGGAAAGAATTTTTGTTGATGCTGCTTTTAACGGCTTTTGTTGCACGCTATTTAATTTATCATATTAAAATTGGCCAGGTAAATATTTTGATAGGATTTTTATTGATGCTTATGACCTATTGTTTTCTAAAAAAACGGCATGATTTTTTAGTGGCCATGCCTTTGGCTGCTTCTTTAATGATAAAATTATTTCCTCTTCTTTTTGTAGCTTATTTTTTTCTGCGGGGGAGATTTAAAATTGTGTTTTATGCACTTCTTTGTATCGGAGGATTTCTTCTTCTTCCTCTACTGTACACAGGAATTGATCAGTGTTTTCAATATACCAGAGAATGGGTTCAACTTCTTCGGCAGACTCCAGCGACTATGATTTATAGTCCTAAAAATAATTCACTGTTATCCTTTTATTCATGGCTTTTTATTGTGCGACATGAACCTTATGCCATTTTTGAATATTTTGACATTAAGACAACCATTTCTTTAACGACCTATCTGAGTTGGATAGGGACGTGTCTTGGATTATTCAGTGTATGGTTTTTAAATAAAAGACGCTTGGACATAGACATGGCCGGTCTTTTTATATTGGCAGTGATCTTTAATCCTTTAGCCTATAAAGAATTATTTTATCTTCAAATAGTGCCTTATTTTTTTGCACTTTATTTTATATTTTATGAAAAGGTTTCAAAAGTTTGGAAATATCTTGTTTCTTTTGGGGTGGGAATAAGCTTTTTGGTGTCCAATAGTATCAAAAGTGCTTATTTGCCAGATGCGATTCTATGGAAATTTTTGGAATACAGGCCTCTTTTGTGGGGAGCATTGCTTTTATTCTTATCTCTCTTATTTATTAAATTTTTAGATGATAAATTTGCTTGACTTTGAAATGAGCATTATATAATTCTACTCACTTCGATAATCGGAAATCTTGGTCTTTGAAAACTAAACAGCAAGTTTTAATTTTTTGCGAGCATTAGTGATTCAAACTATTTTTATATATTTGGAGAGTTTGATCCTGGCTCAGAACGAACGCTGGCGGCGTGCTTAACACATGCAAGTCGAACGAGAAAGTCCGCAAGGATGAGTACAGTGGCGACCGGGTGCGTAACACGTAGGTAATCTACCCTTTAGTTTGGGACAACAGTCCGAAAGGATTGCTAATACCGAATAAGACCACAGAGACTTTGGTCACAGAGGTTAAAGGTGGCCTCTACTTGTAAGCTATCACTAAAGGAGGAGCCTGCGCGCTATTAGCTAGTTGGTGAGGTAACGGCTCACCAAGGCCAAGATGGCTAGCTGGTCTGAGAGGACGACCAGCCACACTGGAACTGAAACACGGTCCAGACTCCTACGGGAGGCAGCAGTGGGGAATATTGCGCAATGGGGGAAACCCTGACGCAGCAACGCCGCGTGAGTGATGAAGGCTTTCGGGTTGTAAAGCTCTGTCGGACGGGACAAAACGGCATATGGCTAATATCCATAAGCTTTGATGGTACTGTCAAAGGAAGCACCGGCTAACTACGTGCCAGCAGCCGCGGTAATACGTAGGGTGCAAGCGTTGTTCGGAATTACTGGGCGTAAAGAATGTGTAGGTGGTGAGATAAGTCCGATGTGAAATCCCATGGCTTAACCATGGAACTGCATTGGAAACTATCTTGCTAGAGTTTGGTAGGGGAAAGTGGAATTCCTGGTGTAGAGGTGAAATTCGTAGATATCAGGAGGAATACCAGTGGCGAAGGCGACTTTCTGGACCAATACTGACACTCAAACATGAAAGCGTGGGTAGCAAACAGGATTAGATACCCTGGTAGTCCACGCTGTAAACGATGGATACTAGATGTGGGAGGTATTGACCCCTTCCGTATCGTAGGTAACCCGTTAAGTATCCCGCCTGGGAAGTACGGTCGCAAGATTAAAACTCAAAGGAATTGACGGGGGCCCGCACAAGCAGTGGAGCATGTGGTTCAATTCGAAGCAACGCGAAAAACCTTACCTGGGCTCGAAATTATACTGCTACTCATAGAGATATGGGGTTGTAGCAATACACGGTATAATAGGTGCTGCATGGCTGTCGTCAGCTCGTGTCGTGAGATGTTAGGTTAAGTCCTGCAACGAGCGCAACCCCTGTCCTTAGTTGCCACCATTCAGTTGGGCACTCTAAGGAGACCGCCGGTGTCAAACCGGAGGAAGGTGGGGATGACGTCAAGTCATCATGGCCCTTACGTCCAGGGCTACACACGTGCTACAATGGTCGGTACAAAGGGCAGCCAAACCGCGAGGTGGAGCAAATCCCAAAAAACCGATCTTAGTTCAGATTGAAGTCTGCAACTCGACTTCATGAAGCTGGAATTGCTAGTAATCGTGGATCAGCACGCCACGGTGAATACGTTCTCGGGCCTTGTACACACCGCCCGTCACACCATGAGAGCTGGTCTCACCAGAAGACATCTAACTAACCGCAAGGAGGTGGATGGCCAAGGTGAGGTCGGTGATTGGGGTGAAGTCGTAACAAGGTAGCCGTAGGGGAACCTGCGGCTGGATCACCTCCTTTCTAAGGAGTAAATCGATGTTATCCTAAGCCAAAAGCGAAGGATAATATTTAGATTAGGTCATTTCGTAAAAAATTTTCTTGCTGTTTAGCTTTGGAAGACCAGGAAAGCACAGGGGCCTATAGCTCAGTTGGTTAGAGCGCACCCCTGATAAGGGTGAGGTCGGAAGTTCGACTCTTCCTGGGCCCACCAAAGTTTTGGTTTTCATAAAGTTTGCTAAACGTTAGCAATCGGTCTTTGACAATCGTATATATTTCGTTTCAATTTTGAAAATGCATAGGAAACTCTCTATTTAATTATAATTTATGGTAAAGCTACAAAGGGTAAATGGGGGATGCCTTGGCATTAAGAGGCGATGAAAGACGTGGTATAGCTGCGATAAGCTTCGGGGAACTGCTAAACGAGTTTTGATCCGGAGATTTCTGAATGGGGCAACCCTTTTAGGGTAACACCTAAAAATGTGTGACTGAATTCATAGGTTACTCAAGCGAATGAGGGGAAGTGAAACATCTCAGTACCCTCAAGAAAAGAAAACAATTGTGATTCCCTCAGTAGTGGCGAGCGAACGGGGAATAGTCTAAACCTTATCTGTGTAAGCCTGTAAGCGTTGCAGATAGGGTGTTGTGGGACTCTTTGGGTGTTATTACAGAAACACCAAGAAGTTACAAAACTTAGTTTTAGTTGAACTATCTGGAATAGTAGACCATAGAAGGTTAAAGTCCTGTAAATGAAAAAGCTAAGACTTCTAAAGAGTATCCCAAGTACCACGGGACACGTGAAATCTTGTGGGAATCCGGGAAGACCATTTTCTAAGACTAAATACTTCTTAATGACCGATAGTGTAATAGTACCGCGAGGGAAAGGTGAAAAGAACCCCGGTGAGGGGAGTGAAATAGAATCTGAAACCGTTTACCTACAAGAGGTAGGAGGGCTATGTAAAGAGCTTGCTCTTTAAATGCCTGACTGCGTACCTTTTGCATAATGAGTCAGTGAGTTATTCTCAGCGGCAAGGTTAAGCCGAAAGAGGTGGAGCCGTAGCGAAAGCGAGTCTTAAAAGGGCGATTAGTCGTTGGGAATAGACCCGAAGCGGGATGATCTATCCATGGTCAGGATGAAGCAGGTGTAAGAACCTGTGAAGGTCCGAACTGGTGCCCTTTGAAAAGGTCTCGGATGAACTGTGGATAGGGGTGAAAGGCCAATCAAATTCCGTGATAGCTGGTTCTCCTCGAAACATATAGAGGTATGGCCTTGTAAATTTAAGTAACGGAGGTAGAGCACTGAATGGACTAGGGGTCCTACCAGACTACCAAACCCAATCAAACTCCGAATGCCGTTAACTTTGACTACAGGAGACAGACTGTGGGGGATAAGCTTCATAGTCAAAAGGGAAAGAGCCCAGATCGCCAGCTAAGGTCCCTAATATATGCTAAGTGGAAAAGGTTGTGGTAGCGCACAGACAGCTAGGAGGTTGGCTTAGAAGCAGCCATCCTTTAAAGAAAGCGTAACAGCTCACTAGTCAAGCGAGACTGCGCCGAAAATATAACGGGGCTAAAGCATATTACCGAAGCTGCGACTTGTAAGAATGATTCGTCATTTTTACAGGGGTAGAGGAGCATTCCATGGGCCGTCGAAGCAAGACCAACAAGGACTTGTGGAGGTGATGGAAGAGCTGATGCTGACATGAGTAGCGATAAAACGGGTGCGAAACCCGTTCGCCGTAAATCTAAGGGTTCCTGAGGAAGGTTAATCCTCTCAGGGTTAGTCGATGCCTAAGTCGAGGCCGAAAGGCGTAGATGATGGAAAGTAGGTTAATATTCCTGCACCATCAAGGTAGTGTTTGAACGATGGGGAGAGAAGAAGGATAAATCATCTTACCGATGGATGTGTAAGTACATGCTCGAAGGAGGTGCTTTAGGTAAATCCGGAGCACATATACTCTGAGGAGCGTGTGGTGGGGTCTAACCACCCTAGAACTGATTGATTCCAGACTTCCTAGAAAAACCTCTAAGTAAATTACCTTGGTGATCGTACCGCAAACCGACTCAGGTAGATGAGGAGAGAATCCTAAGGCGCTTGAGATAATTCTCGTTAAGGAACTCGGCAATCTAACACTGTAACTTCGGGAAAAAGTGTGCCCTTTGTAGATGAAGTCCCTCGCGGACGTAGTCGAGAAGGGTTGCAATAACCAGGTGGTAGCGACTGTTTACTAAAAACACAGGACTCTGCAAAGTCGCAAGACGACGTATAGGGTCTGACGCCTGCCCGGTGCTGGAAGGTTAAGGCAAGCGGTTAGCTCGTAAGAGCGAAGCTGTGAACCGAAGCCCCAGTAAACGGCGGCCGTAACTATAACGGTCCTAAGGTAGCGAAATCCCTTGTCGGGTAAGTTCCGACCTGCATCAATGGCGTAACGACTTCCATGCTGTCTCAACGAGATTCTCAGCGAAATTGAAGGATCGGTGAAAATGCCGATTACCCGTAGTGGGACGAAAAGACCCTGTGCACCTTTACTGCAACCTGGCACTGAGTTTTGAAATGATTTGTGTAGAATAGATGGGAGACTTTGAAGCGGGGGCGCTAGCTTCCGCTGAGTCGACAGTGAAATACCACTCTGATCGTTTTGAGATTCTAATTCAGGGCTGTAATCCAGCTCGAAGACAATGTCAGGCGGGTAGTTTGACTGGGGCGGTCGCCTCCTAAAAAGTAACGGAGGCGCGCGAAGGTTCTCTCAGGCTGAGTGGAAACCAGCCGTAGAGTGTAAAAGCATAAGAGAGCTTAACTGTAAGGCTTACAAGCCGAACAGGTGCGAAAGCAGGCTTTAGTGATCCGGTGGTTCTGAATGGAAGGGCCATCGCTCAACGAATAAAAGGTACGCCGGGGATAACAGGCTGATCTCCCCCAAGAGTTCATATCGACGGGGAGGTTTGGCACCTCGATGTCGACTCATCACATCCTGGGGCTGAAGTAGGTCCCAAGGGTTGGGCTGTTCGCCCATTAAAGTGGTACGTGAGTTGGGTTTAGAACGTCGTGAGACAGTTCGGTCTCTATCTACTACGGGCGCAGGATATTTGAGGGTGATTCGTCCCTAGTACGAGAGGACCGGGATGAACGAACCTCTAGTGTACCAGTTATTTCGCCAGAAGTAGTGCTGGGTAGCTATGTTCGGAATGGATAACCGCTGAAAGCATCTAAGTGGGAAACCAACCCCAAGATAAGATATCCCTGGAGCGCAAGCTCCCTAAAGACCCCTTGTAGACTACAAGGTTGATAGGCTCGGTGTGTAAGAGCAGTAATGTTCTGAGCTAACGAGTACTAATTGGTCGTGCGTCTTTATCATAAATGAGTTTCCAGTTGTTTTTTAAGAACGGGATGAAAATATACGATTGTCGAAATTTTTATAAAGTTTGTGGTGTCTATAGCGGAGGGGTCACACCCGATTCCATTCCGAACTCGGCCGTTAAGCCCTCCTGCGGTGATGGTACTGTACGGGAAGCCGTGTGGGAGAGTAGCGCGATGCCACAATTAATTAAAAAAGGGCTGACCCAAAAGGTTAGCCCTTTTTTGTTTTTTTATCGGAGTATACATGGATATTAAAACATACGGACCGGCCAAGCTTTTAATTAAAAATAATGTTCGTATCCTAGAGCTTCGGGGAACAGAAGAGGAGATGGCCTTTCAACATGGAACTCTTTTGGCCCAAGATATTCAAAAAGGTCCGATCCCTTATTTATCCAAAAAATTTGAATTTGAACTTCAAAATGACGGGCCTTTAAAAAAACATCCGCTTCTTCAAAAAGTTGTTTTGAAATACATGGATTGGGTGTTTAAGCACCTCATTGCCTATATTCCTCTAGAATATAAAAAGGTAGTTAAAGCCTTAAGCACGGCTGCCAACATTAGCGAGATGGATATTTTAAGAGCGGCTTCAATGCCCGATGCGATGACGATTTTATCTCGGCATGCGGCCGGGAGATTTTTTTTAAAAAAACAAAATATTCAAACCTTTGGATGTACCAGTTTTATTGTATTGGGTGAAATGACCCAAACCCAAGAGCTCATGCAGGGAAGAAATTTAGATTTTCCTGTGGCTGAATATTGGGACAAATATGCAAGTGTGCTTTATTGTTATCCTAAAGAGGGACAAAAGTATTGTTCAATTACTTCGGGGGGGATTCAAGTTCCTGGAGTGACCGGTTTTAATGAATCTGGGCTTATTTTAGCGATTCATCAATTATTTTCAACGCATGTGACCTCTCATGGAATGCCGGTTGTTATTCTGTGCGATGAGATTGTGAGGAAAGCCAAAACCATTAATGAAGCGATAGAGATTGTTAAAAATATCAAGAGAGCGGGGAATTGGGCTATTTCCCTAGCAAGTCATAAAGAAAAAAGAGCGGTGGTGATTGAAACGTCGCCCTCCCAGGTCTATGTGCGCGAATCAACGAATGGACTGATTGCACAATCTAATTTTTGTTTTAGCGAAAAATTAAAAAACCATGAAATGTTTTTTAATTTAACCACCGCTGAAGATAATCACTTTCGTCATGATCGTCTTATCGATGAGTGCCAAAGACTGAAAGGTCAAATGGACGAAAAGAAAGGGATTGCTCTTCTCGGAGATCATTTTGATCAAAAATCTCAAGCCACCAAAGCCATTGGAAGGGTGGTTTCCACCATTTATAATGTTCAATCTGCTTTTTTTAGACCGGAGCAAAAAAAGTTTTGGGTTTCAACAGGCATGGCCCCAGCAAATTTATCGGATTTTATGGAACTTCCCTTTGATTTTGATTGGAATTTAGAAACATATGATTTTAACCGAAAAATTTCTCCGAATCCTTTTATCCATACGCATCAAGGTGAGGCGATGCGAGCCTATACGAAAGCCTATGATTATTTTTCAAATGACAAAGATTTTGAAAAAACAGTGGAATGTTTGAACCAAGCCTTAGCACAAGACTCTTCAGAGTTTGCTTTTCATTTAGCAAAAGGTTTTATGCTCTTAAAGCTCAGGCGATTTGATGAGGCATTAAAAGCATTTGAAGTGGGAAAAACCATTACATTAAGCGTTCATGAAAGTGCACTCTTGAATTTATTTCAGGGGAGATCTCTGGATTTATTAAATAGGAGATCAGAGGCTCTTTCTTTTTATGCGCCCTATTTAGAAACCATCAAAATTGATCATAAATTGCAGAAAGCTTTTCAGCGGTCTTATCAGAGATCTTATAAGGACAAAGACATTGACAAAACTATTTTTCAGTTTATCTTTGCTGATTTTCTGGCGTATTAGGAGGAATATGAAAAAGTATTTAATATTATTAGGCGTTATCGGTGTTTTTGTTGGTGGGATTTTCTACTATCAATTATCTCAAATAACAGAATTAGTGATTCTTCACACCAATGATCATCATGGATACTGCTGGTCCGAAAATGGCAAGGGCGGTTTTGCTAAACAAATGACAATTCTTAAAAACGTCAGAAAAAAATATAAAAATGCGTTGGTCCTTTCAGCCGGAGATGTCAATACCGGAGCTCCCGAAGCCGATTTTAATCAGGGAGAACCCAGCTTTAAAGGAATGAATATACTAGGATTTGATGCCATGGCTATTGGAAATCACGATTTTGATAACTCTCTTCCCGCTTTAAGAATGCAAGAACAATGGTCCGCCTTTCCTTTTTTATCTGCCAATATTTATGACAGGAAAACTCAAGCCCGCCTCTTTAAACCTTATATCGTGAAAGAAGTGGGAGGAATTCGGGTAGGAATTTTAGGACTTACTACCGAAGAAACCAAAGTGGTGACCAATGTAAAGTATGTGAAAGATATTGAATTTAAAGATCCTATCTTAGAAGCTAAAAAGATACTTCCTGAATTAGAGAAAAAAGCAGACATCCTTGTGGCTCTGACGCATATGGGATTTTATCCAGATCGGGCTCATTCAGATAATCCCTATAAGGGAGATATTGAATTGGCTTCTGAAAATCCACATATTCATTTTATTATCGGAGGTCACTCTCATATCTTGATTCCAAAACCCGTAGAAGTGGGGCGTACTCCTATTATGCAGGCCTATCAATATGGGAAATATATGGGAGAACTTCATATTAAAATTAATAAAAAGAAACAGCTCATTAAAGGTTTTTCTTATGTGATGCATGACCTCAATGAAAAAGTGGCGGAAGATTCCGAGATGGTTGCTTTCCTAGAGCCCTATCTTCAAAAAGCAAAAGTATATTTTGATGAAAAAATTGGAGAATCTATGGTGGATCTCATGGGAGAAAGAGACGTGGTGCGATCGCAAGAGACAAATTTAGGAAATCTTGTAACTGATCTTTTTCGATCGGTGACCAAAGCCGATGTGGCCATTCAAAATGGAGGGGGGATTCGAGCCTCCATCCCAAAGGGGAAGGTTTCATTTGGAGATGTAAGACGAGCTTTTCCTTTTAATAATACGATTGTGGTTTTAAAACTGAAAGGCCAAGAAATTTTAGAACTTTTAAATCGATCGGCTTCTCTGGCCAGACCGGCGGGGGGATTTTTACAAGTAGCTGGGCTTTCTTTTGTTATAGAAGGCGGCCAAGTTAAAAATGTTAAAGTTCAGGGGAAATCCTTACAACTTGAAAAAGTATATTCTCTTGCCACCAATGACTTTGTGGCCAATGGGGGGGATGGATATGAACTCCTAAAAAACAAACCCCGCCAAGATACGGGGTTTGTCATTTCAAGTGCACTCAAAAACTATATTATTTCTAAAAAAGTAATAGCGCCTAAAATCGAAAAACGAATCGTCGTTAAGTAATTAACGAGGTCGTTCTTCTCCGACATCTACGCTTGCCGTGCCTTCAATAAGAACAGGTTCAATTGGAAGAGGGGTGCCAATGGGTGCTTCATAAGGTCCTGTATAAGTACAGGTAACCGTGTGGTACCCCACGACATTGGCAATGTATCGGCCAAAGTCATCAATGAGCCCAGCCGATGTGGTCCAACATCCTGTCAGATCTAGATCTTTAAGCCAGTTTCCATCTTTATCATACGCACGAGCTGTAAACTCCACTTCCCCTCCATACCGTGTAAACGCCATGGGTGGAAATACCTGAATAGAAGCAACAGTAACGGGAGCAGGATCATTGCCATTGTCTGCAAAGATAGGAATAACGACCAGAAAACTAAAAGCAATTAAACTGAAAAAAAGAACTTTTTTCATAAACGATACCCTCCGAATATAACTATAAAGCCTAAAAATCTTTCTTTACAAGCATAAAATTGGCGTGTTAAAAACTCTACTATGTCTGGACATTCTAAATGGAAAAAAATAAAGCACAAAAAAGAAGCCTCAGACGCTAAAAAAGGCAAAGTTTATACCACGCTGATTAAAGAAATTACCATTGCGGCCAGGAAGGGCGGAGGAGATCCTGATTTTAATCCTAGCCTGAGAGCGGCCATTATTACGGCCCGACAAGCCAACATGCCCAGTGACAATGTTGATCGAGCCATCAAAAAAGGAACCGGTGAAATGGAAGGGGTTTCTTATGAGGAAATTACATATGAAGGATATGGCCCCGGCGGGACGGCTCTTATTGTTGAAGTAATTACGGATAATAAAAATAGAACGGTAGGAGAAGTTCGTAATATACTGACTCGATATAACGGAAACATGGGAGCTGCAGGGAGTGTGGCTTGGATGTTTACCAAAAAAGGGGTCATTACGATCGACAAAAAAAATGTTACAGAAGAAAAATTGATGGAAGTAGCACTTGAAGCGGGAGCAGATGATATTAAAGATGAAGAGGATGTGTTTGAGGTGTATACAACACCAGAAAATTTTGAAAATGTGTGTAAAGCACTTGAAAATAATAAAATTAAAAATGAATCTGCAGAAATTTCGATGATTTCAAATTCCACGATTCACCTGGAAGGAAAAACGGCTGAACGCATGCTGAATCTTATGGAAGCGTTAGAAGAGCATGATGATGTAAAAAAGGTGCATGCCAATTTTGATATTGATGAAAAAGAAATAGAAAAACTCGCAAGTTAATGACTCAAAAAAGAGTATTAGGAGTTGATCCTGGTTCCCGAGTAACGGGTTATGGTATTGTTGAAGAAGAAGAGGGAAAGTTACACGCAGTTACTTATGGAGCCATTTCTCTTTTTTCTGAAAAATCCTTTCCTGCTCGTTTAAAAAAACTCTATCAAGAATTAGAAATACTGATTGAGCAGTACAAACCTACGGAATGTGCCATTGAAACAGTCTTTTTTGCTAAAAACGTGAGCAGTAGTTTAAAGTTGGGTCAAGCCCGGGGGACAGTTTTAACTGTGTGTGCCAATTATAATGTAGAGGTGTCTGAATACAGTCCCACTCAAATTAAAAAAGCTATTATTGGATATGGAAGATCTTCTAAAGAGCAACTTCAAAAAATGCTTTATTTAATGTTGGGAGTGAAAGATTTGGCTCACTATAAACTTGATGTATCGGATGCTTTATCTATTGCTATTTGTCACCTAAATTCTATAAGATTCAATGAAGTGAGGGAAAAATATGATCGGGCAACTCAAAGGTAATGTTGTTTTTAAAAAAACAGATAAGGTGACTGTGGATGTTCATGGAGTGGGATATGAAATTACGATTCCCTCATCCACTTTTTATAAGCTTCCTGAAATAGAAAACGCAGTTCATTTATATATTCATACGCATGTTCGAGAGGATAATATTCAGCTTTTTGGATTTTTAACAGCCGGAGAAAAAGAATTTTTTCAATTACTCATGACGGTGAGTGGAGTAGGGCCAAAAGTAGCGCTTTCGGTTATTTCTGAAATTTCTCCTCAGGAACTCGCCACTGTTATTTTAACTTCCAATATTCAACGGCTAAGTTCTATTCAAGGCATTGGAAAAAAAACAGCAGAAAGATTAGTCCTGGAGCTTAAAGAAAAAATAAAAAAACTCTCTTCTGTGATTGTGGCCACAGATACGGTTTCGGATTCTCAAGTGATTCACGATTTGGTTTCGGCATTATCCAATTTGGGGTATAAACAAGTAGAAATTGATCGAGCCTTGTCTCAGGTGAGATCTAGGATTAATGAAAAATCTAAATTTGAAGAATTATTGAAACAATCTCTTCATTTTTTAAGAGCATAACCAATGGATGAAATCATCACAGGCAGTAATCAGCAAGAAGCGGATTCTCTCATTGAACAAAAACTCCGCCCTGAAACGTTAGAAGACTTTGTAGGGCAGGATAAGATTAAAGAAAATTTATCTATTTCTATTCAAGCCGCTAAGCAAAGAAATGAAGCGTTGGACCATTGCATTTTTTATGGTCCTCCGGGACTTGGGAAAACAACCTTAGCTTATATTATTGCTAGAGAATTAGGTGTAACCATGATCAGCACCTCTGGGCCTGCGTTGGAAAAACAAGGGGATTTGGCTGCGATCCTGACTAATTTAAAAGAAAAAGAAGTGTTGTTTATTGATGAAATTCACCGTCTCAATCGTGTGGTAGAAGAAGTATTATATTCGGCTATGGAGGATTATTGTTTGGATATTATTATTGGGCAAGGTCCTTCAGCTCGAACGGTAAAACTCACCCTTCCTAAATTTACCCTTATTGGGGCGACCACTCGTGCAGGTCTTTTAACCTCGCCTCTTCGGGGAAGATTTGGAATTGTACATCGGCTAGATTACTATGGTTTTTCAGATTTAGAAAAAATTGTAACTCGATCATCAAAAATTTTAAAAATTGAAACGGATACAGAAGGGGTGGGAGAAATTGCCAAGCGTTCGAGAGGCACTCCCCGAATTGCCAATCGACTGATTCGTCGGATTCGAGACTATTCAGAGGTGAAAGCGGATGGTATTATTACCAAAAAAGTAGCTTTAGAAGGGCTAAAAATGTTAGATGTGGATCAGGAAGGTTTTGATATTATGGATCGAAAAATACTCCTCACCATCATTGAAAAATTTAAAGGCGGTCCTGTGGGTATAGAAACCATTGCAGCAGCCATCAGTGAAGAAAAAGATACGATTGAAGATGTGTATGAACCTTATTTAATTCAGCAAGGATTTATTAGCCGCACTCCCAGAGGCCGGGTGGCTACACTCTCAGCCTATAAGCATTTTGGAATGGCACATTCAAAGGCGACATCACCTCCTCAGGAATCCTTTTTTTAATGCCGTCATCCTGAGTGAAACGAAGGATCTCGTACTTTAAGAATAAGATTCTTCGCT
This sequence comes from Deltaproteobacteria bacterium GWA2_38_16, assembly GCA_001797335.1. Classification (GTDB taxonomy): domain Bacteria; phylum Bdellovibrionota; class JACOXK01; order 2-02-FULL-40-11; family 2-02-FULL-40-11; genus 2-02-FULL-38-15-A. The sequence continues at coordinate 69,800 of MGPE01000013.1, forward strand.
TTGCTCAGAATGACAGTATTCTAGAGTTTTTTTTCAACAGATGTTGTATTTTTGCAACACTTTTGCTTGCGTCATCCTGAACGAAGTGAAGGATATTGTATAGATTAACTCATTGAATTTACTTAATAAAATAAATTTTATTGCTTTTTTTAAAGAAAAAAGAAATAGTGGCACAGCTTTTGCTCATATTTAACTGTGCAAGATTATGGATTTTCAAAAAACCATTCGAAAGGCAATTCAATTTAAGGGTATTGGACTTCATACTGGAAAATCTTCTGAAGTAACTCTAAAGCCTGCCTTGGCTGATACAGGAATTGTTTTTATTCGAACGGATATTTCTAAGAAAATTTCTATTCCTGCCTTAAATCACTTTGTTGTGGATACGACACTCTCTACTACTCTAGGAAAAAATGGGGTAACGATTGCAACCGTTGAGCATTTGATGTCTGCTTTGTGGGGATTAGGGATTGATAATGCAGAAATTGAAGTAAATGGACCTGAAATTCCTATTCTCGATGGCAGTAGCTTTGAATTTGTTCGAAAAATTCAAAAAACAGGTGTTATAGAGCTAGATCGTTTAAAAAAGATGCTCGTGATTACAGAACCGGTATCGATTTCTGATGGAGATCGATCTTGCTCTTTGTTAAGATCTCGATCTTCAAAAATTTCATGTATGATTGAGTTTAATCATCCGCTGATTCAAAAACAAAAATTTTTAATGAAGCTTACTCCGAAAAATTTTATTGAATATATTGCCGAAGCCCGAACCTTTGGATTTTTAAAAGATGTAGAGAGATTACGTGCTCAAGGCTTGATTGCCGGTGGATCTTTAGAGAATGCGGTGGTGTTAGATGAAAAGCGGGTTTTAAATAAAGAAGGGCTGAGATATAAAGATGAGTTTGTACGCCACAAGGTGTTAGATGCCATTGGTGATTTGGCTTTGATGGGAGTTTGGGTGACTGGCCATTGGGTGAGCCATAAAGCGGGGCATGATCTTCATTATAAACTTATTCAAAAAGTGCTGACTCAAAAAGCCGGTTATCTTGTGGGGATTCCCGAGGAAACAGCATATCAACGATTGTCAGAATTTCATTCTCTTTTCCAACCCGCTTCAGCATAAAACTTTACATAAAAACTGAGCGTTTACAGCATGACAATGCTATTGTATACATTCAAGTAGATGGAAGAAGCTCAAGTACTTAAACGCATGCAGCGCAAAGAACAACGGCGTCGCAAGCGTGAACGTATTATTATTGTCACTTTGTCGCTCTTTTTTGCTGCATTAACCTATGCGGAAATTCACCTGACCTCTTTGGGAGGAAAGCTTCCTTTTATCAGCAGTGTTTTGTTTTTCGCTCTGATCAATGTAAATATTATTATTATTGGGCTTCTCATTTTTTTAGTTTTTAGAAATGTCATTAAGCTCTTTTGGGAAAGACACTCTCGTATTTTAGGATCAAAGTTAAAAACCAAATTGGTTGTGGTATTTGTTAGTTTTGCTCTTATTCCTTCAATTCTTTTATTTACGATCTCTGCTTTTTATATAGATAATAGTTTTGGAAAATGGTTTAGCTTTCAATTAACCAATTCTATCCAAGATGCCTTGGATGTACATAATAACTACTATCAAACGCTACGTGAAAAAGGTTTTCATTTTGGAGACAATATCAGTAGTTATTTATTGCAACAAAAGCTCTTAAAGAAAAATCAACGACAGATCTTAGAAATAGCACTTAAAAATTTTCAAAAAGATTATGCTCTGGATGCAATAGAAATTTTTTCTAATCTCGAAGGAAAAGGGATTGCCACTCGCAATCCAGATTTTAGACAAAAACCATTTCCACCTTTAGAGCAATCTTTTTTAAAAGAAGGATTTTTAGGAAGACAAGCTTCTATTGTACAGCATGTCAAAGAGGGAGATTTGGTTCGATGTGTAATGCCTGTGTATGAAGATGTTTTAAAGAAAAAAGTTATTGCAGCGTTAGTGATTAGTTCTTATGTCTCTCCACAAATTGTTGAAAAAGTAGCAAAAATTAATTCCACCTATAATGAATATAGAGAAGTAAAACCCTTAAAAAAATCTCTAAAAGCCATTTATTTTACTCTGTTACTCCTTATGACCCTTCTTATTATTTTTACAGCGGTATGGTTGGGATTTCATTTGGCTAGAGAGCTTACCATCCCTATTCAAAGGCTAGTAGAAGGAACCCAGGAAGTAGCACAACGAAATTTGGATGTTCAAATTCAGTATGAGGGGAAAGATGAGCTTTCAATGCTGGTGCGGTCTTTTAATAAAATGACTCAGGATCTTAAAGGGAATAGCCAGAAACTGGCGTTAGCATATGCAGAGCTTCAAAAAACAAATACGGAATTAGGAGATAGCAGTCGGTATAGTGAAGCTATTTTAAAAAATATTAAAGCAGGAGTTGTTTCTGTTAATTCCCAAGGAATGATTACAACCATTAATAAGGCAGCAGAAGAACTTTTAGGGATTAAGGCTTATAAATATATGGGGACTTCTTATCAAAAAGTATTGCCTTTAGAATATTTAAAATTGGTTGAAGAAATGCTTCAAGAATCTCCGGAGGTATCGGAACATACAGTTGGAAGACAAATTAAAATTCAAGTTCAAGGGAAAGATCTTACGTTGTTGGTGAGCGTTACCATGATGAGAGACGAAGATGGGAAATATTTAGGGATGGTGTTGGTCCTTGATAATTTAACCGATTTGATCAAAGCTCAGCGGGTAGCTGCTTGGAGAGAAGTGGCTAGACGCATTGCGCATGAAATTAAGAATCCTCTGACTCCTATTAAATTGTCTGCTCAAAGACTTCGTCGAAAATATCTTTCATCAGCAGATCAGGTGTTTGATGAATGTACGAAAATGATTATTACTCAGGTGGATGAGCTTAAAGAATTGGTTAATGAATTTTCTCAATTTGCAAAGCTTCCAGAAGCCAATCCTCGTCCGTCTCATCTTCAAGCGATTGTGAAAGAGGCTTTAACCCTCTATCAAGAGGCCCATAAACATATTATTTTTGAGTATGTGGAACATCATCCGATCCCCTTGATGGAGCTTGATCGCGAACAAATGAAACGTGTTTTTATTAATATTTTTGATAATGCAGTTTCTGCCATTTCTGGTAAAGGAAGAGTAGCTGTAGAGGTTCGATATTATTCGGCTTTACAATTGGTGATCATTGAGATATCCGACTCTGGATCAGGGATTTCAGAAGAGGTTAAATCTCGGTTATTTGAGCCTTATTTCTCAACTAAAAAAGAAGGAACAGGTTTGGGACTGTCCATTGTTAGAAAAATTATTTCGGATCATCAAGGATATATTCGGGTGACCAATCATAAACCTCAGGGAACTAAATTTATTATTGAACTCCCTATTACGTTGACACAACGAGAACCGTATCATGAAGAGAAACCACATCTTAGTAGTTGACGACGAAAAAAGTATTCGTAATGCCCTGCGTGATTTGTTGTCTGATGAGGGCTATCAAGTTTCTGAGGCATCGGATGGAAAGGGAGCGCTTCAGTTTTTAACTAAAGAAAGTCCTGATATTATATTTTTAGATATTTGGATGCCTGGGATGGACGGTTTAGAAGTTTTAAAAGAAATAAAAGCAATCGATTCTCATTGCTCAGTTGTGATGATGTCTGGACACGGGAATATTGAAACAGCCGTTAAAGCGACAAAACTAGGAGCTTTTGATTTTATTGAAAAGCCGTTGTCTATTGATAAGCTTTTAGTTGTCATCAAAAATATTTTATCAGTTCAAGAACTCCAAGAAGAAAATAAGATGCTTCGTCAAAAAGTAAAGAATCAGTTTGAAATGGTGGTCTTTGGTTCTTTGATGAAATCTTTGCAAGAGCAGATTCAAGTAGCAGCTCCTACCCATAGTTGGATTTTAATTACGGGTGAAAATGGAACGGGAAAAGAATTAGTGGCAAGACAGATTCATGAACAAAGCTTGAGACAGAAAGAACCTTTTATTGAGGTTAATTGTGCTGCCATCCCAGAAGAACTTATTGAGTCGGAACTCTTTGGGCATGAAAAAGGAGCTTTTACAGGAGCCACAACCTCTAAAAAAGGAAAATTTGAGTTAGCAAATGGGGGGACATTATTTTTAGATGAAATTGGAGATATGAGCTTAAAGACACAGGCTAAAATTTTACGGGTGTTGCAAGAACAAAAATTTGAGCGTGTAGGGGGAGCGGTAACTTTTAAAGTGGATGTGAGGGTGCTTGGGGCCACGAATAAAAACCTTCAAGAAGAAATTAAAGAAGGACATTTTCGAGAAGATTTATATTATCGACTGAATGTAATTCCCATCCATGTGCCACCGTTAAGAGAACGAAGAGAAGATATTCTTTATTTGGTAAATTATTTTTTGCAGCAAATTGCTCAGGAAAATGGTAAGAAAATAAAACATATTTCTAACGAGGCTCTTGAAATTTTACAAAACTATGATTGGCCTGGGAATGTACGAGAACTCAAAAATATTATTGAAAGAGTATTTATTATGACACCATCACAAATTATTGAATGTGAAGATATTCCTACTTCTATTCGAGAATATGAAGGAGAAGTCCCTGTTCTGCCTCAGGATGATCTTCGCCATGCTCGAATGAAATTTGAAAAAGAATATATTTTTAAAAAATTAAAAGAATATGAAGGCAACGTTTCTAAAACAGCTAAAGCCATTGGAATGGAACGTACGAATCTTCATCGAAAAATAAAACAATATCAAATTGAGATCTAACAATGCCGAGCCAGAAAAAAATAACATTAGGAAATGTAGAAATTGGTGGAGGTGCGCCCGTTGTCATTCAGTCAATGACGATGTCTCCTACCTATGATGTTCAAAAAACAGTTCAAGAAATTAAAGGATTAGAAGAAGTTGGATGTGAAATTATCCGAGTGAGTGTGCCAGATAAAAAATCAGCTGAAGCTCTTCCTCATATTTTAAAGCAAATTTCTATTCCTCTCATTGCCGATATTCATTTTGATTATCGGATGGCTTTTCTTTCGATCGATGCGGGGGTTCAGGGAATTCGAATTAATCCTGGCAATATTGGTTCCTTTGAAAGAACCAAAGAAATTATTCAAAAAGCCAAACAAAAAAATGTGGCTATCCGAATTGGAGTGAATGGGGGATCTTTAGAAAAAGACTTGTTAGATAAATATGGGTATCCAACGACAGAAGCCTTGGTTGAAAGTGCAGTTCGGTATGTGGAACTTTTTGAAAAAGAAAATTTTACTAATTTTAAAATTTCTATGAAATCGTCAGATGTGAAAACGACCATTGAAGGATATCGGAAATTGTCTCAAGTGGTCGACTACCCTCTTCATTTAGGTGTTACCGAAGCAGGGCCTGCTTTTAGTGGATCTATCAAATCTGCGGTGGCGTTTGGAGCGCTCCTTGCTGATGGAATTGGAGATACTATCCGTGTTTCTTTAACAGCGGATAGTCGAGAAGAAATTAAAACGGCTAAAGAAATTTTAAAGTCATTAGGCTTAAGAACTTTTGGGGCAGAAATTATTTCTTGCCCTTCTTGTGCTCGGGCTGAGATTGATGTGGTTGCCCTTGCTAATAAAGTTGAAAAAGCAGTGGCTCATGTGAAAAAACCTCTAAAGATTGCTGTGATGGGGTGTGCAGTGAATGGTCCCGGAGAAGCCAGAGAGGCGCATGTGGGAATTGCAGGAGGGAAAAAGGAAGGGCTTTTATATTTAGATGGGAAAACCATTCAAAAAGTTTCTGAAAGTAAACTATTTGAAACACTGATGGACCAAATTCAAACGTTGGAGAATAATAAAACGCCATGAAACTTTCGCACTATTTTATACCTACTCTGCGTGATGTGCCTTCTGAAGCCGAAGTAATTTCTCATCAATTGATGCTTCGTGCGGGCATGATTAAGAAGGTTGCTGCTGGGATTTTTAGTTATTTACCTTTGGGATTAAGAGTTCTTAAAAAAGTGGAAAATATTATTCGAGAAGAAATGAATCGTGCAGGGGCTCATGAACTTTTAATGCCCATGCTTCAACCTGCCGAATTATGGGAAGAAAGTGGTCGATGGAAAGCCATGGGTAAAGAAATGGCACGGCTGAAAGATCGCCATGATCGAGATTTTTGTTTGGGGCCCACACATGAAGAAGTGATTACAGATATTGCTAGAAATTTCCTTCAGTCTTATCGACAGCTGCCGGTAACTCTTTATCAAATACAAACGAAGTTTCGAGATGAAGTCCGTCCCAGATTTGGTCTTATGCGGGGTAGAGAATTTTTGATGAAAGATGCCTATAGTTTTCATGAAACCTCTGAAGGATCTCTCAAAGAATATCAAAATATGTATCAAGCGTATGTTCGTATTTTTAGCCGGTGTGGATTGGCATTTAGATCTGTGGAAGCAGATACGGGAAATATTGGGGGATCGACCTCTCACGAATTTCATGTATTAGCAAAATCAGGTGAAGATGAAATTTTGTCTTGCGATCAGTGTCAGTATTCAGCCAATTCAAATCTCATTCAGAAAAAACAAGATGATGTGTGTATTAAATGTAAAAAAGGAAAATTTCAATCTTATCGAGGGATTGAAGTAGGGCATATTTTTTATCTTGGGAATAAATATAGTCAGTCGATGAAGGCCTCTTTCTTAAATGAAGAAGGGAAGTCTGTGTATTTTGAAATGGGATGTTATGGCATTGGAGTGGGAAGAACAGCTGCCGCTGCAATTGAACAAAATAATGATAAAGATGGAATTGTTTGGCCCATTTCACTAGCACCTTTTCAAGTGGCCCTGGTTCCTTTGGATATTTCTGATTCGAAAGTAAAAACAGTGACTCATGCTTTATATGAAGGGTTAAAAAAAGAAAATATTGAAGTTTTAGAACATGACAAAGATGAGCGAGCAGGAGTTAAATTTAAGGATATTGATTTAATAGGCATTCCGATTCGTGTGACTCTGGGAATGCGGGGATTGGCCCAAAATAAAGTGGGAATAAAGTTGAGGAATGAAAAAGAAGAAAAAATGGTTGATGTGGATCAAGCCCTCCATAACATCATAGAAACTCGAAATGAACTTTTCAGAAAAATTAATCCTAGCACTTGATTTTGAAAATGCCCCGGAAGCAATACGATGGGTAGAGATGTGTTTGCCTTTTGTTAAAACCTTTAAAGTAGGGCTAGGGCTTTTTACGCAGGAAGGTCCTTCTATTGTTCGAGAAATTCAAAATCGGGGAGGAAAAGTTTTTTTAGATCTAAAATTTCATGATATTCCCAATACCGTTCGTCATGCGTGTGAGGCGGTCCGTTCCTTAAATGTTTTTATGTTAAATGTGCACTGTATCGGCGGAGTGGAAATGATGAAAAGAGCCAGTGAGGTTTTTAAAACGATGCCCTCTAAACCTCTTTTGATAGGGGTTACGATTTTAACCAGTCTTCCTTCTTCTGAAAAAAGGGTGCTCGATCTAGGCAATCAGGCCAAAGAAGCAGGGTTGGATGGAGTCGTATGTTCAGTAAAAGAGGTAAAAAGTATTAAATCAAAATGTGGAAAAACATTCATAACGGTGACTCCCGGTATTCGATTGGAAGAATCTTCTGTGAAAAACGATGATCAAAAAAGATCATCTACTATTCAAGAAGCCTTAGCTTCAGACAGTGATTTTTTAGTATTAGGACGTTCTCTTTTTCAAAGCAAAGATCCTTTGAAATTTTTAAAAAATACCATCGAAAAATTTTCATTATGAATCAGTTTATTTTTGGTATTCATGCTGTTTGTGAGACGTTAAAATTAAGGCCCAAAGATGTTGCGCACATTATTATTATTAAAGAACGTCTTTCTTCTTTAGTAGAAATTGTTCGATTGGCTGAAAAAAATCAGGTGCCGATTTCATCTTATAAAAAAGAAGAGTGGATGAAATGGGTGCAAAGGCAGGTGTCTCATTTTAAAGAAGAGATGAGTCATCAAGGTATTGTGGCACAAGTAAAGTCACAAAAAGCGATTTCTTTGGAAGAAGTTTTAGATCATCTAAAAGAAAAAAATGAGCTAGGATTGATTTTGGTATTGGATGAAATTACGGATCCACAAAATTTAGGAGCTCTCATTCGAACGGCCGCCTGTGCCAAAGCACACGCAGTCGTTATTCCTGAGCGAGGAGCTGCCCAAGTAACATCGGTTGTGACAAAAGTTGCGCAAGGAGGAGTAGAACATGTGGTGGTCTGTGGAGTTTCTAATATTAATTATGCTTTAGAAAAATTAAAGAATCGTGGATTTTGGGTAATGGGATTGGATGCAAAAGCCGAAGTCTCTCTTTTTGATATGGATGCCCATCAATCCTTGGCCTTGGTAATTGGAAATGAAGAAAGTGGTCTTAGGCGTCTTGTTCGAGAGAAATGTGATCTTTTGGTGAAAATTCCCATGCCGGGAGCCATGGACTCTTTAAATGCTTCTACGGCTGGAGGGATTGCTCTTTTTGAAGTTGTTCGAAAACGTCTAAAAAAATCTTGATTTTTATTTGTGAAATTAATATCTTAACAAAGTTTATCTAAAATTTTTTGGAGAAGTGTGTAAAAGTGCTGGCGTAGATCAGCAAAAATTTTTGCTGGCGTAGCTCAGTTGGTAGAGCAGCTGATTTGTAATCAGCAGGTCGCGGGTTCGAATCCCATCGCCAGCTCGGGGAGAGGTACCCAAGCGGCCAAAGGGATCAGACTGTAAATCTGACGGCGCAAGCCTTCGGAGGTTCGAATCCTCCCCTCTCCAAATAAAAGGTTTAATGAGCGGGAGTAGCTCAGTTGGTAGAGCATCAGCCTTCCAAGCTGAGGGTCGCGGGTTCGAACCCCGTTTCCCGCTCCAAAAATGGGTGTATTGCCCACGTAGCTCAGTTGGCAGAGCACTTCCTTGGTAAGGAAGAGGTGACCGGTTCGATCCCGGTCGTGGGCTTGGATGTGAAAATTTATAGAAGGAGGAGAGAAAATGTCGAAGGTAAAATTTGAGAGGACAAAGCCGCATGTAAATATAGGGACAATTGGGCATGTGGATCA
>MGPE01000014.1:0-3692 GCA_001797335.1 Deltaproteobacteria bacterium GWA2_38_16
TAATTCAGCATTCGCATCTCTGGCATGTTTTTGATAATTGGTTTCACCCATAGCAAGGCTAAGAAAAAGATTGGGGCGTTCAAAATCAATTTCACTGTCCATCCAATCCGGTGTAAAAACAAATAAATACTTTAAAATTCCCAGTATCCTTAATTTAACCTCTGTGGCACTTTTCTTTTTTGAATCTGAGATGGCTATTTTAAACTTCTCTAGCTTATATTCATTAGCATAAGAAGCAGTAGTCTTTACTTTTACAATGTCCTCTAGTTTATAAACGATATCTTGAACATCGGGATCTAAAGTTGTATCTGATATATCCGCTTTTACTTCCAATTTTTTTAATTCTTCTGAAAGATCAAGAATTGTAGCAGTTGATAGATCTTCTAATTCTTTACGCGCTTTTTTTAAGGATTCTTCAGAAAGAGAAGAGAGGGTTTTTGATTTAATCACAATTTTTGAAAGAACGTCTTCTGTGGGATTCATCGATATAGTGTCTGATGTTTCATCTTTCTCTTTAAATCCAATAGCGGATATTTTTATTTTTCCATTCGAATTTTCTAGGTAGACTTCCTGAATTGAAGGAGGCAAATCTTTAATTGTGAAGGAGGTGGAAAGTGTTCCATCGGTAGAAAGTTTTTCATCTTTAGAAGCTAACACGTTACCCCCTTCATCTCTGATTGTGATGTTGAAGATTTCTTCATCCGATACCTGTTTAGGGTCAAAAGAAAAATCTGCTACATTAAAATGGATATCAATCGTATAGGGTTCAATGGTAGTTAAGGTCTGTTGAGCTTGCCCTTCAGGGGAGGTTGATGACGTTATAGATCCTTCATCATTTCCTACAGATCCGCCTCCTCCGCAAGATATTAAAAGCAGGCTTCCTGCTACCGCACATACGAAATGCTTAAGTAAATATAGCTCAAGCTTAATCTTTCTCACGAAATTTTAATCTCCACATACGTTCTATAAATATAATTTTATTTCGGCCTTCTTACTTTGTCAACTATCTATGGGGATTCTACCGAGATTCGGAGAGGGTGGGATTCGAACCCACGATACGGCTATTAACCGTATAACGGTTTAGCAAACCGCCGCCTTCGGCCAGCTCGGCCACCTCTCCATAGAGATAAAAGAAAAAAAATAGATGATTTTTTCTAAAAATGCATTAAAAATAAACGGGTGTCAAAACCACTATGGATACCTTCTCAAGAACGCATCCAAAAAAGTAATTTTACCCGGTATTTCTCTTTTTTAAAAAAAGAATATCAATTGGAATTTAATTCCCATTCTTATGCAGAGCTTTATCAGTGGTCTATTGAAGATATTCCTACCTTTTGGGAATCGATTTGGAAATTTTGTGAGATTAAAGCCACTTCTTATCAAAAAGTGATGGGCGTTTCAAAAATGCCAGGAACTGATTGGTTTTTAGGAAGTGAGCTTAATTTTGCTGAGCATTTACTGCGATATCAAGATGACAAACTGGCTCTTATTGCTTTGGGAGAGAATCGGTCTTCTCAAAAAATATCGTATCGTGAACTGTATTTAAAAGTGGCTCAGTGTGCAGCTGCACTTAAAGCCTGTGGGGTAAAAACAGGTGATCGTGTTGTTGCATTTATTCCTAATATCCCAGAAGCGGTTATTGGAATGCTTGCTACGAGTAGCTTAGGAGCTATTTGGTCTTCTTGTTCTCCAGATTTTGGAATTAAAGGGATCTTGGACCGATTTAGTCAAATTAAACCCAAAATTTTATTTACGGCCAATGGATATTCGTACAATGGAAAAATCTATGATTCCTTAGAACGTGTTTCTGAAATCATTAAAGAAATTCCTTCTATCGAAAAAGTAGTGGTGATCCCTTATGTTAACAGAGATATTTCTTTATTTGGTGCTCCTGGTGCTATCGAATGGGATAATTTTTTAAATAATAAAGCGACGACCATTGAGTTTAAAAAACTTCCCTTTAATCATCCCCTCTACATCATGTATTCTTCTGGGACAACAGGTGTTCCAAAATGTATTGTGCATGGGCAGGGAGGAACACTTCTTCAGCATTTAAAAGAACTTATTCTTCATACGGATTTAAAAAGAGAAGATAAAATTTGCTACATTACCACCTGTGGTTGGATGATGTGGAATTGGCTTATCAGTTCCTTGGCTGTGGGAGCTACGGTTATTTTAACGGAAGGAAGTGCCACATATCCAGATATTAAAACTCGATGGAAAAAAATTGAAGAAGAAGAAATTACCGTTTTTGGAACCAGTCCAAAATTTATTTCTTTATGTATGACAGAACACTTTTTTCCTAAAGATATAGCCAATCTTTCTTCTTTAAAGACACTTCTCTCAACGGGATCTCCCTTGTCGGCAGAACAATTTGAATGGGTTTATGACCATGTGAAAAAAGACCTTCAATTATCTTCCATTTCTGGAGGAACCGATATTATTTCTTGTTTTATGTTGGGAAATCCTCTTTTACCTATTTATCGAGAAGAAATTCAATGTCGGGGATTGGGAATGAAGGTAGAAGCCTTTGATGGAGAACTCGTTTGTACAGCGCCTTTTCCTTCCATGCCTATTTATTTTTGGGATGATTCTGATCAACAAAAATATCTAGATAGTTATTTTAGAAAGTTTAAAAATGTTTGGTGCCATGGAGATTATATAAAGATTACAAAGCAAGGAGGAGTGATTGTCTATGGCAGATCTGATGCAACCTTAAAACCGGGAGGGGTACGTATTGGCACAGCAGAAATTTATAGACAGGTGGAAACGATTCCTGAAATTAAAGATAGCATTGTGGTGGGGCAACAATGGCAGGGAGATATTCGTGTTATTCTTTTTATCGTTTTAAAAGAGGGGCAAAAATTAACCGATGCCCTTTTAATAAAAATTAAAAAGGTCATTCGTGAAGGAGCAAGCCCTAGACACATTCCCGCAAAAATTATTGAAGTAAAAGATATTCCCTATACTATCAGTGGCAAGAAAGTAGAGTTGGCGGTTCGTCATATTATTCATGGGGAAGGGGTCAAAAATAAGGACGCGCTGATAAATCCTGATTCTTTAGAATTTTTTAAAAATCTAAAAGAGTTAGAAAATTAATCTTTAATTAAATCAATACGATAGAAATTTTTAAAAATTCTTCTAGACTTTGCTAAAGGGTTTTTGTACACTACCGGTTGAATGGCTTTAAAACCAAGCGACAACTGGATGGGTTGCCTGCAAGAAGTTAAAAAGCCATTTTTTATTTTTATCCTCATTATTTTTCTGAGCCCTCCCTCTTCTCTTTTTGCTAAAACATCAAAAGTGAATATTACGGTGATGGCTTATAATGTGGAAAATCTTTTTGATGCCATTGATGATGGCCCAAAACAAGAAGACATTACCTTTCTTCCGATGGAGATAAAAAAGGCGTGGCCTAAAGATAAGTGTTTAGAAAAGGCCATTCCCTATCGAAAAATGTGCCAAACATTAGATTGGACAGAAGAAAAATATCAACTTAAGCTTCAAAAAATTGCTCACGTGTTATTAGACTATAATAATTCTAAAGGGGCCGATATTATTTCTTTAGAAGAACTGGAAAATAAACGAGTGATTCGGGATCTGTGGCAACAATATTTAAAACCTAGGGGATATTTAGCTCCTATTCATTTTGAAAGTGAAGGGGGTAGAGGCATTGAAGTGGGGATGCTTAG
>MGPE01000014.1:3720-26612 GCA_001797335.1 Deltaproteobacteria bacterium GWA2_38_16
GTTCATCCTATTGATTTATCTGGAACGCTAGACCATCCTACAAGAGATATTCTAGAAGCACGTTTTTCTCTTCCTCTGGGGCAAGAGCTTAGGGTTACAGCCAATCATTGGCCTTCTCAGAATAATTCTTCAGATGCAAGGCTTCGTGCTGCGGAAGTTTTAAAAGAAATTGCCAATGAAGCGAAAGAAGATGGGGTTTTGTTTGTGGGAATGGGGGATTTTAATACCCTTCCTTCTGAGACTCCTAATCCGATTGCAGATAATATTGCGGATAATACACTTAGGAATTTAGTTCGCCCCTTGGTAGACATGCAAAGTTTTATGGGACTTCCTACTCCTTTTCCAGCAGGATCTTATTTTTATAAGAAAGCCTGGCAGCCTTTGGATAGATTTTTAGTGAGTAAAAATTTGTTTAAAGGGACTTCTCCTGTTCCAGCTAATAATATTGAATTTGAAATTTTTTCACCTTCCTATTTATTTACAGAACAAAACATTCCTTTTCGTTTCAATTTCCACACAGGTGAGGGATACTCCGATCACTTACCCATTGTTTTAAAACTGACCGAAACCGTAGAAAATTAATTTTTTATTTTTTTATAAATGATAAGATTTGGAGCATCTGTCACTGTTTTAAACTTGTGGTAGGTAGGTTCTGGCATATTGTTCCAAAGAATATCTGGGTAATCAATAACAAATTTTTCATAATTTGACAGAATAGTTTGACAAAAAGAACTTTTTTCACAGTTGCCGTAAATTTCTTCAAACCATCCTTTTTGAAAAACAATCCAATCAGCAAAAACTTCTTTTTCATAGCGCAAATGAAAAACCTTAAAATTTGTATAAAACATTAAGGGGTGATTATCATAAGGGATAGCAATGGTATCAGTTGGTTTTGCGTGTTGTAGAAGAAAAGTAATCATTCCTTCTACGGGATCTTTGTAAGAATGCGTGAGTTCATAGAGGTAACTATAAACAGGTGAAAAAGAGGTCTCTTTAAGTTGCCGGTTTAATTTTCCTGGAGGGTAAAGAGCACTTAATTTTTGTTTTGTAGTAGAAGGCAATGTGCTGATGAGTAGAGTCGGAGCAGAATAATGTAAAATATTGGTAAATAAAATAAGAATGAATGCAATAGGCGCAAAATATTGACTATCTTTAAACCATTCGCGAAACAACAATGCTTCTAAAATAAGGAATAAGGGTAAAATATGTAAAATATAGCGAAAAAATCGTTGATCCCCTGTTAAGCTAAAAACAAAAGTAGAAATAATAATGAGAAGGAGTAACCACATATTGTTTTTAGGGAAAGAAGAATAAAAACTCAAAAGGGTTCGTTTTTTACGGCGTAAAAGCTGTACTATAAAAACAATGATAAAGAAAAGAAGAGGAAACATATATTTATATGTGATTCTAAAGTAAAACTGAATTTGATGACTTAAGTTATGTAAATTAATGTGGCCTTTGTGTTGGTATCCTTTTAAATAAATAAACCAAGGGAAAGTTGAAATGAAGAGAATTGTTAAAGCGGCTATAAATTTTTGAGAAGATATTTTTTTATAATAAAATATAAAATAATGAAGAATAAATGCAAAGATAACCGGTAAAAAGGTCCCATAATTAGAATGGAATAAAAAATTCCCAGCAACAATAAAACTTAAAAAAGAATATTTCTTGTTCTTTATAAGATTTATATAAGACAAAATAAACCATAAGGTAAAAAATACGGCAGGAGCATAATAACGGCATTGCCTCATGTGAAGAATAAAAGGGATAGAAAAAACAAAAAGTGAAAGGGTAATAAGGGCAATAGATCGATCTTTAAATAAAGTAAGTGCTAAGATATAAAGGGCAATGAGGGATAAAAATCCTAAAAGTGCAAAAGGAATTCTTGCAGAAAAGGTGGTTGGTTTTCCTGAAATCGCAAAAGAAGCAGCCGTAAGATAAAATTGAAGCCAAGGGTGGAAAGTCCAAATATCACCAGAGCGAAGACTGTCTTTGATATGTAAATAGATGCGATTTTTTCCATCAAACGTTTTTGGAACGCCTTCTTTTAAAACACTTTTTGCCAGAATAGCTGTTTCGGCTTCGTCTTCCCATAAATATTGTGCTGAGATATTATAAAAAAGAAAAAAAGCTCCAATGCTTAAGAGCAAATAAAAAACTGTTTTATGCATCATAGAGATCTATCGGTGATTATTCTTTAATATACCAAAGCAGATTAAGTGTTGAATACCCATTTTCTAACGTGGCATAGGTAAAGAAAAAGTTCCATTCTCTAAAGAGTGGGAAATAAGGGTATCGATCATGACTTGCAATGGTAATGGCGTGTCCATGCTCTATGTATTTTAATCTTTTATTCCCATCAAAAATAATTTTATCCGATGGTAAGGGGTAATAAAGTGTTTCGTGTTCGCAGTAGGAGTGGTAATAGGATTTACATTCACCATTTTCTCTGAGATCGGAACAGCCACCGGAAGCATAATTTGGATCGCAATCACCTTCTGTAGTAATAACAATGGTAGCGCTGTTGTTGCGATGTGTTTTCACATCGTATTTAGCCACATAGTAGGTTGGTTTTAAGGGAGTATTTTGAGATGGGATACTTACCACATGCATGCCTTCATGTGCTCCAGAAAAAATAGGGCAGAGAAAAACTGAAACGAAACTTAGACTTACGGTTAAAAAAAATCTTTGATACATACGATACCTCCTTTTTTAGAGGTACCTTTTTTTAGATGTTAAAGTCAATAATACTCTATATGGCGAATAATTAAATATTATAGACTTTATTCCGAAAATGGCGTACAATTTCGGAATATGATCAATAGATTCTTAACCCCTCGAATTGACAACAGTTTTTTTCTATTTGGCCCACGTGGTTGTGGAAAATCCACCTTATTAAAAACGCTGTTTGCTTCATTTGAACAAAATAAGATTCTATGGATTGATCTTTTAGAAGATGAGACAGCGGAACAATTTTCAAAACATCCGGGACATCTTAAAGATAGAGTACTGGCCCAAAAACCCAAAATAGTGGTGATTGATGAAGTTCAGAAAATTCCTCCCTTATTGGACACTGTTCACAGTCTTATCGAATCAACACAAACACAATTTATAATGACGGGTTCTTCTGCTAGGAAGCTAAAACGGGGAGCTGGAAATTTACTGGCTGGAAGAGCCTTTGTGTATGAATTAGATTCCTTCACATCAGATGAACTGTCCAATATTTTTAATTTACAATATGCATTGGAATTTGGACTGTTACCAAAGCTTTATCAACCCAGTCTTATCGATACTTCTTTAACATGGGATCAAGAACAAAAAAAACTATATCTTAAAGCGTATGTGCGGACATATCTAAAAGAAGAGATTCAATTAGAGCAAGAAGTTAGAAAAATAGAGGCATTTAGAAATTTTTTAGAAATTGCCGCACAAATGAATGGGCATATTTTAAATTACTCTAAGATATCTGAAGATGTGGGGATTGATGATAAGACTGTTTTTAATTATTTTAAAATTCTCGAAGATACATTAATCGGATTTTTTTTAGATCCTTATCATAGATCTATTAGGAAACGACAGCGAGAAGCCCCTAAATTTTATTTTTTTGATACGGGCATTGTGCGTGCCTTAACACAAACATTGGATGTGCCCCTACACCCACAGACCAGTGCTTTTGGGCATGCCTTTGAGCATTTTATTCTACTTGAGATTATAAAGAAAAATAAAATTTATGGGAAAGATTTTCGTTTTTCATATTTAAGGACAAAAGATGATGCAGAGATCGATTTATTAATAGAAAAATCCAATAAAGTCATTTTTGTATGTGAAATAAAATCTACGAACAAAGTATCTCAAAAAGATGTTTTATTGTTAAAACAATTTCAAAAAGATTTTCCTCATGCAAAATACTTTATATTAAGTAATGAACTTCATCCTCGGCTTCATGAAGGAGTAATGATTTATCCCTGGCAGCAAGGCATTCAAAAGATTTTTGAGAATTAAATTAATTGTTGCCTCATTGACAACACTGTAGGTCTCATGATAAACATCTGCCCCTATGATTTTTGAGCACACCGATTATCGCACGTTCCTCAAAGCAGATCTTGCCAAACGGTGTCATACTAACCCGAGATACTCTTTAAGAGCCTATGCTCAGTATTTACAGATGAGCCCCGCACAATTAAGCCGGGTTTTGCAAAAAAAGAGGGCTATTTCTTCAGATAAAGCGCTAGAGATTTCTTCCATTTTAAATCTGAAGGGGAATAAAAGGGAGTATTTTTGTAATTTGATTCATTTGGATTCTGCTAAAAGCCCCATGGCAAAAGAATATATTGAGAATAAATTAAAAGACAGCAGGCCTTCCAAAGATTTTTATTTATTAGAAATGGATATTTTTAGAATGGTCTCGGATTGGTATCATAGTGCCATTTTAGAACTGGTGGAGTGCCATGATTTTAAGCCCAGCATTTCTTGGATTGCCAGGCGTTTAGGAATCCCTCAGGTGGAGGCAGAGTTAGCCATCGAGAGATTGAAACGACTCAATCTTTTAAGATGTGATGAAAAAAAATGGACAAAAATTGAAAATTCTTATTTAGCTTCTGCAGATATTCCCAATGAAGCTTTTCGAAAATTTCACAAACAAACATTGGAAAAAGCCATGCGGAGCATTGAAGAACAAGATGTGAAAGAGCGAAATTTAAGCTCAGTAACGGTTGCCATTGATACTTCTAAGTTATCAGAGGCGCAACAGCTCATTCGAAAATTTCGATGCGATATGGAAAAACTGTTAAGCAAGGGCCAGAGAACAGAGGTCTATCAACTAGCCGTTCAACTTTTTCGTTTAACACAGAAAAAAAAGAAGTCATGAAAAAATACTTTATTTTACTGTTATTTTTTTTCTTAGCTCTTCAGCGCTCAGAGATAGTCTTTGGGGGAGTACATGTGGAAGGAGGAGGGGATTATTTAAAAATTCTCTTTCGAGAAGGAAAAGAGCGCGCACTTTGGGCCCTTAAAATGGTATCTCCTGAAATGCTTTCCGAAGTTGAAGAAGATCTGGATAAAATAGAGTTGTATATTAAATATCGAAAAATGTTGGCACAAGACCTAAAAACAATTCCTTCTTTTATTTTTTGTGGAGAAGAGGAGCGAGAGCAATTTTTAAAACCCGAGGGAGAAAAAACGGCCCTAACAACCCATGAGTCAGCAGCTCCTATTAAGATTAATTTAAAAAGGTGTGATGAATTAAACATAACCTTAGCGGGTGTCCAGGTTCTTTTATGGCGAGAGGCTGGACGTCACATCATTGAAAGACAAGAATTTGAATCAGATGAAGAATTGATGATTAGAATTGAACCTATACTGGATGCTTTGGAAGATATTGCGGTAAAGGCCGTAAGCATTCATGATTCCTTATTTCCTCCAGATCCTTTCATTCAGAAGCCCTAGGCAAAAACCTTAGAATATTGTTGCCTCTCTGGTAACAGAATCGTCTCTTTTTTCTTGATAGCATCTATACAAATCCCAAAAGCTCTGTTACATAGCAGCTACTTTTTAAACAAAAAGAGTAAGGGGGTATAAAAAAATGAAAAAAATTGTTCTTATTTTGTTAGTGGTTGTTTTCTTTGCGCTGCCTGCATTCTCAAAGACGGCTGTGTATCGCATGGAAGGTATATTTAATGCTGTATTTAAAGATCAGGTTGCTCGAGAAAGAGAAAAACCAAAAGCAGCTCAAATATTATATTTAGCCCTTCCTGCCCCTAAAGAAGATGCTGAGGATCCAAATCTCTTTCCCAAAAAAACCTGGCAAAGTAATTATGGGCACAGAATGATTTCATGTACTGTCGAAGTATTTCGTTGCCCTGGCTGTACATACTTCACCTGTGGTGCTGTTGCCAGCTCAGAAGACGAAGATACCGTTGTCCTGGATAGCTCATTGGAGACAACTCTAAATGCTCAGGATTCTGAAAGTCTTTATAAAGCACTCAAGTTGCCCCCTCAAAAAGATCCCAACCTTGGCGAACAAGTACTTACCAAGGAAGTCATTACGGAAGACAATCGTTTTCGCATCAGCTGCCATAAATTTCGATTTGCGATACATGGTAAAAATTATGTCTGCCAAATGGTGATTAATGGAAATGGCCTAACGGAGGATGGACAAGAAGAAGGCCAGGAAGGTAAATAAGCATGAAAAAAGTAATTTTAGTACTATCATTATTGATAGGGGTTTCTTATCTTTCTTTACCAGTGTTTGGGGGAATAGATGTTGCCTATCCCGGCTTGATTGTAACATCTCCAAAAGTCAAATTTTTAATGAGTGTTTTGGCACAAGACCTTCAGCATCCTGATCAAAAAATTGTAACTAAAATGGCAGACACGGCGTGCCAGGAGAAAATAAAACAGCTTCAAAGTGAAGGAACTGAAGTTCTAGGTTACGAGATCATGTTAGAATCTCTGTACTGGAAAGATATTTACGCAAATTGTCATATTTTAATTTCTGTTCCCGAAGTGTCCGGGCAAGAGAAATAGATTAAAATATCCCCCTGGTAGAATTGGAGATCATATGAAAAAAAATGTTCTTATTTCGTTAGTGATTGTTTTCTTTTCAGCTTTTGCTTTTGCGCAAGATAACCCATTCAATCCAGATGAGCTTAATATTATAACGGGTGTTTATGGTAATCGCAAAGAGGAGTGCCAAGTTAAATTATCTCTGGAAGATTTTCATCGAACCGGACGCAATGTGCTGGTTTTAGAATTTTCTAAACATAATGCTATTACAGGAGGAGTGGGGATAGTTACGCAAGAATTGCCTCGTGTGAGCCAAGCATTAAAAACAGATTATGGGATTGTGGTTTTAAATAATTTTACAGGTTTATTAAATACGCGAGACAATCAAGCGTTGTTACGTTTTTCAGATGAAGGAATGCTTTTAAATGTGATTCTTGAAATTACATTACCTACTCCAAGACAAATTCGCGAACCCATTAAAGGGATCAGCTGTTATAATTTAGAATTAATCAAAGAAAATTAGATTAATACTTTATCTTATCTCTGTACTTCTTGAAAAAGACGTCTCCATTGCCCAATCAGATAAAACGGTAAAGACATAAGAATTATATTCCCTTCACTCAAGATTGTTGGAGGTTCTGAATTAAAGCGAATTCCCAAAGAAAGTTTCTTTTCTTTCAGAAAGAGATGCAAGGACTTGAGAGTACCACTTTTCCCAGATTTAACTTCAATAGGAATAATATGTGTCCCAACGGATACTACGTAATCAATTTCTGCAGCTGCATTTTTCTTTTCACGGGCCCAATAATAGAGCTCGGGTGTTTGATATGGAGGTGCATCATAGAGGAGATGTTGCCCCACCAATTGTTCAGACAACTTTCCCTGATTGACAAGATTTAAATCCTCCACTTTTTCAATGTCTAAGAGATTTAATCCACTGGCAGAGATTGCCAAGCCCACATCCAAAAAAAGAAGTTTAAAAAATTTTGAATTGATTTCGGATCCCAAGGGAACTCCATTGGAAGAACTGTGATAGATTCGATACCCCACACGAGCCATACATAAAAGATCAAGTGCCTGTCCAAGATCCTTTGCACGCTCCAGTGGATCGATATTTACATACTTGAATTTTTCTCCGATCAATCGAGGCATTGTTTGAAAAATCTTTCGTAATCTTAAATCAGGAATGCGGTTCCGATATTTCGAAAAATCATCCATGTAGGTTGATAAAAGATTTTTTTTAACTGATTCGCAGGACTCCCAGGAGTTTTCTAAATAAGTTTTAATCGCTTCCGGCATCCCCCCTGTTACACTATAGGTACGTATTTGAGACATAAGTCGTTGGTGCAGTGGAGACGGAATGGAATCTCCGAAATGGTATGTTCCGATAAATTTTTTCAATTCTGTTTCTTCCTTCGCCTCCAAAAATTCCTCGAAGGTCATAGGGCCTAAGTGAAAGTATTCCACTCGGCCGACCGGCATAGAAAAAGAATGGTCCTTTAGAACAAATTCGAGAAGAGATCCTGCCGCAATAACGCACAGTTTGGGTTGCTCCTCGTAAAAATACCTTAAAATCGGAATCACTTGGGGAGCGGCTTGAATCTCATCCAGAAATAATACGGTCGTCTTCGGATCTAAGCGAGTTTTATACTGAATCTCAAGAAATTCACAGGTCTTATCAATTGAACTGATATCAAAGAGTTTCCCTATCTCAGGATTTTTTTCAAAATTAATCTCCAGAATCGACATGCCAGCCTGTTTTGCAAATTCTCTTACAAGATAGGATTTCCCCACCTGGCGTGCTCCACGAATGATCAGGGGCTTACGATTCTCTGTGTGATGCCATTTTCTGATATATTCCAGTGCATTTCTATGCATATAGAAATATTATACCATGGTATAATATCATTTCAATAATAAAATAATATGTTGTTTTATTATAAAAAGGCTATAGAAGATCTCTTCTTTCTCGTAACTCACAGGATGGTATTGCTATCCGGAGGCGAAGCCGAAGGTTGATATTCATTAGTCCATAAATTCTACACTTGATATATTTCGACATGGATATGCTATATTAGCGTTCATTATAAGTTTTATAGTCAGGTACCATGAAGATGATAGGGGTAGAAAATCTATTAGAAAGTTTATTGATAGTACAAAAAGAGTTTAAATAATGTTTAGAGTTTTTATCATCGGAAGAAGTGGTTCTGGAAAAACAACGCTTGCGAAACAATTAGCTAAAAAACTTAATTTAAAAGTTATTCATTTAGATCAGCTCTTTTGGAAGAGTGAAAAAGAATGGCGTGAAGCGGCTGAATTTAGAAAATTAGTTGGTAATTTATGCCTTCAAGAATCCTGGATAATTGAGGGACATTATTCTGATGTCTTCGATCTTATTTTTTCTAAAGCTGACACAATCATTTATCTGGATTTTTCTCTATTAAGATGCCTTTATTATGAATTAAAAAGACGGTTAAGTAGTTGTTTTGCTGATGACCGAAAAGAAATTCGCCCTAATATTTCTTTTTTTAAGGCACTTTCGTTTGTTGTTGGATTTAGTAAACATGATAAACAAAAAGTAAAAAAAGCAGCCGAAAGTTTACAAAACCAAAAAGATTTTATTATATGTAAGTCACCTCAAGAATTTAAGAGAAAACTTCATTTATAACACCTTAAAAAGAGTCAATATCGATCCATCGGCCTCGCCTCTGGATGACAAAAAAGAAAGGCACACTTCACGTAGGATTACTCCCAAATCCGGATACGATGAGGTTCTGCAACAAATAATTTCCCCTTATAATGACTCATGTCAGGATTATCTTTGAAATAGGGCTTTAAACGTCCCAAGATATGTCCCTGAAGCTTAGGTTGATTTTGAAACTGAATGGCAATGATGCCATTATAATTCTGTGGAGGATAAGAAAGAATATCTGCAAAGTCACCATTGAGCGAAATTAAAATAGCTTTTAATTCAAGAGCTTTTTCGATTACTTTTATATCAGCTGTATTTGTAGGAAGAAAATCTTTAAGTTTCAATACCTCATGACCTTCATCTGTAAGAGATTCTATAAAAGAATTTGGAACACAGTGATCAATAAAAAACTTCAAACTCATTTTTAGGCAACCTGGTATTCGGCAAGATCCCTGGCGTATTCAAGACAAGCACTAATATGTTCTTTCCTAAGATCTGGGAATTCTTTTATAATGTCATTAGTCGCTCTTCCTTCCGCAAGGTAGCCTAAAATTAAACTTACTGGGATTCTTGTTCCTTTAATCCGAGGTTTTCCTTTAAGAACATCTGGAGAGCTTTCAATATACGATTTCCAATTTGGAGACATGTTCATATTCCTTAATTTATCATTTTCCTATCATAAATGCCAGTCTGTCTTTATGCCTATATGTATGTCCCAAGAGTTCGGACGTCTTTAGGAGATTCGGAGGGGGGGAGATTTGACTTTCGGTCAAAATCGCATTAGCGATTTTGCCTCCAGTCGGGGCTCGCTTGCACCTGCTAAAGCAGGTAACCGCAAGACTGCGCCATTCAAATTCCCCCTTTGTCGAAAATAGTCCTCAGGACTATTTTCACATTAGATACTCCTCATTTTCTCATTTCATTCGAAAATTCGGAGGGGGGGAGATTTGAACTCCCGAGGCCCTTTCGAGCCTAACGGTTTTCAAGACCGCCGCGTTCAACCGCTCTGCCACCCCTCCAGAAAGTTATCCGATGGTATCTACTCCTAGGTATGGGATGAGTGCTTTTGGGATTTTGATAGATCCATCTTTTTGTTGAAAATTTTCTAAAATGGCAATGAGAGTTCTTCCTACGGCCAAGGCTGAACCGTTAAGCGTGTGAGGAAAACGAGGTTTTTCTTTAGGGGAGGGGCGATAACGTAGCCCCATGCGTCTAGATTGAAAATCTTCACAGTTGGAACAAGAAGAAATTTCTCGGTAACAGTGTTGACTGGGGAGCCATACCTCCAGGTCATAGGTTTTGGCAGAAGAAAATCCGGTAGTATCTCCACTGCATAAACAAACAACCCGATAGGGGAGTTCTAAGCGTTGTAAAATTTTTTCTGCCTCTTTGGTTAACGATTCTAATTCTTCATAAGAGTTTTGGGGTTCAACAATTTTAACAATTTCAACTTTATTAAACTGATGTTGGCGAATGAGGCCTTTAACATCTTTCCCATAAGAACCGGCTTCTCGTCTAAAACAAGGCGTATAAGCGGTGAAATAAAGAGGAAGTTTTTCTTTTTCTAAAATTTCATCTCGATAAATGCTGGTTAGAGGAACTTCAGCCGTTGGAATAAGATAATAATCCGTATTTTCAATTTTAAAAAGGTCATCCGCAAACTTGGGCAGTTGTCCTGTGCCGGTTAGGGTGGGGCTATTGGCCATGAGCGGCGGAAAAATTTCCGTACAGTGACCCTCTTGGGTATTGATATCAAGCATAAAGTTAATGAGGGCTCTTTCTAATTTTGCCCCTAGCCCTTTCATGAGGGAAAATCGGCTGCCAGCTAATTTAGAGGCCCGTTCGGTATCGATAATTCCTAATTTTTCTCCTAATGTCAGGTGGTCTTTAATGGGAAAATCAAATTTTGGGATATTCCCCCATTTTCTTATTTCTTGATTATCCTGACTGTCTTTTCCATCTGGGACAGAGGAGTGTAAAAGGTTAGGTACATTTAAAAGAATATCTTTGATTTTGTCTTCTATGTCTTTCAGATCTTTGTCTAAAGTTTTAATCGTGTCAGAAACTTTTTTCATTTCAGAGATTTTTTGAGAAGCATCTTGTTTGGCCATTTTCATTTTAGAAATTTCTTCTGTTACCGTATTTTGCAGTTGTTTTAGTTTTTCATTTTCAAGAAGCGTTTTTTTTCTTTGCTGCTGAAAATTGGATAAGGAAGTTAAAAGTTTTGAATAATCTCCTCTTCGATTGAGATTCTTTGTAACATCCTCTAAGTGATCGCATACAAATTTAAGATCGAGCATATGGCAAAAACACTAGCATTTTCTAGATCCCCCGGTCAAGCTGGGGGATGATAGTTATTTAAAATTTCTTTAAATCTTTAATGAGTTTTTGAATGTCAGGGATGTTGGGAGCATCGGGGCTAACCCGGATATAGTTTTCAAAAGCTTCAATGGCGTTACTTTTTTGATCCAGATGTTTATAAATGTGACCCAACTGAAGATAGGCTTGCCCGCGATCGGGCGCTTTTTCCAAAGCCGTTTTAAAAAATTCAATGGCGGTATCAAAACGTCCCAAGCGTTGATGGATAAATCCCAAGTTCATATAGGCATCGGGATTGGAAGGATCTAATCGAATATACATTCGATATTGTTCTTGAGCTTCTTCTAGACGATTTTTCTGGGATAAAATATTTCCCAATGCCATATAGGGATCTTTCAAATGGGGATTAATTTTAATTTCTTTTTTAAGTTCTGATTCAGCCAGTTCACTCTCACCTATTATAAATGCGGTACGAGCAGTATAAAAATGAACTAAAGGAAAATTGTCATTAATTTGACTGGTCAATTTAAATTCCAAAAGGGCTTGATCCACATTTCCGGTATTAAATTGGATTTTCCCTCGTTCAAAATACCACTTGGCATCGGTCGGATCAATTTTAATGATTTTTTTGTACGTATCTAGAGCTTCTTTATAATGTTCTAAAGCCACATAAGTGAGCGCCAGGCCTTCCAAAGCTTCGATGCTTTCAGGTTGAATGGTTAAGGCTTTTAAATAGGTTTCCTTAGAAAAATTATAATCTTCCCCTAAATAATAAAGTTTTCCAAGGCCTGTGACATAGAGGTGGTTTAAAGGATATGCCGTAATTAATTTTTTTAAATGTTCTACGGCCTGTGATTTTAATCCTTGTTCAAAATAAAGTTGAGCTACTTCGGTTTGAATTTTAGATTCATCGGGCTTTATCTTTAAACTTTTTAAAAAATATTTTTGAGATTTTAAATAATCTTTTTGCTTTCGACTCAAAACTCCTAGTTCAAAATGGGCTTCGAAATTATCTGGATCTAAATCCGCTGCTTTTTTATATTCACTCATGGCTTTTTCCGTATCCCCTTTTTGTGTGTAGTAAAAACCAGATAAGTTATAAATAAGGGGAGATCTGGGTTGAAAAGATTTTACTTTTTCAATATATTGAAGAGCCGTAGAGTAATTAAAATATCGAAGTTCAATCTTTGAAATGGCCAGATAAGAATCAATATGATTTCCTTTAAGTTGAATAGCGCGTTGATAAAAATCAATGGCTTCCTTCCATTTTTTTTGTTTTTCAGAAACTTGCCCCAATTGAAAATACGCCAGATAATTTTTAGCATCCATTTGAAGCGCTGCTTTATATTGAGCCAAAGCGTCGATTAAACGATTTTCCTCTAAATAGCGATTTCCAATAGTTACAAAATATAAAGACTCTTCGTTAATTCCAGGGTCAGTGGGAGCGGCTGCCATGGCTTGATCTCCGCCGAGCTTCTTAAAGGCAGAAAGATATACATCTTGTTGGGGGTCCAGTTCGGTTGCTTTTTTATATTCTTTAAGAGCAAAATCGATTTGTTTTTGTTCCTCATAGATCCAGCCTAAGTGATAATGGGCTTTGGCCAAATCCAAAATAGTTAAAAGTGAAGGAAATTGAGTGACAATCTTTAAATTATCTTGGGCTTTGGTTAAATTATTAAAGGTTTGAATATCAATTAAGCTTGCTTCTAGGCGACTTAACGCATGTTCTGGATGAAGATTAAGCCCAATCCAAAAAAATTCATAAGCTTTTTCAGGATCATTTTTCTTTTGATAACTTTTTCCTAAAAGGTAGTGGCATCGAGCGAGTTCGGGATTTAGTTCTAGGGCTTTTTCAAAAGAAGAGATGGCAGTATCATAAGAGCCTTTTAAATATAAAATTTCTCCTTGAATTAAAAAAGATTCTCCCGAGGCGTTTTCTAATTTTAAATTACTTTCAATAAGTCCCAGGGCAGTATCTAATTTATCTTTTCTTAAAAATAAAAGGGCTTTGGCCTCTTGTGCTTCTAAGGAAGAGGGATCTATTTTAAGAACACGGTCAATCAGAATTTGAATAGTATCAAGATACATTTTATCTTGGTGAGATAAATCCCATAGATAAAGATAACTCTTGGCTAACAAGGTTAAGGAAGAAATATCCGTTGGAAATGCAAGTAGCCCTTCTTGAAGAAGCTTAAGGGTATCTTTATAGCTTTGCACCGTATCTTTTGAGTAAATATCGATGGCTTTTCCGTAGAGCTGTTTGGCTTTTAAAGGATCAGGAGTTTCTACCGTTTCTGGAGGAAGAGTAACCGTGACATAATCTATGGCATATGAAGAAAAAGTGGGTTTTTGAGGCTGCTCAGATTTTTGAGGAAGAAGCATAATGGCAACCAGGACCAAAAGAAGAGCTAAGAAAAAGGTATATATAAAAAATCGTTTTTTAGAAGAGGGAGTAGAAGTTGGCTCGAATTCTTCTGGAAGTGTTTGAGAATCTGATTGAAGTGAAGTGGGAGGGATTACTTTAGAAGGAACCACGGCCTTTTGTTTTTTAGGAAGAATGTGGGTGGTGGTTGTTTTAGCAGCTTCTAAGACACGGGTAATATCTTCCTTTTGTACGGGAGTTAGATTGGTATTTTGAAGAATATAAAAAAGAAGATCATAAAAAATAGGCTCTAAAGAAAGGGGCTTAAAATTTTCTTGGGGATAAAGAGAAATTTCCTCTTGGCCTGTGAGCTTTTGATCGATGAGGGATTTGGCAATATCTTCTAAAGAAAGAGGGGAAGACAGTGTGCCATCGCTATATTTAATTTGATATTGTCTGTCTTTGGGAATCCGGTACTTCTCAATGAGTTCTTGTAGAATAGGTAGTGCCATGCAGCTTTTAGCCTACCATAATTAAATATCCTATGTTAAGGGAAGTTTTATGAAATCCTTTATTATTGGTACAGCGGGGCATGTAGATCATGGAAAAACAGCGTTAGTTAAAGCTCTGACCTGTATTGATACCGATAGACTCAAAGAAGAAAAAAAACGGGGAATCAGTATTGAGCTGGGCTATGCACCTTTAAAATTATCTGAGGATATAACAGCTGGTATTGTAGATGTCCCTGGTCATGAGCGACTCATTAAAACCATGGTCATGGGAGCCACACAAACGGATTTAGTTTTATTTATTGTTGCTGCCAATGAAGGAATGAAACCCCAAAGTTTAGAGCACTTATCCATTTTTTCTCTTTTAGGCGTAAAGAATGCCATTTTGGTGATTACAAAAATAGATTGTGTTGAAAAATTGGAGCTCCCTTTTATTATCCAAAATATTCAAATAGTCACCAAGGGGACTTTTTTAGAAAATGCCCCCGTTGTTTTAACCTCGAGTTACACAAAAGAGGGTGTGGAAGAGTTAAAACAAAAAATTAGCGAATTTTCTAAACAATTTTTAGAAACCCAAAGTTCTCATAGAGCAACGCTTCCCTTAAGAATTCCCATTGATCGAGTATTTACGTTAACAGGGTTTGGGACCATTGTGACAGGACCACTTCTTTTTGGGCAGATATCTAAAAATGATGAAATAGAAATTTATCCTCATCATCTTAAAGCCACGATCCGCCAAATTCACGCTTATGGGAAAGAATATGATATTCTCAAAGCTCCCAGTCGTGTGGCTTTGAATTTAAGAGGTGTTTCAAAAGAAGATTTAAAAAAAGGACAAGTGATTGGATCACCACACACTTTTAAGGCGATTTCTAAAGCCTCTGCAAAAGTAACCTTTTTAAAACCTGTTCAAGGGCAAGAATTTATTTTTCATACAGGAACGATGCGAACGAATGTTATTCTTAAGAAGAAAAATATACTTCAATTTTCAGACCCTCTAGTTCTTCAGCCAGGGGATAAATTTATTTTACGAAGGGATACAACGCTGGGAGGCGGGGAGATTGTAAATGTTAGTGTCAATACCCACAAATCAATAAAGAGAGGGGGAGAGGAGGTCTTCTGGAGCGGAAGTAAAGCGCAGCCCCTTCAAGGGCGAGCCATGAAGCGAAAGACGACCTCCTCTCCCCCTTTGCTTGGGGATAATGGGCAGGCCTTGAGGATATTAGAATATTTTAAAAAAACAGATACCTCTTCTTCCTGGATCCCTATTCATACGGATGATATATGTAAAAATATTCAAATGCCTCGTTTGGAAATCTCCGAAGCTCTCCTTGATCTTATAAAACAAGCAAAAATCATACGTCTTCCTCAAGGATATTATCTTTCTTGCAAACAAGGAGATGAGTTGAAAGAAAAAATAAAAACTTTTTTCAAAACTAAAGGTGAGCTGAGCGTGGTGGATATTAAAGAAATTTTTTCTATTTCCCGGAAATATGCCATTCCCTATCTTGAATTTTTCGATGAGCAAAAATGGACAATCAGACGAGGAGATGTCCGCATTCCTTGGAAGATTTTAGAGTAAGGCGGTGATGGATTTAGTGATGATTTTAAATACGGAAGAAGGGAAAAGTCCCACTAAGAGAGTCCCCACAGCAGTTATCCACAAAACACTATTAAAGACAAGAGAAGAGGCCAGAGAAGATGAAAGAGAAGAGGAGGCTGTATCTGTTTCTTTTTTCATGTAAAGCGTAACCAGTACTCTTAAATAATAGTAAGAAGCAATGACGCTATTTATAATTCCAATAATGGCTAACCAAAAAAATCCTCCTTTTAAAGCGGAACTAAAAATATAAAATTTCCCCATAAACCCTACCGTTGGAGGAACGCCGATCAAAGACAACATAAAAATGGTCATGGCGATGCCCAAATAGGGATGTTTAAATCCAAAACCGTTTAGATCTTGCGTAAAACTAACAATGGTAAAAGCACCAATCGTCATAAAGCTATAGGCAATTAAATAAAATAAAATAGAACTGGTAGCTAAATCAAATACACGGGTTTCTTGGGCAGCAGCCAGAGCAATTAAAATATATCCTGCATGGGCAATACTGGAATAGGCCAGCATCCGTTTAATATTGTTTTGTACAAGAGCTGCAATATTTCCAACCGTCATGGTGAGGATAGAAAATCCAATAATGATAACTCCCCATTGAGGCTTAAGAGAAGAAAGAGTAACTAAAAAGAGACGGATTAAAGCCGAAAATCCTGCTGCTTTTACGCCTGTTGCCATGAGAGCAGTAATAGGTGTGGGGGCGCCCTCGTAAACATCTGGAACCCACATGTGGAAGGGGACCGCAGAAATTTTAAACCCAACCCCAACCAACAAAAGTCCAAGCCCAATATAAATAGTTGGAGGGAGGGTATATTTAGAGCTCATTAAGAAATGAGCGATGGTTGAAAATTGTGTAGATCCGGTAGCGGCGTAAATAAAAGTAATGCCGTAGAGTAAAAATGCTGTGGAAAAGGCACCTAAGAGAAAATATTTTAAGGCACCTTCAGAAGAGGTCAGCCGTTCTCTTTCAATCCCCGTTAAAATATAGACGGCTAAACTCATAATTTCTAAGCTAATAAAAAGAGTGATTAAATCTGTTGCCCACGCCATAAGACTCATTCCCACGCAGGCAGACAAAAGAAAGAAAAGATATTCTCCTAGAGGCCAATTATTTTTTTGAAGCAGGGGGTAAGAACTTAAAGCGGTCAGTAGAGTAAGGCCCAAAGATAAAAAAGTAAAAAAGAGAGAAAATTTATCCAATCGAATCGCTTCATGAAAAAGATACAAAGCATCTCCATTCCACAATTGAAGAGAAGTGGCCGCTGAACCTATTACACCTAAGGAAGCGATAGAGAAAATGAGGCGCCTATTATTTTTTTGAATAAAAACATCTAATAGCAATACAAAAATAGCCGTAAAAATAAGAATGATCAGAGGAGAAAGATAAAAAATAAAATGAATATTACTCATTGGTGTTTCTCATAAATTCCTAAGTCATAGTGTTTGTAGTTACTGACCAAATAATCAATAGATTTTTCCATTCTAGATAAAAAAGGTTTTGGATAAATTCCCATCCAAAAAATCATGACAATCATGGGAAGCATGACACATATTTCTCTTAAAGAAAGATCGGATAGGACTTTATTTTCTGGGTGTGTCACGGGGCCAAACATGACGCGCTGAAACATCCAAAGCATATAATAGGCTCCCAAGATAACCGTGGAAGCTGCTAGGATAGCCCATAAAGGATTTTTTTCAAACGTTCCCAGTAAGATTAAAAATTCTCCAATAAATCCATTAGTAGAAGGAAGAGCAATGGAGGAAAGAGTAACCATTAAAAAGGCGACAGAAAAATAAGGCATGACTTTGGTGAGTCCTCCAAAAGAAGCAATTTCTCGCGTATGGCGACGATCATAAATAATTCCTACAATTAAAAAGAGAGCTCCTGTTGAAATGCCGTGGCAAAGCATTTGAAAAATACTACCACTCACCCCATTGGTATTTAAAATAAGAAGTCCCAGCATGATAAGCCCCATATGACTAATGCTGGAATAAGCGACGAGTTTTTTTAAATCTGTTTGGGCCAGGGCTAAAAATGCACCATAAATAATCCCAATAATGGAAAGAGCAATTAAATAGGGCATAAAAAACTGAAGGGCTTCTGGAAATAAAGGCATGGCAAAACGTAAAAACCCATAGGCTCCCATTTTAAGAAGTACCCCTGCTAAAATAACACTTCCCCCGGTAGGAGCTTCAACGTGGGCATCTGGAAGCCAGGTATGAAAGGGAAACATAGGAACTTTAATGAGAAAAGCCACCGCAAAGGCTAAAAATAAGAGGGATTGAATATTAAATATTTTAGAAGTTTCAAATGGAATTTGAAGAGAATACATATTTAGAAGACTGGTTGAAAATACTCCAAACTGATCATAGTGAAGATAAACTAAAAAGATAATCGCTAGAAGCATGAGCACGCCTCCAGCCATGGTATAAATAAAAAACTTTAAGGTGGCATAAATCCGTCTGGCTCCGCCCCAAATTCCAATTAAAAAATACATGGGGATAAGCATCATTTCCCAAAAAACATAAAAAAGAATAAGGTCAAAACTTACAAATGTGCCTAACATGGCTGTTTCTAAGATTAAAAGACACGCCATATAACTTTTGACATTCCGCTCAATGGTAGAAGAAAGAATAACGATGGGGGTTAAGAAAGTGGTTAAAAGAACAAGCCAAAGACTAATCCCATCGATTCCTACAAAAAAGGAGGTTCCCAGTTCTGGGATCCAAGAAACTTTTTGAACCAGCTGAATGAGATGCGAAGAAGAATTAAAATAACGCAACAACAGCAAAGAAAGGCCAAATTCTATAAGAGAAATTCCAAAGGCAACCATTTGGAGTTTGACATTGGAAGTTTTTGGGAAAAGAAAAACGACAAGGCTTCCCAACAACGGAAGAAAAATTAAAATAGACAGAAGATGATTTTCTAAAAATGTCATACGTATTTTCCTAAATAAAGAAGAATAGCTAAAACGCCTAAAATAAAAATAAAGGCATAGCGTTGTAAGTTGCCATTTTGCATAAAGCTAAGTTTAGATCCAAAATACCCATTCAAATAAGCAATATTATTGACGGTCCCATCTATAAAGAGGGTATCAATGATAGACCAGAAAAAATGAGCCCCTTTTTGAATAGGGGAGATAATGAGAAACTGATAGAGCTCATCTACATAATATTTGTGAGAAAGAAGTGTATGAAGTTTTAAAAATTTTAATCTTACATGAACGGCCCATTCTTGTTTTTTATGGAATATAAAAAAGGTGAGAATGGCTGTGACTAAAGTTGAGAGTATCATGACAATCATCAGGGTGTGTTCCGTGTGGGAAGAAAGTGTCACTTCTAAATGTTTGGTAAATAAGGGAGTTAAAAACTGTTCTAAAAAGTGTCCCCCAATAACCATGCCTCCTCCTAAAGATAAAATGGCAAGTACAATAAGACTTAATGCCATGAGCGGTGGAGCTTCATGGGGATGCTCGGCATGGTGATGAGAAGGGCCATAAAACGTCAGTGTAAATACACGAACCATGTAGAAGGTTGTCATTAAAGCACCCAACCATCCACATACCCAAAAGAGGGGGTGTTTATTAAAAGCCATCCACAAAATTTCATCTTTACTGAAAAATCCACTAAAAGGAGGGATCCCAATAATGGCGAGTAACCCAAATAAAAAGACAATGTGAGTGAGGGGAAGTTTTGAAGAAAGTTTTCCCATTTTTTGAATGTCTTGCTCTCCATGAAGGGCATGGATCACGCTTCCCGCAGACAAAAAGAGAAGGGCTTTAAAAAAAGCATGGGTGATTAAATGAAAAATTCCACTGGTATAAGCACCGATGCCCACACCTAAAAACATATATCCCAATTGGCTAATGGTTGAATAGGCCAGCACTTTTTTAATATCATTCTGAAAAAAAGCCATGCTGGCGGAAAATAAAGCCGTAGAAATTCCAACAATAGCAACCACAGAAGAAGAAAAAGGAGTGAGGGCATACCAAAAATGAAGGCGTGCTACCATATAAACACCTGCCGTGACCATCGTTGCTGCATGGATGAGAGCAGAAACAGGTGTGGGTCCTGCCATGGCATCTGGAAGCCAAACATAAAGAGGAATTTGGGCGGATTTTCCACAAGCGCCGATAAATAATAAAAGTGTAATTAATGTTAAACTAGGAAGTTGAGCTTCATGAATTTCATAAATTTTAAGACTGTCGATATTGAAAGTACCAAAAGTAACAAAAATTAAAAACATGGCCATTAAAAATCCAAAATCTCCAACCCGATTAACGAGAAATGCTTTTTTTCCTGCCTGCGCTTTTTCGTTATCCTCAAACCAAAAACCAATGAGAAGATAGGAACAAAGCCCCACTCCTTCCCATCCAATGAATAAAAGTAAAAGATTATTGGCTAAAACCAAAAGCAGCATGGCAAACGTAAAAAGGTTTAAAAATGAAAAATAACGAGCAAAGCCAGGATCTTCCCCCATATAATTGACAGAATAGAGATGGATAAAAAATCCAACTCCTGTGACGACTAAAATCATGAGCTGTGACAGGGGATCTAACTTTAAAGAAATGGCAACTCCCAGTTGAGGAATCCAATCAAAGAGGGTAAGACTTAGTTCTCTTGAGGCTGTAGGGTCTTGTAAAAATTGGATAAAAGCATAGAACGAAAAAACCAAAGACAATAAAATAGAACCACATCCCAACGTGGCGACTACCGAATTAGGAAGCCGTTTTCCAAAGAGACCACCTAGAATGCCAATGACTAAAAATCCGATGAGAGGAAATAATAAAATAAATCCTAGCACAGCTATCCTTTCAATTGGTTAACTTCATCAATATTGGTTGTTTGTTTCTGCCTAAATAAAGAAATTACAATTGCCAGTCCCGTTGCGGCTTCTGCTGCCGCTACCGTAATAACAAAAAAAACAAAAATTTGAGCATCTGGAGCCTGAAGATATTCAGAAATAGACACTAAGGCCAGATTGACGCTATTTAACATAAGCTCTATCGACATAAAAATAATAATTAAATTTCTTCTTAAAAGAACTCCCATCACCCCAATGGTAAATAAAAGGGCGCTTAAAATAAGATAATGTGAATGGTCAATTGTCATTTTTTCTTGGCTAAAATAACTCCTCCAACCATGGCAATGAGTAATAAAAGAGAAAGTAGTTCAAATGGAAATAAATATTTTGAAAATAAAAGAGTTGCAATATTCTCAATAGAAAATCCATGAAATGCTTCGGGCAAGGCACGGGAAAAAGAGGTGAGATGAATAAAAGAAATCAAAAGGCCGACCAATAAGAAAAGAGCTAAATATTTTGGAAATCGGGGTTTTGTTTCTTTAGAAAATCGATCTGGATCTCGCCCAAGATTTAAAAGCATCATAACAAAGACAAAAAGGACCATAATGGCCCCTACATACACAATAATTTGAATGGCGGCTAAAAAAGGGGCATGCAGTTCTACATATAACCCTGCTAGAGCAAAAAAACTCCCAATTAAAAAAACAGCACTGACAACGGGATTTTTATGGAGTGTAACTCCCAATGCGCATACAACGCTCATGATTGCTAATATCCAAAAAATAATCGTATGTGCCATTCTTAAATCCATTTAAAATAAAGGGCTAAAGAAGTCACCAAAACATTCAAAAGCCCCAGAGGAATTAATATTTTCCATCCAAAAGCCATCAATTGATCGTATCGGAAACGAGGGAAAGTCCATCGAATCCACACAAAAAACCAAATAAAAAAAGCAGTTTTAAGACAAAAAGAAAGAACTTGGAGCAAAGAAAGCCCTAAAGACGTTGGGAAAATTGCTATCCCACACCACTCTGCCACAGAGGTTAATCCTGGAATTAATTGCCAGCCACCAAAAAAGAGAGTGGAAATAAGAGCGGACATGGTTACTAAATGCAAGTATTCCGCCATAAAGAAGAAAGCAAATTTCATGCTTCCATATTCTGTATGATAACCCGCCACAAGCTCTGCTTCTCCTTCCGGTAAATCAAAGGGCAAGCGATTACATTCGGCAAAAGCAGCTACTAAAAAAATTAAAAAAGCAAACGGTTGGGTTACAATTCCCCAAAGATGATGTTGTTCTAAAACAATTTGGCGAAGGGAAAAAGTGCCATACATGAGAATGGGACCAATTAAAGATATTCCCAGAGCAATTTCATAACTAATCATTTGTGCAGAAGATCTTAAAGCTCCCAAGGTTGAATATTTATTATTAGAAGACCATCCCGCAATGAGGACGCCATAAATTCCTAAAGATCCAAAAGCGACAATGTAGAGAATGCCAATATTTAAATCTGCAATTTGAAGGACGATGGTTTTTCCAAAAAAATCAAGGGTATCTCCAAAAGGAATAGCGGCAAAGGTAATGGCGGCAGGCAGAAATGAAAGGAGGGGAGCCAGAGGAAAAAGCCACGGATGTGCATGAAAGGGGATGGGGTCTTCTTTAAAAATAAATTTAACAGCATCAGCCACAGGCTGCAAAAGCCCTAACGGGCCTACCCGGTTTGGGCCCAGCCGATCTTGGATGAATGCAGAACCGCGACGTTCTACCCAGACTAAGATAGGAACCATCGTTAATAGAGCACTCATAACAACCACCACTTTTACTGCCGTAATGAGAAGATCTAAAAACATGATTTTTTTAATCCCAGCGGAGAGCTCCTTTTTTCCAGATATAAAGGTAGCCAACAATGAGAATACCGATAAATAAAAACATTTCAACTATCAACACTGGGCTTTGGGCAATCTGATGTTTAAAAATAAATGCCCAGGGGTACAAAAAAACAACTTCAATATCAAAAATAAGAAAAAAAATAGCAAAAAGGTAAAATTTTACAGAAAATCGATCATGAGGAGTTCCAGAAGAGGGAACG
>MGPE01000015.1 GCA_001797335.1 Deltaproteobacteria bacterium GWA2_38_16
CTCTCTTGCTTTTGGAGAGACACCAAAAGATGAGTTGCATCCTTGGAAAAATCAGACTCGAGCACTTGTGCTTCTCCTTGAATGGCGTGATCGACCTTCAAATATAAATGTTTCTGACGTAGAAAATGCCTTTTTTGGTGAATCCTTAAGTCTTAAGCAATTTTTCCATGAAAACTCAAGCACCACCTATACTATTTCGGGTGAGGTGATGCCATGGCGTTCTTCAACTTTGAAATGGGAAGAACTTTCTTCGTGTCAGTTAAATACAATCGCTCAGGAAGCCTGGCGGCTTTTTTCTTCCGATATTAAGGCGTCTTCATACGATTCTGACGCCAATGGTAAAATTGATCACTTATTCATTCTTCATTCTGGTCGCGTAAGAAGCCGTAGCAATATGGAAGCCCCATGTGCCTTTATGAATTTTCCAAAAGCAGATCATACAGCTATTTTACAATCGCAAGGTTCTTGGATTTATGGAAACCATGTTCCAATAGGCTATTATTTACACGAAGCCGGACACCAGTATTTTAATTTACCAGACCTTTATGGCGATCATCACCATGGTCACTACGGCATCGGAATGTGGGGTATTATGGGATTGGGGGCATGGGGTGTGCATAATCAAATACCAACGGGAGACATGTTTCGCCACCCTTCTCATTTTGAGCCCAAAAGTAAAGAAATCATTGGATGGGGAAATTTCCAGTATGTAAATACATCGACTGTTTCAAGTATTATTTTACGTCCTATTGAAACATCAGGAGATATTGTGGTTGTCAAAAATGCCTTAGAGGATGATTTTTATTTAGAATATCGCTCAGCTATTGGTTTTTCAAAAAACCATCTTGGGCATGGGCTTTTAATTTGGAAAGGATTTAAGTTGATTCAAGCAGATGGTCGCGATGATTTAGACCATGGGACTGATTTAGGAAAAAATCCAACCCCTCCTACGCATGAAAATTTTGGAGATACAAGCGATCCTTTCCCTGGCTCTAAGCAGGTGACTTTTTACGAAGATGTTTTGGCAGGCATTCGATTTGAGAACATTCGTATAGAAGATAACACCATAAAACTCGATATTATTTATAAAAACAAAACTACGACCAGAATGTCCAAGGAACAACCGTAATGCCTTTTCGTGGACATTCCATGATATCAACGGGGGCCACTAAAAGTCCATACGGTAATTTTAACTTCTTCATGGCGCCTGCTAAAGAACGTTCCTCATAACTTAAGCCACTTTTGGTTTCCACAGTAATTTTAATCGCCACATTTTCTCCAATCAGATCTACAGGAGTTCCATGCCTACTTTTATAATAAGCTGGATGAATAGGCAGCCCAGCATATTCAAAATTTGCAAGAATTTCTTTAAAAATAAAAATTCTACCTAAAGAAAGATGGGGACCTTGCCCAATTTCGGATTCCAGAAGATGTCTTGCAATTCCCG
The DNA here is from genome assembly GCA_001797335.1 of Deltaproteobacteria bacterium GWA2_38_16. Lineage (GTDB taxonomy): Bacteria > Bdellovibrionota > JACOXK01 > 2-02-FULL-40-11 > 2-02-FULL-40-11 > 2-02-FULL-38-15-A. The sequence continues at coordinate 1,448 of MGPE01000015.1, forward strand.
AATCTGAAAAAATCCATAAATCCTCTCCCATCCCCTCTTCATGACAAGGGATTCTTTGAACCAGAAAAATATCTTCAAACGAAGACAAATATTTTCTTAAAATTCTAGAATTTTGTTTAAAAGAACGTAAATTTATCCATTCCCCATTTTGAAGAATAGTCTTCATTTGTCTTAAAATTGACCAACTAACATCGGGATCGTATCCTTTACCATATACCCGAGCTACATCTCGCATGATGGTTGTATCTAGCCAGCTATTAAAATAGAGTTTGCGTTGCTCTAGATCTCTTGTAAACAGGGGCACAGGAAGTCCGCCTGAAGAAAGTACTTGAGAAACATCGTCCATTTTAAATCTGGGCATTTCCGAATGAAACAAAGAGCATCTTTTTTTTTCAAAAGGAATTTGATGGGTTTCCGCTAATGTAAAAGGAAAAAGCTTAAGGCACCCTATTCTACCTGTTAAAGATTCCCGGATGTTACCTTTTGAACTAAATGTTGCTGAGCCGGTTAAATAGTATTGTCCTGGAATTTTCTTTTGATCCACTCTGAACTTAATGGCATCAAAAATAGAAGCAACTTTCTGAGCTTCATCAATGATAACAGGAGTATGAAGCCGCGATAGAAGGTTTTTGGATGACTGTTTTGCATCTTCCAATACTTCTTCATCATCAAAACTCACAAAGTTTTTTAAACCTAAAATATCCCTAAATAAGGTTGTTTTTCCTACTTGTCTTAAGCCTAAGAGCCCCACTACAGGCCAAAAAGAGCCCAATTTACATATATGCTCTAGTGCATGTCTTTTTCGTTGATGAGCCATATAAGTAGTATAAATATATGTTATTATAATGTCAAATATTTATATCACTATGCAATCTTTATAAGAAAAAATAAATTTTTCATAACATTAAAATTAGATGAGAATATTTATGAATTCCAAATATAAATATGGCTTTACATTTGGCATGCCAAATGTTAAATTGTATTTATGTCTGCGATAAAGCGAAATATTGAAGAAGCACTATTAAAAGATTTAAATAAAAAATTTGTATTTTTAGCTGGCCCCAGGCAAGTGGGTAAAACCACTTTGGCCAATGAAATCATGAAGCAGTTAAAAGGCATACGACTTTCTTATGATGATGATGATGATCGCCCAAAAATCTTAAAAAGAGAATATGTACATGAATCCTGGGTTTGCTTAGATGAGTTTCATAAATTTAAAAGATGGAAACAGCATATCAAGGGTGTTTATGATAAATATCATGAAACATTGCATGTTCTTCTTACGGGCAGTGCTCGATTGGATGTATTTCAAAAATCGGGAGATAGTTTATTTGGACGATATTACCTCTACCATCTTCATCCTTTAACTTGTGGTGAGCTCTCCTCCTCTTTCATGGTGCCTCTGTTATCAGATATTCATCAGCTAGCCCCTAAGGCCGCTGGCATACCCGAACTACTGACTTTTGGTGGATTTCCAGAACCCTTTAAATCCCAATCGGCGCAGGAACATTTGAGGTGGTCTAATATGAGAAGAGCCTTGTTGGTTCGAGAAGAATTAAGAGAACTTACTCATATTCAACTCATTAGTCTCATTGAACAACTGCTTTTATTGCTTCCTGACCGTATCGGTTCTCTTTTTAGTTATAATGCCTTATCTGAAGATATTCGGGTTTCCCCTCCCACTATCCAAACCTGGATGAATATGTTTCAAAGCTTATATATTGTTTTTAAAATTTTGCCCTATTCTAAAAAAATTCATCGTGCAATACAAAAACAACCTAAATTTTATTTTTATGATTGGTCACAAATTCAAGACGAAAGTGCTCGATTTGAAAATTTTATTGCAAGTCACTTATGGAAGGCTATTCAGCTTTGGAATGATTTAGGAGAGGCCAATCTTTCTTTAAATTTCATCCGGGATCGAGATCGAAGAGAAGTGGATTTTTTAATCACCAAAGATCAAAAACCCTGGTTTTTAATTGAAGCAAAATTGGCAGAAACATCTCTGTCTGAAAGCTTAATTCATTTTTCAAATTCTTTAGGAATTCCTGGCATTCAGCTTATTTTAAAAAGTGATATTTACAAAAAACAAGGAAATTTATCTTTAATCAGTGCTGACCGCTGGCTTTTACATCTGCCATAATCTTCAATAACAACTTTTAAAATCATTAAAATTGGATGAGAGCTTAAGAGATTTCTTTTGTCATCCGATAAGAGAGTGAGATGAAAAAAATCCTCTTCCTAGGGCTCATCAGCAGCTTTTTATTTTTGGAAGTAACTGCCTATGCCGAGAAATGTTCTCCTTCTCAAGGCCCATTTTTAGAATTGGAAGAACAGGCCTTTAATTGGGTAAAGCCATTCATCAAAGATTTATCCATAGAAGAAGCCACCGAGGTTTTAATCCAATATTATTTAGACAAAGAAGATTCTGATCCCGATGACTTAAATAAACTTCTTGAATGGACAAAAAATCAATACCCCCAGATTTATAAAAATATTGTTAAAACCCTTTTAGAAAAAGAAGATCCTGCTCCACTGAATCCAAAAATGATCCAATTTAAAACAATCGCTATTCAACATGCCAATGAATTTGGAGAAGAATTTTACCCTCTCTTAAAAAACCGATTAGATGGCTATACTCCTAAATTTTTCTCTCCTTATCTTCATGCTGTGGAAACCAGAGAACTCCAAGAATTGGTAATTGCGCTATCTTCTCACGAAGGTTCTGCTGAGTTAGGACATGCCATTCTCGAAGATCGCTACAACGGTCCAAAAACATTTGAACCGGCCACGCAAAGAAATTTAAAAGCACAGCTCTCTCACCTGTGGTTAAAGAGCCAAATTGTAGAATCGCTCGCTCATCTCCCCTCTCAAAAAGAATTTGTGATGACTTATTTAAATGGGGATAACATTCATTTAAAAGTGGGGGCCATTCGAGGGCTGGGGAACAATTCTCAAAATTGGCCACTCCTTCGTCCTTTTTTAGATAGTTCGGATATAGATATAAAAATAACTTCTGCAGGAGCTCTCAAAAATGATGTGGAATCTTGGCCACGCATCATAAGTCTTCTTTCCACACCCCATAAAAGACTACAAGACGAGGTCACGACCACCCTTTACACGTCTACTTTATCCCCGCAGCAATCATCTCCTCACCTTCTAGAAATTTTAAGAGCGTCTTTTCAGCTATTTCCAGATGCTCAAGATGATTTTTCTTTTAATCACCATAGACAGCAATGGTTTGTACTGAGGCAACTACGTCAATTAGATTCTATCCAAGAAGACAATCTCCGCCTGGCTCTCAGCCTAGAAGAAGAACTTTCAAAACACCCTTCTCCTAATAATGATGTTACTCTTGAACTTTTGAAAAGAGAACTAAAACGGTTTCATTAGAGTCAATCACCACTCTTTTAAAATAATGGCGTGTTCAATGGCAAGACGGTGAAAAGCATCTTTGGGCGGATCTTGATCTATGATTAAAATATCGATTTTTTGTTCTCCAATACGATTTTTAATTTCACGAGAAATATCCAACTTTAATTTTTTAATTTTCTCTAGTATTTTTTTCGAAACGCGAAGGAGTAAATCTATATCTCCTCCTTTAAGAGCATCATCAGTTCTGCTGCCAAATAAGCATAGAGAAATTCCTGTTAATCCGACATTATTTTTTTTAAAAATATCTTCGCAGGATTCAATTATTGCATTTATTTCTGATTCAATGAGGCGCATTAGAGAATTTTTTCAATAGCCAATACACTAGGGATTAAATCTTTGATCTCTTGTAAATAAGGTTCTAGTTCCTTTTCTGAATATTCATGTGTGGCCTGATTTCTTAGATCTCGAATCCTCATCCATTGGTCCAAAAGCATGATTTGATAATCGGTCATTATCTTTTATATGTATCGATTTTATCTACTGAAGTAAATGAGAAATATTTATGGTGATGTATAACGCCAAAGCGTGGGATGTGTGTTTTCGCCTATGGTTGTCAGTTGTTTAGGATGAGGTGAATTAATAGTTGTGGAAAATAGCTGTGCATGGCTTTGAGAATAATTATCTTCACCGTCAATGACTGCATAGCTTGATACAGCCGATGCATAGACAATTTCGTCATTATTTAACCAGCAAAGATCACCATAGACTTTTGTTGTGCTATTATCTCCTATAAATTCTGTGCCACTGTTTATAACGAAAATCAATCTTTTACTCATAATGTCATAATAATAAATTTGATTCCTTTCACTGGCTTCATCGTAACTTAAAAATAAAATTTTAGTACTATCCGGAGACCAGAGAGGATGCTTATCATATACCTGAGTTCTACTGCTTCCAATTTGCGTAATGATGCCAGTAACCCCAACGGCATCAGGTTCTAAATTCATCCATACTACTTTGTGATCCTTGGGATTTGATAAATCAAAGCGTTGAGAAACATAAGCCAATTTATTCCCATCTGGGGACCAATTGGGATTTCGAATATATTCATTGGCATTTGAGGTAAACTGCTGCTCTTGATTTTGCTCGTTGAATGAAAAAAGAAAGCTTTTTGATCCAACATTATTAAGCCCAACGTAAGCAATACGTTTGGTATTAAGCTTTGGAGAAAAAAATGGTTCGATATTGTCTGGAGTTTTCACAAGAGAAAGTTTTTGTGGGATTAAAGGCTGATTGATGTTGGCTTTATAAATTTGTCTATTATGGTTAAGACCCCATCCCACACTAAAAACAATTTCAGTGCTATCTGCAGACCAACTGAGACAGTGATCCAATACATGATTGGTGGCTGAAGAAACACTACAAATAAAATAATCGGTTGGGGCAATATCCGTAAGACGGGTAGTTTGAGAGGTTTTGCGATTCCATATCCATATCTGTCCTCCATTTTCTTTCGTGCTAACAAAAGCAATGTAATTCCCATCGGGAGAGGGTTCTGAAGCTGTAATATAGGAATGTCCCGGAATAGCCAAGGGAGAGATATGGGTTCCATCAAGATCCATCGTAGAAAGCGTCCGTGTTGCGTCATTAGAAGAGGTTTCAAAAAGAATTTTTGTAATTGTTTGAGAGGTTGTTGTTTCCCCATCACCGCTGGGTGGTGGCTGTGTCGTATCACCTCCTCCTGTACTAGGGGGAGGCTGTACGGTATCACCTACTGGTGGCGGATTGCTCCCTCCTCCCCCGGTCGAGGAAGGGATATTGCCCTGCTTATTTGTCGTTTCTGGACCACTTGGGGTACAGTGTATCCACATTAGAGAAGAAAGAATCAGGGCAACTAAAGTTAATTTCTTCATCGTTTAGCTCACAATTCTATAGACCACTGGTGAGATTTCTGACCAGCGTGTTTGCATCAGCATAGCCGGCATGTCCAGAATCATCTAACACCAAGGGAATAGATTCGCTATTGATGTTGATTTTAATCTGATCTGGAAGTGCAATGGGTTCTCTGACATCGGGAGCATTTTTATCTGCAATCCCCCAAAGACTGATGGCCCCAATGACTTGCTTTCCATTTTGGCTACTGTGTTTCCAAGAATACACCTGTTTAATTTCTTGATAGGTTTTCCCACCCGCTTTAAGTGGTGCATAGACGGTATCTTTTAAAAAAGCGGTTTCTAAATATAAAAGAGATTTTTTAGCGGCTGATCCCGCCATGACATCTGCCAAACCATTGGCTTTGAGCGCTTGCGTAAAAGTAACTGTAAATCGAGCAATGTTGGTTCTTGCGACATCTCGGGTATATTTTACTTCTTCTGAAATTCGAAAATGCTCGGCATCTCCCGTATGGCCGGTAATACTTTGGCTTGAAGTAGAACCTCCGGTTCCTCCGCCTCCTCCTCCTTTATCACATCCTGAAAAAATGACCCCTATGGCTAAGGCAAAGAATAGAATTTTTTTCATACCACGTTCCTCCGTAGAAATTCTGGATCCCTGCCTTCGCAGGGATGACATACTTTATATTTTACCATGAAGTTTTTTCACCGCAACACTTTCAACATTAAAATTGCATGAGAGAAAAGATTGCGCTAACATTTCACTTATGACGACTAAAAATGTTAATGAAGAGGATGCCAAAGCTTTCTTGCAGCATGTTTTAGCCTCAGGGGAAAAGTGGTTGGCTGAAGAGGTTAAAAAAATATACGACCAGTCTTCAGATCAAACCGATTTTCTGGAAGAAGTAAGCTTATATCTTACCCGTCTTGAGCTTAAGCTCAAGGCGCTTAAAGAAGAGTGCGAAAAGCTTATTTCGCTTTAGAATGGATTCCCCGATCAAGTCGGGGAATGACAAAATTAACTTACTTCCCTATAGCAGAGCCTGCAGGATAGCGTTCTTCGTTAAAAACGCCTCTTTCGACTTCCCGGTTTTTGTTGGCTACTTTTTCAGGACAATCACTTTTGCAGCGATGATACTGTGCCCATGTTCGTCCTTTGTCTACTTCTGTTGAAGCGCTTTTCAACATTTTATCTTTTTCTTGCTTACAGGTTTCATAACATGCTTTTTCATCTTGAACAAGTTTTGAGTCTGTGGGAATTTCAACAGGTAAGACTTTATTAACGGTATTGTCGATAACGGCTTTGGTTGCCTCGCCGGCAGGTTTCATGGGATTAATCTTATCCACTTCTTTGGCTGTTTCTTCGTCTCTTTTCATTTGAGAATCAGCCTTGTAACTAAAGATAGATAATGCAAAGACCAATGTACACACAGAAACAAGCCATATGGAATAAGATTTCATAAAGTCCCCCTTTTTCATTAAACGTACTATTTCCACACTAAGACTTTTTTAACACTTAAGAAAATTATACCACGCTATTTTTACTTGTCTAGTCGGGGTGGGAAAGTGTGTTTTTTTCGATGAAGAGAGGAATTCCCAAAAGGAAAAAGCATTTGGGGGATAGCCTGCCCTTTTGTATTTTTAAGCATAAAAAAATCTTTTCTCCCTAAAAAGGTTAAAAGCTCTAAGGCTTCTTTAAAATTATTGACCGGGGTACAACAGACATCAGGCTCAGATTTAAAAAGTCGAATCCATTCTTTTTGTGTTTTGGTTTTAAAAACAAGTCCAAGTTTTCTCTTCATACGTTTTAGTTTTTGATCTGATGCATTGGCTAAAGAAGCTGTAGGAAAACCGGGTGCATCCGTAAGGGGGACCCATGATTTAAATTCTTCTTTATGAATGAGTTCACAAAAGCGGTACCAAAATTTTGCTTCTATGGCCGCCAACGCCATGGCTCTTTTATCTTTGGTTTGATACAAAGCATAATTAGGGTAACGGCCAGTCATGCGATCTTCTTCTTGATAAGGTTCTTCCCCAGTTAAAAAGAATTTTCCCAGAACCATCATGAGAAGCACCATCGTTGCTGGCATCATGGCACTATCAATAAACATGCCTTTATGAGTTTTTCGTCTGTGTTCTAACGCAGCTAAAATAGAAATGGTTGGTAATAAACTTCCCCCCACAATATCGGCCAATTGAGTAGAAAGCATGGGAGGCTTTTGACCACGAAATCCGGCCGTTTCTAAAATGCCGGTTAAAGCAATATAATTTAAATCATGGCCTGCCATGTTTCGCCACGGACCTTGTTGGCCATAGCCTGAGATAGCACAGTAAATAAGTTTTGGGTTTATGCGAGAAAGCGTCTTATAATCCAAACCCAGTTTGGCGAGAGCCCCTGGACGAAAATTTTCAACGACAATATCTGCTTCTTTTACCAGTTTTAAAAAAACTTTTTTTTCTTTTTCTGATTTTAAATTTAAGATTCGTGTTTTTTTATTTCGATTAAGCATCATGAAATATGTACTTAAGTGTTGATAATAAAAAGGAGGGATCAGTCGGTTAAAATCCCCATGAGGACCCCGCTCGATTTTTAAGACTTCTGCCCCCAAGTCCGAAAGCATAAGAGTGCACAAAGGCCCCGGCAATAAATGGCTTAGATCCAGTACTTTAATTCCCTGTAACGGAAGCGGTGACATATTCAAGTCAGGTGTATAACAAAAATTGTTACTGAAGAAAAGAAAGGAATCGATACAGAAAAAAACATCTCCTCTTAAATTCAATAAAAATCTCTTTAATTTCAAATAGTTATCAATTTTATTTAGGATTTTTCATTTTTCTTTAAAATTGTCACAAAATTGGCACGCCCCTTGCTTTTTCTTATAGGTAGATCCCCGATCAGGTCGGGGATGACAGAGGAGTGACTATGAAAAAATATACTTTACATGCACTTTTGGTACTGATCTTAACCCTGACAGTTGGGTGCGCCATGGATACCAAGGGCAAAAAGAAAACGTCTGCTACAGATTCCCCGGCTGCCTCTCAACCTTCTCCTCAGGCCAGTGTGCAACCACCTCAAATAGATGCTAAAAAAGATGCTACCCCAACAGCTGATCCCTACACAGTAATTTTAAAACCTTTTGCCATTCATGATTTTATTGAAATTGAACTGAAAGATGATGAAGAACGCTTTGGCGATCTTTTATCTATCCGCGTAGAACGAAATCAAAGTGCTGACACGATGGTTCAAATCTATGTCCCCGATAATAACAATGCCCGAAAGATGTTTATTACTCGAATTTCTGAAAAGGGAACCCTCTTGCAAAAAGAATATCCTCTGGTAAGAATTACTGCCCCCTTAAATAAAGGAGAAGTGGAAGCCTATCAATCCGACGACCACTCACAAGATATTAAAAGACTTTATGGCTATAAACCTCAGATTGGAGCCCTCTTTCAACATCGTGAAATGTCACACCCTCTTTATCGGGTGGCGTTAAAAGACCATGAGTGGAGAATGGAATTTATCGATCAATATTACAAAGAACTAAGACAACTTAGACCCGAGTTAAAACATGGGAAAAAACAAAAATCTGAGAAACAAGAAATTTTAGAATATGAAAGTGTGGATACCGATGCTTTGGCCCATGAACTTTTTAGCTCAACCTTAGACCTTCCGGAAGTTCAGGCAAAGCTCCTAGAGCTTCATTTAGAGACCTTAAGTCCTCTGGATATTACTTCTATAACTACTTATATAAGCATTGAAGCAGTTCAGCAACCCATTGAATTTCCTCAGGAAAATCCTAATCCAGGCGCTACTCACTAAACTTAATAAATCTTTTTTCTAAACCCTCTCATCTTTTTTTTCGTCTTAACCGATAAGATGAGTAAAGAAGGGAGGCAGTCATGTCCAAGCAAAAAACGACAGTTAGAGCTACTACCATCCCAGGGGAATTGCCAGTTCTGCCGATTTTAAGTGTGGTGGTATTCCCATTTGCCATCGTTCAGCTTCTGGTACGAAGAGAAAAAAATATTAAGCTTTTAAGATCCATTAAAAATACAGACAATATTATTGCCTTGGTTGCTCCCAAAGATCCTTCTAATGCAGATCCCTCCCCTAAGGATCTCCACGAATATGGAGTAGCCGCAAAAATTGTAAATAAAGTCGATTTGGCAGAAGACTCTTCTCAAATTGTGCTCCAAGGAATTTGTCGAATTCGGGTTAAAAAATATACTCAAGAAGATCCTTACCTTTCAGCTGAAATTACAGAGGTCGCCGAAAAAGAACAAAATGATCTTGAAACCAAAGTACTTTTGGAAAACTTAATTGAGCTTTTTAACCGCTTTGTCACCGGAAATCCTCGCTACAGTGAAGAAATTATTCGAATTGTAGAGATGAATATCGATGAGGGGCCGAGTGTCATTGCCGATCTTATTGCTTCTTATGTGAATTTTAAGATTGAAGAAAAGCAGCAAATTTTAGAGTCGGTTGATGTAAAAGCTCGGATTAAAAGAATTATTGAACTCTTAAATAAAGAAATCGAGTTTTCAAAAGTAGAAGGCGATATTCAGTCTAAAGCCAAGCAAGAAATGGAGCGCTCACAACGAGAGTATTATTTAAGACGACAGCTGGAAGAAATTAAAAAAGAACTGGGTGAAGATGATCAATCCAATACGGATCTTTATGAGCTTAAACAAAAAATCAGAACTAAAAAATTCTCAAAAGAAGTTAAAGAAATTGTTACAAAAGAAATGTCTAGGCTCGAACGGCTCTCTACCAATGCCGCTGATTATCATGTGATCCGCACTTACTTGGATTGGCTCATTGATCTTCCCTGGGGTGAAGGAACCAGTGATAATTTAAATATCGCAGAAGCCAAAAAAATCTTAGATGAAGATCATCATGGTTTAGGGACCGTTAAAGAAAGAATCTTGGAATATTTGGCCGTTTTAAAACTTAAAAAAGACTTAAAAGGTCCTATTTTATGTTTGGTGGGACCTCCAGGTGTTGGGAAAACCTCTTTGGGACAATCCATTGCCAGAGCTTTAGGACGAAAATTTGTTCGGATTTCTTTGGGAGGAGTTCGTGACGAAGCTGAAATTCGAGGCCACAGACGAACCTATGTGGGTGCCCTCCCCGGCCGGATCATTCAAGGCATTAAAAAAGCAGGCAGCAATAATCCTCTCTTTATGATTGATGAAGTGGATAAAATTAGTAGTGAACGAGGAGATCCTTCTTCTGCATTACTCGAAGTGTTAGATCCAGCCCAAAACTTCTCGTTTAGGGATAATTATATTGAAGCCAACTTCGATTTAAGTCAGGTTATGTTTATCACTACGGCTAACCTTTTAGATCCTATCCCTGAACCTTTAAAAGACAGGATGGAAGTCATTAAAATCCCGGGCTATACACTGGAAGAAAAAATTGTGATCGCCCTACATCACCAAATCCCTCGGCAAATTAAAGATCATGGGTTAAAAGCAGAGCAAATTCACTTTACCGAAGAAGCGTTAAAAGAAATTGTGAAAGGCTTTACCCGTGAAGCGGGTGTTCGAAACTTAGAAAGAGAAGTCGCGCACATTTGTAGAAAAGTGGCAAAAGAAATTGCTGAGGGTCAAGCAGGCCCCTTCCAAATTAAAGCCAATAGCATTGAAAAATACTTAGGGCCTAAGAAGTTCTTGGAAGATGAAGCACTACAAAAAAGTGAAGTTGGGGTTGCGCAAGGATTGGCGTGGACCCACATTGGAGGGGTCCTTCTTCAAATTGAAACCACCAAAATTCCGGGTAGAGAAGGTATTAAACTCACCGGCCAGTTGGGAGAAGTCATGCGAGAATCAGTACAGGCAGCCTTAAGCTATGTTCAGTCTAAAGCGGCACAGCTAGGAATTAATCCCGATCAATTTAATGCCATGCTTCACGTTCACTTCCCGGCCGCAGCCGTTCCCAAAGATGGTCCTTCCGCAGGGGCTACCATTGCAACAGCCATTGCTTCTTTGATGACCAATAAACCGGTCAATAAAGACGTTGCCATGACGGGAGAAATTACACTGCGAGGACATATCTTGCCGGTGGGAGGTATTAAAGAAAAAGTATTGGCGGCCTATCGAGCTGGAATAAAAATCATTATTCTTCCCGCCAAGAATAAAAATGACCTTGAAGATATTCCGGCTGAAATTAAACGAAAGATCACCTTTAAACTCGTAGACACGATTGAAGAAGTCTTTGATCTGGCTCTCTTAGACCATGAGAAAAAAGCAGTAGAAGAACCCAGTAAGGTTCAAAAAACGCAGCGCACAGCCACAGGAAGCTAGACAAGCGATAACGAATTATTGTAAAAAGGAGAAAGAATATTATGATGCCTCAATGGTTTATAGAAGGAGGGCCCGTCATGTGGCCTCTTCTTATTTGTTCAATTGCCGCATTGGCTATTTTTTTAGAGAAACTGGTTTCATTAAGACGCCATAAAATTATTCCTCATCAGCTTAAATCCTCTGTCGATCAACTCCTTTCACAAAAGAAAGTATCCGAAGTTGAAGTTCTCTGTAAAAATGATTCTTCAACCTTGGCCTCTATTTTATTGGCTGGAGTTGAACACAACGGAAAAACCAGAGACCGTATCAAAGAATCCATTGAAGAAGTGGGGAAAAAAGAGGTTTTAGATTTAAGTAAAAATATTGGGGCTCTAGCCACTATTGCCCATATCTCTCCCCTTTTGGGACTTTTAGGAACGGTTATGGGAATGCTTCGCGTCTTTCATGTCATTACCGCTCAGGGGGTGGGCAATGCCCAATCTTTAGCAGGTGGTATTGCAGAAGCTCTGATTACGACGATCGCAGGGCTTATTATTGCGATTCCCACACTTGTGGCCAACCGATATCTAGTGGCAAAGGTAAAAACCTATATTACTGAAATTGAAAGCTATGCTTTAAAAGTGACAGATTTTCTGGCCAAGGATTAAAAATGAAATTTACCGAAGACTCTGAACACTCAGAACAAACCACCATTGAAATCACTTCTCTCATCGACATTATGTTTACGCTGGTTCTCTTTTTCATGGTGACAACGACCTTTGTTTCTGCTCCTGGATTTAAAGTAGATCTACCCAAATCTTCTGCAGCAGATATTCAACGAGACAAAAAAGATGTAACCATCGTCATTGGCGAAAATGGATCTCTCATTTTAAATCAAAAGCCTGTTTCTGAAACGGAGCTTCAAGCACGTTTAGCCGACGAAGCAAAAATAAATCCCGAACTTTTAGTCATTATCCAAGCCGACCAACATGTCTCTCATGGAAGGGTCGTTAAAATTATGGATGATGCCCGATCTGCAGGACTCACACGGCTCGCCATTGCCACTGAACCCAAAACCCCATGAGCCAGGCTTTAAAGCAAAGACTCCGATGGTGGATTGGAGGATTTGTTGCCCTTACTCTCTTTTTTACAGTGTTTGGTGAACGAGGTCTTTTTAAAATTTATAAATTAAATAGAGAACTTCATAAATTAGAAGCCAAAAAGAAATTCTTTGACAAAGACAATATTAAGTTAAGCAGTGACGTTCAAAAAATGAAAAAAGAACGCGCTTTTCAAGAACGCTCTGCCAGAGAAACCTTGGGGCTAGCTCAAGATAATGAAATTATCTATGAATTTTCGGACTAATATGACAGAAACCAAATCCAAACTTTTTTACGATACCCACGCTAAAATTTATGAAATGATGATGCAAACCATTCGCTATCACTCAACCGTTCAAAAGCTTCTTCTCTCTTTAATCTCTTCTAACGAAATATCCCATGCTCCTCACATTTTAGATTTGGGGTGTGGCACTGGATTACTCTCTGAAATGCTTTTACAGCGATACCCGAGTGCCTCTTTAACGGGTTTTGATTTTTCCAAAGAAATGCTTAAAATTTATAAAGAACGCTTTCCCAAAGCCACAGTTATTGTGGGTGACTACCACAACGAAAAAACATTTACTCAAGAAAGTTCTTTCTTTGATTTAATTATTACCTCTGGTTCTTTATCTGAATATAGTGACTTATCAAAAACACTTCCTTGGATTTATCGCATTCTAAAACCCAAAGGTATTTTTATTAATATTGGCGTTCATCGAAATATGATTGGACTGATGAGTTCGCACATTTGGCATTACATCCAGGTTCCTGGAGAAAGAAGATTTATGGATGAATGTAAAAAGTTTTCATTTCAAAAAGTAGAAGCACTGCCTGTTCCATGGAGTCTATTTCCATTAAATTTATGTCGGTATGCTGTAAAAGTAACTAAATAAATACTTTTAAGATAAAGTAACCGCCAATTATCAACAGAAAAACACCTGAAATTTTTTCAATCGTAATAAGCCAAGTCCCCGATTTTGGAAGAGAAGTTAAAAAGCCGGTAAAACATCCTAAAACAATAAATAAGAGCCCAAGTCCAAGTGAGAAGGAAAACATGAGGGCCATACCAAAAACCATGTTTTGATGGCTTGCGATATAAGCTAAAATGCTCCCTAAAATAGGGGCTGTACAGGGAGCTGCCACAAATCCTGAGGTTAATCCCATGAGCAGTGCCCCACCAGTGCCTTCTTTAGAAGTTCCTCCACCCAAAGACCCCAAATACGATTGAGGAATTTTGAAAGAAATAACCCCCAATTGCACCAAACCAAAAAAAAGAATAATGCTTCCCACCATGAAATAAACAGGGCCCACCATGGTTATTTTTCCAAAAACCTTCCCTGTTAAAGCCGCAAATATCCCTATAGTAGAATACGTAAGAGACATTCCTAAAACATAAACCAACGATAGGAGGAAAGCTTGAAACCTTGTTTTACTTCTTCCGGCAATAAAGCCCACCGTAATGGGAATCATGGGATACACACAAGGAGTAAGACTAGCCAACACTCCTCCTCCAAAAGCTGTTAGCAGTTCAATCATCGGTATATTTCTTAATGGTTATTTTTGTATCTTTCCCTAAGAAGGTTAATTTATTCTTAAATTCTTTAGCGGTACACAGGATGGCAATGAAGAGATTTTTAGAATCCGCATGTTTTTGAATGGCCTGATTCACTTCTTCTAGAGTAACTTTTTCAAGCCGTTTCCGATACGTATCCAAATAATCAGAGGGCAGCCCCATCAATTCCATCAAAATAAGCTGGCTTACTTTTTTTCGAGCGGTATCAATTTTAAAAGGAAATTCATTGATAAGATTATTTTTAGATAAATTAAATTCTTCTTGGGTAATGCCTTTGGCTGCATAATCTTCATATAAAGACAACATCAGCTTTAACGTTTCCACCGTATCTTTGGTTCCAGGGAATGCCATCATGGCAAATTCTCCGGGGGTTTTCCGAGCTCGAAACCAACTATAAGAACCATAGCTCCACCCTCTTTTCACTCTGACTTCTTGCATCAGGCGAGCCGTAAATCCCCCGCCAAACGCGTTATTGGCAATAAGCAAAGGAAAATAATCGGGATCTAGCACTTGAATTCCCACATGGCCAATCATGATTTGAGTTTGGGTTCGAGCGGGTTTATCGATCAGAATAATTTCCTTACCCTTAACGATGGGTGATGGGGGATATTGGAATGAAACACTTTTTCCTTTGGGAAGATCTTTAAAGGCCTGAGTGATTTTTTTTGAAATTTCAAATTCATTTAAATCACCACTCGCAGCAAAGAGCGCGTTGTTCCCAACAAAAAGTTTTCGATAGAAATCTTTCACTTTATTTTCAGTAATTTTTTGAACGGTAGATTCTTTTCCATCTGAACTCATCCCATAGGGATGCCCTTTAAAAAGGCTTCGAATAAAAAATCGCCCTACCAACGCCTGATCGTTTTCACGCATTTGTTTTAATTGAGAGATGACCTCTCGTTTTAGTTTTGCCAATTCTTTGGAATCAAAACTAGGATGTAAGATGACATCTGAAAAAATAGCTAAAAAAGGATCCAAATTTCGAGTGAGCGTTTGACCCACAATTGTAATGCCTTCTTGCCCTGCTTCAATATCAATTTCTGCACCCAATATATCAAGCTCATCTCGAATCTGTTCACGAGTTCGGGTGGTGGTTCCCCGCATAAGCATTTCTGAAGTAATGCTGGTTAAGCCTTCTAATTCTTTGGGATCCCAGATGGCTCCATTTTTTAAAACCATATAAAGATAACAAACCGGAAGGCTCTTATCTTCTGAAACAATCAGTTTTTGTCCTGTTTCTAATGTTTTCACCGTAACCCCTCCCCTCGCATATGCAAAACTTGATATAAATAAACAAATAATGAAGAAAAAATTTTTCATTTTCTACGCTTTTTTACTTTCTTCGGCAGTCCAACAATCATCGTACGATTGGGCTCTTGTAAATACATTTTTGCCACGCGTTGAATATCTTCCACCGTGACCCCCTGATATCGGCGCATCAGATGAATGGCTTCTTTATAATTTCCTAAAATTTCATATTGCCCTAGCGCTCTGGCCTTTCCACTGACGGTCTCCAGGCTATGATAGTAATCCATCTCAAATCTATTTTTCGCTCGATTTAATTCTTTTTGAGACACCCCTTCTTCTTGGATTTTTTTAATTTCAGCAAATATTCGATTGTGAGATTTTTGAATGGGTTGATTCTTTCTCATGGAGGCAGAGATCTGAAAAAGTGTTGGATCTTTTAGGTGGTTTAACCCTGCGCTCACCTGGGTTGCAATTTCTTGATCAATTACCATCAATTTATAAAGTCTCGATCCTTCTCCCCCCGCCAACATTTCGCCTAGAATTTCAAGTGGGGGAATGTCAGGATGGGCATAATGAGGAATGTGATAGGCATAAAGAGCCTTTTCATCTTCAATATCATCTCGTCTTAATACCAGCTTTTTGGCTTTAGCTTGAGGAGGTTCCTCGGGCAATTCTTCCTTGGGAATCACGGAAGAAGGAATGGGACTATAATATTTGTCAATCCATTCTAATGTTTTTTGTTTATTAAAATTTCCGACGATCACAAGCGTAGCACTATTAGGAGCATAGTACGTTTTATAAAAATAAATACAATCCTCTAAGTTTAAATTTTCAATATCTTTCATCCATCCAATGACCGGTTGCCCATAGGGATGTTTTTCAAAAGCCAAGCGATCTAAGGCTTCGTTCATAGATCCATCCACATCGTTATCCACCCGAAAGCGCCGTTCATTTTTAATGACTTCACGTTCAGAATTAATTTGTTTCTCATTTAAAATCATGTTGGCCATCCGATCGGCTTCTAATCGAATCACCAGTTCCATTTTGTCTTCATCGGAAGGAAGAACCGCATAGTAATTGGTCCAATCCACCCACGTTGATGCATTGGTAGAAGCGCCATTCATTTCCATGATACGATCAAATTCCCCTTCTTTTAAATTTTTGGTTTCTTTAAATAATAAATGTTCAAAAAAATGAGCAATACCGGTTTTACCTTCTTTCTCATTTCTAGATCCCACATGAAACCAAGTGTAATAGGCAAACGTTGGACTATCCGGCTTTAGGGCCAATAAAATCTCTAGCCCATTTTTAAGTTTATGACGTTCAATTGTGACATTGCCCCAGGCTTTAATGGTTTCTAGCATAACTCCTCCACTTGTTTTTTCTTGTTTCCTCATGACAAAAACTCCCACAACAATCATGAGAATAAGTATTAAAAAAGAAACAAATAACCACTGTTTTTTGATAAAATTTACCATCTTCTGTATCAAATTAAGGTAGCATAACGATTATTTTTTGTAAAAAAGAAAGGCCATGTCTACACTCTAAACATTTTTTAAAATAAAAATACGAGTCTTTTCAATAGGTTAACTTGGCATGACCTTTGCTAGTGTTTCCATCCTATGAAAGGAATTGTTGTGGTTAAATGGTGCCTGTGCTTGCTCTTTATTTCTTCCTTTGCCTTTTCAGGGGTTGATTCAGATGAGCTGTTTGTTCAGACCAAGCTTAAAAATGCTATTTTAGCTTTTGACAGTACGGTAGGGAATTTAAGAAATCCTCTTCAGCTTGGACAAATTAAAAAAACATTTACCCTTTTATTAGATGCGCCGGCTGAAAAACTCTTTTTATTTATTGATCTTGAAATTTTAGATTCTGTACTCCCCCGCTTAGAGTCAGATCTGGTGCTTCCCATCCACAAACAACGCTTGGCGCTCATGTCACAGCTTTTAAGAGCCTCCGCCAATCATCCTCTTGTACCCAAAATTTTTAAATCATACAAAGATTCTACCCGAGCGATGTATCGAAAAGATACGGGTGGGACGGGCCTTCACTATGCCATTGGACGAGGCTTAGAACGTATGGCTTCAGAGGAAACAGCTGAAATTTTTGGTTTTGTTCGAGATCTTATTGATACGAGAGAAATTTTACTAGATCCTTTACAGATTTTTAGAATGGCTCAAAATAAAGGGTTAACGCTTGCCCCCACACGCAATATTTCAGCTTGGCATGAAACTCTTTTAGAAATTGAACCCAAACTTTTTTCTCTGGCCAATGAAGCTCAACAAGAATTTTTCTACCCACAATACACCCGAAAAATTTTTACAAATCCAGATTATTTATACCAATATCTCAGCAAAAAAGATCCTCATGAACTTCCTTCCGCAGCAAGAGAATTCATCGCCACTTATGAAAAAAGTGTTCCGGAATCTTTTCAACGGATAAAAACCCTCACTGCCAAACAATGGTCTTATCTTTATGATGAACTTCGCCACAGTCATCCAGAGTTACTGAGAGGAGTTTTTTCACTTCCAGAAAATAAAATATTTTTTGAATTTTATACACTCATGGAAGCCTTAAACCAAAATCATGTTTTATTTTGTGCTGAACTTTTTTCAAAAGCTTCACAAGAATCTCCCCAAGAGCTCACGGCTGCGATTAAATATATTCTTCGAAAACAGCCTGGATTTACAAATTCTGAAGTTCAAACGGTGAGTGTTCAACAATTTATGCAGTGGCTTAACGAAGGACGCATTCCTTATTTTGAATATGCTTTGAAAAAAATAAAAATGATCCGAGAAATTTTGACGGCGCTTGAACAACATATTTTAAAACTCAATTCTCCCATGGATGACGACACTCTTCTTTGGGCACAAAATGCCGTTGAAAAAAGCCTAGGCCATATGGAAGACATGTGGAAAGACCTTGATTTAAGGCTGGTCTCTATTGACGATACCCAACTTCAGGGAGGCCTTACCCCCAAAAATGTAGAGCAAATCATGCTGACACGTCATTTGGTTGGAAAAATTTTTGGTGAAAACTATGTTTTAAGCTTAAAAGCGCTTCGAACCCATCTTCGATATGTGATTCAAAAATAGGTTTTATAAATCTTCAATCAAATTAACAGAAGCACCATTTAAAGAACGAATATGAAAAAGATAGCGCCCAGCCAGTTTTTCTGAAATGGCAACATCCTGTTCAAAAGGCATCATGACTTGAGCACACCCTTCTTGCCCCTTATAAGTGGCAATGGGAAGCACAGCGACCGTACGATTATAAGACGGAGGAACACGTACTTCTTCCATTTTCATACAGCTATTGGTAAATGCCCCTTTTAACCGCAATACCGGAGGATTTTGAGAAATAATCGAGGCACTCTTAATAGGTGCATATAAAAAATCATCCGGAGTAGCGTTATTAGGATCGGCTTCTTTGACAACCAGAGGCGGAACCTCTAATACTGTTTGCGAAATTTCTACCCGATATTTTCCTGCTTTTAAAAGACCCAGATTTACCGCCTTTTCATAATGAACCATCATTTGAAGACAGGGGCCCGCATAAAAATAAGCTAAAGGCGTAATTTTTACTTTTTCATCCTCAACTTCAATGTTTGATGGACCTAATTTATAACAGGTATTTGGAAAATATCCTTCAATAACTACTTGAACATTATCGTTGTCATCAAATCCTAGGGGAACAAAAACTGAGGATACTCCTGTGGTAACAAGCTTAGGTGCTGAGCGCTCAACGGCCTTTGCACTTCCAATGCCAAAAAATAAAATACACATACTCACTAAAAAAGAGAACATACTTTTCATACTTATTTCCCTTTCTTTGATTTTCTTGATTTTCTTTTCAATTCTGCTCTTTTCTTTTCTCTGGCTTTTTTTTGAGCTTGGCTTTTTCGGCGAAGCATTTTACGTGTTCTTTTATTATCTCCTCGTCCCATGTAATCCTCCTAACAGTTTCTGACACAGTTTTAACATCGATTGGCCTTTTGTTACCTCAACGATCCCATCTGATTCTTTATAATAGCTTTCGCGATCATTCAAGATGATTTTAATCATGTCTTGAGAAACATCTCGAAATAAAGGTCTCATCTGTTCTTCTTCCGATAGACGCTCTAAGATCATCTCAGAAGAGGCTTTTAAATAAATAACCTGCCCCAAGTGCTTTAAAATTTGGCGATTGGTTTTTGAAATGACCGTCCCTCCCCCAGTTGCCAAGATATAACAAGACGGCAATCTTCGTTTTGAAAATTCTTGAAGGCACTGTGTTTCTAACACTCTAAAATAAGATTCTTTTTTTGCTGAAAATAAAGCTTCAATGGAAACTTGATATTTTTCTTGAATTAGCTCATCTAAATCAAAAAATGGAACATGAAGTTTTTGCGCTAGCATTTTTCCCAGCGTTGTCTTCCCGCAAGCGGGTGGCCCCACTAGGATAATGGCGGATTCTTTAGATAAATTGATGTCCACGCGGTAATTTTTCTTCTTTGGGGATAATCTCTAAGGGAATGGTTTTAATCATGGCTGATTTTCCATTTCTCACAATTTTTAATAAAATTTCTGATGTTTTTTCTTTATTTTCTCGTTTTTCTATAATTCGTTGGAGATCATAGACGTCTGAAATAGGCTGTTTATTGGCTTCTAAAATAATATCCCCAATTTGCAGTCCCTGGCGATCCGCGGGGCTACCTTGAACCATATTAATGATAATGACCCCTTTTCGATATCCCCCCACATAGGAAGGCATATAAGAAGAAACATTATCTCCCACAATCCCAAGCCACTGCCGTAATACCCGCCCATATTTTTTAAGTTGAACGACAATGTCTTTTACTACATTAATGGGAATGGCAAATCCGATTCCCTGAGCAGAAGACTTAATCGCGGTACTGATTCCAATGACCTCCCCTTTTTCATTAAAGATCGGCCCGCCACTATTGCCTGGATTAATAGAGGCATCGGTTTGTAAAAAATCATCAAAAGGCCCTGCGCCAATCGTTCTATGTTTGGAGCTGATAATACCTTTAGTGACGGTATGCTGAAGTCCAAAAGGATTTCCAATGGCAATCACATCTTCTCCAATTCGGACTTTGTCGGAATCCCCGAGTTTTAATGCCGCATAGGCTTTACTTTCTTCCACTTTTAAAAGTGCAATATCATATTTTCGATCATACCCAATGACTTTGGTTTTTAACTGAGTTTTATTTTCTAAAATGGCAATCACTTCTTCGGCTCCTTCAATGACATGGTAATTGGTGACCAAATACCCTTCTTTATCAATCATTAAGCCAGATCCTCTGGACACGGCTTTCTGAGGACGACGAATGGTGGGAAGACCAAAGAAATTAAAAAAATCATCAGAATCTATAGAAATAGTTTCTTGTATAGAAGTGGCTTGCAAGTTTACCACCCCAGGCGCCACTTGTTCCACCAAATCTGCTACGGGTGAACTGGCCCAGCTTGTAGCTCCTACTAAGCATATCCCTAAAATAACCCTTAAAATCATAGGTCCATAGTTATGCCAAATTCTGTCCGGATGTCTACCAAATTTTGTCACTTTTATCTTCACATACCCTCTCCCTCAAGGGGAGAGGGCTAGGGTGAGGGTGGCATGTGGCTTGCATTGTCATAAATACATGAGACTTGTTTTAAGACTTTCGTTTTTGTTGCTGATCGCCACTTCTTTCGCACTTATCGGATGTGGTGAGTTCGATAAAATCTTTGTGATGGACAGCGGGAAATCCACAGAAGCCAATAAACTGTCTTCTTCAGAGCTTTCTTCCCTTCAATTAGAAGATGATACCGAATCTGTCGTCATTTCAAATTTAAATACGTTAAAAGACAGTGATTTTGATATTGAAAAAGATCAAAAATCGATTGGAACTACCTTAAGTTATATTTCTAGAGTGTTAAAGCGATCTGAACTTCTCCCCAAAGAAAAACGCTCTCAGTGCAGTTGTTCTTATGCCGCTTCTACCCATGAATTGGCTACAGAAGCTTTAGGAACTATACTGGTCAAAGTTTATGCCCAAGGCATTATGGCAAAATCTTCTGACGATCCCAAAACCTATAAAGAACTTTATGGCCAATTTAAAACGCATAAAGAAATATTAACAGATCTTTCTAAGATCGATGCAGTAGAACTTTCTTCAACCAGCGATGAAAAAGTAACGCTGTCTTCTCTCCAAAAGAAAGCTCAAACTTATCTCACACAACTTACTCCTGCTCCTAAAGAAGAGAAAAAAGAATAACGTTATATTATTTTTTATTTAGGGCTGGAATAATGTAGCGCTATTTGAACTGCAGATTCATCAGGCGAAGTGTTTAAAAGCGAAAAGGTAAGACCCAGACTTGGAATTTGAACAGAATTATTGGGCGCTTCAGATCGATAATAAGAATAAAAATCATTAAATACCGGCATGGCTGGAGTTCCCCCTAACATAAATTTTCCGGCAATATCAAACTTAGGAGAAGTCATAAATCCAAATGTCGCATCATGAAGCTGGAAAGTATTTCTGACCGGTTTCCCCTCTCCATTTTTTTGAGGCTCAGGCCTGGCATCCACCACTAAGAGCGATCCTTCTCCGGGATGTTTTCCTACTTGGTTATCTCCTTCTGTAAAAAATCCATTAAAATACCAAAGTAAAAGCCCTGGAGAATAAGCATAGTATCTAAGCTCTTTATCTTCTTTAATATGATAACTGACACTGGACAGTGCCTGATCAAATCCGACATCTTTTCTCCACTCTGCAAAATAGGCATGCTCATAGGTTTGATGAAAATTTCCTGCCTCAAGTCTTAAAAATCCTTTACTCACCCATTCTGGTTTTTCTTCTTCGAAATTTTCTTGAAAACCGGTTTCTAAAATTTTTACTTCATCAACAGCAAAACCGGGCCTATTTTCACCCGGGTCTGTGATATAGCGAAATCTCAATTTCTTTTTCATTCCCACATACGGGGTTAAATCAAATGTTGCATCAACCCATTGACCGGAACTTCCTGTAATTCCATGTCCTAGGTTATTCCCATTGGGATTGGTATCGACCGTAATATTTCCAGAAATAGAAACCAATTTTCCTTCTTGATCTTCTATTTCCACATAGGCGTAATCAAAATCGGGTTCAATGTCGTAAAATGCTTTGAACGTGAGCGTTGCTTTTAAAACACCGGTTAAGTCTATTTCGGTGGTTAAAGAATTCACCAAATCGTCTCCTCGAGCAGAGTACCAAAAAAACTTTCCTTCGATAGGTTCTGCAATTTTGGTAGTTCGTTTGGCTTTGGGTAAATTAATTTTTAAAGCCTGCGCTTTTCGCCCATGAAATTCTACATTATCTAAAAGCGCAAACTTATGAATATCTTCATTGCCTAATGTTACCTCATCATAATCAAGCCAGCCCAATTTCATTTTTTCCCACGCAGAAAAATGAGTCGGCACACTCCCCTGAGGGGTATCTTTTAAAGAAGCCCAGCTACCTTGGCTCATGATGGACCAAAATGCGACTGAGGAATCTGAATTATTTTGAGGTTCAGTATCATATAAATCTGGCAATCCCAGATCGTGCCCAAATTCGTGAGAAAAAACTCCTGGTGCTCCATTCTCAGGCATCATCGTATAATCCAACACCCAAAGATCATGAGCGGGGTCTACTTGAATCCCACCTCGTTTTACATATTTTTGAGGCCCCACCGCTTGGATGCCTAATTGAATAGGCTGATAATTGGCTCTGCCTCGGTGAGACCAAATGGCATCATCCCCTTGGGCTCCCCCGTCTTCTTCTTGCCCAACCCCTGCATGCACAATCATCGCATGGTCGATATAGCCATCCGGTTCACTAAAATCTCCGTCACTATCCCAATCGTATCGATCAATCTTGTCATAAGATGCCCAATCAATAGCCGGATCCTGAGCAATTAAAGGAGCGGCATCTTGAATAACTCTCCACACAGGGCCATTGGCACCATCTAAATCATGGCGGTCTTTGGCATCGGCTCCGTAAAAAGATTCAGGGTGCGGCACTTTAAACCACCCATGTGCATTTCCATCGACGGTATATCGTCCAGAAGAATTTTCTAAATAAAAATTGGTCATCGTATATTTTTCAGGCCGTCGATCAAAGAGCATATTCTTATAATGATCCGGAGAAAAATCATCTACCCACATCTGACCGGGATCGTTGGGATTTGGGATTTGATTATGAGAGGGATCTTCAAACTCAATAAGCAAAACTAAAATGTTACTGATTTCTGTGGTATCGTACCAAACCTTTTGACTATTCGGAACAAAAGGAAAAGGATTATTGGTTTTAAAATCAAAAACACTTAAGGGTTTTAAACGCTTAGGAAAATTTTGTGAAGTAAAACTGATATGTTGAATTCGCTCTAACGCATGATCGTAGAGTTTTTGCTCTGAGGCATCTTTTAAAATACAGCCTTGAGGGCGAAGCTGAAGCGAGAAAGTACTAGAGGGAATCACGAGAAAAAGAAGAATAAAGAAACGGATTTTTAACAACACAACGCAATTACCATAAAATAAAATTCAATTCTTGTCAATTTTTTCAATTTATGCCAGTGTTTTTATGCCATGGAAAACACAGTTATCGTCACCGCTAGCAGAACTCCCATTGGAAGTTTTAATGGAAAATTAAGTCACATCCCTGCTCCAAGATTGGGAGCTGATGTCATTCGAGAAGTTATTTCTCGTACACATATTAAAGGAGAAGACATTTCACAAGTAATCATGGGGTGTGTGCTAACCGCCGGTATGGGTCAAGCACCCGCTAGACAAGCAGCATTATTTTCAGGCCTTCCTCACTCGGTTCCCTGCACTACCATTGGAAAGGTTTGTGGCTCTGGGCTTCAAAGTGTGATTTTAGGAAGTGAAGCTATTCAAACCGGAGATGCTTCTATTGTGGTCGCCGGAGGCATGGAAAATATGAGCCTTACTCCTCACCTTCTTGAAAAAGCAAGAAGTGGCTATCGCATGGGCCACGGCCAAGTGACCGACTCTATGATTAAAGATGGATTGTGGGATCCCTATAATGAATTTCACATGGGCGCTTGTGCAGAGCTTTGCGCCAAAGAATGTAATTTTTCGAGAAAAGAGCAAGATGAATATGCCATCCAAAGTTATACACGCGCACTTTCTGCCCAAAAAGAAGGACTTTTTAAAGAAGAACTCATTCCCATGACGGTTGTTTCTCCCAAAGGAGCTTCTTATGCCGTCGAAGAAGATGAAGAACTCACCAAAGTGAATCTAGAAAAACTTCCGCTTCTGGCCCCTGCATTTGAAAAAAATGGAACAGTAACGGCAGGTAATGCTTCTAAAATTAATGATGCAGCTGCAGCCGTTCTTTTGATGTCAGAATCCGAAGCTAAAAAACGAGGAATAAAACCACTCGCAAAAATAATTGCCCACGCCAGCCACGCCCAAGCACCCGAATGGTTTACAACAGCTCCCGTAGAAGCGATTAAAAAAGTATTAGCCAAAGCAAAATTAAAAATTTCTGATATTGATCTTTTTGAAATTAATGAAGCCTTTGCAATTGTCACGTTAGCTGCGATCGATAAACTTTCTTTAGATGATAAAAAAGTTAATGTCCATGGAGGTGCCATTGCGCTGGGCCATCCTATCGGTGCCAGCGGTACAAGAATCTTAACCACCCTTCTTTATGCCATGAAACATCGCAATGCCCGTCTGGGATGTGCCGCCATTTGCATCGGTGGTGGTGAAGCGCTAGCGGTTATTGTAGAAAGATAATGATATTACCTATTAAATTACCCAATTAAGTTGATATTACCCAATGAATTGGTAAAAATAGAGCTTGTTCGGTAATCGAAATTTATCTGTCACCCTGAGCACGAAGTGCGAAGGATCTCGACAATAAAAAAGAGATTCTTCGGGTTAACACCCTCAGAATGACTGAATCTTCGAACACGCTCTAAATATTTTGGAGGTAACTGCACATGACTATAGGAAAAAGTACTAAGAAAGCATTAGAGGAAAAATTTTCGCCCGCTGTCTCATCTGTAAGTCTTTCTACAGGAGAGGTATTGCGAATCTTAAGAGAGAAAAATGAATTTTCTCAAGAAGATCTTGCGAAAAAAACACATCTGACTCAAGCCACTATTTCTAGTTTAGAAAGCAATCGAATTAACTTAGGAATTCAAAGGGCTAAAATTTTGGCTAAAACGTTGCATATACATCCCGCTGTTTTGGTATTCCCAGATCTTTTTGAAAAAGCAGCATAACCATTCGGTGGTGGTGAAGCGCTAGCGGTTATTGTAGAAAGATAAAGATTAAAAAGCCAGAGTGGGGTCAAAAAATGCGGGGGGTTGGGGATCTACATTTCTTAACACCGCTCTGGCTAGGTGGAAAATGTCTCTACCCTTTTATAAATGCAAACGGCGGGCCAAAATAGTTCTTAAAAACAGATATTTCTACTGTACCGTCAGCAACATCATAATTTTTCGATTATGAAAACCCCATTAAAACTCAATGAATCTCATTTGTTGTATACTTTTTTGAACGTGAAAAATCATTAAACAGTTGATATTTATTTGCAAGAAATGATAGGGTTTTTTCTTAACCATGAGGCTAAAAATAATGAAGGGTTTTGTTAACATTCAGGGGAAAATCCTTCCCATTCATCAAGCCGTAATTCCTGTATTGGATCATGGCTTTTTATACGGAGATTCCGTATACGAAACTTTTCGAACGTGCCATGGCACTCCCCTGCAATTTGAAGAACATATTGATCGGCTTTTTTACTCTGCCCAAAGGCTTGAATTAAAAATGCCTTTTCCCAAAGAAAAAATTTTGCAAGAAACGTTAAACACAGCGCTTCATTACTGGAAAAAAACAAAAAAAGAAGACCTTTATATTCGAGTGATTGTTAGTCGCGGCTATGGCGATATTGGGTTTGACCCAAAACTTTGTCCTCATCCTCTTCTCATTATTATTGTAAAACCCTTTATTCCCTTCCCTCAAATATATTATAAAACAGGCGTAAAACTCACTTTTGTTTCGATTGTGAGAAATCACCCAAAATCCATAGACCCTAATATTAAATCAGGGAATTACCTTAATAATATTTTGGCGTATCTTGAAGCTAAAAAACAAGGATCCTCTATTTTTGATGCCCTCATGTGCAATGCAGATGGCTATATTACTGAAGGAACAACCAGCAATATTTTTATCATCAAAAAAGGAAAGCTCTACACTCCTTCCTTAGAAAGTGGGATCTTAAGAGGACTCACTCGAGAATTTATTATTCGTCTGGCTAAAAATAACCATTTAAATGTTCAAGAAACAAAAATTTCTAAAGCCATGCTTCTATCGTCAGACGAATGTTTCTTGGCCAGCTCCTTAAAAGGAATTTTACCGGTTACGTATTGCAAAACCCAAACGTTAAGAAAAATTGGTAGCGGGAAACCAGGCCCAATGACCCAAAAGCTCATGAGCCTTTTTGATCACGCTATCACAAAAACATGCGCATCCTCTTCATCTTAAGTGTTTTCTTTTTAACGTCTTGTGCGACTCAAAAAGTCTATATTGATTTTAATACTGAAGACATCAATCTGGATCGCTTGCCCGCCCATAGACTTGCTTTGGAAATAGATAATAAAACAAAACAATTTTTGTCGATCCAAGATGACAAAAGCCGTTCAAAATTGGATCTCGCCTTAACCTTGGGGTATTTACACTATCAGACTCAAAATTTTTCAAAAGCACGCTATTATTTTGCAACTCTCCCTCCCGAATATCCCTTGCAAGAATATGTTCTTTTTTATCAGGGGAAAATAGCCTTGGATGAAAATAATTGTTCTTTGGCATCTTCTTTTAAACAAAGCCTCCTGGATCGCTTTTCTGAAAGTACCGCCCTTATTCGCTTAGAAGAACTTATTAAAAAAACCTGTCAATTTGAGTTTCAGGCGAAAATTCCTGAAAAACTAACCGCCAAGGAAAGACATGCCAAAGCCAAGGATCTTTATGAAGATGCGCTGATTGATTTTGAAGATAGAAATTATCCCACGGCCATTCGAAAATTTTGGCGTTTTATTAACACACAGCCTAAAACCAATCCCCATATCGAAGATGCTTTTTCTAACTTAGCTACGATTTACAAACGACAAAATCAAAAGGAAGACTATTTAAAAATACTGTGGAAGTTGGCTAAATTTCAAAAAGCTCATAACAAAGAATTTCCTTATCACCCTAAATGGCTTTATGAAATTGTACGATTTTATTGGAATGAAGAACAAACGCTAGCTGCTAAAAAATATATCCAAAAACTATTAAGCTGGCCCAATCATAATTACGTCGGTAACTGCTACTTTATTTTAGCTAAAATTTCTGCTGAAGAAAAAAATTATCAAAAGGCTTTTGAATATTTAAATTTATCCTATAAAAATATGTTTGCATCGGTTTTAAATGAAGAAATTGCCTATTTAAAAGGATGGTATGCTTACAAAGCTAAAAATTGGGAAGAAGCCATAGAAGCCTTTGAAAATTTTAGAGATGAATTTCCAAAGTCGGACTATTATGCCACCGTTAGCTATTGGCTTGCCAGAACCTATGAAAATAAGGGGGAAAACCAAGATTCCAAAAATATTTTGACGGAATTAGCAGAAAAAAATCCCTACTCTTATTATGGCATTCGCTCCCTTCATCGACTTAAAAAACCTTTAAAACCCACCTCTTTTCAAGATCATTCTGCCTTTTCTTTCTCAAAAAATGCTTTTAGATCTCTTCACCCCACCTATTACCAAAAAGCCTTAAATCTAATTCATTTGGGATTGGGAGAAGATGGCGCTCAAGAATTAAAACAAGCAGCAAACTTTAAAACACTCTTTAATACTTCATGGAGATTCCAATATTACATGGCAAGCCTTTATAGTCTTTCGGGGGATTATGTTTCTGCCTTTACGATTTTAAATGGACTTCAAAACTCTTATCTCAATGAACTCCCCAAGGAACATGTAAGGCTCGCCTACCCCAAACGTTATTGGGAACTTATTCAAAAATATGCAAAGCAATTTCATCTGGATCCTTATTTAATCTTATCTGTCATGCGACAAGAAAGTGCATTTGACCCTCAAGCCATTTCAACAGCCGATGCTTATGGGCTTTTACAAATGACCCCTTATATGGCACGCCAAATGGCCAAACGCCTCAATATTACACTTAAAAAAAACGATGAGCTTTTAATCCCCGAAGTCAATATTCGCTATTGCACCTTTTATCTTGCGGAACTCCTAAAAACATTTGATAACAATCTTATTTTAGCATTGGCTGGCTATAACTCTTCTCAAGAGGCTACAAAAAAATGGGTTAACCGCCTCTGGACACCCGATCTTGAAGAATTTATTGAAGAAATCCCATATAAAGAAACTCGAAGTTATGTAAAACTTATTCTTCGAAATTTCACCAATAACTACTATATCCATGAAGGTACTTTTAAAGTCTTTCCAGAGGATTTAAAATCCTCATCACCTGTAGAAGAATTGGACAAACTTTCAAAAATATCCACAACTCCCTAATATTATTCATTTTTTAACCCTCTCCATTATCAAAAGTATTTTTTACTGACGTAAATGGGCTTTTTTGGCGCCTATCTCTTCAACAGACCTAAAAATTAGTCTTGTAATTTCAAATAGTTACAAAAATGGCCTTTCTGGCACGCAGATTGCTCTAATAAAAGGGCAAGGACCCTGCTTATGAGAAAAACAGTTATTTTAAGTATTTATATCTCAGTCGTACTCCTGATCTTAAGCGCAAATCAATTTAAATGGAGCATTCACAAGAATAACCACGAAGAGCCCCTGCTCAATCAAGCCTTGGCTTTTACCCCCACATTTGTGGTTCCTCATAAAATTGATCCTGGTGTTTCTTTAAGCTGGGCCGTTCGAGAAGATTCTTTTCTTCAAATTCAAAAAGCTTGGAATTTAAGCCAAGGGGATAAAAAAATTGTAGTCGCCATTATTGATACCGGCATGGATTACAATCACACGGATTTAAAAGACAATCTTTGGAAAAATCCAAAAGAAATTTTGGATAATGGTATAGATGACGATAAAAACGGCTATACGGATGATGTTATGGGATGGGACTTTGTGGATAACGATTCTCTCCCCTATGATGATCATGGTCATGGTACTCATGTGGCAGGCATTATCGGAGCTGTCAAAGGAAATGGTATTGGAATCTCCGGGATCTGCCCCAATGTAAGTCTGATGATTTTAAAATATTATTCTCAAGCCGCTTCTGGTCAGGATAATTTAAATAATACAGTAAAAGCTTTTCGTTATGCCATTGCCAATGGTGCTCATATCATTAACTATAGTGGAGGCGGTGCAGAATTTTCACAGGCGGAACATGATGCCATTCTTGAAGCTCAAGCCAAAGGAATTTTGGTTGTGGCGGCCGGTGGGAATGAACGACAAAACGCAGATCTTCATCCTTACTATCCGGCTTCCTATGGACTCAGTAATATTATTGCAGTCGCTGCTTTGACCCCACTAAAAAAACTGGTCGACTCTTCTAACTATGGAATGAAAATTGACTTGGCCGCTCCTGGGCAAAATATTTATAGCACGCTCCCCAAAGGACAATATGGATATATGACAGGTACTTCTCAAGCTACAGCGGTCGTAACTGGAATTGCGGCCTTAGCATTGTCTCGATATGGGAAACTTTCTGCCATAGAATTAAAATCTTTAATGACCCAAAGCACTGATCCCCTTCCTTCCTTAAAAGGGAAAATTAGAACCGGTGGCGTCATTAATGCTTATTCGGTGTTAAAACACATTGCTCCGTTTACGATTTCCCTGCTTCAGTAAGCCATTTTCCTTGACTTCGTCTCAGCCCCTTTGCTAGAAACTTAGCACGAGGTGACTATGAAAAAATGGGCTTTACCCGTTCTCAGTATCCTTATCCTTGGTTTTCTGGTTTATTCTCTTCCTTTCATTCACACAACCCAAAGCGCTAATTCCCATAAAGTCATTCTCATTAGCTTTGATGGCTTTGCCAATCAAAACTTACACAAATTTTTAGATGAAGAACTTTTTGGAACACAAGGTTTGGGGAAAATTAAAAAAGAAGGAACGCTGGCAAACTCCATGCAGGTCACCCTTCCATCCTTAACGGCTACAAGCCACATTTCTTTAATTACAGGAACTTCTCCAGAGCACACCGGCATTGTTTCTAATAATTTTCATAAAACTCTAGATCCCATTGGACAATCCACCAATGGGTTTGAAGAAAAATTAGAATCAGATACTCAAACCCTTTGGGAAATCTTAAGGGCTCAAGGGAAAAAAGTGGGCGTTATTGCCTATCCTGCGGCTGATTGGACCGATGAGCGAAGATCGGCCGATTGGGGCATGGCCTATAATCAAAGCGAAGCCCCTTCCTCTATTCAACAATTTACAAAGAGTCAGTTTACCCCTTATACACGCCCACTTCCCCAAGACATTCGTTCCTATAGCCTTCCTCAAGAAGGAACGTTTTATCTTTTAGAAAGCCCAAATTCAGTGGATTATGATTCTACGATTATTCATCACCACAGTCCTAAAAAAAATAAAGCAGGTCAAAATTTTGTTCAAAGACCTTTTAAAATAGTAGCCTTAGATACAACCGATGATAATACTTCTAATTACGACACTTTAATTGTTGATAATGATGCACTTCTTTCCAATGGATATATGGGGAAAGTAACCTCTGATTCTCCTTGGATTGCGGTTAGTTTTAAATCAAATGGAATTCTTAAAGGCAGTTGGTGTCAACTGATTTCTCTCTCTCCCAACTTATCCTCTCTGGTATGGTACACCGGAGTGGTGTCATATACTAAAGCCTATCCAAAATCTTTCCAAGAACTCATGGATAAAGAAGTGGGATTTTGGCCAGGAGCTCCGGACAGGAGTAATGAATTTTTAACAGAAGAAATGGTTTTAGAACAAGCCATTCGATTTTCAGAATTTTTGAAAAACGCAACCCTTACGGCAGCTAAAAATCAACCATGGGATGCTATTCTAACCTATCAGCCTATCTTAGATGAGTTGGGGCACTCATTTTCGATGGTAAACCCAAAACAAAAAGATTATTCAGAAAGTAAAAGCCAACTCTTTTTAGACATCATTAGAAGAGGACACATGCAGGCCAATTCTGTGATTCATTCACTGATAACCCAAAATCCCTCTTCCAATCTTGTGATTGTCAGCGACCATGGGATGGAACCCCTCCATACGGTCTACTATCCCAATCGTCTCCTCATGAAACGGGGTTTTTTAGATAAAGTCTCCGTAACAGCCAGAGCGTTTAGTTCTGGGGGATGTGGCCATGTCTATATTAATTTATCTGGACGAGAACCTAATGGAACAGTACCCAAAGAAAAATTTGAAAAAATAAAACAAGATCTTGTAAAACTTTTTAAACAAGAAGAGGCGGTTTCGCAAATTCTCATTCGGGAAGAATCCAGTGCGGTTGGTTTAAATCATGCCAATAGCGGAGATCTTATTTTGGTAGGAAAACCAGGGTATCACTTTAATGATTCCACCGTGGAGGGGGAACTCATGGAACCTGCTTCTTTTTATGGACAACATGGATATGATCCTACGCTCCCATCCATGAAAGCCATTTTTGCGGCGTGGGGGCCTCAGGTGAAACATGAAGCGTTGGGTGATATTTCTTACACGTATGTTCTCCCATTTGTCCTTAATCTCCTTAAATAAACGTACACCAAAATTTGTTGTACTCATTGCTCTTTCTTTCTTTCTTTTCTCTTCCCCCGATGCCACCGCCGAAAAAGTTAAAAATATTATTTTTATGATTGGTGATGGGATGGGGTATAATCATCTTCATCTCACTCAAGAACTCTCACAAAA
This sequence comes from Deltaproteobacteria bacterium GWA2_38_16, assembly GCA_001797335.1. Taxonomy (GTDB): domain Bacteria; phylum Bdellovibrionota; class JACOXK01; order 2-02-FULL-40-11; family 2-02-FULL-40-11; genus 2-02-FULL-38-15-A. The sequence goes on from MGPE01000015.1 coordinate 33,807, forward strand.
AAAACTGTTTATGTTCACCCTCCCCCATCAAGGTATTGTTTTTACTGCATCCGCAGATAACCCCGTCACCGATTCTGCTGCTGCTGCCACGGCGCTGGCTACCGGATATAAAACCACCAATCATACCCTTGGAAAAGACGCGCAAGGAAAAGATCAAAAAACCATTCTTGAAATTCTTAAAGGTAGAGGGCTTAAAACTGGACTGGTGACCACCACCGATATTACCGATGCCACTCCTGCTGGTTTTGCGGCTCATGTTCATAACCGGAAAGAAAAATTAAAAATTGCCGAGTGGTATCTAAAAAATCACGTAGATCTTCTCTTGGGCGGAGGGAAAAAACATTTTTTAGATCTGACGCCTCAATTTAAAAAGGACCAGTATCTTTTGGTGTATACTCCTGCTGAACTCTCTGCCCTTCATCGTCTTCAGGGGAAAAAACTCTTAGGCCTCTTTCATCCCTCAGACTTAAATTATGAAATGGATCGGGAAGAAATTCCTGAAATGAAAAATGAACCTCCCCTCTCTACGATGGCCCAAAAGGCCTTAGAACTTTTAGCTCCTTCTCCCAAAGGTTTTTTTCTCATGATCGAGGGGGGACGTATTGATCATGCAGCCCATGCGTTAGATATGGCCACCCTCTCTAAAGAAATCTTAGAATTTGATAAGGCGATTCAAGCCGTCTACCAATTTTCTAAAAAAAGAAAAGATACTCTTCTTATTATTACTGCAGATCATGAAACGGCCGGTCTTTCGATGCCGGAAACCACCGATTATGCTTATTTAAATTCTCAAACCATTTCTTTTAATCAGATGGTACGGGGATTTAAAAAAGAAAGTATTACCCAAGTCTTGAGTCATTATGCTAAACTCACTCCTACACAAGAAGAAATAAACATGATCGAACAAAGCAAAGATTTAGAAGTTCATGAACGGGCACGTGTCTTAGGATCTTTGGTATCTAAAAAAGCAGGGCTCACCACACTTTCTCTGGACATGTTTAAGGTGGGCAATACTCACGGACATACGTCTTCGCCTGTTCCTATTTTTAGTTTTGGACCTCAGGCTGAAGTATTTCAAGGCGGTCAGGATAATACCGATATCCCAAAGAAAATTTTACGGATCATACATGCTCCATCTCATTAATCCGTATAAAAAAGAAATTTTACTTACCTGTTTAAGCGCACTTCTTGTGGTACTTGCATTTCCAAAAGTGGGCATGAGTGGCCTCATTTGGGTAGCCCTCATTCCTTTATTCTTTGTCCTCCACCAAAAAACATCGAAGCAAGCAGCTGCTTTTGGATTCTTATTGGGAACGTTGATTTCCTTCGGCGCCTTCTATTGGGTCATTCATACGCTTCGAGAATTTGGACATCTTCCTTATGTGGTCTGTGGCATTTTATTTTTACTCTTTGCTCTCATCTGTAATCTTCATATTGCACTTTTTACGTATCTTTTAAATCGTTTCCCCATCCGTCTCCCCCTAACGCTTTGGGTTCCTCTTCTTTACACCCTCGTTGAATTTTTCTTTCCTCAGATTTTTCATTGGTATTTAGGAGCGTGCCTTTATAAAAAACTCTGGATCATTCAAATTGCAGATCTGACGGGTGTTCATGGAGTTACATTTTTGGTTGTACTCGTAAATATTTTTATTTATGAGCTCATTCGATGGATTAAAAAAGACACCGAAATATTTCCGACTCTTGGGCTCATCACCACCCTGCTATGTCTTCTATTTTCTATTTTCTATAGTTCGATTCGACTTCGAGATCTCAGAGAGGCCATGAAAACTTCTCCATCCGTAAAAGCAGCTTTGGTACAAACGAATGTCGGAAATCTTGAAAAATTTGAAAGTTCCAAAGGATATGGCTATGCCGTAGATCGGGTTCGGGCCATTAATGAAGAGCTGGTGTTAAAAGCCGCTAAAGAAAAAAAATTAGATCTCATTGTCCTTCCAGAAACTGCCGTTCCCGGATATTTTTCTGAGGATAAACCTTTAAACCGAGAAATCATGTTTAATTTGTCTTCGAAAGCCAGCGTTCCTGTCTTTTTTGGAGGCTATAATAAAACCTTAAATACCCATCCCAATCAGATAAAAATCTATAACAGTGCTTTTTTGATTTCTAATTATTTTCAAATTTTAGGCGGATATAACAAAAATAATCTTTTAATTTTTGGAGAATATTTACCTTTTTTAGGCCAATTTTCTTTTATCAAAAAACTCCTGCCAGAAATTGGAGATTTTTCTCCAGGGACTAAAACAGAAGTCATGTCTTTAACCAAAGATTTAAGTCTCGTCCCTCTCATTTGTTTTGAAGGACTCCTCCCTAACTTTGTCAGAAAATTTGTTAAATTAGGAGGAAGATTTATTGTCACCATTACCAATGATTCTTGGTTTGGGAATACCCCTTGCCCTTATCAACACCTGATGCTTCATGTGTGGAGGGCCATTGAAAATAGGACCCCGATGCTTCGGTGTGCCAATACAGGAGTGAGCGCATTTATTGATTTGACTGGAAAGATTCAATCAAAAACTAAAATTTTTAAAGAAGCCATTCTCATTGATACCGTGTCTGTCATTAACCAACATTCTTTCTATACGCTCTATGGAAATGTATTTATCTATCTCTTGTTACTCATTCTATCTGTACTTTACATAAGAAATTATTACGTAAAATAATCACGGGATAGTCTTAGACGTAAATTGAGTGATGGTTACAGACAGATTTTTATCCTTCAGTGATTTCACTTCATCTCGCCCCGTACTTTGGGCATACACCACACTGCCCTTCTCGTTATCCCACAGAAAATACCCTTCTGAAGAACTTTTAAACGTAAAATCTGGATTATCTCGATCCTCTTCTTCCAGTAAAGAAATGGCTTTCATCGTAATCTTATACACTTTTTTCTTTTCCCATTCTTGAACGGAATCTAGCGTACATTGAATCGTTGTTTTTAAAAACACCGGCTGTCCTTCCCCATTCCAGTGAAACGTTTCTTCCCACATTTCTCCCATGCGTACGTTTGTCAGAGGCAACATCACCGGTGGTAAATAAAATGCAGAATCTTTGGGATAGCCTTCTACTTCTAATACCCGCCCTTTTGGATTTAATTTTAGTTTAATCGTTTCACGAAGCTCTGGAAATCCAAACCCATGAAGGGCCTCATTCCCCTTTTTTTCAACCGTCGTATTATGAATCCAAAAATTTTCACCCTCTATAAAGTCTATTTCTGATTTTATTTTTAAGGTTAAATTTCGAATAGAGCGCTGGCTTAACTCTCCTTTTTCATAATATTGAGTTTCACGAGAGAGAGAAATAAGGGATATTTCAATATCTCCTTTTTTTCCCTTAATTTTAAGTTCAATGGCTTCTTTCGGAGAAGAAAGATGTGCACACCCAGAAAAACACAAAAACATTAAAATAAGATGAGAAAATTTGAGCTCAATTTTAGGCATATGATGTATTCTTTATTTTTTTCATTATTTTTTCAATCCTTTTATAGTAAAATAGAGATATATTATTGAACGTATGAAGAATAAAATTTCAGTATTATCCTTTATTTTTTTAGGGCTAATGGCTTGTTCTACAGAAGGCATTCGTTCTTCTGCGAATATTAAAGCAACCGATACGGTCCCCTTAAATGACAATGCTAATGTCATGCTTGCCCAAGTTATTTTTAAAGGGCCTCCGTCGTCTGCTCAAGATCCCAGCGCTACCAATATATCCGATGTTCCTTTTGCCATTGTTTTTTCTCTCTATAATTTACCGTTGGGGAGTCTTCAGGCCATCGCGGGAGGAGATCAGCAAACACCTGTCTTTATTTCTTTGACCTTTACGATGACGAATGACTCACCCAAACCATCTATCGATTTTTTTGTGCAAATGTATAAATCAGAAATTGGGGCACCTAAGACAGTTGAGATTGTTCAAGGAAAGCCTCTCTCTTTTCCCTTTCCTACAGGGAAAATTTCCCTCATTGATCTTAAAATTAATGGCAGTATCGTCGCCAGTTATAACCCGAATGGTTGACCTCCTGTCTAACTTCTCATCATCTGATTAAGCAATCGACCCGAAAATACTCTTAAATCTCTCTCTCATAGATTTCTCATGATCGGGGGAAAAAAGAGTTAAATCCAATACTTCTCCCTCGTTTTTAAGCTTCCTTTACAGCTGGCACGCCTTTTGCTCTCTTAAGGGGTAAGGACGAATGCAAGTGTTGTGTAATGAAGGAGGAAATCCATGTTTAAACTTTTTATAAAGGGGCTTCTAGCTCTATTATTGATGGCTGTAGTGGTCAGTTGTGGTCAGTTAGGCAATCAAGAAGATCTCATTGAACAATCCATCCCAATTACCGTTCCCATGATCTCTGGAAATAGTCCCCTGGGATGGATCAATACTACGGTTACTGCTCCCATTTCTTTTGATCAAATTTATTCTGTAAAATTAGCCATCATTGATGGGCAAGGAATAAAACATATTGTGGCTGAAGCTTTTAATCAGCCGCTGATTCAATCTGGAGTTACTCTAGATTTAATGGATATTGGGAATCCTACTTTACCCTTGTGCCGCATTCAGTTTGCTCAAAACCCGCAGCTTTATGTCACCGTAGATGTTCGGGGAAGCCAAACGGTTGGGCAGTACTATCAAACTTCTCCCAATGTTCAAGCCATGCAAGTATATTTGATTTTTGTACAGAAAAATACGAGCGTAAAGTAATTAAAACTTCTTTTCAAACGTGAGAGAAAACGTATTCCCCCCCACGCCTGCGATGGTGTAATCACCAAAGATTTTTAAATTATCTTTGATGCCTTGGCGTCCCATGGGCATCGCCAAAGAACCTGTTAGTGTTGTCTCTGAATCATAAAAGTAAGCAAACTGAGGTTTTAAAATAAACAGAGAACGCCCAGAAAGATTTTCCTTTTCACTTTGAAATCCGCCTGCACGTCTATAATTTAAATGAATACCGGGAGAAAAATTATACCCTGTATCAAGCTCACTGCCGACCATTAAAGACCACTCATTTCCATAATTTTGCTGTCTCTGAGAGTCTACTTTAATGATATAGGCCGTATCTGTAACTAAATTTAAATGATGAATTTCTCGAAGGGTTGAAAGACCGATCTTCACATCGGTCCTTTTAAAGACAAATTCTTTTTGGCTGGCCAAGGGGATCTTCACTCCCCCCGTTAACGTTACAAAAGTTGGAAAATCTTTCACTAACCCCTCAAAAAGAGTAGCCTCCATCCCTAAAAAAGGATTGGTCAGCGCCAATTCACTCCCTAGGGTTACCAAAGGCAGACCCAACAAAAGACTGACTTCTGGAGTTAAGACAATCCCTCCCTTAATCAAAAGAGACTGAAGAGTAGATTTTTGAGTTTTTTCAAGAGGCTTCACACTGGCAATTTGATACCAGGTTTCAAGCCGATGGAAGCTTTCCCTTAAATTTCCTTCAGATGCAGTATTCTCACTTTGGGTAGGAGCACCCGCAAAGGCCAAAGAAGACACTCCACCCAAAAGTACAAAAAAAGCACACAGACAGTTTTTGATATTCATTGCGAAGATATCTTTACCACAAAATTTTAAAATTTTCAATCTGTCCTTTACGTTAACCTTGACTAAAGCTGACCTACTTCCTATATTACAATCCATGGAAGCATCTGAGACCATTAAATTTAATCAACTTGAATATATCTTTGCCCAATCGGCCAAAGGAAATCATATTTTGTTTGATCCCGACCAGATTAAAAAAGTGTTCTCACAAGTGTCTCCCATTGGCATTGCCCCTGGAAATTATTTAACAGGGCTCAATATGAAACAACTCCAGCAAATGAAACATCTTGTTGATACGCTCATCCATCAACCTACGCTTTTATTGAAACAACAATTTATTCGTGGACTTTCTGAGGAATCAAGAGAGTTAATTATTAGGGCTTACTTTAATATTCTTGAAAATAATCTGTACGCAAACAAAGAATTCGTTCATTAATTGTCTTCTTCAACCAGCTGATCCAATTCTTCTAACATGAGTTTTAATTTATTGTGAAGTTGTGACAGTTTTGAAAGATTATCTTTAAGTTCTTTGAGAGATTGGATTTCTTTTTTTGCTTCTGCTTCGGCCACTCCGGTTGAAACCAGATGAGTTCTTCCAGAAATAATTTTTTGTTCTCTAGCCAACGCTCCAACTTTTTGAAAGTCTTCACTGATACGTCCAAAAAACTCTTTGGATTTTGGGAGAACAAAAACAACGCCTTGGGTTTTATCATTACTTTTTGACATATGCACCTCTACTTTTATATCTAAGCAAGCCGTGTGCCACCCATTTTACTTTTTTAAATATTTATAACCCATTGAAAATACTGATGTTTTTATTTCTCTTAAAAAATGAAATAAAAGAAGAGCTCAAAAAATGCCCTAAATTGGCACTTGAGAGACAAATTTGGTTCAAATCAAGCGTTGATACCGCTCAATGGGAAGCGTCCAAACAGGGACGCCACAATAGCGATCCCCTTCTGGACAAAACGGTTTTTCCTGAGCCAGCTTTCGAATAAAGCAAGGGGCTTTGATAGTGGCAGCAATCAAAGGAAATTTTTTTTGAACTTCCATAAGTTCCTGAACCGATGCATAAAAAATTTCTTCTTGGGCATTATAGCATGTCCTTAATTTCCATTTGTGATGCCAGTTTAAGAGATCTCCCGATTCATGAAATCGAATGCCCCAGCTATTCGGAAGCAAATAATGGACTTTTTCAAAAGACACTCCACTCTTTAAAAGAGTATTAACGGCTTCTACCGTTTGCTCTATCACTTCATCGTAGCATTTTTTGGCACTGGAAACTTCACCCAGGAGTTTAGGGTAGATGACATCCGGCTCTCCAAAATAGTGGGCAGATAAAAGTGGCCTTGATCCAGGCGTCATCCGATGGCGCTGATCTTGAGAATCTGCGGTATGACTTATTTTCTTTTGAAACGTAAAATGAACCTGAAAAAGTGTTCGGGTCAATTTAGAAAGTGTCATGAGATTTAGCGTATTTCCCAAAAGATTATTTTTAGAAGGATTTAAAACAAGATCAATGGCATCTTTATCTGTCAGATCTTCTTTTGCCTTTCCCAAAACAGCGCGCACGGCTTGGGCCAAAGTAACTTGAGCATTCTGACTACTGTCTACCAAAATCGAATACTGCCCTTGAAGTCTGGCATCGAACTCTTTACAAAATCGTTTGGCTTTTGAAAATGATACCTCTTCGCTCTCTGTTTTAAGATCTAAGGAGTTGCTTAATTCCTTTTTAAAATCAGGATCCAGTTTCACAACTTCTTCAACCATTCGACGAATCACAAATGTTTGTTCAGAAGGCGTATCGCTGCACCCCATCATTTTATAATACCGAAGTAGGGTCAAAGCACTCACCGTATGATAGAGATACGCTTGAGTAGCCACAGGCAAAACATAGCGAGCAATTTCATAGGCTTTCTTTTGAATACTTTTTTGCCAATAATCTCCTTTTTCTTTTTTTCGTGAAGGAAAAATTCGATAATATTCTTCTGTCACCGCAGGCATTAAAAGTTTAATTAACTCTTCATAGGCCTTCATTTGAAGATGAAGCGTCTTTTCAAAAAGCTCTTGTTCGGAAGGCAATAAACAAGGAACGGTAAAATTCCCTTTCACTTTCACATACCGCTGAGAAACCTGTTCAGAATTATAAAAAGGATGGCTATGAAGAAAAGACCAAATAAAACTTCTAGAAACTCGATTCAGGGCAAAGACAAAATGAGCATGCTGCCGAGTAGTGAGATGCCCAGCCTCTAATGTGCTTTCAGCAATACTGTCTCTTAATTTTTTGGCTTTTTCATCTTTAGAAACTTCTTCTGGCATAATAATACCTTTACCAGAATAACAAGTACGTGCTGTAGCAATCGAAAGATCATAGGGATTTGAAATCGCCCCTACCAGTTTTACTTCGGGCAATTCAGAGGAAAAAAAAGAATCACTCATACATTAAACCGAAACACCACAATATCTCCATCCCTCATCTCATAATTTTTCCCTTCTAATCGAAGAAGCCCTTTAGACTTAATTTCAGCTTCTGATTTATATTTCATGAGATCATCATAGTGATATACTTCTGCACAAATAAATCCTCGTTCAAAATCAGAATGAATGACACCGGCTGCTTGAGGCGCTTTTGTCCCTTTTCGAATCGTCCAGGCTTTTACTTCTTTGGGACCCGCTGTAAAAAATGAAATTAAATTTAAGAGTTTATAACTACTTCTAATCAACTGATGAAGCCCTGGCTCTGAAATTCCTAAATCTTTTAAAAAATCCTCCCTTTCATTTTCAGGCAATGCCACAATTTCTGATTCAATTTTTCCACAAATTTTAACCACTTCTGCCCCTTCAGATTGCGCCAATTCTTTCACCTGCGTAACATAGGAAGAATCTTTTAAAATCTCCTCCTCTGAAACATTCACGACGTACAGCACAGGCTTAGAGGTCAATAAATTTAATTCTTGGATAAGAACTTCTTGATCGGCATTGAGCCCCAAATTTCGAACCATTGTACCCTGGTTTAACCCTTGCTTTACTATCGCCAATACTTCTTGTTCGGCTTTAGCTTCTTTATTTGGCCCTTTCAATAATTTTTCATTTCGCTCCATGCGCTTTGTGACCGATTCTAAATCCGATAAGGCAAGTTCTGTGTGAATAGTTTCAATATCTCGTTTTGGATCTACCGTTCCACTGACATGAACCACATCGTCATCTTTAAAAGAACGTATTACATGAAGAATAGCATGAACTTGACGGATATGACTTAAAAATTTATTCCCAAGACCTTCTCCCTGACTTGCTCCTTTCACCAAACCTGCAATATCTAAGACTTCAAGCGTATTGGGAACGATCTTTTCAGGTTTTATAAGTAGCGCAATATCCTGAAGTCTTTTATCGGGAACTGGGACAATACCTACATTGGGATCAATTGTACAAAAGGGGTAGTTGGCTACTTGGGCACCAGCATTGGTCAACGCATTAAAGATGGTTGATTTACCCACGTTTGGAAGCCCTACAATGCCACAGGTTAACCCCATTTTGTAAAACCTAGCATAAAAAGAGCTGAAATCAAAAACGTTTTTATCGTATACTTAAGAAAATGATTTCTAAAAAGACCCTTATTCAAACAGCTTTTTGGCTCATGGTGGCCACCTTTGGTTCTCGTATTTTAGGATTTCTACGAGAAGTCCAGCTGGCCTATTATTTTGGACTCTCTCCCATGAGAGGAGCTTTCACCGTTGCCTTTAAAATTCCCAATCTGATTCGAACTTTAGTTGCCGATGCCGCTATTTCAGCTGCTTTTATCCCTGTTTTTAAAGAACTACTCATGAAAGAAAAAACCCAAGAAGCTTATAAAGTTGGATCGCAGATGATTAATATTGCACTCTTAGTATTAAGTGCTCTGGTCATTCTTTGCGAACTTTGCATGCCCCTCATCATTCGCATTACCACTCCAGGGTTTACTTCCGATCCAGAACTCTTTAACCACACGGTTCAACTCTCTCGGATTATTTTTCCCATCATTATCCTTTTAGGAGCAGGAGGCGTATTGGTAGGAATTCTTCATGCCATGAATCATTTTTCAGCCCCAGCCATTGCTCCCATTTTTTGGAATATAGTCAATATTTCTTTTGTCTTTTTTCTCTACCACCGATGGGGAATTTATTCTGCTGCGTGGGGGCTTTTGGCAGCCACCCTTCTTCAACTCATTATTCAATTTTTACCTTTTTTAAAATTGCGCTGGCAGTATTACTTTAAACTAGGTCTTTCCCATCCTGCCATGCGTGAAGTGGGAATTCTCATTATTCCTGTCACCCTTTCTATTGGAATCATTAATTTTAATGCATTGATTGATAATTTTTTTGCATCCCTCTTAGGCCCGACTGAAGTCGCGGCCATTGATTCTGCTTTCAGGCTTTTTCAACTGCCTCAGGGAATGTTTGCCATTGCCATTGGAACGGTTCTTTTTCCCACCCTTTCAGGCTTAATTGTCAAAGAAGATTTTGTATTATTTTCTAAAACACTATCCACAGGGATTCGGCAGATCTTTTTTATTACGCTCCCCTTTACAGGGTGGTTTATGGCTCTTTCTATGCCTATTTCTAGACTTTGCTTTGAAAGAGGAAATTTTACTTCTCAAGATACACAGATGGTCTCTTGGGCTTTAATTTTTTATTCTCTGGGGATGGCTTTTACAAGCGCCAACACACTTTTAAACCGAGGATTTTATAGCCTTAAAAAAACATGGCTCCCACTTTATGTGGGCTTAATCAATATGATTCTTAATGCTCTTTTAGATTGGATCCTCATGAAACCGCTGGGGCATGGGGGCATTTGTCTATCTACTTCTCTTGTTTCCACCTTTAATTTTTTTGCACTGGCATATCTCATGAAAAAAGAAATTCCAGAATTTAAGATACGCTCTATCCTCACGCCTCTTTTTCAAATCATATTTCTTACGGGAATGTTAGGGGTTACTTCTTATCTTGTATGGCATTGGCTGGATATACAATTAGGAACGTCTCTTTTTTCTCAAATGCTTTCTTTGGGGGGAAGTTTTATCGTGAGCGGACTTTTATATCTGGCACTTCACTATTGTTTTAAATCGGAAGAATTAAAGCAAACGTTAGAAGGAATTTTTCCATAATGGGTTTGGGCAACCCCAAGCATTCCCCCTCGGGCATTAAAAATCCCTTTCACGATCATCCATTTGGGTTTTGAAGCTTTGACTAAATCCTGAAGAATGCGATTCACCACATTCTCATAAAAAATACCCACATTTCGGTAGCTCAATAGATACAACTTTAGAGATTTTAGTTCTAAACATTGTTGATGGGGCATGTATTTAATATGAATGGTTCCAAAATCAGGAAGCCCGGTTTTAGGGCAAATAGACGTAAATTCTGGATAAGAAATTGTAATTTCATATCCTTGAAATTGGTTAGGAAAGGTATCTAAAGACGGAAGCTTTATCTTTAATCCAGATTTTGCATGGCGTTCGGTATATCCTGACATAACGTCATGCTTTCTACACTACTTATTCTTTTTTGACAAATCCTTGAATAAAGAGCGTTTTTAACCCCTTCACATTGGTAAGGGTTCCTGTAACTTCCACAATTTGACCCACATGCTCAGCCAAGGCAGAAGCCAGGACCGTTTTTCCATCCCGTCTCGGATGATGTTCTTCAGGAATTAGCATATAAACAGTACCATCTTCTTCTAAAAGCCCCACGGGCTGACCACTTAAGATACATTTCTTAGCACATTCGACATGCTCTACCCCATGTTTTCCGAGCTGAAGATAACAACTCACATCAATGACTTCTCCTATGCGAGTCGTTAATTTTCCTTCTAAGGGTTTTTTATTGATGGCTGCTTCCAGAGTGGTATCTGTCCATGTGGTTTTAGGTTTTTCGCCAACACGATGAGCCGGATTTGCCCAATCCCCTGAAACGGGCTTTAATTGAGGATTAAAAATTCCTAGTTTTTTCCCAAAAACATATAAAGGAATTGACAGTGAAATAATAAAAATACTACTTAAAATTAAAATTTTTTTAGATGTCATTAAAAGCCTCCCCGTTAAGAGTTACTGTAAAAGATTTAAGGGGAGAAAGTCAAGGCATTGGGATTTCTTTTTTGACTTTTCGTTCTAAAAAATTAAATCGCGATCGATTGCTGGCCCGATCCTGCAATTGAATTTCTTCTAAAAGCCAGGGCTTGGGCTCTTGAGTTTTAGGATCTATCTCTCCATCTGGATGATCGGGAAGTACAAAGGTGGCTTTATATTTTATTTCTCCTGTTTTCGGATCTATAGATTCTACTTGAACTTGAGCTCCATAGCGCTTTCCTTTGGGAGAACGGATATAAATAATATTTCCGCCTCCTGGATTAATCCCACTTTTTTCTTTTCCACCGGAAAATCGAATTTGAACCTGAACGCCAGTTCCATTTTTATTTTTATCGATAACTTCTATCGAGATACCATTAATGTCTATCTGAGGAGCCTCTAAATCAACATCCGTAGAAGCAATCATAAAAGCATATTTTTCTTCCCGCGGTAAATTCAGATGCGTTACATTCCCTGAGCTATCCCCCATTCCCACCTGTGAAAAATACCAAGGGCCCGGTTCATCAAAAACAGAAAATACAAAATTAAAAATAAATGCTTTTTTATCTGCGGTAATATCCCCTCCCTGAAACGATCTTGTTCTCCCATTCACACTGACGCACAAGCCAGAATGAACATGAGGGAATTCCATTCGATCATCTCGGGCAGGAACCGTAATCTTAACTATAATTTCTCCTCTTGTATTAATAGGAAGAACTTGAATTTGAATATTCTCAATATCAATGGTGGGAGGGGAGCTATCTAAATTTTCAGGCTTATTTAAAATCTCAAACACATGGTTTGAAAGTGTCTTGGTGACCGCGTTATTGGCCTGATCAATGGCATAAATAAAAGGAATAATCCATTTCCCAGGCGTCATTGTTAGCGGTAATTTCCATTGCCCTAAAAATACTCTTTCCTCTTTTTCCTGAAGTGAGATCCCCATTTGCTTTCTTCGGTCTGGGCTTAAAATTCCAAGATAAGACGTTTTTACTCTCGTTTCCTCATCCCAAATCACAGCCCTTCCTTCCAGCACTTCTGTTCTTCCATTGTCATTGTGAGGAATAACGGTCACCGAATTTTCATCAATATGCGGAGGATTTAAATCCGGTGTGGGCGAATGCACAATAAACTGAAATCGTTTTTGAGCGGTAATTTCATATTCATATCCTTGATATATGTCTTTCATAAAACAATATTTTTTCTCAGATTGAAATTTTAAAAAATCAGGATTCGTCATATAGAACGCAAAAGCATAAGAAAAATCATCTTCTGGGGTATAAATATGGACTTTTAAAAAATCTCTAAATTTCTCAAGCACGTCATAGGTATTCGTGAAATTGCCTTCGTCATGCCCCCACACCCCATTTTTTGCATCATATCTCCATCCTCCTACTTGATCCCACTCGGACAATCCTTCGGGTGAAACCATAAACCGATACACAAAAATACCTAAAAGCCTTAAAATTTCCGCTTCTACAGAATAGAGGGGAAATAAAAAAGTTTGATCAGTGAGTTCAATGTATCCCTCTTCTAAATGAAGAACCGTCGCTTGCTGCGGCTGATCACTACTCACCATCCCATATTGTCTTCGCACAAACCCTTTTAGAAAAGGCAGATGATAAAAATGAGGGGGCAAATCCTTAAAAACTCGATTTAAAACCTCCCATTCTTCTAAAGATAACCTTCGATATTCTTGCTCATTGGGAACCATCACTTCATACCCAAATTGTTTTTGGAATTCTTCCACAGTCATTCCCGCGAAGGCGGGAATCCAGAGTCCCACCATCAACAAAAACACAGCGCCTATTTTTTTAATCATTCTTTTTTCCCTTCTTTAGGAGGAAGTACTGTAGGAACAATGGTTAAGGTAGCATCTCGAAGATTTTGAGTTCTAATAAACCAGGAAAATTTTTTAAGACTCCCTTCAGGCTCTCCTTGAACCAAATCAATACCGTTAATTTGAGTAATAATGGTTTTCTGAGGCTCTAAAGATGAAAGTTCAAGATTACGATTTTGCCAAACCAATATCCCACAGGGTCTTCTTTTTCCTTTTTCACCACAAAAGGCATTCGTATAAACAACGTCATCCAGGGTTAAAAAAGACTGAAGTGTGCTCCATCTGACGGCGTATTGAAAATTTCTTTCTTTCTTAAATAAAACCGTATGCCCCCACGGGTCGAAGGTAATAATGAGATCTTCTTTAACGGTTTTAAATTCTTTAAGTTGCTTTAATAAAAATAAATCTGAATAAAAATCAGTCGCCAATGCTCCAATATTTTCAAGATTCTCCATATGTCTCATCTGTCCAAAAATAATCCCTATTAAATATCCTTGCTGAGAGGTAATGGTTCCCCCACTCATCCCTTTATCCATCTGGGCATCAATGGTGAGAAGCCTCGTACTCCAATGGCTTGCCATTGGATCTAAGATTGTTCCTTGAGATTCCATCATTTTTCCTCCAGCATAAGAAGGAAATCCGCGAAGCGTCAGAGACTTTCCAGGAGTTAATTTTTGATAACTCCATTCTCGCTCATCGATTAACACCGAAGGGAAAGAAGAATACAGAGATAAAAAATTTTCTGTATCAGAGGGGGTTAGTTTTAAAAGGGCTACATCTGAAAAATCATCTTTGGCAATAAGATCAGCCGTGTATTGTTCTTGTGTAAATTCTAAATTTTTATAGAGGACCTTAATTTTAAAAGAAGTTTCTTCAGCAACCACGTGAGCACAGGTGACAATATAACCTTCCTTCCCCCAGAAGAAACCAGTTGCCAAGGCATGCCGTTTTTCTAAAACAACCTTTACTTCTGGAATTAACAGAGGATGATTTTCAATGGGCATGGACTGTTCAATAAGTTCATCTACCATTTCTTCAAAAGAAATCAGTGAATGATACACCAAAGAGATGATCCCATTTTTAGGAGAAGAAAGACAAGGAGAGCCCTCAGTACAGATAAATATCTTTTTTATGTTTCGATAGGTTATGTTTGGATGTTTAAGTGATTCTTGAAGTATATTTTTATACGCGCTTATCCCCAATTGAAATCGTAAGCCATCAGCCCAAATAATTTCTTGGGCATAAAGAGATACATTAAGATTTAAAAATACGACAATACTTAAAACTATTTTTCTCACTTCATTCTCTCCTTACCGGGGCTGCATTAAAAATTGAGTAATTTGCTTTTTAAAAGGGGTATTAGGATTTACTTCTACATAATCTTCTAAAAATACATATTTAGAGGGGGTTTTTCCCATCCACACTTCTTCTGTCAGTTGATCAATCATCAATTGCTGAATAGAAGGATTATTCTCTCGAGGTAAATAATATTGAATGGCCGAAAGGGCTAACCTCCACTGCCCACTTTTACGTGTTTGTCTTAAAAGCACCGTAAACGCCATGGATCTTATTAAAGGCTCCGGTGACTCTATATAAGGCCTGATAGTTTCAAAGTAAGGAACAAGATTGGTTTTAAGATAAATTGCTAATAAAGCTCTTTTTTTCCAAATATCATGTGTTGCCTGAGCCACTTCCCTCCAAAAAATATCATTAAAGCGTTTTATCCCTTCGTTATTTCGAAGAAGAACATCAGAAAGATTTCTAAAAGCAGCCAGCTGAATTGTTAATGTTGGGGAATTTGCCAATTTCTCTAATAGCGCTGGAACATCTAAGGCATTTTTTAAATACAGATGTTCAATGAATTGCACTCTTACCTCTTTATCTTTTGTCTCATCTAAAACAAAAGATTCAATATCTGCCCACAGAGAGGGATGAAATAACGCCAGACGAATTCCTATATTGGCCAATAAAAAACACTCAGTACTCTTAATGGGCGCAGGAGCATTTAATTTTTGTTTTATGCTTTCTGGTGTTTCTGCTTCAAGCAGTGCCAAATAATAAGGAATTCGATGTTCCCACAAAAAATCAAAAGAAGAATCTCGATTCTGACTATAAAAATTATTAAAAAGTTCAATCACACGAGTTTTTTGGGTAGCATCTTGAGAAGCAACAGTATAAAAAATAGTAGCCAGTGGATTCATATAATCAATCACCTGCCATGCTTCCCAGTAGGGAATTAAAAGATCTAAAATGGGTTTTGAAAAAAAAGGATCCAGCGCTAATTCTTTGAGTCTATCAATTACCGTATAGGAAATGGGTATACTAAAAAGATCCGGAGATAGTCCTAATGGAAAAATATGCTCAAATAAAAATACTTTATCTTCTTTGGGCAATTGAGCAATCGATCCCTTTTCTAATTTTTTCAAGACTAAAGAAAGATGCGCTTGAATAACATGCCACACTCTCCACGTGACTTCTGGATCTAGATTATGCTTCATTTCAAAAAACGCTCTTTTAAGATCCACCGTTTCCTGTGCCATCAACTCTTCTTCCGCTTTTTCCCGAATACGCCAATCTGGATCTCCCAATCTTAAAAGAACATCGTTCCAAATATCTGGATTTGAATCTTTTGGAAAAAGATCTTCAGACGTTAAAAGCATAAGGAGCTGACGAGACTTTCCCTGCAGTTGATCTAAAGAAGGTGTTGTCTTAAAAGATTGCTCCTCCTCCATTAATGGCTGTGCAGCAAGGATATTATTTTTCATTCTCACAGCTTGCACCGCTGGGCCTGCCATGGCCCACTCTAAAATCATTTTTTGCTGATAAGAGCACTGCATCACACGGCCAAGCCACTGATCTAATCGTTTGGACTTCCCTTTAAAAGAAGTGAGATAGTGCCTTACCCAGGCATCTTTTGAAGACAGATCTGTTAAAAATTGACTAATCGTATCTCCTTGAAAAGCCGTTAAAGGCTCTAATTCTAAGACTAAATGTTTGATAAAAGCTTCTTTTTTCTCAGGCTTTGATTGCTCCTCCCACTGTTTTTTAAGCTCTTCAGTGGTAGGCAAGTGAAATGGAAAAACAAACACAGGGAGGAACCAAAATAAGAAAACGCTAGAAACGACAAATGTCTTTTTCACACGAGTGAAAAGTTATGTAACAGCCCCTGTAGATTTTGTCAACATGTCAATAGTTAAGACAGTGCTATAAAATTCGAATTCCTACACGTTTTATATGTTCGATAAGTGCAGGTTCTTTAATGTGTCGATAAATCACCAAATCGAGTTTCCACGGTAAATTCAGTGTTTCATACTTTAAAAGCCACTCTGTGCGATCTTTGGAGACAATATTTTTTCCCTGAATTGCAATATCGATATCGGACCCTTCTCGATAATTTCCTTTTGCACGAGATCCAAATAAAATAAGAGAAGATCCTTTTGGCAATGGCCAAAAGAGATCCAAAATCTTTTGGCTATGAGGATTGGGAATCCCTGGGATGTTCTTCATTGTGGAAATTGTTTTCGAAAATTCTGAAGTGTAGAGAGAAAAGATGCCCTTACCTGCGCTATAATATCAGAAAAAGTGGATTCATCATAAAGATGTGTGGTTTCATTTCGTGCTTTTAACATCTGAAGCCACACAGGTCCATTTGAAATAATTCCATCCTGAAAAGCTTGTTCAATAACAGGCCTTGGACCCCGTATCTCTACATAGCCACGTTCTTGTAATAAATCTTGAAGGCATTTCCAAGCCAATTCAAAGGTATACTCAAACCGTTGTATAACGCCTTCTTCTTCAAGTCTCGAAAGCTTTGGTTTAATGGCTTCTTCATAAAGAATTAATGCTTTTTTAAAATTTTCAAAGCGCTGGCGTGATCTTATATCGTTCTGCTGATTCATTTAGAGTTAACAATAACACTTTTTATTGAAAATTTTCAATAAAAATGGCCCCGAGACGAGTCGAACGTCCAACCAAAGGTTTAGGAAACCTCTGCTCTATCCAATTTGAGCTACGGGGCCAAAAGAAATTTCATCTTATATCATCTCATTGTTTGTACTCAAACTTTATCTAACTCAAATTGGATATACGCTCATCAAATACGGTCGCCTACGCTCCCTTGGGCCAATTTGAGCTACAGGGCCAGAAGAGATCCTTCGCTTTGCTCAGGATGACACACATCTTATAGATTCAAAAACAAGCTTGTCAAATCTTAAAAGCTACAGTAACACCTGTAATTGTTTTGAATAAAATACGAATTGTTTTTATTCTTCTTTTCTTCCTCCCTCTTTCCCTTTTTTCCATGAACCTAAGAGAACATCTAAAAGCTCAATATGATACCCCCCAGCAAGATGAAGAAGAAAGCATTTATTGGCATCAAGTTCCTGTGTGGCCACAAGGGGAAAATCGGCGAACGGATGATCCACAATATTCTTCCACTCGGGGAGGCCTCATTAACTACACCAATCTCTTCTCCGGAAGAACCATGTTTCTCATTATCCCTCCGGTACCTGCAGAACATATGCCCCCCGGAGAAACCAAAATTCAAGTTGGAACTAATTTTTCTTCTGTCTATCAAATCCACGACGAAAATGGTTATGCCATTAATGCCGATTATGAAATTACAGAAGTCTTTGCTTTCATCGATCACCAACTCACAGAAAAAGTAGATCTGGGACTTTTGCTTCGCGCCTTCCATTATCAGGCTGGCAGAGCCGATAAAGAACTTAATAATTTTCATGAATTTTTTGGACTTTCCACAGGTTCTAGAGGCGATGCACCTAATAATCAATACGCCAATGAATTTACTAAAGGTGGAAAAACTCTTTATGAAACCCAAAAAAATGAGCTGGGCCTTGGAGATATGGTTTTTTTGGTAAAATTAAAAGCCTTGGATGAAACCAAAAATCTTCCCACCATTTCAGCCCTCTTTGCTTTAAAAATACCCACTGGAGAAGAAAGCCTGGGCTATACTTCTCAATCCTGGGATCCAGGGATGGGCTTGGCATTTTCTAAACAGTTAACCAAAGCCTTAAAAGCCCATTGGAATATTGGGGTTGCCGTTCCTGGACATAGTCCCGAATTGGGTAATTTATCCACCGTCTATTCATCCATGGCTGCTTTGGAATATTACATGAACCGCTGGCTTTCGATGGTGGTACAAACCAATTATTCCACAAGCCCTTTTAGCGACTATCCCTTTGAAGGGGTCAGCGAAGATAGCTGGACCGGTGGTATTGGATTCCATGTCCGACTTCCCAATAACATTCAACTTCACTTCCACTTTACAGATGAATTTTATAATAGCGGCGATACCGATTATGTTTTTGGATTTGCTATAGATCTTTGGTCATTTTCAAAAGATCCCGTCTCGAATAAACACTAATACCCTAAAATTTCTGACTTCCCTGAGCTATCAATCCACTGGATATTTAAATTCTCATTTTCATCATGCGTGAAAATAAGTTTTACTTCTTCACTAAAAATTTGATTCGTTTGCCTAAATGCCACCATGAGTTCATATCGCTGACCCAACTCCAATTTTTCTGTAATGGGAACCGTATCTAAGTAAAGAGTCACTTGATGATTGTCATCATACGAAAAATCTTTGAAGAGCTCTCCATCATTGGGCGTTTGAAAAAGAAGCGCATTCCTAAACCACCACCACCCTATTTTACTCATCCGAATAAAAAATCCCTCAATAGTTTGAGGATCCACATTGGTTTTAAATAAAAATTTTAAACGTTTATCCGAGGGGGAACAAGAAAGCTTAACTTCGGCTATACGAGCACGCGTTACAATAGATCTTCCGTCCATCTCTTTTTCGTCTTGTTCATGAAGATCGGGACGTTGAAGAGGGATGACTCTTCCCCAAGATTGATCAACCGTTGGAACTTCTTTCCCTTGAACCGATAAATGATAATAAATATCTTCCTTATCTGCTAAAAGGAGCATGA
Organism: Deltaproteobacteria bacterium GWA2_38_16; assembly: GCA_001797335.1. Classification (GTDB taxonomy): domain Bacteria; phylum Bdellovibrionota; class JACOXK01; order 2-02-FULL-40-11; family 2-02-FULL-40-11; genus 2-02-FULL-38-15-A. The sequence goes on from MGPE01000015.1 coordinate 53,251, forward strand.
CCGTTAACACATGCCAATCCAGCCCATTGTCATGATGAAACTGCGAAAGGAGCATAGCTCGTTCTCTAGGATCCACCTGACTTTTGATCCGGCCAAAATATTTCACAATTTCTGTGGCATTTCTCATCAATCGAATTTTTTCAATAGCCGATCGTATTCTTAAAAAACCCATGAAATACGTTTCAAAATTCACCCACTCATTTCTTTTCTCCTCTGTCTCCCAGTCTGAGGGAGAAACCCCATAGGCTTTAGCAATAGCTTTCCAAACATCATCTGGAGAAGCTTCTAAAATGTGATCAATGGCATTTAAGTAAAAATTAACCGTAAATTGCAAAGACATTTTTCGATAATCGGTTTCAACGGCATACTGCCCTTCATCAAAAAATTGTGGATCCTGTAGAATATTTTCCATCATTTGAAAATGTCTCCGAAGTTGTGAGCCGTAAGCATGTCGATCACTCATTAAAATAGAAATAGAAACAGCTGGATCAATGCTTTTAATAGGGTGCTCTGGATCTTCTAATTCAAAGGCCGTATCGATGAAATATTCAAAAACCTCATCTCTACCATGAAATAAATTTCCCGTTTCTACTTCATTTTTACTCATCGATTTAAAGATATGGTTAACACCCTCATCATCTGTAATAGTAATAAGGGAGTTATCCAACTGAAAGCGTTTTTGATGTCGCCAAATTAAAAGATTATAGTTCATGTCAAAAGTATTGCTCTTCGTTTTTGTATCCTTATCATATAATTTTGAAATATCTTGGTTTTTAAGTCCTTCTTCCTCAGATAAAATAAAATTTCCCAAAACAGCTTTTTCATAAGCCTCTTGGCCCAAAGGAGTTCGCATGTCATAGCGGTAGACAGAATCAAAAATTTTAATATCTGCTGTATTCATTGAAATTCTAAAAGGTATCATCGATACCGATAGATCAGAACCAAAAAAGATTCCTTCGATAATTTGAGTTTCTCCCCGAACTTTTCCTCCGATAGAATACCCCTGACTCGCAAGATGAGATAATTTAATCTTAGCAAAATTTCCATTACGTTCTTTTAAAATGGTAACGCGGACCGCTCCTCTTTTATAAAGACTCACTCCAAAATTAGAACTAAATACACTTTCTTTCCACCCTACCCCGGCAGACAAAAAAACACCGCCCGTAATCGTGTCACTTACAATTTCCCCTGGCTCTAAATTTACAAAACCGGCCCGACTCAACGGTAGTCGGAAAGGCGTTCGAACAATATTTAAGAGATTTTCATAGCGAGGTAAAAATTCATCAGACGGGGAACGAAAAAAATGGATGACCGTATTAAAGGTCCCGTTTATGGCATCATAGATATAACGTGCACCAAACCAACGAGCTCTCACTCCATTCCAAAGATCTGCGTACCAAGGATCATCTGGCAACAGCACCGTTGGGACATAACCAATTTTAAGCTTATTATCGTATTGGCGAATATCTAAGAAATCATACCCATGCTCAGCTCCTACCGCTGCATAGAGAGGTACTCCTAATGCATCCAACGTTTCTCCAGGAGCGACCACACCCTTAACCCCAAAAAGATCTAAAACGCTATACGTACCATCTCTATTATCATAAACTTTTCGATTTACCTGGCCAATGAGCGTACTAAATTCTCCAATAGGAATTCCTACATTATAGCTGGCCAGACGATCAAAAAGTTCATCGGCAATATCTTCATACGCTCTATTTCTAGCTCCTAAAAGAAGTCGTCCAATATCATCAATTTCAAAGTGCGCCCCCCTTTGTTCTTCATTAGGATCAAAGGACTTGTTATCGGAAGATTGAGCCCAGGCAAAAGAAGAGATAAAAAAGAAGAGTAAAATAATACTTAAATGACTACGCATAAACTGCCTTAAATTTAGGCATTTTAAATTATATTGAATTGAAATGCAAGCTATATTACTTTAAAAAGCTCAATAGGAAAATACGCCTCGGTGGCGGAACTGGTAGACGCGCACGACTCAAAATCGTGTGAGGGCAACTTCATGAGAGTTCGATTCTCTCCCGAGGCACCAAGACAATAGACGGGCGAACTATTTTACAATAGGCATCGTCTATTGGATATGCTATAATTCTTTTCATAATGACACTTGAAGACTTATTAAAACACAAAAAAGAAATACTAGGGCTTGCTAAAAAACATGGAGCAAAAAATGTACGTGTATTTGGTTCAGTTGTTAGAGGTACCGCCAACAAAAATAGTGACATTGATATTTTAGTCGACCTAGAACCAGGCACAAGTTTACTGAATCTAGGGGATTACTCATGGACCTTCAAGAACTTTTAAAATGCCCTGTCGATATAGCTATCGCCCGAAGCCTTAAACCAAGAATCAAAGATCAAGTCTTAAAACAAGCCATCCCTTTATGAAAAAAGATGATATTGGACGGCTTGAAGACATTCTCCTCTGCATTGAAAAAATAGAAAAATATGCTGCCCAAGTTAAAAAAACAAATAAAGAACCTTCTTTCCTAGTCCATTCGAATCAGACTCTCTCCCCAGAAATCATTCACTTAACAGGATAAAATCGGCACTTCGTGCCGATTTTACTTCGAGGCTCCGAAGGAGCCGAAGAAGTCTCCCGCGTTTACATCTGAAAACAAGTTTTATATAAGGTAATTTCAAATCTATGGATCAGAAAAAATATTATGTTTATATCATCACGAATAGACACCACACCGTTTTCTATACTGGAAGAACAGATGACATCAAGCGAAGACGAGATCAACACGAAGGTAAATGGAAACAAGCATTTACAAAGAAATATAACATTTCAAAATTAGTTTACTTTGAAGAAGTTGGAACAAAAGATGAAGCGATTTTAGCTGAAAGACGTGTTAAAAAACTTTCCAGAAAAAACAAAATCAAACTCATTGAAAGTTTAAATCCACAATGGAATTCATTGCTATAAACAGGGGGACCTTCTCGGCCACTTCGTGGCCTCGAGGTGAAATGCGCGTAGCGCATTTCATCCTGAACTCATTTTAAAGGTAAATTTCCCTAGTGCTGATAACGCGGTTCCCAGTTTCAAAAGCATTCTAGCCATCCTTGATCTTCGACAAAAACTCAATTGTTCTAGGTAAGCTTTTTCCATTTTCTTCCCATATTTTTTCAAAACGCGATAAGTCTTGATAGTATTGTCCAAAGGCAATGATGACCGCATTATTCAACGTTAATTTATCAAAATAGGCGTAGGCGTTGGTTTTAAACTTTGGTTTTAGTGCTAAAAAATCAGATTTTATTTTTAAAAATATTTTTTCTCTTCCCTGAATTTTATCTTCTTTAGTGAGAGGTTTTTGATAAAATGCTTCTAAATCTTTTCTGGCCCCTTTCATAAACTGGGAAAATAAAAAATCATCTTCTTCGCTATTTTTGGCTTCCACATATTCTTTAGAATTTGCTCCATATTTTTGAATGAGAAAATCTTTAGACCCACGGTTTCCAATAAATGTAGCAACTCCTTCATTATAAGAAGTTTCCCCTTTTCTATAAATCGTTGCATGGGTTAGCTCATGAATAATAATATTAGAAAGCGTGGCATCGCTAAATTTGAGCATGGTTGAAAAAACAGGATCACTAAACCACCCTAAAGTACTATAGGCCGATGCACCTCTGGCATAAACATCATACCCTTCTTCTTCATACTCTTTTTTGTTTTCCAAAGCATAATCCTTATCAAAAAAACCTAAATATTCGACACTGCCCACAAAAGGGAACCACCAGCGATAAGGCTCTAAACGATCCTTAGGACATACCACTAGATTATACGCCACAGAATCTCTTTCAAGATGCACATATTTTATATAATTTTGTTCCCCTTCTAATTTTAAAGTCTCCAAAGCATAGCGACGTACCTCTAATACCAATTGTAATTTTTTCTTTTGCTCGAAAGACACGGTCCCCTCTTCTAATACCTCACGAATATTTTGGCGTTGATGCATGAGCTGCAATTGCCCTTTCGTCACATGCACGAGGTAAGGGAAACCACACCCACTCATTAAACACACTGTCATTGCGAGGAGCGTAAGCGACGCGGCAATCATTGTCCCCCTTCATAAAATAATTTAAACCACCGAATTGAATAGGAGATAAAAGAGATGACTGTCATTCCCATAGCCAAGATAAAAAATATTTCTTTCACCTCTGCAATAGATGGATACACCTGCATGACGCACAAAATAAAAATCAATATTAAATGGATGGCTGCAGAAATTTTTCCAATGACCTGAGAAGAAACAATAGACTTTTTATGACACCACCGAAGTGCCACCACTCCCACCAACAATGAAAAATCTCGATAAAACACCATTAGTACAAACCAAAGAGGGATAACCCCTTGAAAAGCAAAAAAAATAAATGCTGAAATAGCCAACAATTTATCGGCCATGGGATCCAGCAAGATCCCCACTTTTGTAATCTGGCCATATCGTCTGGCAACATAGCCATCGGCTAAATCTGAAAGTGCTGCCAGAACAATAAGTACAGATGCCACCCAATAACCTTTAGCCATTAAGCTATAAATGAAAACAGGAATTAAAAAGATTCTAAAAAGAGTAATCGAATTGGCCAATGTCATTTTATAAACGTCACATCAATCACAGAGCCCACCGGAGAAACTTGGGCTGTAAAAGAGGGAGCGCCCTCTTTATTTTTAATTGTATTTAAAAAAGTGAAAATTTGATCCAGAGTAGACGTTGCTTCTATCCATAGTCGCATTTCTCCTTCTTTTTGGTAACCCTCTACAATTCTTTTTAAACCATGAAGTTCCTTTTCTAAAGCTTCTTTTAAAAATTGATAGTCTTTAAAACGATACAGCCCCACAAGCCTTAATTCTTTTCGACTGTAATCCATGAAAAGAATTTTATGATCAATGAGAGCTTTTTGAAGGGCTTTCAAATGAATGGTCACATCCAAAGGCAATTGATATTCATCTTCCACCACCATGGATTTTAAAGGCTGAAAACTCAAAATAAACACACGGGCCTTTTGATAAATTTTACGTTCTACCAAATCTTTAACTTCCTCCAAGCGATCCTGGGGGACTAAATGCTCAGTCGAAATCCGAATTAATTCTTGAAGTGCACTCTCAAGGGCTTGCCTTCTGGCTTCAGCCACATTTCCATCCTGAATTTTTACAGAAGCAATATAAGAAACTTTTACAGTTGCATCTTCTCGGCCAATCGCCTGAGAAATTGTCGTGGAAATCGTATCCACTTCGGCAGAAGTAGCCACAGAAAACAACATCATGCCCATCATAAAATATTTCTTATTCAAAACGAACCACCTTTTTACCAAAAATTTTTTCAATATCCTTCACCAATAAATCACAAGGAATAACGCGCGTTTGATCTGATAGTTGAACAATCGTATGGATCTCTTCTTCTTTGTCAACCAGGAACATATGTAAAAAAACAGGGCAATTCCCTTGATGTTGTCCCAGCACAAATTTTAAATTCTGTAATTGATCCACCTGTAGTTCCGTTGTTTTAAAAGAAAGATGCACGCTATGCGTTCGCTTTTTTTGAACTTCGGCCAGACTTTCAATCTGTGTTGCAATTACTTTTGCCGTTTCCCCTGTAGATTCTGCTGTTCCCGTCACAATACAAGGCTCATCTGATTTTAAGAGATCTTGTACTTTAAGGTAAAGATCCGAAAATACGATGACATCTACACTGCCCTTTAAATCTTCCAATGCCACAAAGGCCATTTTATCCCCTTTTTTAGTCACTGTTTCACGAAGTCCACTGACAATCCCTCCCAGTCTTACTTCACTTTTAGGAATAGCACGTATCAAACTTTCTGTGTCATGGGTAGCCAAACGCCGAATATGCTCTTCACAATCATATAAAGGATGCCCCGTAATATAAAGCCCTGTGGATTCTTTTTCAAAACGTAATTTTCGTTTATGGGGCCACTCGGGCACATCTGGCAGTGAAACTACTTTCAGAAGTTGTGTCTGTGAGAAACCATCATTCTGAAACATACTGTATTGTCCCATCTCTCGATCCGATTGTGCTACTTGCGCCGCCTCAATACACTGGCCTAATCCTTCCATGAGTTGCGCCCTATTTGGATGAACAGAATCAAATGCCCCTGCTTTAATTAAACTTTCTAAAACCTTATGGTTCACCTTCCGTTGGTCCACATTTTCACAAAAATGAGAAAGACTTTTAAATGGCCCCACGCGCTTTCGGCTTTCAATAATGGCATCAATAGCAATAGATCCCACATTTTTAATGGCTCCCAATCCAAAACGAATATGCCCCTCTGGCGTTGCCTTAAATTCAAAATAACTTTCATGAACATCAGGAGGTAAAATACAAATATCATGATATTTCACATCTTGAATATAACGACTAATTTTATCTGCATCTTCCATTTCCATGGTGAGCATTTCAGCCATAAAATATACCGGGTAATACGTTTTTAAATAAGCCGTTTGATAGGCAACTGTTGCATATCCTGTTGAATGTGATTTATTAAATCCATATTCAGCAAATTTAGCCATGAGATCAAAAATTTGTTCGGCCTTATGAACATCCATAGCATTCTTCTTAGCCCCACTTAAAAACCGTTCTTTTTGCTTGGCCATTTCTTTAACGTTTTTCTTCCCCATCGCTTTTCTTAAAATATCAGCTTCACCTAATGAATAATTAGCCAAAACATTGGCAATTTTCATGACCTGCTCTTGATAGAGAATTACTCCATAAGTGTCTTGTAAAATTTCCTTTAATTCCGGAAGCAAATAATGCACCTCTACACGATTATGTCGACGATCGATAAAATCATCGAGCATATTCATGGGGCCAGGCCTAAACAAGGCATTGGCCGCAATAATATCTTCAAAACGGCTGGGTTTAAGTCTCAAAAGCACATCTCTCATTCCAGAAGATTCAAATTGAAATATTCCCACCGTGTCACTTTGAGAAAAAAGATCGTATACTTTTTTATCGTTTAGTGAAATACGGTCCAAATCAAACTCAGGTTCTTTTTCTCTTATTTTTTTTACTACGTGATCAATGAGCGTTAGGGTTTTAAGTCCTAAAAAATCAAACTTAATAAGGCCGATTTTTTCCACATTTTTCATGTCAAAAGAGGTGACAACCTCACCGTCTTTCCCACGAAATAACGGCATGTATTCCACCAGTGGCTTATTCGAAATCACAATGCCTGCTGCATGAATAGAGGCATGGCGATAGAGCCCTTCTAAGGCCAAGGCTGTATTTAGCAGTTGTTTTACTTTTTCATCTGTTTCGTAAAGATCTTTAAGGCGAGGCTCTTGTTCCATTGCATCGTGAAGCGTAATATTTAAAACATTGGGAACAAGTTTTGCAATTCTATCTACTTCACTATAGGGAAAGCCATACACGCGCCCCACATCTCGAATAGCTGCTTTGGCCTGCATTTTTCCAAATGTAATAATTTGAGCCACATTTTCTTTTCCATATTTTTCATTTACATAGTGGATCACTTGATCCCTGCGATCCATACAAAAATCAATATCCATATCCGGCATACTGATCCGCTCTGGATTTAAGAATCGCTCAAAAATAAGATGATAGGGAATGGGATCAATGGTTGTGATCTTAAGACAAAATGCCACCAAAGAGCCTACGGCAGATCCCCGACCTGGACCCACTGGAATTCCATTTTTTCTGGCGTAATTGACAAAATCAGCCACAATTAAAAAATATCCCGCAAAACCTGTTTTTAAAATAATTGCCAACTCATGATGAAGCCTCTCATCATAGACTTTTCTATCGGTAGAGGAAGGCAAAGTACTTAAGTGTGCTTCCAATCCTTCCCGAGCACATTTTTCTAAATAGCAATCCAGATCAGGCTCATTGGGAAGTTCGAAACGAGGCAAATAAATCTTATTGGTCTCAAAATCAAGTTTACAGCGATCGGCAATTTCAAGTGTCGTGTCTACAGCCTTTGGATAATATGAAAAAACGCTTGATAATTCTTCTGGGGATTTAAAATAAAACTCGTGAGAGCCAAACTTCATTCGATTACTGTCTTGTAAAGTTTTTCCGGTTTGAACACACAAGAGCACTTCTTGAGCCACGGCATCTTCAGGATAGAGATAATGACAGTCATTGGTTCCCACAATAGGAATTTGAAACCTGGCTCCATATCGAAGGAGTGCCTCATTTACTTTTGCTTGTTCTGGAATTTTATTTTCCTGAATTTCTAAATAAAAACGATCTCGAAACACTTCTTGATACCACAAGATAAGATCTGTAGCTTTTTGCTCCTGCCCAAAAAGGATGGCTTGAGAAATTTCGCTACTTAAACACCCGGAAAGAACAATAAGCCCTTCATGATATTGAGACAAAATTTCTTTGTCGATTCGAGGTTTATAATAAAACCCTTCAAAGTGAGCGAGTGTAATGAGTTTACATAAATTCTTATACCCTGTCCTATCCATACAAATAACAGTCAAATGATGAAAAGGATCTTCAAGATTACCCGTTCCCTTAGGCAGCTGCTTTGAAAACCGAGATCCCGGTGCCATATACACTTCACATCCAATAATGGGTTTAATATTGAAATTTTTTGACTCAAAATAAAACTCCATAGCACCAAACAAATTTCCGTGGTCGGTAATCCCAACGGCAGGCATTCCAAAATCCTTTGCTCGGGAAAGCAATTTTGGAATTTTAATGGCCCCATCTAATAAACTATATTGAGTATGAAGATGCAGGTGAACAAAAGATGACGTCGTCATGATTCCTTATTATTATAATTTAGCAAAATAATTCATCGCAGAGCCAGCCTTAAACCACCCAATTTGCTCTGCTGTTAGAGAATGCGCTAATTGAATTCGTTCTCTTTTTTTATCGTCAGAATGATAGATTTCGCAGTCTACTTGAGACCCCGGTTTTAAATTTTTCAAATTAAAAAGAGAAATAAAATCCCGACTTCTTATTTTTTCATAATCTTCTTTATGCACAAACGTTAAGGGTAAAATTCCTTGTTTTTTAAGATTGGTTTCATGAATGCGCGCAAAACTTTTTACAATAACCGTTTTACACCCCAAGTACCGAGGGGACATGGCTGCATGTTCCCGACTAGAACCTTCCCCATAATTTTCATCTCCAATCACAACCCATCCCAATTTATGAGAACGATATTCACGGGCAATGCCACTTAAGGGCTGATTTTTTTCTGTGTTATTAATGTTAATACCCGTCCCTGGATCTGTCGTAAATTCATTTTGTGCTCCGATAAACATATTGTCTGAGATTTTGTCCAGATGCCCTCGATATTTTAGCCACGGACCTGCGGGAGAAATATGATCTGTCGTACATTTGCCCTTCGCTTTTAAGAGTACCGGAAGTTCTGTAAAATCTGCTCCATCCCATTCTTCAAAGGGTTTTAAAAGTTGAAGACGTTCACTTTTAGGGCTTACCACAATTTCAATAGGCTCGTCTTTATCTGGAGGAGCAAAATAATTCACCGCTTTATCGGAAAAACCTTTTTCCGGGACTTCTTCAGAAATAGCCGGAGGGTTAAATTCTTGTAACGGATTAAAAGCCAAGCTTCCTCCAAAACTCATCGCCATCACAATCTCTGGGCTCGCAATAAAAGCCAAGGTTTCAGGATTTCCATCATTCCGTCTAGGGAAATTTCGATTAAAGGAGGTTAAGATAGAATTACTTTTTCCCTTTTGCATATCGTCTCTTTTCCATTGCCCAATACACGGCCCACACGCATTAGCAAGTACAACCCCTCCCACGGATTCTAAAATATCCACAAAACCATCTCGCTTAATAGTCTCATAAATCATTTCACTGCCCGGGCTAATCAACAGCTGTGTCTTCACTTTTAGCTTTTTCTTCAAAGCCTGCTTTGCAATATCAACAACTCTGGATAAGTCTTCATAAGAAGAATTCGTACAGCTCCCAATAAGACAAGCAGAGAGTTTTTGGGGATAATTATTTTTTTGAGCATCTTGGGCCAACTTTGAAATACTTCTAGCCACATCCGGTGAATGAGGCCCCACTACATGGGGCTCTAGCTCTGAGAGATTAATTTCAATAATTTTAGAAAAATATTTTTGGGGTTCTTTTTCAACTTCAGCATCTATAACTAAAAGTTCTTCTTTATATTTATTTGATAATTTTGCGATATCACTTCTATTTGTTGATTTTAAATAAAGCTCCGTGTGGCTATCGTAGGGGAATATCGAAGTTGTGGCCCCTAGCTCTGCTCCCATATTGGTAATGGTTGCTTTTCCAGTTGCAGAAATGGAAGTGGTCCCAGGACCAAAATATTCAATAATGCAATTGGTGCCACCTTTCGTTGTAAGAAACTCACACACTTTTAAAATAATGTCTTTAGGCGCTGTCCAGCCACTGAGTTTTCCTGTCAGGTGAACTCCAATAAGTCTAGGATTTGCCACTTCAAAATGAGATCCCGCCATCACTTCTGCCGCATCTGCTCCCCCCACACCAATGGCAATCATTGAAAGTCCGCCCGCATTAGGCGTATGCGAATCAGTCCCAATCACGAATCCACCGGGATACGCATATTGCTCTAAAAACACTTGATGAATAATTCCAGATCCAGGTCCCCAAAATCCCATCCCATATTTTGCGGCTGCAGATTTTAAAAAATCATATACTTCTTTATTCATTTCAATGGCGGCTTGAATATCTTTTCTTGCCCCTTGATAGGCCTGAATTAAATGATCACAGTGTATAGTAGATTTTACAGCCGTTTTTTTTCGCCCAGACTGCATAAATTGAAGAATAGCCATTTGAGCCGTGGCATCTTGCATGCACACACGATCAGGCTGAAGCTGTAAAATAGTTCCAATATCTAAAACTTGGTTTTTGGGATTTGTTAAATGACCAAAGACAACTTTTTCAGCTAACGTAAGAGGACGATTTAAACGTTTTCGAATGGTTTTAAGATTGTGTTCTATAGTTTCATAGGTTTTTTCAACCAATCCAACAGTGGTTGAAACCGTATCTCTTTTTTCCTTGGCCATGATTTTGCTCCCTTTTTTGGTGATAGCATTTTTTGCTTTTATGGACAAGGTTTTCTGTAATCAAAATATTCTTGCATTTGAATCTCAAATGGAGATATGAAATTTTGACTATGGCAGATAAAGTTGCAATTATTGGCGTAGGCTATACACCTCCGAGACCCCTCACCCCAGACGTCTCTTATAAAGAAATGACGTATGAGGCTGCGGTTAAAAGTTATCATGATGCTAATCTGTCCTCTCACAAAGATATTGATGGTTTTGTTACCTGCGCAGAAGATCTTTTAGAAGGTACGTCCATTTTTGATGAGTACACGCCCGATCAACTGGGTGCCGTTCAAAAACCCATGCATACGATTAGTGGCGATGCTCTCTATGGAATTGCTACAGCCTACATGAAAATTAAAACAGGGCTCATGAATATTGTGGTTGTAGAAGCTCACTCTAAAGCTTCTAACATTAAAACCCTCCCTCATATTTTAAATTATGCCGTAGATCCCATTTTAAATCGCCCGCTTAATCTTCATCCGTATTATATTGCAGGGCTAGAGATGCAAAGCTTTTTAGCTCAAACCAAAACCACACCTGAGCAGTGCGCATCTGTTGTTGTTAAAAATAAAAAAAATGCTTTGCGCAATGACTTAAGCTGTTTTGGGGCCAATCTTACCCTTCAAGAAGTGTTAAATTCTGCTCAAACATTTTCGCCTCTTACAAAACTTCAAACGGTAGATCATGTCGATGGGGCCATTGTTTTTGTCTTGGCATCTGAAAAAACAGCTAAAAAACTTCATAAAAAACCCATTTGGGTTAAAGGATGTGGATGGATTTCTGATTCCCCTACCCTAGAAACCAGGAATTGGGATGAATGCGATTATGCCAAGCTCTCCAGCAAAATGGCCTATAAACAAGCTGGGATTAAAAATCCCAGAACACAAATCGATTTTTTTGAAGTAGACGATACGTTTTCTTATAAAGAACTTCAGCATCTAGAAGCCATTGGCGTTTATAAAAAAGGCACGGCAGGAGAAGCATGTCTTAAAGGAGATTTAAATCCCACTGGAAAAACTCCGGTCAATGTTTCTGGAGGAAGTTTAGGAATAGGATCACTTCTGGAAGCCTCTGGAGGATTTAGAATTTTAGAAATCATAAAACAACTTCGAGGAGAAGCAGGCGTAAGACAGCTTAAGAAAAATAAAACAGCTTTAGCACTGGCGTGGCGTGGAATTCCCACGGCCTCGGGTGCCTGTGTTATTTTGGCCACGAAATAGGAAGATAATTTATGGGAGTAAAAGGAAAAGTTGCAATCGTCGGAGCGGGACTTACAAAATTTGTTCGTCGCGCGCAAGAAACTCCAAAAGAATTGGCCTTTGAAGCAGCCCGAGCGGCTTTAGATTCTGCCGGAATGACTCTAGATGATATTGATTGTGTCATTCACGGCACTGCTCCAGATGCTTTTGATGGTCTTCACATGAAAGGTGAGTATTTGCTCGATGGCAGTGGCGGTTGGAAAAAACCTTACATGAGGGGCTATGTAGGAGGCGGCACAGGAGTGTTTGCGCCCATTCAAGGATGGTATCAATTATCCTCTGGTCTTTTTGAAACCGCCTTGGTGGTTTGCGAAGAAAAAATGTCTTCTTGCATGCCCCATCCTCAAGGTGCCTTTCTAACCATTTTTGATAATTTAACGGAACGCCCGTTGAAACCCAATTTGCTTTGGATTTTTGCACTTGAAATGAACCGCTACATGCAAACCTATGGAATTTCGGTTAAAGACATTGCCCATGTATCGGTAAAAAATAAAAATAATGCCCTACTTCACCCAGCCGCACAATTGGGAAAAGAAATCACGCTAGATGAAGTATTAAATTCAGAAGTTTTGGCCTGGCCTGTTCACCGAGAGATGGTTTCTCCTACCAGTGACGGAGCCTGTGCTGTTATTTTAGCTACCGAAAAAAGAGCCAAAAAAATTACAAATAAACCCGTGTGGATCAAAGGCGTGGGTTGGAATTTAGATTCCTCTTATTGGACCAATCGAGATTTGGCCTATCCACAATACGTTGAAAATGCGGCACGTATGGCCTACAAAATGGCCGGTATTAAAGAACCCAGAAAAGAAATTAATATTGTAGAACCCTACGATCCATTTGCGTATAAAGAACTGCATCACTTAGAAGGACTTTTATTGGCTGACCGTGGCAAAGCCCCACAACTGGCGATCGATGGAATTTCCTTAAGAACCGGAAATATGCCGGTATGTCCCTCAGGGGGACTTTTAGGGGTAGGAAATCCCATTGCGGCAGCAGGGCTTATGAAAATTTGTGAACTCTTTTGGCAATTAAGAGGAGAAGCTGGCCCAAGACAAGTTCCGGGGAAACCCAAAACGGGCCTTGCACAAGCCTGGGGAGATCTGATGCAGGTGGGCACGGTCTGTGTCGTTGGCATATAGGGGAGTATAACGATGGAAGTTAAAGGAACAACCATTTCAAAACAAGATATCGAAAGCGGAAAAGTTCTTTTCACGAAAGGCGATCCCAATGCCCATTACACGTGGGACACCGGCATTGGTATTGGCCGCTATTTAGAGGGTTTAAGAGAAGGAAAAATTTGGGGAACCTATTGTAAAAAATGTAACAGAACAGTGGTTCCTCCGCGCGTTTTTTGTGAACTGTGTTTTTCTCCCGTAATCGAGTGGAAACAGTTAAAAGACACAGGCATTATTAACACCTTTTCCATTTGCTATGTGAACTGGGATGCCTCTCGGGTAGAAACCCCACATCTTCCAGCGGTGATTGAAATTGATGGCGCTTCGAAAGGCTGCGGGATTTTACACGTGTTAGATGAAGTAAACCCAAAAGAAATTCATGTGGGAATGAAAGTAAAAGCCGTGTGGAAGCGACCTGAGGAGAGAACAGGTTCAATTTTAGATATACAGTATTTTAAACCCTACTAGTTACCCGTCATCCTGAGCAAAGCGAAGGATCTAGAGATTCTTCACTTTGTTCAGAATGACAAATTAGGAGAAAAGGATGTCAATCTTAGAACGAAATTTAGAAAATCAAAAAATTAAATCTGTTGCTGGTAGCATGCTGGTTACCAATCTCTACACCGCTGGCATCGGAGGAGAATTCTTTTTAAGAGCCTTAAAAGACAAGGGAGAAATCGTAGGAAGTCATTGCGAAACCTGTAAAAAAACATTTCTACCGGCTCGTCTTTTTTGCGAGCGATGTTTAAGTCGCTTGACCCAAACCAAAGCAGCTCCTCAAGAGGGAACCTTAAAAAGTTTTACAAAGGTTTATATAGACTTAGATGGAAAATCTTTAGAAAAACCAGAGCTCATTGGTTTTGTTACCTTTAAAGGTTTTGAAGGCGGCCTTATTCACAGAATTTTTTCAAAAGATGAAAAGAAGTTAAAAGTAGGCGTAAAAGTAAAAGCGGTGTTTGAAGCTCCTCAAAAACGAAAAGGCTCCATTTTGGATATCACTCACTTTGAAAGCCAATTATAAAGCCACCCAAAAACAGCACCGCAAAAAAGTCCATCCAAAAAACCCCAAACAAGTCCAATCGCAGATCCTACATAAGTTAAAGCATATCCGGCATAGAAAGGCTTAAAACTTTCTAAAAGACCGTTCGAGACTTCCCCTCTCCACACTACCCATACGGTCATTAGAAAAAGAGACGCTCCCCAAAATATTCCGCAGGTTAAGGCAAAGGCTTTGACATTTAGTTTCATCATCTTGAACAGTAGATAAAAAAGGGTATCTATTTAGTCAGATTACACTGTGTGTAATACGTTGTCCCATCTTTTAATTCTACAGTACTTAAAAGAGACTGATCTTCTTCTTCGGTGTCATCCTTTTTTTGAAAAAGGGCAAGATTGGCAATGACAGATTCTTCATCTTTGGGAACGGCTTGAAGTGTGGGTACTAAAATATCATCAAAGTAGGCATTTACGGCTACTTTTTCTTGTTCCAATATTGTTTCTCCTCGGGTGGTTGAAATTCTTATAGACAGTTTCCCTGCTCCCATAAAAGCGCCATTGGGCTGTTTTTTAAGTTTTACAAGACCGCTGATGGCAACTGCGGGTGCGCCAGGTCGCTGACTTAAGGGTTGACAATCAACAGAAAGAGAGATGGGTTTTTCTGCGCTATACGCATTTGCTCCGAAAAATAAAAGACTCATAACGAGTGATAAGAGGACACTTTTTTTAATATTCATATTACTTCTCCTTTTTTGGTGGGACTTAGTCCCTTTGAAAAAATTTAATAATTTATATTGTTTACTTAAGCAATGTTTATTTTAGCTCAAAGTCCAAAGGGCTGAAGAATCTCAGAGTTCATGCTGGTAGTGACACCGTAAAGAGCCGTTATCGCACTTTACTGAACACTTGACTTTTCTTTAAAATAAACTACAATGTAGTTACAATGTTGTTTGAATGGAATCACAAGAAGAATGTTTCAAACGTTAAGAAACACCATATCTCATTCGAGTTAGCAGCAAGTATTTTTGATGATCCCCTCCATCTTTCGGTTCTAGATGAAAAAAGACATACTGAAGAGAGGTGGATTACTTTGGGACAGTCGGCAACAGGAAAACTATTAGTGATTATACATACGTATAAAGAAACCGTAGAGCATGAAGTAATTCGTATTATTTCTGCTCGTGAGGCTACAAAAAAGGAGACAAAACAATATGAAGAAGGAATATGATTTTAAAAGTGCCGTTCGAGGGAAATTCTATCGATCCAAGAAAGTTCAAAAAACTTTAAGGATTGATAGCGACATTCTTGATTTTTATCAAGAACTGGCAAAAAAAGAAGGCATCCCCTATCAAACATTGATAAATCTAACCCTTCGTAAGTTTTCAGGAGAAGGTGGGGAATTAGTTATTTCTTCTAAGAAAAAAGCTGTTGGGGAGTGACATTTAGTGTTTAAAGGGGAAAGAGCCGTGTTTAATCCTAGATTGCCCGGGTCAAGCCCGGGATGACAAAGAAAAAATCGCAATGACACGGTGTCGATACCAGCATGTTATCAACTCCATAAGTCCTTATCCTATACATCCACTACATTTTTCTTGCCCGGGTTCTTTATTTCACTTACAACTATTTTAGGTGTTGTAAAAAATAATAAGGATAAAAAATCATAAGGGGGTATCGCAAGTGAAACAAAAAATGTTTGTAGGTATTTTGTTTTTGGTGTGCATGTCTTTTCCTGCGCTGGCCGATCATTGGACGTCTTTATCTTGCCAGTGGAATGGAAATAATTACCAGCCCTATGACACTGTTCAAAGGCACTTTGTCGGAAAATTGGGATATGGATTTTCTCAACTCGGAAAATGCAATGAGGCCATCTTTGCTTCCTACGAAGGCTTCGTGTGTAACTGGAATGGCAATAATTACCAACCCTATGAAGTCTGGAGAAATCTGGCCATGGGTAAAGAGGGATATGGTTTTTCAGCTCTCGAAAATTGCAATAAAACCGTCCACTATTCTCACAATGGGCTTTTGTGCCAATGGAATGGGAGTAATTATCAGCCTTATTTTACACCCCAAAATCGTCCCGTTGGAAAAGAGGGCTATGGATTTATTGCCTTAGACCGCTGCGTACAATCTGTGCAATATTCTCGTTTTGATTTGGCCTGTAATTGGGCAGGAGCAAGCTATACCGCTTACGATACCTATACCAATGCCGTTATTGCAGAACGATTTTTAACACTAGAAGCGTGCAGCCGATATATTCATCCCTAGACTAAAACTGAGCCTTAATATTGGTCTGCACAAAAGAAATAATATCTTGAAGGGAAGCTCCGGGAGTAAATATTTTTTTAACTCCCAGTTTTTTAAGTTTTGAAAAATCGTCTTCTGGGACAATTCCCCCTAAGATGATGGGAATATTGGAAAGTTTATTTTTTTTAAGAAGTCCATAAATTTCTTTAATCAAGGCAAAGTGGGCGCCCGATAAAATAGAGACACAAATCGCATCCACATCTTCTTGAAGGGCAGCCGAGACAATCATTTGTGGAGTTTGATGAAGTCCTGTATAAATCACTTCCATCCCAGCATCTCTTAAGGCTCTGGCCACAATTTTAATTCCACGATCATGACCATCCAAGCCTGCTTTAGAAACCAATAGTCTTAAGGGTCTTTTTATTTCAGTTTTTTTCATTTAAAACTCCGATTGCTCTGTATAGCTACCAAACACTTCTTTCATGCTCAAGCAAATTTCTCCAACGGTCGCATATTCTCTTACGGCATCCATGACAAGCGGCATTAGATTTTCTTTTCCTTGGCACCCTTTTTTTAAGCGCTGAAGGGCTTTTACAACATTTTGTTCATTTCGTTCTTTTTTAATTTTCTTAAGTTCTGTAATTTGTTTTTTTTCGGTTTTTTCATCAATGTAGAGGGTTTCAATGGGTTCTTCATCTTGCTGAACATATTTATTGACTCCAACAACAATTTTTTCCTGCCGTTCGAGCTGCTGCTGATAATGATAGGATGCACGAGCAATTTCTTTTTGAGGAAATCCTTTTTCAATAGCGGGAATAATCCCCCCCATGTCATCTATCTTTTGAATCAGATCCAACGCTTCTTTTTCAATTTCATTCGTCAAGCTTTCCACAAAATAAGAACCTCCCAAAGGATCCATACTATTAATTACGCCAGTTTCTTCAGCAATAATTTGTTGCGTGCGAAGTGCAATCGTAGCCGCAAGCTCTGTGGGAAGAGCCAACGTTTCATCCATAGAATTGGTATGAAGCGATTGGGTTCCTCCCAACACTCCCGACAACGCTTGAAGAGCCGTTCGCACAATATTGTTATAGGGTTGTTGGGCAGTTAAGCTGCACCCTGCTGTTTGTGTGTGAAATCTTAAAATCCAAGATCTTGGATTTTTGGCTTTAAATCGCTCCCGCATGATTCTTGCCCACATCCGACGAGCCGCTCGGTACTTTGCAATTTCTTCAAAAAAATCACTGTGTGCGTTAAAGAAAAAAGAAAGACGCGGTGCAAATTGATCTACATCAAGCCCTGCTTCAATCCCTGCTTGGACATACCCAATCCCATCGGCCAAAGTAAAGGCCAGTTCTTGTGCTGCCGTCGATCCGGCTTCTCGAATATGATAGCCTGAAATCGAGATCGTATTCCACCGAGGGACATGCTGGGTACAATAGACCATCATGTCTTGAATAATTCGCATCGAAGGGCGTGGTGGATAAATCCACTCTTTTTGAGCAATATATTCTTTTAAAATATCATTTTGAATCGTCCCCCCTACCTTTTCAAATGACACACCTTGTTTCTCAGCCACCACCAAATACATGGCTAAAAGCACAATGGCTGGGGAATTAATTGTCATCGACGTGGTTACTTGATCTAAGGGAATCCCTCGAAACAACACTTCCATGTCACGTACGGTATCAATGGCCACGCCGCACTTGCCCACTTCTCCCAAAGCTCTGGGATCATCGGAATCAATGCCCATAAGAGTAGGCATATCAAATGCAACACTTAAGCCATGTTGGCCGCGTTCTAATAAGATGTGATATCTTTTATTGGTATCGGTGGCCGTTCCAAATCCAGAAAAAAGACGCATCGTCCAAGGCTTACCTCGATACATATCCTTATGAATTCCTCGCGTAAAAGGATATTCTCCAGGACTCCCTAAATCTTTTTCGATATTAAAATTTTTGAGATCTTTTTCAGTATAAAGTTCTTTAATTTCAACATCTGAAATAGTTGAAAATCGTCGCATGGAACTTATTATGCTGAAGATTTTATTTTGAGCAAGTAGATTCTGTATTAACATTAATGAGGGTTCGAATGGATTCTGCACCATTTAAAGGTTCTGCTGAACGCCCTTCTAAATCTTTAATTTTGGCAAGATCTTCGGCTACGACCACAACCTCCATTTGATCTGGGATCGTAAGGCTGGGATCTTCGCCATCTTCAGAAACTTTTTTAGCAAGATAGGTAATTTTGACCTGGCGATTTCCAATTTTTTCTGCCTTTGCCGCTTCTAAGTAACAGTATCTTAATCCTTCATTATAAGTTGCCAATACATCCTGGTAGCTTTTTGTAAAACTCACCATGGCCATTTCTGAAGACGGAAACTCTTCGATATCCTGAGAAAAAGAAAAAATGAGGCTAAAAGCATTTTTTGCACACGGATCCTTCATAAAGACGATTCCGTTTTGCTTATCCGACAAGAGCCGAAACTCATCATTGGATAAAGCACTGTGCATCATGCTCAAACTCAAAATACCCATACTGACAATACTTGCAAAAAATAATTTTTTGTAAGGACACATCATATAGAGTACTTCTCGTTTAGGGACGTTAATTTACCACCAACGTACTGCTTTTAGCCCCTAATTTTATTGTACCCAAAGCAAGAGAAGATTCTACTTTTTTTTTCAAAAAAAAGATTATTTTTAGATGAGAAAACGACGAAAAACGTCACTCTGTCATTCTGAGCGTCAGCGAAGAATCTGTCCTGCAATCACCATGCGCTGAACTTCTGAGGTTCCTTCATAAATTTCAGTAATTTTGGCATCTCGGAAGAACCGCTCCACGGGATATTCCTTAGAATACCCATACCCTCCATAGACTTGGATGGCATTGGTCGTTACTTTCATGGCTGTTTCAGAAGCAAAAAGCTTAGCCATAGCAGCTTCTTTGGTATATCGAAGCCCCCGATCTTCGAGCTCAGTAGCCCGATAAACTAAAAGCCTCGCCGCATCAATAGTTGTAGCCATATCAGCCAATATCCACTGGATCGCTTGGAATTCTGAAATCGGCTTTCCAAATTGAATCCGTTCTTTAGCGTAATTTCTAGCTGCTTCAAAAGCGCCTCTGGCAATTCCCACGGCTTGCGTTCCAATCCCAATACGCCCGCCATCTAACGTATGAAGGGCTACTTTAAACCCTTCCCCTTCTTCTCCCAACAAATTTTCTTTAGAAACTTTGACATCATTAAAAATAATTTGAGAACAGCCTGATCCTTTAATTCCCATTTTCTTTTCTACTTTTCCCACCTCCACACCCTGGGAATGCATATCCACAATAAAAGCAGAAATTCTTTTTTTAGGATTCGATTTATCTGTCACCGCAAAAACAATGGCCGTATCGGCCTGGGGGCCATTGGTAATAAAATTTTTGGTACCCGATAAAATGTATTCATCCCCTTTTTTAAGAGCGATGGTTTGTTGATTGCCTGCATCAGACCCCGCATTGGGCTCAGATAAACAAAAACACCCCAGCTTTTCTCCCCGCGCAAGAGGCGTTAAAAATGTTTTCTTTTGCCATTCATTGCCAAAGGTTTTAAGAGGCGTACAGACCAACGAATTATTTACCGATACAATAACAGCCGTAGAGGCACAAACAGCGGCAATTTCTTCTAACACAAGCACATAAGAAAAATAGTCTAGCCCACTCCCCCCATATTGTTCTGGGACGGCAATGCCCATAAATCCAAGCTCTGCACATTTTTGAATGCCCGATTTTGGAAATTTGGCTTCTCTGTCACATTCGGCCGCATAAAGAGCCACTTCTTTTTGAGCAAACTCTCTAGCCGTTTGCTGAATCATTTTATGTTCGTCTTTTAATAAAACGTCACTCATTCAATTTGACCTTAGCCAATCCCCCACCCTCTGTCAAAATAAATTACCTCTCATAAAAATCCTCTACCAACGAATAACTCGTGCTACGTCCCCCACCGATATTTTTGGTCAATATCCCACTCTTTACAAGATCGTCAATGTCACGAGACGCTGTATCCTGCGAACATTTTGTCAGAACAGCCCATTTTGATGAAGTAAGCTTACCTTCGAAACCATCAAAGATGAGATTAATGATTTTTCGTTGTCGATCATTAAATTTTTTTCCAGAATAAATTTCCCAGAATCGAGCCTTTTTGAGTACGGATGCTAGAGTTATCTCTGCCCCTTGAAATGCTCGGCCAAGGCATTCTAGAAACCATTCAAGCCAGGGTGTAACATCCAACCCCCCCTTCTGGGTGAACTCTAAAATAGTGTAATAGGCTTTCCGCTCCAAACAAATCTGAGCCGACATACTATAGAAACGTTGTGAACTATTTTCTGATCTGGCCAAAGCCATGTCTGCAATCGCACGAGCAATTCGACCATTGCCATCGTCAAACGGATGAATAGTGACAAACCATAAGTGAGCCAGACCCGCTTTTAAAACCGGATCAATTGGCTTTTTACCGTTAAACCACGCAAGAAATAGTCGCATTTCCCCATTCAATCGACTTACCTGTGGTGCCTCAAAGTGAACACGTTGCCTTCCGATGGGACCAGATACCACTTGCATAGGTCCTTGGGTATCGCTGCGCCAGTTTCCTACACGAATTTTACTCATACCACTACGACCCGTTGGAAACAAAGCACTATGCCAACCAAACAATCGCTCATTTGTAAGAGGAAGACTGAAATTTTGCGTAGCATCCAACATCATCTGGACGACTCCTTCAACATTGCGATCAGCAGTCGTCAATCCCCCTATATCCATGCCAAGACGTCGCGCTAGAGATGAGCGCACCTGTTTTGGATCAAGCCGCTCTCCCTCGAGTTCGCTCGATTTAATCACCTCTTCGGACAATGTTTTAAGCACGGCCTCAGTACAAAGTTTAAATCCAAGTCCTTCCATCCGCCCAATCAGCCGTCCTTGGCGATGACGAATATTGGCCAGTGGACCAGTCAGGCGTTCTTGATCCCAATACAACTCAGGCCATTTTTTATGCTCATAGATATATTTCACAGGTTTAATCTCCGCTATATATAAGGAGATTATGACAGCTATTCTCCGCAAATACAAGGATTATTATACGCACATAATGCGGAGATTAAGTAGACTATTCTCCGCACATGATGATTTAAATTATGCCTAGGTTCTTGACAACGTCTAAGAGATGCACAGGTGGCACGATTGCACATTTATTGTGCAAATAATTTCACCTGTAATTACAACAACTTAAAGAATATTTTGAGAAATAACATGAGCTTATGACTTGGCCTTTGTCTTGCACTAGGCATGTCCCTCATGAGGGGACGAAATTTTGGAATTGGCCTTCTACTCTTTTTCTTCCCTATGGTTGTGTGTTCTCAAGACCTGATCCACTCTTTTTTGCCCATTGTTAAAGGCCATTATTTTTATCTCATTGAAACACATGGCTCTCACAAAATTACCATTGATCGTTGGGGAACAGCTCCTACTTCCACACTTGAATCTCTCTTAAAAGATGTCCGACAAGGTAGATTGTCTAATCCACAACGTTTTTTTCTTACTCGAAATACCAATGGCTTTTATGAATTAGATTCACACTCTAAAACACCGGACACCCTTTCTCCTACTTTTGGTTTTACAGAATATAATGGATCTTTATTTATTGCTCATCGTGAAGGGATCGACGAAATAGATCTTTCTTCACTCCTAGAGGCAGATGAAAGCAAGGTAATCGATATTAAAAGTTTTAAACCCCTGCCCTTTGCAACAGGTATTGTCTTTTTAAAATCTGTTTTTAAAAATGACCTCATGATCACCTCTCAATGGGATCCATCTCAAGATTCCTCCACTCTTTCTATTTTTTTAGATGACGATACCAAAATCAATGAATGGCAACTTAATTTTCCTCTCTTAAATCTTTCCTTAGAAGCTCTCACTCTGTTTGCAGCCGGAGGAAAAGAAGGCCTTCATATTTTTAATATTGATCCTTTAGAATCTTCCATTCATCCCGATTTCATAAAACGTACCGAAACGGTAGCTCCTGAAACCGTAGAAGCTTCAACTCTGACTGGCATTTGGGTCCACAAAAATTCTATTCATTTTTCTGCAACCCATAACAATTTTTCCTCTACCCTTCATGAAATAAATCTAAATCTCATGATTCAAACTGCGCACACACTTCATCAGGAAAAAATGAATGATGTCATGAGTACCAGCTTTCAAATGAAGCACAACGCCAAGGCATTTGCCAATGGACTCTTGGCCTCTATTCCGTTTGATGCTGATAAGTTGGTCGATGCGTTTGGATTTGATCTAGATCAAGATTTAGATGAACAGCTTGAATTATATAACGTTAAAGATACGTTAACAGAAGAAGAAAAAGCAGAGCTTAAACATTCTTTTTCGACGTGGAAAGTCACCGGAGAAATTGCTGGTTTTGCTACCCAGCTTGGACTTTTTGCCGGGAAAATGGCTCAAATTCGCTATGCAAAAAAAGCACGTATTACCCAAAACGTTCGAGAAATGAATGCCATTCGGTATAATTTTAAACTGGCAGGAGGAACAGCCAGTACTGCTTTCCCTCTGGCTGAAGGAGCCACCTGGCTAAGACAGTGGAATGAAAAAGAATTGCTTATTGAAAACACGGCTTCTTTTTCACAGCGTCTTTTAGAATTAAAAGCATTGAAAGCATCAGGCCAAGTGCTTCTTCCTCAAGAACTCATCGGACTCATTGCAGCCACAGAAAAAAGAGGCACCTTTGTAAGACCGCTTGAACGCGTTTTGGTGTCTTTGAAATTAGCTGATACTCGTCTTCAAAAATTAGAAGCCTGGTCTTTTGGAAAACTTTCCAAATTTTTTAAAATAATGGGAGAAACCGGGGATCTTTCAAAACTCGTTGATCCAGAAATCATGACCAAATGGAGTCGCTTACAGCGCCTGCAAAGCATGGAACAACTCAGCCTTTTTCAAAAAACAGAACTTCAGTATTTAACCATGGATATTAAGGCGGGACTTTTAAAAGGAATTGCACGATCTCAATCTATAGACGTAAATCAACTGGGACTTTCTACCAAAACCAAAGAAGCGCTCACTTGGCTCTCCTCTAAAGGAGGCATTGTATCTCGTGAAGAATTAGAAGCTTTGTCTTTAGAATCTTCGCGTCTTTCTCAAATTTTAGGAAACTCTGAAGAGGTGTACCGACTTGAACGCATTTTAGAACTCAATCAAGCAGGCCGGCAACTGACAGACCTTGAAAAATTAGAAAAATTAAAACTTCTTGTTAAATCTGGCTGGCAGGGAAATCAAGAAGCCCATCTTTTGTGGGAAAAACCCCAGCTCTTAAATGCCATTGATGGAATTTATGATTTTGAACACATGCAACGTTCAACCTATATGAACCGACTCTTCCAAAATGGAAAGCTCAAAGAAACGCTGCTCTTTACCGCCTATAGCGATATTGCCAATCTCGCAACGGAAGCCTGGTCTCGGGAACGAGAAGGAAGACCTTTTTTATCTACCGGATTAGCTCACAATATTATTTGGAATACCTACATTATGTTTCCCATTTTTGGAATCTCTGGATTTAGGCTTTCTCGCAATGGGAAAATTTTTGTGTTGGTTTTAAATGCAGGAAGTTCTGCCTACATGGCTCAAAAACTTTCAAAATGGGGAGCTGAGACCATGAACACCCAATCCTTGATGAGCGAGTGGCATAATGGAAGGCTTACCATGAACGATTTTATTCCTGCCCCTACGATGCCCCTGAGTGAAATCCCGGGATATTTAACCCGAGATATTTTTTCTCCCGATCCAACCTATAATGCCGGATGGGCCCTTTTTGATACCTCATGGTGTATGTTTTTATCTACCCCACGCGGCATTGGTGTAGGCATGCTTTCTCAATATCTTACGAGCCGCCCGGCTCTAGATCGAGAAGTCATGGTGTTGGGAGTCGATGCCTTTGAAGGCTTAAGACAAAGTGTTCGCATGGCACCTGTTTTTGCCAATGAAACTTTGGGAGCTGTCACCTACCCTCCGATTTATTCTCAATTTTTTGAGGATCGAAGTTTAGAACTTTCCATTCTGGATGCCAAATTAGAAACCGTAGATTCTTGGCAATCGAATTCCTGGGATCAAAAACCAAAATTAAAACTTTCACTGGCCATCCACTCTTCTACTGCTCCGAAAGACGTTCATTTTTATTTTTCAGATGGAAAAAAAGAATCATTCATAGAGCTGCCTGCATCTTTATGGAAAGAAATCTATGAACAATATTATGATTTAAGTTGGGAACAAGAAATAACGTATGAAGGAACTCCCGAGATGTATCGTATCTCTCATCTTGAGATTTCTAATAGTGATCGCACCGTGGGAAGCAGTTTAAATCCTTTTTCAGAAAAATCTCTAGAACATGGAAAAACCCTTTTATTGGAAGATGAACTCACAGCCTTAGTACAAGAAGAAGATCCTTTTTTCCAGGGAGTTTTAAAAGCACTTCTCTTTTTATCTCAAGAAGCAGGAACCCAGTTTCATCAAGGGAAACGTCATTTTGCTGCGGGGATTGTGTATATGATTGGACAGTATCTAGAACCCCTCTACACAGATTTTGTTTCTCCCCAAGAATCTCACAGCTTAGATATTGATGCCTTTAAAGAAGCTATTAAAATTACCCATTCGGTTAATTTTTCAGATATCCCTATCACAAAGGAATTTATCGATCATCTGAGCATGTATTTAGAAAGGCTTGCCTATGAAGCTATCCCCAATAACACCTTGTCTATTCATAGTACCCTTAGTCACACTCAAGAGAGGCAGTGGCTCAATCAAAATACGACAAAAATTCTGTCGTTGATTTCAGATGATATTTTAAAAGAAACAAAATCTTCTTGGCTCATTTTAGATGAAGGATCTAAAAATGATTGGTCTACACTGCAACTTTATAAGGGTTATACTTTTGGTCTTTCAAAACTCTATCGGTGGTATGGGTTTCACTTTAATAACAAAATGCCTTCTCACTTTTTTAACCTCTTAGACGAAATGCGAGATTTTGGGCAGGAGCTTACGGAATCCTGGAGTAGTAGTCTTTACTGGTCTGATCATTATTTAGTTCGATTTGCACAAAATTTTACCCAGCTTAATACCCTCCTTCTTGAGGAGTCACAAAAATGAAGAGATTCTTCACTACGTTCAGAATGACATTCCTTCTCTGCTTATTCCCTGCATTCGTCTGGGCAGAACAAGATTTTATGCTTTCCAGTTATCAAGAAACCGATACTCAAATTATTTCAGCGTTAGGATCCAACGGCGTTCGAATAAAAAACAAAGGAAGTGAAGACTATATAATTCTTCATAAAAAAGATAAAGACGCCACGCACTACACCCAAGGATTTGAATATAATGATCACCCTGTGTTTTCTTATACAGCAGCACTGCTCCATGAAAATACGTTAATTATTGCCACCCCTCAAAGTGGGATTGATTTTGTTAATATGAGCGATCTTTCAATTGTAAGCCACATAGAACATCCCAATTTAAGTGCACTCTCCCTTTTACCGTATAACAATAAAACTTATGTAGCAGCGCTTGAATCGGGGAGAGAGAAAAGCACCCTTTATATTTTCAGTAGTCATCCTGAGCCAGACATCAGTCATCCTGAGCAAAGCGAAGGATCTCTCCTTCTCTACTCACGTGAGCTCCCTTATGATGACGTCATGGCTCTCGCCATCACCCAACCCTATACCCTACACTGTGGAGATCATCGGCAGTATATTATTCTTGTGGCTTTGGGAAGTCCTCTATCCGTGTGGTCTACGGATGATATTTTTTCATCAAGACCCTTCAATTTTATTTCCCACATATTCAATTACCAAAATACTAACCACCTGGACTTACATACCTCTTCTGGTACCCAAGATCACATAAGCGACACTGATCACCTCTCTCTTGTCTCAATCCTCGGAGAAGCCAAAAAAATTCCCCTTCGAGAAGTCTTGTCCCAGGCTTTTTCAAACCGAGATCAGCTCATTGCTGAAACCAAAGAAAAACATGAGCAAGGGATTAAAGAATACGAACAAAGTTCACAGTACCTGTGGGTAAAGATGTTTAATATTGTCGATGGAATTCTTCAAGGCATTCCCCTCGACGATGACATGATTCCCACACTCATTAATTCAAAACTCATTGGCACCACTCCCAGGCTGATGCTTAAAGACGATTTAAAAAATAGAGGGCTTCTTGAAAACTTTACTCAAGAAGACTATCAACGATTTAGTACCGCATTAAATCGTCCCCATCATGCGGCCGAGTTCTTATCTACGGCTACTATTATTGCTGCTCCTGTTTTGATCAAAGGACGGCAGTGGTATCGAGGATATCAAGCCGCTAAAGCACGACAATTAGGCACCATTGGAGAATATACTAGAAATCTTCTTCCTCAGGCAGCCAGAAGTGCTATTCCAGAAGTAGCGGCAGGAGCTGGAAAGGCATTGGAACGCCTCTCTCAGGCTGAAGCTCTCTGGACTCGCCCTTTTTATGTAAAGGTCGGCACTAAAACACTGGCTCTCGTAAAACAAGCCTTTAATCTAGAAACCGTTAAAATGTTTCCAAAAGTTCTTTTGGTGACAAACGCCACATGGGGATTTAGTGAAGTAGCCAACCAAGTTAAAAAACATGGCTGGGAAGCCACTCAATGGAATTTGGGACAAATGACGTATAATGGCGTTTTTATTAATACCTTGACAGGCGCCATTATGATCATTTCTGCCTATAAGATGAATCAAGTTTGGAAAACCGTGGCCATCATTGGAACCATTGATGTAATCTCTCCCATCGCTCAAAAAATTGAAAATCGAGCCATTCATCATGATCCCACGAGAGCCTACGATCCCATGCAACCGACGTTTGATAAAATGTATCTAGCTTTTTTTGCGCTTCCCAAAAGCCAATTGAACTACTACTTTCAACCTAAAGCCGTTAATGCACTTAAAAATCATGGTGCCCCAGCATGGGTCCATGAATGGGTGGTCCCTATTGGCATGAATACCACCAGTGAATTTTTGGGAAATGGCGGCTATGCGTGGTCTGTCGAATGGGGAAAAGAACATCTTCACACGTTGGGAGATCCTGGAATTGAAATGGATCAATTTGATCTTCAAGAATTCTTAAATGCAAACATCCAGCTTCCCCCCATTCTCGAAGAATCCCCCACAGAGAATCAGTAATAATAGGCCTTTCAAAACTTATTCTACAATAGCCGTCAGCTGTGCAGGAATTATGATTTGAACATATACTTTTTCTGCGGAATTTTTCTTGCTCCTTGCCAATACTTTTGAATCTATTTTTACATCATATGTTGGGATCTTCTCACCTTTATCCTCAAGATCTAATCTAAGCTGAGCAGATATTTTTTCCAAAATTGCATCTGGATTTCTTGAAAACATCAATTCTGTCATCTTTTTAATAGCAAGAGGATTTGCATCAAAAATAGCATACCCTTCTTTAAAACCACTCAAGACATCCGTTTGAATATCTATTTCTGGCTCTTCCCCTTCTTCTTTTGATTCTTTTTTAGTGATAATATTTAAAACAATCTCTTCATCATTTAAGGCAATTTCATACAACACTTGCTCTTTAATTTTATCTTTTGAAACCTTAAATGCTTTTTTATAAGCCTTTTTCAATGTGTCTTCAACATTGTGCATCTCTGAATCAGAAAGCGACATGCCCTCGGTATCTATTTTTAGGTCAATAGCATCGGCATCAAATACAATCGTATATTTCCCCATCATGCTGTGAAGTTTTTCCACTAAAAGCGGATTTTCCTTTGCCGTTTCTTTTTCAGATTCAATGAAATTTTTTTCTAAATGCTTTTCAATAGCGGGGCTTTGATTTTCTGAAGAATTACTTCCACCACAGTTAACCAGTAGAAAAGACGTCATCAATACAAACAAAAATATTTTATAATTTTTCATACATCCTCCTTTAAAGAGTTTTATTTATATATTTTGACAAACAGGTTTACTCTTGTGCAAAAATAGTGCCGTCTTTATTTAAGCTTAAAGATAATACAAAGGATATCTATCTTTTAATCACGGTGACAATTTATGTCATTTCCCTAAAAACTTAGGGGGGCGTTTTTGGAGGAAGGCTTTAACGCCTTCTTTTTGATCTTGGGTTTCAAAGGTTTTAGCGAACGCCTCGCACTCAATTTCAAGCGCATCAGCCATTTCCTTATTATATCCCTCATCAATGGCTTTTTTGGCTTGAGCCAAAGCAACGGGTCCTTTTGTTAACATAAGCTTTGCTGTTTTCATGGCTTCATTCATGAGTTCTGATGCAGGGAAAACTTTATTTGCAAGACCAATCCGAAGCGCTTCTTGGGCATCAATCATTCTTCCTGTAAAAATAAGTTCTTTGGCCATGGCTTTTCCAATAAGACGGGTAAATCGCTGAGTGCCACCAAAACCAGGAATAATTCCTAAATTTACTTCGGGTTGGCCAAATCGTGCCGTATCAGATGCATAGATAAAATCGCATGCACAGGCTAATTCACACCCTCCCCCCAAAGCAAATCCATTGACCACTGCAATCGTTGGCTGATTTAAACTTTCAAGTTTATTAAAAACACTTTGTCCAAAAGTAGCAAATTGAATGGCATCATTGACCGTCATGGTTTCAAATTGAGAAATATCAGCTCCGGCCACAAAAGCTTTATCCCCTCCTCCGGTTAATACCACCACCCGAATCGTTGTACTTTTAGTAATCACATCTAATACAGAAGAAAGTTCCTGCATTAAATCTTGATTAATGGCATTTAATACTTTGGGTCGATTCAACGTTAGAATGCCAATGCCGTCTTTTTCTTCAAAGGTTATATTACGATAACTGCTTGTCTGATTTATACTCATAGAATCCCCTCCCTGATTTTCGTCCATAAAATCCAGCTTCTACATATTTTTTAAGAAGTGGACAGGGACGGTATTTAGAATCTCCTGTATCACGATACATCACTTCCATAATAGCCTGTGCTGTATCAAGCCCCACATAATCTAACAACTCAAATGGCCCCATGGGAAAATTGCATCCCAATTTCATGGCCGTATCAATATCTTCAACTGTGGCCAATCCCTCTTGAAGCGCA
The DNA here is from genome assembly GCA_001797335.1 of Deltaproteobacteria bacterium GWA2_38_16. Lineage (GTDB taxonomy): Bacteria > Bdellovibrionota > JACOXK01 > 2-02-FULL-40-11 > 2-02-FULL-40-11 > 2-02-FULL-38-15-A. Next base: position 83,154 of record MGPE01000015.1, read on the forward strand.
AACACAGCTTCATTAAGCATAGGAACTAAAATACGATTGACAACAAAGGCAGGCGCATCTTTGGCTTCGATAAATGTTTTCCCCATTTTTTGAGCTACTTCTCGAACCGTTTTAAACGTGTCGTCTGAAGTCCTTAAACCCCGAATCCCTTCTACGAGTTTCATGAGCGGTACAGGATTCATAAAATGCATTCCTGCTATTTTATCCGGACGTTTCGTAGCTGCTCCCACACGCGTAATAGAAATAGAAGAAGTGTTAGAAACTAAAATGGCCTCTTTTTTACACACTTCATCTAATTTTTTAAAAAGATCGAGCTTAATTTCTACATTTTCACTGGCTGCTTCAATGACAAAATCACACACTTTAAAATCAGAAATCTCGGTTGTGGATTTAATTTTTTTTAAGATATCTGATTTTTGGACATCCGTTATTTTCCCCTTTTGAACAAAACGAAGTAAACTTTCTGTAATAGCCAGCATTCCTTTTTCTAATCTTTTTTGATCCACATCTAAAAGCAACACATCAAAACCAAAGCTCGCAGCCACCTGAGCAATCCCATTTCCCATAATGCCTGCTCCAATCACCCCCACAGTCTTAATTATCGGCATAAATTTTTCCTCCTTGGGCTGCTAAATTTTTAAAATAAGAAGCAGGCTTAAATCGTTCTCCATAACGACGATGTAAAATATCGAGTTCGCTTACCACTTTTTCAACGCCCAGTTTATGGGCGTATCGCATGAGTCCTCCTCTAAACGGAGGAAACCCAATTCCAAAAATCATGGCCATATCCAGTTCCCCAGGACTTGCCACAATTTTTTCTTCTAAACACAAGGCCGCTTCATTAATCATTTGAAATACCATCCGAGTTTCCCACTCATCAGAAATATATTCTTGTTCCTTGGGTTTAAATCCAATCACTGAATAAATCGCTTTATTTTCAACTCTGCGCTTTCCTTCTCTTTTATAAAATCCTTTTTGATTTTTATTCCCATAGTAACCGGCCTGAATCACCTGATCTAAAATGGGATGCACTTTCATCCGATCCCCAAAAGTCTGATGCAATACATGCGCGGCTTTTTGTGCAATATCAATCCCCACGGAGTCTAACAGCGTAAAGGGCCCCATGGGCATTCCAAAATCCAGCATCACATCATCGATGATGGAAGGAGCAATCCCTTCTTCTAAAAGATACGCGGCTTCATTCATATAGGGCATTAAAATTCGATTTACCAAAAATCCAGGTTTATTTTTCACCACAACAGGAACTTTTCCGAGTTGTTTTGTAAGTTCAACAATGGTTACCACCGTCTGGTCAGAGGTTATCGGATCTACAATAATTTCTACCAACGGCATTTTATGAACCGGATTAAAAAAATGCATCCCCACCACTCGGTCTTTATACTGACACTGAGCTGCAATATCTGAAATAGAAAGAGAAGAGGTATTAGTAGCTAAAATAGCATCTTTAGAAACAGATGATTCCAAAGCTGAAAATAATTTTTGTTTTACCGCTAAGTCTTCCACCACGGCCTCAATAACCAAGTCCACCCGTTTAAACCCTCGAAATTCTGTTGTTGGCCCAATAAGAAACATTTTTTGATCTAATTCCCTGCTGGTTAAATGCCTGCGGTCCACGAGTTCTTGATACAGTTTTCGACAAACCGCTAATCCTTTTCCCAAAGCCAATTCATTCACATCTTTAAGCCTTACAGAAATATTTTTAAAACTTAAAAGCTGGGCAATCCCGGCTCCCATGGCCCCCGCACCGATCACAGCGGAATGCTTTATTTTTTGAAGTTTAAGACTTGTATTAGAAGATCCTGTTAATTTTTTAGTGGCTTCTCTTTGGAAAAAAAGTCCAATTAAATTTTTACAGGTTTCGGTTTCCACCAATAAGCCAAATCCTTCAGATTCTTTTTTAAGACCATCCGTTAGCCCTCGATCAAGGCATTCATAAATAACATCCAACGCTTTTAGAGGAGCCGGATAGTGCCCTCTGGTTTTTTGTAGAATCGACTCTTTGGCTTTTTTATAAATAAAACTTCGCCCTAAACGATTTTTTTCTAAAAGAAGATTCAATAAAGAAAATTTAGATTTTTTTCGTTTTTTCCAAAGCCCTTTTTCAATCACTTCGATTGCTCTGGATAAAAGCAGTTCTTTGGGAACCATTTCATCGACTAACCCTGTTTTTAAACACTTGATAGCAGGCCATACTTTGGCTCCCAAAATCATATCTAAAGCGGGCCTAAGTCCCACCACTTCTGGAAGACGACAACACCCCCCCATCCCCGGTAAAATTCCCAAAGAAACTTCTGGAAGCCCAAGCTTGGTTTTGTCGCTATTGGTAGCAATACGATACGTAAATCCCAAGACTAATTCTAACCCACCCCCCAAGCACGCTCCATCAATAGCCGCTACCGTTGGAAAAGGAAGTGACTCAATAAGAGTTGGTAAACGTTGAGCATGGGCAGATTTTTGAATTCCTTCTTCAACATTTTGAATCGCCAAAATTTCATTAATATCCGCTCCCGCAATAAAAATATCAGGTTTACTACTGATTAAGATCATGCCTTTTAATAGGGTTTGTTTGGAAAGCTCTTTAACAACTTTTTCTAATTCTTCACCCACAGGAGTAGAAATTTTATTAATTTTCTCTCCCTCGAGATCAAAGTTCACAATGGCAATATTATTTTTAGTTTCAACGTGAAACGTCATGACATCTCTCTTTCAATCACCATGGCTCCCCCCTGTCCTCCTCCAATACAAATAAGTGCTAAGCCATACCGGACAGATCGTCGCTTCATTTCCTTGGCCAACGTTACAACAATCCGAGCGCCACTGGCGCCTACGGGATGTCCCAACGCGATGGCCCCGCCATTCACATTTAAAATTTCTGGATTCATTTCTCCTAAGGGTTCAGATTGGCCTAAATAATCTTGGGAAAATTTTTTGCTCGCACTGGCTTTAAGAACAGCCAGCGTCTGTGCAGCAAAGGCTTCATTAATTTCAATAAGGCCAATGTCTTTTAAGGTAAGATGAGCTCGCTCTAAGGCTACTTTGGCCGCTGCCACCGGACCAATCCCCATGCGTTTAGGTTCAATGCCAAAAAATCCATAGGACCGAATCGTGGCCAAAGGGGTATAGCCCAAAGCATAGGCTTTTTCTTTATCCATCACCAAGACGGCCACAGCACCATCGGTAATTTGAGAACTATTTCCCGCCGTCACCGTTCCATATCGGCGATCAAAAAAAGGTTTTAGTTTCATGAGCTGGCCCATTGTTTGATTTCTGCGAGGGCCATTATCCTCTGTAATCGCTTTAGAATATTTAGGAGGAATATAGACAGACGTTATTTCTTCTAAAAACTTCCCTTCATCTTGTGCCTTTAAAACTTTTTGATGACTCTGAAGAGAAAACTGATCTTGCTCTTCCCGAGAAATCCCCCACTCCCTAGCCAAGACTTCTGCGGTTTGCCCCATGTTGAGACCACAAAAAGGATCGGTCAATCCTTCCATCAACGCAATCCGAGGCTTTAAATAAGAAAGTTTAAATTTGGTCAAAGTTAAAAGTTTTTGAAGGGGCGTTTTAGATCTCATGAGTTTATTTAAGAAATCAGCATAAGCCTTTGGAAACATAAGTGGAATATTACTCATGGATTCAGTTCCGCCGGCCATAATGACTTTTGCAAATCCCAAAGAAATTTTATCAAACGCTTGAGCAATGGATTCCATTCCAGAAGCACAGTTTCGTTGAACCGTATAGGCAGGGACAAAGCGCCCAATCCCGGCATTTAAGCTAACGACTCTGGCAATATTGGCAGCCTCGGCGGGTTGGCCGATGTTTCCAAAAATAGTTTCATCAATCAAAGAAGGATCAAGTTCTGTTTTGGCCAGAAGTTCTGAGACTACAATTCTTCCCAGCTCTTGAGCAGGCAACGTATTAAAATCTGTCGCCGCTTTAATGAACGGCGTTCTTAATCCATCTATAATAACAGGTGTTGGCATATGTCAGGCATAACACTTCTTAAAAACAATTTTCAACTTAAAAAGAATATGCCATAGTGGAGGAACATGAAAGCCATTTTAGTATATGCAGCCTGCCTTAGCGTCACCGCACTGGCCACCCTTCTTTTTTATTGCTGTCTTATAGCTCTTAGATAGATTTTTTTTTAGGCTGTTCAAAAAGGTTCAGATGTTAGGCGCCCGAGGAGATGCGACTGAGGCGTACTTAAACGGTACGTTGAAGGAGAGACGACGAGGGCAACGACACAGATGAGCCTTTTTCAACAGCCTATTAATGTAAGACGCGGGTTTTGTGAATACTGACATACATCCCTGAAGAAATAGGCTCTGTCGCCTTGGCTTCTTTTAAATCTTCATAATGATGCGAAGCAACCACCAAGGTCTGATTTAATCCTTTTTCAGTGCTTGAAAGGCTAAAGTGCATTTCCTCATCCTCTGGCATATGGCGGCTAAAAAAAAGCTTTAAATCCGTCAGGGTTTTTAAAGATTCATCTTCGTTAATAATTTTTAATTTTATAATTTCAATAAGCCGATCGTTGAGATTAACATCAAAAATTCTAATTTTTTCCAGCAATTCCTCTCGCCCAAAAACAAGCCTAAAATGATATTTTTTAATATGGTCATTATCTTTTAAATCTTTGCGATATTCTTCTTCCAACTCTGCCCATTTGGGGCGGTCGGTTTGAGGAAGCATATGAAACCACAATTTTTTATCACTATCATGATAGAGCAAATTTTTTTCAATATACGATTTCTTTTTGCACTGAGGACACTGGACTTGATTGACTTCGCCGCTTAAAAGCTTTGCTTTTAATTCTTTATTTTCTGTAACATTAATCGAATCCCAGAGTTTCACTTTGTATTCTCGACCACAAGAACAGGATAACTGGAAGGGGCGATGAATGGACATAAAGGGGGATTACTTTTTCATCCTTTCAATATACGTACCGGTAGTCGTGTCAACACGTAACACATCTCCTTCATTGATAAACTGAGGAACTTGTACGACAAGGCCTGTTTCTAAGGTTGCCGGCTTGGTAGAAGCTGTAACGGTGGCCGATTTAAGTCCAGGAACCGTAGAAGAAACTCTTAACGCTACCGAGGAAGGCAGTTCAAGACTAATGGGTTTTTCTTCATAAAACACCACATGAACCATTTGATTAGATACAAGATATGAAGCCAGTTCTTCAATCGTATCTTTCATCATCGACATTTGTTCATGAGTTTTTGGATCCATAAAATGAAACTCACCTTGGTCTTCATACAAATATTCCATCTCTCGAAAATCCAAAGAAGCTTTTTCTACCCTATCTTCTGATGAAAACCGTTTTTCATATTGGACACCCGTAGAAATGTTTCGTAATTTTGCTTGAATAAATCCGCGAAGATTTCCCGGAGTTTTATGCAGCGCATAGGTCACCCGAAAAAGTTCTTTGCCTTCTTTAACAATCATTCCTACTCTGAGTTGTGTTGCACTAATCACCATCTGTATCTCCCTCTATATTAAATGTGTAATCCTTCGTAAAGGAACTTTTCTTTATCTTGAAAACGATTGGGATGCAAGGATGTAGCATTAATCGTTTGGTAATGTCCATCTAAAATAAGTTCTGCCATGGAAAGCCCAACCCCATAAGACTGCATAGCCCCCCGCCCTGTAAAGGAATGGGCTTCATAAATAGAATAGGTTTTATCGACGCATCCCATGATCCCACTTAAATCGGGCGTTACAGAATAAAGTCCTGCCCATCCCGTTCGATGTTTTAAGGCCTGTGCTTTACTCATGCGGTGAGCCAAACGTGGCCAAATTTCTGTTTCAAAAAATAAATCCCCATCATATTTAAAATTATATCCTGAAGACTCATGCGGAGTCGCGTAGCCTGCTAAAATATGATCTGCCTCGGCATGAAAATAAACACCACTCGTATCTACAATCATTCCATAAGAAGAAAGATTCAGTTCATGACAATCAAAAATACTAATTTGACGTCGAATAGGTTTACAATCCAAAGCATGCCCATAGAGCTTGGCTAATTTTACTGCCCAGGAACCGGCTGCATTCACCAAGAGTTGAGTACTTATTTTGATTTTAGGATAATCTGTGGGCATCTCTTTTCCACTTAAGATGTGAAAGACGTCCTCTTTTGTAACCTGATCATAGACAATCTCTAAAGAATGATCCCCCTTCTTCATGATTTCTTTCACAAAAGCTCTATCAATAAACACCACTCCAGCTTCTTTGGCCTGACTTCTAAAGAATTGCTTTAAAAGATTAGGATTAAAAATCCCATCTTTGGGTGAAAACGTGGCTCCTTCAATATCTTCAGTTCGATCAATAAAGGGAAACCGCCTTGAAACTTCTTTGGGAGAGAGCTCTTCGATTTCGAGATGTTGGCATTTAAAATCTACCACATGGCTTTGATAGGTCTGCCACCCTTTTTTATCGTAAAGCCACAAATATCCTTTTTGCCTAAATCCAAATAAAGAGGGATTCGACGCTAAAAATTCAATCGTACTTTTTGAAAGCTCAATATTAATGTCGTGGCACCATTCCATTCGGGCACCACCTGCATTCAGTTCAGAAGCAGAGTAAGTACCCTCAAAGTCTAAATCTAAAAGTGCAATCTTTATATTTTTCTTCGATTTTTTTTGAGTCAGATGATAGGCAATACTGCTTCCAATAAGCCCCGCCCCAACAATCACGATATCAAACTTTTGAGAAGTCATTTTCTTTTTACGATGTAGCAAAATTCTCTTGATTTAACAAGATGAGATTGCTACATCGAAAGAGAGATGACAAGTCCTTTAGAAGATATTCTAAGCCAAAACGTTTTAATTACCACAGTGGACAAAGTAGCCAATTGGGCTCGTGAATCAGCCTTGTGGCCATTCACCTTTGGACTTGCCTGCTGCGCCATTGAAATGATGGCGGTTGGATCTCCTCGATATGACTTAGATCGATTTGGAGCGGGCGTGTTTAGAGCTACCCCACGTCAAGCCGATCTCATGATTGTGGCAGGAACCGTTACATTAAAAATGGCCGAATGTATTAAACGCCTGTATGACCAAATGGCTGAACCCCGGTATGTGATTTCCATGGGAAGCTGTGCCACGCATGGAGGACCTTACTGGCAATATGGATACCATGTTCTAAAAGGGGTCGACCGCGTCATTCCGGTAGATATCTATACCCCAGGGTGCCCTCCCAGACCGGAAGCATTGATTGAGGGCATTTTAAAACTACAAGAAAAAATTAGAACGGCATAAGCGATGCTTACCCCCACCATTCATGAAAAACTAACACAAAAATTTGAAAACGCTATTTTGCCATTGAAAGAACTTCCTCCGGGATCTCACTCAGATCCTTTTATTGCGGTTAACTCCTCCAAACTGCATTCTGTGTTAAAATATTTAAAAGAAGATTCTGATCTTTTATTTGATAATCTAATTTGTATCAGCGGAGTAGATTATCCAGACCGTATTGAAGTAGTGTATCATCTTTTTTCGTATAAACACCTTCATAAAGTCGTCATCAAATCCCTGCTTTCCGACAAAACAAAACCTGTTTTAGAAAGCACCTGTGATCTTTGGAAAGCAGCCAACTGGCTTGAGCGAGAAGTGTTTGACATTATGGGTGTGCATTTTAATAACCACCCAGACTTAAGAAGAATTTTACTTCCCGAGGATTGGGAAGGCCATCCTTTAAGAAAAGATTATAAAACACAGGAATTTTGGCATGGAATTAAGGTAGGAATGTAATGGCTGAACTACAAACACAAGAACTCACCATTAACATGGGCCCACAACATCCCTCCACACATGGGGTACTGCGCATAGAACTCGTCACTGATGGTGAAATCTGTGTCAAAGCCATTCCCCACATTGGATATCTGCATCGATGTTTTGAAAAACATGCCGAAAATGTGGATTACATGGGAGTTATGCCCTTTGTTGATCGGCTAGATTATGTTGCTTCCATGAATAATGACATGACCTATGCCATGACCGTTGAAAAACTCTTAGGAGTCGAAGTCCCAAAACGTGCAGAATATATTCGGGTCATCATGGTGGAACTCAATCGCATTGCCAGTCACCTGTTGGCCGTTGGAACCTACGGATTAGATATTGGGACTTTTACTCCTTTTATGTGGGCTTTTAGAGATCGGGAGAAAATCTTAGATATTTTTGAAATGGCTTCGGGTGCGAGACTTCTTTATAATTATTTGTGGATCGGCGGCGTTTGGATGGATCTAACCCCCGGGATCGAAGAAAAAATTCAAGAATTTTGCGACTATTTTGAACCTAAAATAGACGAACTTGATACTATTTTATCCTACAATCAAATTTTTATTAACCGAACCAAAAATGTAGGGGTCATTCCTTTAGATTTGGCCATTAGCTACGGTCTCACAGGCCCCAATTTAAGAGGTTCTGGACTCAAATGGGATTTAAGAAAAAATGAACCTTATTCTATTTATCCAGAACTTGAATTTGATATTCCTGTGGGCACTGGAGAACAAGGCACCGTTGGAGATTGTTGGGATCGATACATGGTTCGCATGCGAGAAATGCGAGAAAGTTTAAAAATAGTTCGACAGGCATTAAAGAAAATTCCCGAAGGACCTTTTCGAGCCAAAATGCAACGCGTTAAACCCGCTCCCGGAGAATCCTATGTCAGAACAGAAAATCCCAGAGGAGAATTGGGTTTTTATATTGTGAGCGACGGAGGATTAAAGCCCTATCGCGTAAAAGGAAAATCTTCCTGCTTTACTTCCATTAGCTGTTTAGATGACCTTTGTCACGGAGCCATGATTGCCGATGTGGTGGCCATCATTGGAAGCCTTGATATTGTGCTAGGAGAAGTGGACCGATAAATGAAATCCTATTTTTTAGATATTTATACCGGGCTACTCTCTATCTTTAAAGGAATGCTCCTCACCTTAAAAGTAGCATTCCAACGAAAAGCAACTATTCAATACCCTTTTGTAAAACGAGAGCTTCCTTCTCGCACGCGAGGCCGCCTGAACTGTAATATTAAAGATTGTATTGGGTGTAAACTCTGTGCAGTGGCTTGTCCTGTCGATTGTATTTATATTACAACTGTAAAACGCGAGCCTCCGGAAGAAATCCCTTTAACCTCTCCAGAATCGGGCGCTAAGCAACGAAAATTTCATCTCCCACAATTTGATATTAATTTTACTCTGTGCTGTTGGTGTGGCCTTTGTACGGTGGTCTGTCCCACAGAGTGCCTCACGATGACCAAAGAATATGAATTTTCGGTTACCAACCAAAAAGAACTTGTCTGGCAATTCGGAGACAATCAAAGAGTAGGACCTAAAGAAAGCACATCATGACACTTCGTTCCCTTTTGGTATTGTTTATCACCATCGGTGGATTAAGCTTAGGATTTTCTTTTTACTATCGTCTTTATCGATATCTTCGTCTGGGAAAAAATGAAAACCGCTTTGACCATCTTCTAGAGAGAAGCAAGATATTTTTCATTAACGTCATCGGCCAGAAAAAAATGTTTAAAGATAAAAAACCAGGGCTTGGGCATGCCTTTGTTTTTTGGGGATTTTGCATCATTACAATTGGCACTCTTGAAATGATTTTAAATGGTATTGTTCCTTCTTTTTCTTTGGAATTTATTGGACATGTCCCCTACCTCATCTTTTTTTATCTTCAAAATATTTTTTATATTTTGGTTCTTTTAAGCATTGCCTTCTTCTTCTATCGACGACTCGTCATCAAACCCAAACGGATGGAAGTTTTAAGTACACATTCTGCTTGGGATGCTTATTTTATTTTAAGCCTCATTAGTATTTTAATGATCACGGCTATCCTTTATAATGCGTTTTCAAATTTTTATATTCGAGAACTCTCTTGGTGGATCCACCTTCTTACTGTTTTAGGATTTTTTTGCTATCTCCCTTTTTCAAAACACTTGCATGTGGTGGCTGCTGCTCCAAATGTTTTTTTTACAACACTCACTCCTCGAGGCAGACTTAAAAAAATAGACTTAACCGATGAAACCCAAACCAGTTTTGGGGTCAATAAATTAGAAGATTTTACTTGGAAGCAGCTTCTAGATTCTTATGCCTGTACCGAATGTGGGCGGTGCAATGAATTTTGCCCAACGTATAATACGGGGAAACCTCTAAAGCCCAGAAGCCTAATTGTCGATCTTCGTCATCATTTGGAAGCAAAGGGATATTCACTCCGTCATCCTGAGCGAAGCGAAGGATCTTCCCCCACTAAGATGATTGGAGAGATTTTCTCAGAAGATCTTATTTGGGATTGTACGACCTGTGGCGCTTGTATAGAAGCGTGTCCTGTCTTTATTGAACACGTTGAAAAAATTGTCGACATGCGAAGAAATTTAGTCCTGATGCAAGGAAAAATGGAGCCCGAAGCCCAGAAAGTATTTACCAATTTTGAAAATTATTCAAACCCGTGGGGACTCCCACAATCAAGCCGAGGCGATTGGGCCAAAGAACTGGGCATAAAAACTTTGTCCGAGAACCCTAACGTCGAATATCTCTTTTATGTAGGCTGCGCAGGATCTTATGACGCTCGCGCAAAAAAAGTAAGTATGGCTTTTGCCAAACTCCTTTTAAAAGCCAATGTTAACTTTGGGATTTTAGGAAGCGAAGAAAGATGCAATGGAGAATCCTGCCGGCGCATGGGAAATGAATACCTAGGGCAACAACTTATTTCTGAGAATATAAAAACACTTCAAAAATATAGTGTGAAAAAAATCTTAGCCACCTGCCCTCATTGCTTTAATACCCTTAAAAATGAATACCCGGATTTTGGTGCCAACTTTGAAGTCACAAATCACACTGAATTTCTCATGAAACTCATACAAGAAGGAAAATTAAAGGTTCAAAAAGAAGTGCTTCAAAAAATCACCTATCACGATTCTTGTTATTTGGGGCGATATAATGAAATTTATGACTCTCCCAGAAATATTTTAAAATCAATTGCTAGTGACACAAACGTCATCGAAATGAAACGAATAAAGTCTCAGGGCTTTTGCTGTGGCGCTGGGGGTGGTCGCATGTGGCTTGAAGAAAAAAGAGGCGATCGCATTAATGTAAATCGTGTTGAAGAAGCCTTAGGTACAGGAGCCAACGTCATTGCTTCTGCCTGCCCCTTTTGCCTCACCATGGTGGAAGATGGTTTAAAAGCCAAAAATCAAGAAACCACGATCCACGCCCAAGACATCGCCGAAATCTTAGCTGCTGCGGTTGTATAAATTGATTCTAAAAACAATAAAAGTCAATGCGGCTATAAATCCGAAAAGAAAAAAGAGAAAAATATAAGAAGTCCATGTCTCTGGAGGCTTATTTCCCTGTGCTCTCTCTAATGCCCTTTTTAATTTTTTAATAGAATAACTGGTTCCATACAGATAAGAAGAAACTTTATGGTCTTTACCTAAAATAATAATTAAATTGGGATGGGCAAAACCGCCTTCTTCTAAAGTCATAAACTTAAAATCAAGCGCATTTAAAAAAGGAAATAGATTTTCTTTTGTTGCACCAACCACTTTCCAAAAAAAAGGAAGCTTTTCTTTTCCTTGAAAGGCTTTTAATGTTTTAGGCGTATCAGCCACATCAAAAGAAAGACTTATTACCCCATATTGTTTTTCAAATTCTGGGATATTTAAAATCACTTCTTTTAAACTTTGGGTAATAATGGGGCAGGTATAATAACACTGCGTAAAAATAGGACTGATGACCACAGGTTTCCCTAAAAAAGCGTCCAAACGAACACTCTGTCCTCTTTCATCAAAAAAAAGGGTATTGGGTACTTTTTGTCCAATGGTTTTACTCTCATCCGGAGGTAAAATAACAGTATCCGACATCGCCTTCATCGGAAAAAAGAGCACCATAAAAATAAAGAAAAAACAGATCCCCCGGTCAAGCCGTGGGATGACAGTCTTATGGTGTAGGCAAAGGGCTTTGAGGCGTAAAACCAGCGGATCCATAAAAAGTGGCTTGAATAACATCATACAGAGGTAACCCATAGGCAATCACAATTAAAACAATGGCAATAATAATCCAGGGTTTAAAATTTTGGACAAAAGAAATATTTTCATCGTAATAGGTTTCAGAGGTAGGAAAATACAAATGGCCTTCCATTTTCTTTTTTGAACATAAAGTAGTGATAAAAACAAAAAAGAAAAAAACCATGGAAAGAGACATAAGCCCCCCTCCCAGAACTGACATGTTGCTCCACAGCATTCCGAGCCCACGAAATATATCAGGTTGAGAGGTCATATAAGAAATGCCTAAATTGGTTCTTCTGGGAACTCCATAAATCCCCGCCACAGACATCCCTATAGAAAACGTTAAAACTCCCACCATCCAAAGATACGGAACCCACATATTTAATTTTGGAAATTGAATTTCTTTCCCTAAAAGTCTAGCTACCATAAAAAGACTCATCGCAATAAAACTTAAAAAAACAGGCCCTCCCACCGTCGTATGAAAATGTCCAGGAACCCAAGACGTATTATGGATAACTGAATTCATTGTATAAGAAGCATTGATGAGCCCTGTAATTCCCCCAAAACTAAAAAGAATAAGACCGGAAATAAAATAAGGGAATAACCACTGCTCGTGGTTATCTTTATTAAAGTAAGGAAGCTTTGTCCACCATCGCAATAATCCTGTCCCTCCCCTACTTTTAGCGGCATATTCTAAAGAAGCACAGAGAGTAAAAAAGGTCATAAAACTGGGAATCGCAATTCCAAATGTCAAGACAGTATGAAACCACTTCCAGCTGGATCGAATAGCTGGATCTGTAAATTGGTGATGGAGTCCCACAGGGGCAGATAAAATAATAAAACACATAAATACAAAACGTCCCGCAAAGTCAGAATATAATTTTCCGCCAGACACTTTGGGGAGCATCACATAAAACATGATATAGGCAGGCAATAACCAAAAATAAACCAAGGGATGCCCAAAAAACCAAAAGAGCGTTCGAGCCAACATAACATTGACCGTAGGCACAAATCCTAAAGACCAAGGAATAAGCATTACCAAAACTTCATACGCCAAAGGGAGGGTTGCCATGAGCCACACCAAAAAAGTACTAAAAATACCCACAATGGCTAAAGGCGTTTTTTGATTCGCATTTTCTTTTCGCCAACTTCTATACAGAGGGATCCATGCAAAAAATGCAATCCAGGATCCTATGACCAGAAGTGTGGCCCCGATATAAAATAAGGGATGCGCTTTTAAGGGAGGATAAAAGGTATATAAAACAGAGGCCTTTCCAGAAAGAATGGCATAAGAGGCCAAGAGTGTTCCCAAAACCATAAGCCCACCAGAAATCCAAGAGAACAGAAGATGGGGTGTTTTTTTAAGATAAAAAAGAATGAGTGCATGTCCAAATGCCACAGCAAAAAAAGTGGTAAATACAATGGCATTTACAACTCCATGCAACGTTAATCCTTGATAATAATCCAGCCCTAAAAAAGAGGTCGATTGAATCACGCCTGCCCGATACAAAACCTGAATAAACCCATGATAAATACCCAAAACCAATAATAGAATAGGAAAAAGAAGTTCTATCAAAATGAGCCGGCGAAAACTTTTTTCAATTTTCATCTTTTCCATCATTTCACCATAATTTTTGCAGACATCATCTGATGCCCCATACCGCAATACTCATGACACAAAATGGAATATTCCCCCGCTTTTAAAAATTTTTTTTGAATATAGTTTACCGTCCCAGGAACTGCCATGAGATTAACATTCGTACCTAAAATATGAAATCCATGAATGACATCTAAGCTTGTCACATAAAAATCAATTGTCGCTCCAACCGGCACCTCTACGACAGCGGGATCGAAATTCCACATACGAGCCACATATTGGATCTCATATTTATCCTCTGTGTGCTTAATCACTTTTCCTGTTTTAAAAGGTTCTACGGAAGTAATACAAGTAGGCAATAAAATATTAAGTTCTCGCACGGCATAAATCATCCCTATAAAAAAAAGAATCAGAAGAATACTTGAACAAAAGACAATAATTTTTTCAGCTTTCGGCATCGAAACCCCTATCCTCGGAAAGCCATAATGCGATACAACACGCACCAAACAACGACGTAAATAGCTACTAAAACAAAAAAAGAAGCAATCGCCCCTTTTGGAAAGAATTTGTTGTTATTGTTGATCACGAACGCACCATAGCACTCATGAAGAATATTTCTTAATGACTTAAGTCAGCTTTCTACCGAAAATAGTGGAAGGATGTTATTCCCATGGAGGAGGTGGTGGTGGAGGAGTCCCTCCCCCAGCTAAATCCCAATGACAAACAGCACACATGAGCCCTTTATAGGGAGTTTCACCCTCTCGGTAATTATATCTAAAAAGCTTTTCCATATTAGCACTATGGGGATTGTGACAGGAGGCACAGCTAAATTCTTTTTCAGGATGTAGGGGATCTTTTTCTAAACTAGGAGGATGCTCATCCGTGAAGTGATCTATACTTCCTTGAGACGGCATATCATCATGGCAAGACAGGCAAAGGTCATTTATTTTTTTAGAAAGACGAGCAGGATTTTCAGTCGTGGCATTATGGGACACATGGCAAAAAGTACATTTTTTACTAATACTTCCATGAGTGTACTTTTTTTGTAACTTTGTGGCATGGCAATATGCACACCACTCATTATCGTCTTGAGCTTGGGCACCATACAAAGGCCCAAGAACTAAAAACAGTATGAATATTATTTTTTTCATTTAACGTGACAATCTCCACATTTTTGCGGAGCTTTGGGATTACCTGAATCTTTATGGCACTTCCAACAAAGCACATGGGCTTTGTCTTTAATGGATTCAGTATCATTAAAAAATTTTGTAAACCCAGCTTCACCATGACATAGATCACATCTCCCTTTAGAGATATAAGCCTCCCCAGCTACATGCATTTCATGATTAAACGAAACATTTCCTTTCGGATTTGTAAAAACAAAATGCTCTGGCTCTGAAGCTTGAGACCCTGGCAGCGTACCGGCATTAATCTCAGCAATATTGCTCTTACCGTCAGCATCCGAATCCAGTTCTTCGATAGATTTAAAATCAAGTTTCTTTTCTTTAACGGCCAGCCCATAGCTATTTAAAAAATCTTTTACAATGGGCATATGGCACGTGGCACACCCATTGAGTTTTGTTGCGCTCACCGTAGGATAGGCAGCAACAAAGGCTGTTTGATAACTGGGAGTGGCTTGAAGAATTGAATAGCTTCCAAACAAAAAGACAAACACAAAGATACGGGATATGTTTTTCATCGAAAAACCTCCTTATGACAATGCATATAAGAGGCGTAAGGTTTTATGTCAATGCAAATTACGATTTATTAATTTTGAAGGAATTAGATTCTGGAATAATACGAGAAAGATTATGTGCAACTTCACGAAATGTTTTAGAAACGACAGAGGTTGAATCTGATACCACAATAGGAGTTCCACTATCTCCACTTTTTCGAATATCCGCCACCAAAGGAATGGCTCCTAAAAAAGGAACTTGCCAAAGGCTTGCTGCTTTTTCGCCTCCGCCAGATCCAAAAATATCTGAATCCATATTTTCAACCACTCCTAAAAGAGGAATTTTAACTTTTCGAAACATTTCAACAGCCCGTTTTACATCGACCAGCGCTACTTCCTGGGGAGTTGTCACCACCACAGCACCTGTTAAAGGAATAAGCTGGCTTAAAGAAAGCTGCGCATCGCCTGTCCCCGGAGGAAGATCTACAATTAAATAATCTAAATCGCCCCACTCCACTTTAGACAAAAATTCATCTAAAATTTTATGGATCATCGGGCCTCGCCAAATAATGGCTTGGTTGTCATCTGCAATAAATCCAATAGACATGGTTTTAATACCATGCGCTTCTAAAGGAATAATTTTTCCGGTATCATTAAATTTTGGTTTTTGTCCCTGAAGTCCCATCATGATGGGAATAGACGGGCCATAAATGTCGGCATCTAACAGTCCAACTTTAGAACCTTCTTGATGCAATGCTAGGGCTAGGTTTACTGCAACCGTTGACTTTCCAACTCCCCCTTTTCCACTCCCTACCGCAATGACATTTTTAAGATTGGAATTATCCGCAGCCACAACCACCGCTCCCACACCCACCACCACTGGTGCTCCCACCATGGCTATGCCCATGTTCACTTTCGCTCCCACTGCTGCATCCACATCCACTTCCACATCCCCCTCCTTGACTTGCATTGGGATTTGAAATTTTAAATCCAGATCCGTTGGGTCCATCAATAAAATCTAAAGTAGCTCCGGTGACAAGCCCTAAAGATTCTGAATCAATAAAAACCTTTAATCCAAAAGCATCACACACCGTATCGCCTTCAGACGATTTTTCCTCTAGTCCCAGTTGATATTGAGGACCAGAGCATCCAGACCCTGCAACTCGAATTCGAAGGCCATATCCGGATTTATTTTCCGAATCACTGATGGCTTTAATTTTAGTGGCTGCTGCTTTAGTTATTTCAAATACATTTCCCATTGTTTTTCTCCTTTCTTTAATGAACGTTAAAAACTCTCGTTTTTTCAATTTTCTCTTGTATCTTCATGATGCCTTGAATCACTGCTTCCGGCGTTGGCGGACATCCAGGCACATAAACATCTACTGGAATAATGTCATGAATCCCTTGTTTCACATGATAGGATCTATAAAATCCTCCCGAACTGGCGCACACACCCATGGAAAGAACCCACTTGGGCTCTAACATCTGATCATAAATTTTCTTAAGCACAGGAGCCATTTTTTCTGTGATGGTTCCTGCCACCACCAAAAGATCAGACTGCCGGGGAGAAAAACGCACTACTTCCGCTCCAAAGCGAGAGGCATCATAATGAGATCCTAAAACCGCCATGTATTCAATCCCACAACAGGCTGTCCCAAACGGCAATGGCCACAGAGAATTCTTTCGGGCCCACTTAATAAAAAATTCAGCTTTTGTCGTTAGAAAGCTATCTATAAATTGATGAAGTCCCACAGCACTCAAAAACCTACCAAATAGTATATATTAAGTCAAACATTCCTCCATCCGATAAGATACCTGTATGGGAAATCTAACCTGGATTACGCTTTTTGGGGGACTTTGCATCCTTATTTTTGGATTAAATCTCACCCGAGATCACCTGCAAAAAATTGCCGGGGATCGTCTCCGAAGCGTCTTAGCCAAACTAACAGAACACAGACTTCTGGCTTTTCTAACCGGTTTTTTGATGACTTTGGTACTCCAAAGTAGCTCAGCTGCCATTGCCATGATTGCAGGATTTGCCGCGTCAGCCCTTCTCACTCTCACCCAAGCCATGGTTTTAATTTTAGGAGCAGATCTGGGGACTACGATTATTGTCCAGCTCTTGGCATTTCACCTAGCCGACTATTCGCTTTTATTCATTATGCTGGGATTTATAGGTATTACGATTTTAAAAAATCAAAAACAAGCGTACGGATATTTTTTATTGGGAATTGGATTTATTTTTCTAGGCATGTGGCAAATGAGCACCGCATCTGCTCACTTTCAAAATTCTGAAATTTTGAAACTCGCCCTTGAGCTTCTCAAAGACTATCCCCTTGTCTCTCTCTTCATTGCAGCTGTCTTAACAGCACTTCTTCAAAGCAGTGCTGCTTCTATTGGGATTATGCTTTCTTTAGCACATTCTCATATCTTACCTATTTCTCAAGCCATCCCTCTCATTATTGGAGCCAACATTGGCGGATGTGCTCTTCCGATGATCGTTTCTTTCAAATTGGGGGATCGAGGGAGGCAGGTCGCTATTGCTCATGTGCTGTTAAAAGTATTGGGCGCCATTCTTATTCTTCCCTTTCTTTCTTCTTTCGAAAATCTGGTAGTACACACCTCCACAAGCGAAGCCCGTCAAATCGCGAATGCTCATTTTTTATTTAATGCACTCATGGCTTTTATTTTTACCCCTCTTACCCACATCGGTGCCAGTATCATCCAAAAATTGTACCCTCTAAAACCAGAGCCCGAAGCCTTTCGCCCTAAATATTTAGACCCTCAGGTACTCACCACCCCTTCTTTTGCCTTTGGGCAGGCTACCCGAGAAGTCATTCGTATGGCTGAAATTGTTCAAGAAATGCTTGAAAAATCAATGCTGGTTTTTCGAAAAAACGATCTCATTTTACACTCTCAAATTGAAAAATTAGAAGAAAAATCAGACATTCTCTACCGAGAAATTAAAAAATATTTAATTCAACTTTCCCAACAACCCCTTTCTTCTCAACAAGCTAATCAACAATCGGAACTGGTTATTTTAACCTGCGATCTAGAAAATGTGGGAGATGTTATTGTAAAATCTATTTTACCGCTGGCCAAAATAAAAATTCAAAAGAAACTTTATTTTTCAGATGAAGGGTTTAAAGAAATCAGAGAGTTTCATGAGCAGGTGATGCAAAATTTTCAACTGACCATTTCTGCCTTTACCAATCAAAATGTAGATCTCTACCGACAAGTCATTAAAAACAAAGATC
Source organism: Deltaproteobacteria bacterium GWA2_38_16 (assembly GCA_001797335.1). Taxonomy (GTDB): domain Bacteria; phylum Bdellovibrionota; class JACOXK01; order 2-02-FULL-40-11; family 2-02-FULL-40-11; genus 2-02-FULL-38-15-A. Next base: position 101,713 of record MGPE01000015.1, read on the forward strand.
AAATGCTCACCACAGAACTCGAACTTAGGGAAAACCATCTTATTCGACTAAGGCATGGTGTTAAAGAAGCTCTAGATACAAGCTCCATTCACATAGAACTCTTAAGCTACTTTGGACGGGTCAATGCTTTTACCAGCAATATTGCCTATCAGATTTCACAAAAAGAAAATACGAATAACCACAAACAATAACTTAGTTATGTTTCCCAAAATATTGTTTGGAGGCTGTCGGATTTGGCTTCATCGTATCTTTTCCAGGTGTCCAGTTAGCGGGGCAAACTTCTCCCGTTTTTTTGACTTGTTGAATGGCCGCTAAAACACGAAGCGTTTCATCCACATTTCGGCCAATCCCTAAGTCATGAACAACGCTATATTGAACAACCCCTTCTGGATTAATGATAAAAAGTCCTCGAAGTGCAATACCAGAATCTAAAAGAACGCCATAATCACGAGCAATATTTTTAGTTAAATCAGAAAGGAGTGGATACCGAAGTTCTCCCAATCCCCCTTCTTTTCTGGAAGTATTGATCCATGCCAGATGGGTGAAATGGCTATCGACAGAAGCCCCAATCACTTCGGCATTGAGTTCCTTAAATTTCGAATAGGCATCGCTAAAAGCAATAATTTCAGTGGGACATACAAAGGTAAAATCAAGGGGGTAGAAAAATAAAACTACCCATTTTCCTTTATAATCCGAAAGTTTTACCTCTTTAAATTCTTTTCCTACGACGGCCTGGCCTTTAAACTCAGGCGCTGGTTTTTGAACGAGTGTTGACATACAAATCCTCCTTTTTAGATCCCCGATCAAGTCGGGGATGACAGAATCATAGGCATTACTTACTTTTTTGTCAAGATTCTTCAGCTCAAAAGTGAGCGTTTAAAAATGGATAGCACCACAGCCCAACCATGTACATTGCCACACATATCGTTGGAAAAAGGGATGATACACCCATACGGCTTGTGCATACGTATGATCCCATCCCCATCCTGCCCAATAAACATGATGATGGTAGAGTGAACCAAAAGACCACACCCACGGATAACAAGGGCCAAAATGCCCCATGGGAACCGCTTGTTCAATAGACTGTCCCTGTGCCTGAGTTTGCGGAACCGCTCTTACTTCTTCGGAAAAAGAACTAAAAGACACCCCTAAAACTACAGTAAAAACAATAAGTAATAGGCTTAATTTTAAGTATTTATTCATAATCCCTCCTTAAATGAGCCTTTTTATAGACCACCTTCCCCTAAAAATCAATATCTCTGACCTACATCATAAAAAAAAAGTTCCGATTGTTTTATATCTGCAGTACACTATGAATATGAGGGGGATCTGTATAATAGGGTTTTTTACGCTGACATTGGTTTTAGGATGCACCAAATCCTCAAAACTTCCTCAAAGCGCCATCAACACTCAACAAAATAGATCTCAAAGCGGTGAAGCCGTTTATCCACACTCAGATAAATTTAGAACAACAAAAGCTCATGGACTTGAATATTTTTCGAATCCAGAAGTCTGTAAGGGATGTCATGGAAAAGAACTCGACGGAGGTAGTGCTGAAGTGGCCTGTAATAGCTGCCATGGAATTTTCCCTCATACTACCGAATTTAAAACCACCACCACTCATGGAACAGAATATTTCAAAAATAAACTTTCTTGTACTCAATGTCATGGAGTGGATTATAAAGGGGGAGATTCCAACATTTCGTGTAAAAAATGTCACCCCTATCCTCATGAAGCTAAATGGACACTTCCCACAAATCATGGAGCTACTTATTTAGAAACATCAGACACAACAAAAACCTGTGCGAAGTGTCATGGAGAAGAAAATTCTTTAAAAGAAAGACATCCAGAAGAATTTATTTCCTGTGGGACGTGCCATCCCAAGATCCCTCATGATGAAGATTTTAAATATCCCTCTGATGCAACTGGCGAGCATGCCACCATGGCCAGAACTTATAAAGGCCAATGCACCCTTTGCCACTCAGATTATAAACGGCTCATGCCGGAGATGGGAGAAGATGGTTGCTACAGTTGCCACGATCAAGGGAAACTCCCCACCGTCCATTGGGAATAACCTTAGCCATCAATGAGCTGTTAGAGTCACCATTCCCACAGATTTCCAATTTGCCGGAGCTGTATCAAATCCAGCTTTTAACAAGGCTTGAATAACCTCTAGCGTGTCATTTACTTTATAAATCGTTCCTTCAAAAGGACTGCCTGAAGTAGAATTGGCCACTGCTACAAAATACCATTTATGCGTCGGCCTTTCTAATTTATAGATTACTGACAGCTGTGAAAGTGTTTCCGATCGTGGAATGACATTCATTACTTGTTCTTTGGATTGATAGATTGTCTGCCCCAACACGGGGTTATCCAAATCCAAACGTACCAACGTAAAGTTTCCGCCCTCAAACAAAAGGTTCATTTTCCCGGTCATATCTGCCTTATGCATGGGCGTTTGAGGATGGATCATAAAGGGGCCATCATACCCCACCACTGTCTCCGAAAACACCTGTGGGACAGCCAAGAAACACACCAATGCGCACAAAATAATTATTTTTTTCATAACGATACCTCCTAATTTCTTCATAAGACTTTAAAGCCCTTTCCTTCAATGGAATAACCATAAATTTGTGATCTGCGTCACAAAAAAAACAATTTTTTTGAAGGCCCGCTTATGCTACTATGCTATATAGATAACCACAAAATATGATTAAAAAAATTATCTATTTTGGATGTGGATTTTTTGTTTTATGCATGGTTATTTCATGTACGAAGCCTTCCAAAATCCCCAAAATAGGCACCTCTACAGATTCAACAGTGGGGACTGCCGCCATTTTCCCTCATACCGAAGAATTTAAAAGCACTCGCCTTCATGGCAAAGAATTTTATGGTAGACCCAATCTCTGTAAGGGATGCCATGGAAAAGATTTAGGAGGAGGAAATGTTAAAATTTCATGCCACACCTGCCATACCTCCCCTCATGAAAAGAAGTGGTCTCTCCCTCAACATCATGGAGTAGAATATGTAAAATCAAAAGAAGCCTGTATGGATTGCCACAGTAAAGATGGTTTTTTATCTTGCGGAAGCTGTCATCTTGAAATGCCACATGATGCAGAATTTAAAATAAATCATCCTAAAATAGCCAAAGATTATAAAGGGCAATGTACCCGTTGCCATACGGACTATAAAAAACTGATGCCAAATACTGAAGGTGGATGTTACACCTCTAAATGCCACTCCGAAGGCACTCTTCCCATCATCAAATGGCGCTAACCTTATATAAAATTTTATTCTTTTTATATTTCTTAGGAACAATGGGCTTATCTTTTTCTCTTCAAGCTAAAGTTCCTCCGAAAAATAAAGAGCCGATGAATTATGACACTTGTACTTCGAAGGGATGCCATAGCAATTTAAAACAAAAAAAATATACCCATAACCCCATTGAAGCCAATGGGTGCAATCTCTGCCATAACCCTATTATGGGAAAACACAAATTTGAATTTACCTCTCCCCCACAAGAAATGTGCATTGTGTGCCACGACAGTCTTGATAAAAGTAAATTTAAAAAAGTAGGAAATTCGATGGTGATTGAAGAAGAAAGCCAATCTTTTTCAACTCATCGAATCAGCCTTAAAGACTTTCCTCCTCATATCAAAAGAAAAATTTTATCCTGGGGCCTTACTCTTTACGATCAAGACTTAACGTGCCTGACGTGTCATAATCCCCATAGCTCTGACAAACCCCGCCTGATTCGCCCCTTAAAAAACCAAGAGGATTTTGAAAAACCCCTCTGTGTCACGTGCCATGAAGAAAAAACCAAAACTCAAAATCACCCTTTAAAAGAAGACACGTGTTTTCAATGTCACAATTTTCATCAAGGCATGATTCAAACCCCTCTCTTAAGAATTGCTAAAAATAGAAGGGATCCCATTTGCCTTCAATGTCATAAAGAAAAAACATCTATTTTTAATACAAAACATGATTATTTCTTGTGGACAGATGAACGAAAAAAAGAAGTTTCTGGTTTTTTTGATTACCCCACTCCCACAACAATTCGCTGTGAGCTCTGCCACACGATTCACCATACTAAAGCTCAAGGAAGTTTCCTTTTAACCAGCAAAGTAAGTCAAGAACCTCATAAAGTAATTGCTCTGTGCACAAGCTGCCATCACAACGAAAAAGCAAAGTCTATTCCTCAAATTAAATATATTTTTAAACATGTCCCCATTTTATTTTCGTCTATTCCTGATCCTAAAACTCGAAAAGAAATTACACTCAAATTTTTTAGTACTACAGGAAAAAGGATGAGAGGCACTGAAGAACCGTTTGAATTTTCATGTGCCACTTGTCATAATCCCCATGCCTGGGGAAAAGATTATATGCGTTCTTTTTTCTTAACCAATAGCACTGAAACCATGAAGTTTTGCAGCAGTTGTCATGGGAAAGAAGCCAAAACTCTCTACTCAACCTTTCATGATCATAAACCCAAAGAACCCCATGAATAACTGTATTATCTTCTTCTTTTTTATTTTCTTTTTGGTAAGCCAGGTTGGGTTCTCTCAAGAAAAAATTCCACCTTTAAAAAAACGCCCACTCCCTCCGCGTCATAATCAGTGCCATCTATGCCATCTCAAAAAAGATAAATATTTTATTTCCAAAGCCAAACCCACTAGACGCGAACATACCGACCGACACCTTCAACATGGAAAACTCAATATTTCTTGCCACCACTGCCATGACATTAATAACTCAAACTACTTAAGATCTTTTAGTCCTGAAGAACCAGCCAGTTTTGAAAATCCATCTCCTGTGTGCATTCGTTGCCATCGGGAGCGTTATCGGGATTGGAAGAAAGGAATGCATGGAAAACGCATAGGTGGTTGGGACCCAAAATTACAAGAATGGTATAGTTGTATAGACTGTCACGATCCGCATTCTGTTAAATTTAAACCCATGAAAGCAGTGCCTCCTCCCAAGAGGCCTCGCTTTGGAAGGAGTCACTAATGGTTTCTTATATTCAATTTTGGATTCGGATGATCCTGTGGGCACTGAAGGGAAACACATCTTATTATTTATGGACAGGATTTTTACTCTGCCTCATTGGTTTAGGGGCTAGCCATTATATGGTTCAATTCACCCAAGGGTTTATTGCTACCAACATTTCTCAACAAGTTAGTTGGGGATCCTATATTGCCAATTTTACCTATCTCGTAGGAGTCGCCGCTGCGGCCGTACTGCTTGTTTTTCCGTCGTATGTCTATCACAACAAAGCCATTAAGGAAGTGGTACTCTTAGGGGAATTACTTGCTGTTTCTGCTATTCTTATGTGCCTTTTATTTATTGGGGTTGATTTAGGACGTCCTGATCATTTCTGGCATATTATCCCTGTAATTGGAAAACTCAATTTCCCAACTTCTATTTTGGCCTGGGATGTGGTTGTTTTAAATATTTATCTCGTTTTAAACCTCTATGTGCCTGGCTATCTCCTTTATAAAAAATATGCAGGAAAACCTCCCACCGATAAAACCTACCTGCCATTTGTGTACGTCTCTATTATCTGGGCCATTAGTATTCACACGGTGACTGCCTTTTTATACGTCGGTCTCGGAGGACGACCCTATTGGAATGCGGCCATTTTAGCACCTCGATTTTTGGTGAGCGCATTTGCAGGGGGACCTGCCATTTTAATTTTAATTTTTAAAACGGTTAATTATTTTTCGGAATTTAAAATTCAAGAAGCTGTTTTTGAATATCTGAAAAAAGTATTCCTCTATGCTATGCTGGCCAACCTTTTTCTACTGGGATGCGAAGTCTATAAGGAATTTTATACACAAAGTCTTCATTTAGCATCGATGAGATATTTATTTTTTGGCTTACATGGACATCACATGTTGGTTCCTTATATTTGGTCTGCACTGACGATGGAAGTCATTGCTATTATTATTCTTTTATTTCCAAGATTTAGAAATAATTGGAAATATTTACGAGTGGGATGCGTCTTTGCCATTATTGGTATTTGGGTTGAAAAAGGCATGGGCCTTTTAATTCCTGGATTTATCCCTTCTTCTCTGGGCGATATTGTTGAATACACCCCTTCTATTCATGAATTTTTTATTTGTCTTGGAATTTGGGCCTGCGGTGCCTTAGCCTATACGGTCATGGCAAAAATTTCTATCGCTATCCAGCTCGGGCACTTAAAAGAAGAAAATCAAAGGCATCCATTTTAATCATCGAAATAATAAAAGAAACTGGGGACTGTATTCAGTTCTTCTTTTAAGACAAAAGCTTTTTTATTTCTTAAAATCCGAGAGACTTCACTCTCAGGATCTAAAATATTTCCAAATTTCCTGGCTCCTGTCGGACACGCTTCTAAACAAGCAGGATATTGGCCTTTTCGAGTCCGATGTAGACAAAACGTACATTTTTCCATTACCCCTCGTGGCCGAATCCGATTGCTTAAATACCCTTGGTTTGGGTTAATCTCTTCTTTTTTAATTTCAGGATCTGCTAAATTAAAATGTCTGGCCTCATACGGGCAAGCCACCTGACAATATCGGCATCCAATACACCAGTCATAATCAATGACCACAATTCCATCAGGTTCTTTCCAAGTCGCCTGCACCGGGCAGGCTTTAACACAGGGCGGATTATCACACTGCATACACTGAGCCGGAAGATAAAATTTTCCGTCGTTAGGAACGGATTCTCCCTCGTAATACCGATTGGATTTTTCCAAATTAAAAGATCCACGCTCTAATTCTAAAACTTTAATATATTGAATTTGAGGACTTCGACTAAGATTATTTTCTTCAACGCACGCTTTCACACAATATCTAGAACCATTACAGGCAGACAAATTTAAACAATAGACAAATTTTACTCCTGGAATGGGCTGAGGATCAGAGACTTTCACCTCTACGCCATATTTTTTTTTAGTTTCACTTTCAATCCGAGCAAAAACCTTCTCTTTATCCCGAGGAGTCATTTCTTTATAATGTTTTTGAAAAAATTTTTCCCAGGTATATCGGTCCGTAATATAAGGAGAGGGATGTAATACTTCTGAAGACGCCTTGGCCACTGCAGCCACACCCCCTGTGGCTAGAGCACCTTTTAAAAAAGTACGGCGATTAACAGGCTTTTTTAACCGTTCTTCCAACAGTTTTTTAAGACGATCCGCCCAATCCATACTAGTGTTCTCCTTTCTTCCTCCCAAATTTTGGAACTTTTGGAGGAGGAAATGCTTTCAGTTTTGGAAATTTAGGCATATGCGCTTTATGACAATCTGTGCAAATAGGTTTTATTTTTTGATTTTTCCAACTTCCTTCCAATCTCCCGTGAAGGCCTTGGTCCCATTCCCCCTTTTTTAATCCATGACATTGCCCACAAAGCAGAGGCACCTCTTCATACTGAATGGTCTGGCCATCTAAAAGCACAAGGGTATCTGGATTTTTATGCCCATGACACATAAAGCAATCCATCACTTCAGGCATGTGTTTAAATTCTATATCCTCATGAATACCTAAGCTTTTACGTGAAGTTCTGGGTTTAAGGGTCATGGCACTTAAAGAAGAAGGCTGATGGCAGCTGCTACAAGGATAAAACTGCATCTTGTCGATAGGAGAATGTGTAACCACGCTTGATTGAGCGTAGCACATAAAACTCACAAGATTCATCAAAAAAATGATCTTGATCATTATTTCCATGGATGACACTCCCGGCAATTTTTTCGAAGCATTGGATCTGGATTTTTCTTTATAACCAATCCTTCCGGTAACAGAGGCTCTGGTTTGCTTATATGAAAGGAAGGGGAAGAAGGAGATTCTACCAAAGCAGCTTTTTCTAAAATAGCCCGATGGGGACGATGACAATCAATGCATAGAGCTTTCCCCCGATGCTCTACCACACCACTGTGAGGAAATGAATTGTGGCACAGAGCACATCGTCTGGGAATATCCGAATTTAAAACCATCTTTTCTTCTTTCACCCGATGGCATACTTTACATTCGGGATGTTCACTCAATACGACCGATTTTAAATTTAACTCTTTCCCTCCATGAGGGTCTAAACGCTCTAGCTCTGACTCCTTTACTTCCGAAACCACGTCATCCCCGCGTGAAACGCGAGAATCTATTTTTTTAATTTTTACTTTTTTACTTTTAGAGAATACCATAGGTGATATCCCCATCGCTACACACAAAAAAGTAATCAGAATAACGTATCTCTTCATCTTAATTCCTCACCCTAATTTCCATTGGTCCCATGACACGTGCTACAAGAAGACTCCCCTTGTGCATCTACGGTTGGCTTTGCACTCGGAAAAAGGGCATGACCTATCCTATCCACTTCATGAATATTTGCCTTTATGTGGCAATAAAAACATTTGGTTTGACGAAACCCATGGGGATGGTTTTGTTGTGTCAAGGTTAAATCCCAATCCGGAGGAAGATGATAATCTTCATATTTCCTCTCAACTCCGCAGCCAAGCCACACAACCATCATGCCCATAACCAACATATATTTTTTCATCTCCGCACCTTCCCAAAATGACAATCATAACAAAAACTTCCATTCCGGTGACACGTCGTACACGATTGCGGATTTAAACGAGCTTCAATCGAATGGTTTAATCTAAAATTGGCCCGATGCACGTTTGGATTCATCCGATCTAATTTCGTATGACATTGATCGCAGGTTTGTTGGGTATGACATTTGGCACATTGATCCCGATCTATTTGAGCCATTTTGCCATGACGCTCTCGCCAAGAAATCAAATGATCTTTAGGTTTTAATACTTTGGCATTGGTATGACAAATGTTGCATTGATTGGGACGAGGAAAAGAAAGTTTTCCAAAATGACATTGATGGCACACTCCTTTTGGCCCTCTCGCAAAACTTTCTTCCACAGGACGCCCTAAGGGGCCTTTTTTTTCACTCTTTACTAAAAAATTGTGGCAATCAGTACAAGTAATTCCCAATTCATCAAACTTTTTAATGTGATTTTTGTGAGAAAAAAGTGTCTTAAGAGGAAAAATAAGAGAAGATTCCGCCCTCTTTTCTTCTGCCCGAGAAAGAGCTGAAAGAAAAAAAATTAAAATAAAAATATTAATATAAATAATGCGATACATAAGCAATGGCCCTGGCATCTAAATCAAATAAATGGTTTCTTTCTACCTCTGCAAACGTAGAGACTAATAACCGGGGATACAATCTAAATTCTAATCCACTTCTTCCATGATAAGCCCAGCTATTAATCCGATTAATTTTTTGGGTGTATGCAGCATCCGCTTCCCACCGAAGCGCTGCCCACCGACTTAAAGAATGTTTAAATACTCCCCCCCCATGTAAAATTTTTCCCCCGTAGGAATGAAGATATTGTGCCGTCGTACTCGCACTATAGCGATCTTGGGTCCACGTAAAACTTATCCCTGCCTGCTCTGCTGATTCTCGTTTACTCTGGGAGGTATAGCGAATGCTTTTTCCTGATACTTCTGTTTGAAATTCTCGGGTAGGACTCCAAGTAAGTGCTCCATTCCACGTTTTTTGATTGGTGAGTGAAAAGAGACGATATAAAAATTCCCCACTGCCAGGAGCCAACAAATTTCGTTTCTGGGAAAAATAGCTCACATCCATTCCAATGCTTTCAAAAGGATGAAACACCAAATCACCAATCCCTTGTTCTAAAGAATTTTTTTCTAAATTCATTTCTCCTCGAAAAATAAGAGAGGGGGTCCAAAAAATATTGTCCCACGTCTTCATCCAGGAGGCCTGCCCCAAGTGAAGATTATCGGTATTGGAGTGATTTAAAAAATATCCTGCTTTCCACTGCGCCCCTAAAAATTCTTGATGAATGGTTCCCCCATAGAGCTGATAATCTAAATCCAGTTTTCGTCTTTCTATAGATTCCAACGCACCCGCAGCAAGATTGATCCCTCCCGTTGAAGACCAATAGAGGGGGACCTGGATCCCATCAAACGCAGAAAGTTGAAATGTTTCAGAAAAAAGCTGTCTACCCAGTTGGATACGAGATTTTCGAAAGGGCGCATCTTCAAATCCTTGCGATAAGGGAATAGACCATGTTGCGCTATAGACATAAAATTTCCAATAATCTTGAACCACATTGTTATTAACCCCAAAATTTAAAAGAAGTTCGGTAGCCCCCAGAGATTGCGTATAGTTCCAATAAAAATAAGCTGGCACATGGCTTTCTTGTTCCGCATCTCGATAAAAACCACTTGAAGCGGTACTTTGAAGACTCACAAAAGCAAAGAGAGAAGGAGAGATAAAACTCACCAGAAAACTTAAGAAAATTAAGTATTTAAACTTTTTCATTAAATTCTGCTAGTCTTATCATATACGTGGGATAAAAAACTGCTTCAAGTCATTTTTTAATAAAAAAATGAAAAGGGAAAAAACTATTTTACTTTTTCTTTATATTTCTAGTAAGATTCTGAGGATTAAGTCATCCTGAGCAAAGCGAAGGATCTCAGAGATTCTTCACTACGGGGCAAGCCCCTTCGTTCAGAATGACAAAAAAGGAGAAAATTTTTATGAATAAAAATATTATTATCGTCATTCTGGCTTTGATTATTGCGGTAGGAGGAATTTTCATTTATAAAAAATGCACCCACCAGGGCTGCCATTTTTTCCATAAAACATCTGCTGTACAGGAACACGCAGGTCAAGAGCATGCTGGCCAAGAACACCCAGGAGCACCCTCTTCTTCTAAAGAATTTACAGCCAATGAAATTAAATCAACCATGACCTCTTATATTCAAGCACTTTCTCAAAACCATGGAGGAAGTTTTAAAATCATGGATGAAAAAACAAAACAAGCCCTCACCCTTAAATTTGTTAAAATTCATGATCCTGTTCGAAAAATTGAAGGAAAAGGATATTTTGCCTGTATTGATTTTGAAGTGGTGGGCACACCGGGGAAACTCTACGATTTAGATTTTTGGCTTAACCCTCAAGCCAATCAATTGGTTGTCACCGATACAAAGATCCACAAAGAACCAACCCTAGAAAAAGGACAGTGGGTTAAAAAAGAACGTTATACTTTTGTTAACGACAACCCCGTCGAAGTAAAATAATTAACAATATTAAATTAACTACTCAACATTTTTATCTATAAGATGCCAATACGTTTCAGATAAAACATAATAGGAATCTTTTTTCCCCTGGCCTTGTCTTTTGATAAATCCTTCTTGAATCCATTTTGTAAGAAGGTCTCTGGCAGTTCTATCTTTGATATGAAAAAGAGAAGAGATATTTTTTGTTCTCACTTGTGGATGATGAGAAAAATAGGTCAGAACTTTTCTTTGCCTGGGGGTAATAGATTGAAGAAGCTTTATGTTTGCTTTGTTTTCTGGAAAAGAATATTTTTGGATTGCTAATAAAGTCTTTTCTTTGATCTCCTCAAACACGATTGCAACTCCTTTTGAAAAGTAATCCAGCCATCGTGTAATGTTTGGGCTGGAATTTTCGTAATAATGTAAACCTTGACACTCATGAAGTGCGGCATAATACCCTTTAAGATCTTCTGAGTAATAATTTTCCAAGGAGTATAATTGCTTTAAATCATATTTTTCTCGATAGAGAAGAAATGTTGCCAAGGCTCTTGCCGTACGCCCATTTCCATCCATAAAAGGATGGATGGAAACCAATTGATAATGAGCAATCCCCGCTTTTAAAATGGGATGAGTGTCATTTTTTTGATTTAACCATTTTACCAATGATTTCATAAGGAGATGGACATCTTTGGATTCTGGAGGAAAATAAACAGCTTTGTTTGTTTGTGAATCATAGATAGCATTTTGAGCCTCACGATATTGGCCACGCAGCTTTCCTTCCACAATATCTTTCTGAATAAGGCCATGTATTACTTTAATCCACTGTTCACTGAAAGGAACTCTTGAGTGACACATGCGATATATCCATTCCAGACAGTGGTAATAATTTCTAACTTCTAGTTTATCGATTTGACGAGCAATAATATCTTTCCCTGTCAAAAGTTCTTTTGTTTGTTTAAGGGTTAAGCGATTTCCTTCAATTTTCGTAGAATAATGGGCCATTTTAAAAGAGGCTTCCTGACGAAACTCCTTTTCAAGGCTTAGGGGCAGTGTTAAAGTATCAACGATTTCTTTTGCCGCTTCTATCTTACCAAGATATTTGATGATTTGGGGAGTCATTTGAAAGAGAGGATCATAAGTCATAAATGAAGAGTCCTTGGGTTTCATGGTGCTTATAAACCGCCGTTAAATAGCCGATAAACCGCCTTTAGTATAACTAAGTTTTATTAGGATAGCCAACATTAAATAAATGAAAAGTAAAAAACGAGGCCACAAAGGTCATTTGGTTGCGGGGGTAGGATTTGACTTACGGTCAAAATCGCTTTGCGATTTTGCCTCCAGTCGGGGCTCGCTCGCACCTGCTAAAGCAGGTAGCCGCTCAGCTGCGCCATTCAAATCACCCCTTTTGTCGCAAATAGTCCACTGGACTATTTACTTAATAAAATTGCGGGGGTAGGATTTGAACCTACGACCTCCGGGTTATGCATACCAACTACAGCTTGCGCTGCCCCTCCTTCTTAAGAAAGGTTTGTGGTCTGGACTTTCTCTTCACCCCTCATCAGGGTGCCTACCATTAAGTCTCTACACCTTCTTCACTAGTTTTAAACCTAATGAAGCTTGGCTCGGGATTACCTCGCTACAGGCTTCCCCGAATTTGATAGGAGATCCCACATGGGTTTCCCTACGTGTCGCCCATTGCAGAATTAAATTCCAAGCGTCTCGGTATTCGGCAGAACGCGGTTTGCGTTGACGTTTTTCCTCTTCTACAAGATGAATTTCACTGCCGTACTCAATGAACACACCTACAGGGAAAACATAGAAAATATTCTTACCTGCAATATAAATTACAGCAAAGTCAAAATCAGATGATTGATAAGCTTCTCGAATCATATCTCGTCGATTCGTCTTTGTTCGACGATTATCGACAACATAATTCAAAGAGGATTCATCTAACCATGCTGATTTTACCTGAATCTTCACAAGAACTCCCTCCACATCAAAAACCAAATCGTAAGGAAGTCGATCGCCAACAGGCTTCAGAACTCCCCATCCCCGTTTCAATCCTTGAAGGACGGTTTCTTGTTCAGCTATGTCTCCTTTGAGTTTTGTATCCATAGTTAATTCTGCGGTTGAGCCCGACGAGCTACCAGGCTGCTCCACCCCGCGATAATGAAAGAAGTGGTAACACACCCTTCTTTATCCTGTCAATTCAATTGCCAAACCAATGGAAAAACGCTAAAGCAAAAATATGCACACTATTTTTTTTACCGGTTTTCCTGGATTTATTGGAAAACAATTGGCTCTAACACTCCTCAAAAAATATCCTGACGTAAAACTCATATTTCTCGTTCACCCAAGCCAGCTTGATAAAGCCAAAGCTGATTTTAAAGAACTGGGATTTTCTACTCCCCATGAAATTATTTCTGGAGACATCACACAATCCAATTTAGGTATGTCACACGATAGTGCCCAAAAAGTTAAAAATGAAACTACCATCGTATTTCATCTGGCCGCCATTTATGACCTCACCGTTCCAGAAACGCTTGCCCAAAAAGTCAATGTCTGGGGCACACAAAACATGTTAAACTTTTTTTCTCAGGCTCCCAATCTAAAACGCTTTAATCACATTTCCACCTGTTATGTTTCGGGAGATCAAAAAGGGCTGATTACTCCCGATAAACTTGAAGAACGCCCCAAAGAAAATTTAATGTTTCATAATTTTTATGAATTCACAAAACATGCATCCGAAGTTTTGGTAAAAAATAAGATGAGCGAAATCCCAATTACTATTTTTAGGCCTGCCATCGTCGTTGGAAATTCTAAAACAGGCCTTACCGATAAATTTGATGGCCCTTATGTCGTTATGAAATTTCTTCACCAAATTCGTTTTCTCTTAAGGCTGGTTCCTAATCTTGGATTTAAAGAATGTGAAGTTAATACGGTTCCTGTCGATTATGCTGTAGATGTCATGGCCACTTTAGCTTTCCAAGAAAAATCCAAAGGTCAAACATATCAAATTTGTGATCAACATCCTCCATCGACAGAAGAATTTTTTGGATTCATCGTTCAAACCATTGGAGGCATTACTCCCTTCCAATGTACTTTCTTAAAAAAAATCATCCTAAAACTTCTAAGACTCCCCGGGGTTTCTAAAATCACCGGCATCACTTGCCAGCATTTGGACTACTTTATGCACGAAGGGCAATATCGTTCTCCCAATCTCACCCAAGATCTCGAAGGCTCTGGTATTACGCTTCCTCATTATAAGGATACCTATCCAACGCTTTATAATTACATGAAAAACCATCTTCATTAAAATCGCATGAGAAGTTTTTCTTACCGTCGATAAAATTTAGTTGAAGTCTCCTTTTTTTAAAGTATAATTAATAGTGTTAAGTACACTTTCGGCACGTTTACAGGAGGTACGTTCATGGACAATCCATCAAGGCTCATTGTTTTGACACTTATGGTTATGGTGTGTGTTTTTTCTGTCGTTCTCATCTTTAAAGGAGAATTTAGGGAATATAAAGAGCGTGAAGTTGCCAAAGAAAAAATTTCACCTCAAAAACAAGAAGTCGCTAAACAAGAAAACATCCAATGGACGCCTTCTGTGTTGCCTCCTACACCCATCGACCGCACCCCAGCTGTTATTGCACAAGAAGAAAAAAAATATGAAGAAATACCTGAGGACCCCAGGGAAATTATAAATCGCATGACAGATAATGAAGAATTTGAAGTCACTCGCAATGAACGTGGCCAAAAAATTATTGCTAATGATGTTATTGTAGCATTCTCCCGAGGCACTTCTTCATCCGAAGTAGAAAGCTTAGAAAACAGATATGATATGATTTTAAAATCCTATGATTCAGTTACTGGAACAGCACGCTTTAAAGTTTCTTCACAAAGCGTAGCCCCTCTTAAAACACTTCAAGAACAAATTCAATCTGAGAATCCTAAAGTAAGATATAGCGAACCCAATTATGTCATGCATGCAGATCTTACTACACTCCCCACTGAACTTACTCAAATTAATACATCAGGAGGAGGAGAAAATAAATTATGGTTTTTAAATAATTCATCCATAAGAACAATTTTAAGTGGCCGCACATTCCCTTCTGTAATCGGCGTAGATATTGCCCACGGGCAATTCGCATCTCTTTATTCAGCTCAAAATCCATGTGCACTGATTGCGGTTATTGATTCCGGTTTTGATATCACTTATCCAGATCTTCAAGGACGGATTTGGACAAACACTAAAGAAATCAACAACAATAGTATTGATGATGATAACAATGGCTATAAAGATGATTATTATGGAGTTTCCACTGCATTTGGAGATGGAGATCCCAGAATTTCAATCGGAAATTATCGAACGCAAAGCTTTTCCACACAAGGGCAAACACTCACTAATATTTTAAATAAAATAATAGAGCTAGGTAATCAATCTGGAACAAATAATGAAGCACATGATCAATATTTCCGCATCCATCTAGATCTTTTTCACGGAACCGCTACTAGTAGCCTTATTGTCGCAAATGGAAATAATTATGGCCTTGGCACTCAAGGTGTCGGCGTATGCCAAACAGGGAAGGTAATGTTAATTCAATCTGCAAAATTAAAACTTGAAAATGGCATCCCTACATTGCTGAGCGCTTCTGAAGCGATTGCAGCAGGTATTCGATATGCTGCGGATCATGGTGCTAAAGTTATTAATGCAAGCTTAGGAGGCCCGTGGTTTGATGATACAGTTTCAAATCCTACTGCCTTTCCCACAGCAAGATGTACTACATATAATCAAAATACGTTTATGGTCTCATCACCTTGTCATATTGTAGATGCTGTACAATATGCTAATTCAAAAGGAGCTATTCTCATTGCCTCTTCTGGAAATGATGGAGCGAATAACGATGCTCTCCCAAAATTCCCAGCCAATCTTTCTTATGAAACCCCAGCTTTGGATGTCATCGCTGTGGGTGCACATACAGCAGATGGTCACCGATGGAATCAGTCTAACTATGGAGAACATTCTGTAACTTTGGTAGCTCCGGGTGAAAATATATTTACCCCTACTCTATCGAGTAACTTTCAAAACCAATTGCCAAGTGGATATACTTTAAGCTCTCTTTTTGGAAAACTTTTTCCAGGCAACAATAATGTATATCCAGCTTCTCTTTATGTGTATGCTTCTGGAACCTCTGCATCTGCACCCCTCGTTTCTGCAGGTGCAGCCATGGTATATCAAAGACTCTTAGTTCGGTTCGGATCCGACGCAACAAAAGATTATGCAAAAGCCGTTAAAGATATACTTAAAAATAGTACTCTGTCATTGTCTTCACTGGGAGCATCCCAAGATGCCATTAATAGCATGGATAAAAAGTCGCAAACAGGAGCTTCCATTTTAGATATTAAAGGAAGTTTAGAAATGACACAAAGGTACGCTAGCCTAGATACTCTTGATATTGTTGGGAGTAATTTTACAACTACCGGAAGTGGAACTGATAATCCAGTCAGCGATGGTGGAAGTGGGGGAACAGGTATTACGGCTGGTGGTGATAGTGGAGGAGGCGGTGGTGGGGGTGGATGTGGATATATCGACACGGGCGATCACAACAACAATACACCCTCGGGCAATTGGCCGATACTGGTGCTCTATTTTATTCCTTTAGTATTGTGGCTCAGGAAAAGAGCCTTGGTTATGCAACGATGGAGTAACCGCCGTCGATAATAATAGTTTGTCCGTGAATCATTTCTGAAAGATCACTGCAGAGAAATAAAGCTACTTTCGCTACATCTTTGGGCTCTACGAGCCTGCCGGCAGGAGTTTTTTGTTGAGAGTTTGAAATCAACTGATCTCGATTAGAAAAATGTTTTAACGCATCGGTATCGACTACTCCGGCGGAAATCGCATTGACATTAATTTTTTTAGAAGCCAGCTCTTGAGCCAAGTGCCGAACAATGGATTCCAACGCTGCCTTTGATGCTCCCACCAAGGTGTAATTGGGAATAGCCCGCACAGAACCCAGACTTGAAATTCCAATAATTTTTCCCCCATTTTTCATGAGAGGAACTGCTTTTTGAGCCAATGCCAAAAGAGCCCAGCTATTAATGTCCAATGTCCAATGCCAATGGTGAAGCGTAAGCTCCATCGGAGGTTTTAATACACCAGAAGCCGCATTACTAACCACAATATCTAAAGCACCCCACTCTTTTTGAATGACTTCAAACATGGAAGACACATCTTTTTCATTAGATACATTGCCCTTTAACAGCAAGGGTGGTTTTTTTAAATTTTTTGCAACATCTTCTGCTGCTTTTTTATTTCGTAAAAAATTAATGGCTACGTCACAGCCGGCTTGAGAGAGTTCTTCTGCAATGGCTCGGCCAATACCGCGTGAACCCCCAGTTACCAACGCTTTTTTGCCTTTAAGTTCAATCATCAAAAACACCCTAACAAATAAAAAAGGGAGATTCAACAGAATCTCCCTTTTCCTGGATCCCGGATCAAGTCCGGGATGACGAATTTTTTCGGCTTACATCATGCCGCCCATTCCTCCCATTCCACCCATACCGCCCATTCCTCCTGGAGGCATGGCTGGCATAGCTGGTTTTTCTTCAGGTTTTTCTGCAATCATTGCCTCAGTTGTAATCATCAAAGAAGCAACAGAAGCTGCATTTTGAAGAGCCGTGCGAACTACTTTTGTAGGATCAATAATCCCTCGTTCCAAAAGATCACCGTACTCTTCTTGGGCTGCATCAAATCCATAATTATTGTTTGAATTACTTAAGACTTTGTCAACCACCACAGAGCCTTCGTGTCCGGCATTTTCCACAATTTGTCGAATGGGCTCTTCAAGAGCACGTCTGACAATGTCAACACCGGTTTGTTGCTCGGGACTGTCTTTAAGTTTATTCTTAAGATCATTCAGTGATTTTAAGGTTCTTAAATACGCCACTCCACCCCCAGGGACAATGCCTTCTTCAACCGCCGCTCGGGTTGCATGAAGAGCATCTTCCACGCGGGCTTTCTTTTCTTTCATTTCCACTTCTGTAGCAGCACCCACGCGAACAACTGCGACTCCACCCACGAGTTTTGCTAATCTTTCTTGAAGTTTTTCTTTGTCGTAGTCGGAATCGGTAGATTCCACTTGAGCGCGAATTTGTTTCACCCGGGCTTCGATATCGGCCTTTTTCCCTTTTCCATCGATAAGGGTCGTATTGTCTTTATCAATTTTAACGCGTTTTACTTGTCCTAAATGCTCGGGCGTTACATTTTCTGTTTTTAATCCCAGATCCTCAGAAATCACTTGGCCATTGGTTAAAACAGCAATGTCTTCTAACATAGATTTTCGTCTGTCACCAAATCCAGGCGCTTTTACAGCGGCGCACTTAATGGTACCCCGAATTTTATTGACGACGAGTGTTGCCAGGGCTTCTCCTTCAACATCTTCAGCAATAATCAAAAGAGGTCTCCCCGATTGAGCAACTTTTTCTAACACAGGCAAAAGCTCTCGTAAATTAGACAGTTTCTTTTCGTGAATTAAGACATAGGCATCTTCCAAAGCCACTTCCATTCTTTCTGGGTCCGTCACAAAATAAGGAGAAAGATAGCCTCGGTCAAACTGCATCCCTTCCACCACTTCTAACGTTGTATCCATGGTTTTAGATTCTTCAACCGTAATAACGCCTTCTTTTCCTACTTTATCCATGGCTTCAGAAATAATTTTTCCAATCGTTTCATCGCCATTGGCAGACACAGTCCCCACTTGAGCAATTTCTTTTCTGTCTTTAATATTTTTGCTGAATTTGGAAAGCTCTGCTACAACGGTCGTAACCGCTTTGTCGATTCCACGTTTTAATTCCATGGGGTTATGACCTGCCGCCACGGCTTTAGACCCTTTTCTAAAAATGGCCTGAGCCAAAACGGTGGCTGTGGTTGTACCATCTCCGGCGGTATCAGAAGTTTTTGAAGCCACTTCTTTCACCATTTGAGCGCCCATATTTTCAAATTTATCTTCAAGCTCAATTTCTTTAGCCACAGACACACCATCTTTTGTGATTGTGGGTGAACCAAACGATTTTTCTAAAATCACATTTCGTCCTTTTGGGCCTAATGTAACTTTTACCGCATTGGCCAGAGTATCCACTCCTCTTGCAATCGACTGTCTAGCGCCTTCGCTAAATTGAATAAGTTTTGCTGACATTGTTTTTTCCTCCTTTATTGAACGATTCCTAAAACATCTTCTTCTTTAAGAATCAGATGTTCTACACCTTCTAATTTAATTTCTGTTCCAGAATATTTAGAAAAAAGTACTCGATCTCCTGCCTTAATGGGCAAGGGTCTTTTGGTACCATTTTCTAAAAGTTTACCATCCCCTACGGCTACCACTTCTGCTTCTTGGGGCTTTTCTTGAGCAGTATCGGGAATAATAATTCCCCCTTTTGTTTTTGTTTCTTCAATGACGCGTTTAACCAATAAACGGTCTGACAATGGTTTAAATTTCATAAGCATTTACCTCCTTATATATAAGCCGCTAATATATGCATATTTTACCGGCTGTCAAGGGGGATGAAAAAAAGATGACTTTAAGCAGGTTTAGCCTTATATTACGACGTTATGGCCAAAAATCATCATCTTCCTAAAGTTATCTCTCCCCCTGAGAAATATATGCAAGAAGTTCTACAATATCCGCTACTTACAAAAGAAGAAGAGATGGGTCTTGCCGTAAAATGGTTTAAAGATAAAGACCTTGAAGCCGCTCATAAACTGGTTATTTCTAATCTTAGATTTGTCATTAAAATTGCCAATGAATATGCAGGATACGGATTAAAACTCATGGATATTATCCAAGAAGGAAATATCGGACTCATGCGGGCTGTCAAAACCTATAACCCTTATAAAGACACAAGACTCATTACCTATGCCGTGTGGTGGATACGATCCTATATCCATGACTATATTCAAAAAAACTGGAGTGTGGTTAAAATTGGGACTACCCAGGCGCAACGAAAATTATTTTACCGCCTTCAAAAAGAAAAAGAAGCTTTAGATCAATTAGACATTGAAGGAACCCCTAAACTTTTGGCCCAAAAATTAGGGGTTCGAGAAAAAGATGTGATTGAAATGGATCAACGGATGATGCATGGACGAGATGTTTCCTTGGATGCGCCTATTAACAAAGATGATGAAGATAAACACACCCGGATTGATTTTATTGTAGACCAACAGGGCAATGTCGAGCAAGCACTCTCTGAACACGAAGAAGAAATCAATTTAAAAAACACCATGAATGAGTTTCAAAAAACATTAAAAGACAGAGATCTTTTTATTTTTAAAAAAAGGCTAATTGCTGAAAAACCCATGACACTTCAAGCCATTGCCGATAAATATAAAATTTCTAAAGAACGGGCCAGACAACTGGAAGAAAAAATTAAAAAGAATTTAAAAACCTTTCTGTCGAGTTTATCGAAATAGGGACATCAGTAACGGCTCTCGTTGAGACAGAAGATACTGATAGGCTTGCATTTTTTGAAGTGCTCGCCCCAAAGGTCCATGCCAACCTACCCAGCCGCCAAACCAATGATTAAAAAATTTCTCGGTTCGTATATTAGCCATGAGCCATACCAATTCATCTCGAGGATAAAGGCGATCTAAATTCTCAGCAAAATAGAACACCTCTAGATTCACCATAACGTCTTTAAACCGATCTTTAAATGCTAACTCACTAACTTTAGCCACAGGAGATTCTTTTAAAACTAACAGGGCTTCTTCATACAGTTTTAATTGCACAACAAGAAGCTGACGTTCTTGAACCCTTTTTGTATTATTTTTAAGAACTAATTTTGTCTGATCCCACGTCGCTGCTTTCCCAAAATTCGCCTCATGAAAAGACAGCTGACGCTTTAATAGGAAAATCCATTTCTCCACATATTTTTTAAGTTGTGGGACGGTCATCGATCGGTCAACAGCATTTAAATACGCTGCTTTTAATTCCCCCCCTGAAAGCATTAAAAGTTCATTGCCCGGTTTAAATGTCCAAAACCGGGTGGGCACAGAAAGTTTTCCCAAAGCAGAGGTAATTCCCACCCTTCGCGTCAAGGGAAGATATTGACTATACATACCATATCCAAAATTGAGCAT
The DNA here is from genome assembly GCA_001797335.1 of Deltaproteobacteria bacterium GWA2_38_16. Classification (GTDB taxonomy): domain Bacteria; phylum Bdellovibrionota; class JACOXK01; order 2-02-FULL-40-11; family 2-02-FULL-40-11; genus 2-02-FULL-38-15-A. Next base: position 122,923 of record MGPE01000015.1, read on the forward strand.
CCCCTTTACAAAAGCAATTTGGATGGGAGCAAAGAGCAAAAAACTCCCCTGAGTAATTCTAAGCTCTAAACGACTTTTAATGATATCTCGAATTTCTCTTCCTGGATTTTTTGGGTCTTGACTATCGTGGTGCGCCTTTAAGACATCCACCACAGTGGCCGTTTGATCACTCCCCTCTGATTGCGTATCATACCAATGTTCCAACGCTTCTACCGAATATCCTTCATCCCAAAATAAGCGTTTGGAATCTTGGGCCATCCACCACATGGCAAAGGGAGCAGCCCCAATACCAAACACTTCAGACACTTTTAAAATACCATGAGGTACGCGTGGCATAAATCGTCCCCCTAACCATCTAGGCAGGCGAGACATAGGACCCGATAAAAAGGAAAGGCCAATAATGGTTAAAAAACCATAGCCCACCGCATTGTGAAAAGTCCCTTGATGAGAAACCTGCTCTTGAAAAGTATGAATCATGTCATCGTTAATCTTTGAAAAACCTTGGGAATCAGACACGCGAGAAAACGCTGCATAGCGAAAAAAAGAATTCGCCAGTAAAAATTTCATTCCCTCTTCAGAATTTAAATCTAACTGGCAAAAACGATCAAGTTCATATTCCACCTTGGTCTTTAAATCCCAAACGGCCCTTTGAACAAGATCTATTAAAATATCCTCAGACTCTCGATTGTCTTGGGCCAAAAGAAGTTGTTGATAGAGAGGGGCTTTAGAACCCATATATTTTATTTCTGTATCTAAAATAGGTTCTTGGGCCAAATAGCGGGCTTTCATAATTTCTTCAAACTGAATTCTTTTTTTAGGGTCCACAAAAAGACTCGCTAAAAATTGATAGTGATCAAGCCCCAAGGTTTGTGCCACTCTAATCACATCTTTTTTAGTCTGCGCTTCTCCCTCAAATGTCTTTAACCATTCTTGGTATCGATGATAAGCAGCATCATAAGTACTCCCCTCACTGGGGAATAATATTTTTTCAATCTCATCAAAGGAATCTTTAGAAAAAGCCTCTCTTAAATCACCAGCAAAAACCAATGTTGCCAATCTAAAATTGTCTGGCGTATCTTCTACCGGAGAAAGTTTTAACCCATTCTTAAGATCACGAATACGTTGATCTTGCTCAGATATTTTTTTAGACATGTCTAGGGCATGCTCTAAAAGCCGCTGAGCAGATACTTTTGGATTCATCTGATCAGCGACCATCTGTTCCACTTCTTTTACCTGTTGCGCGGCTGTTTCATGATGCTTCGTAATTTTAGTGGATAGTTCTAAAAAATCATCTTGATGATCCCGAACTGTTTCTTCAACCAAAGCTAACAATTTCTCTTGGGTATCAGGCATCACCTCTGCACCGGAATCCACCAAAATTCTTTCAATCGATACTGATAAAAGAAGTTTCTTGGCTTTTAAAATATTTTGAAAAATATTTTTTTGAGAATATTGTTGAAATACCCAACTTAATCCATAACGTGCAAATAAATTTTCCATCGATTGAAGAGTGAATGTTAAATTATGAATAAGCTCCTGAGACATTTCACTGCTCACCTTTTCTAAGACCTCATACTCCCCTTTCCAAGCAGGAATCATGCCAATGAGTTTTTGAGAAAGAAGATCTGAGGCTAAGACTGGAATCACTATTTCAGGATCACTACTCAATTTCATATAAAATTGTGCATCTAAAAGAGCTCGACTCGGAACATTTTTTCTTTCTTCTAAAAGGCTAGGAATGCTCAAAGGATGAATGCTAAAATAATGATTTTGGCAGAATAAAGGAAGAATAGACACTCGTTGCCCAACAGGAAACCGCTCTCTCATCCACAGACTATCTAGGTGTACCCACCGATTGATGTATAAATCAATGGCGGCTCTTCTTAAAAGATTCTTCCAGTGTATTTCATCCGGTATTTCTCCCAAAGCTTCTTGCTCAATGTCCATGTCTTCAGAAAGCCTAGGAATAATTTTACTGCCCACTACATGATAATTTTGACGAGAAACAAATTGGTCAAAATCTTTTTTTCCAATGTCATTTAATTCTAGATTAAAACTATCAAAAAGAGAGAGGTCTTTATGCTCATCTTTTTCATGAGCCAGAATTTGCATTTTTTTAAATGCTTTCAGAGTTTCTTGAAATTCCCAAAATACTTTTTCTTTCGAAATCAGAGAAAATGTTTCTAGTGCTTCACTGTTTTTATCCCAAAATACTCGTTGCTGAACATTTAACTTTCCAAATTTTTTAAAATCTTGGCTAAGACTATTTTCAAATTCAGAAATTAAAAAAGAGGAGGAAGCAGATTCCCAATCAATCGCTGGAGTATTTAAAATACGCTGGGCACTATTTTTAAGCCTTTGAAAAGATTCGGCCGTCAGCTCTTTATTGACTTTGTCTTGAAGCTCAAAAAAGTCATTCAAAATTCTTTCCCGAGAAGAATTTAGAATAACAACTTCGGATTCTTCCTCTTTATCCCCAAAAATTCCCCTTAAATCATCTTCATTCTCTTTTTCATTGGCTAAGATTTGAGAAATCGGAGAAAGAATAAACGCAAGAATTAAAAACAACGAAAAACACTTTTTCATTTTATTTTGGCTTCTTCGCCTCACGAAATACTTCTCTTAAAAAGATATCTCGAATGGAAGCCCAGTTTCTCTCACCCAATATTTCACCTTCAGTTTCCACCATAAAAAGAGCCAAAGCGGTTTTTAAATTTTCATTATTTTCCAAATGCCGCGCATCAACTTCTACCACTCCTTCTAAAGAAGAACGCATCTCTCTTAAGGCTCGAACAATATCGGGAGCTTCAGACATTCGTTCAATAAAGGAACGACTAAAAAAATCAGCCAAGATTTCTTGATTTGCTTTATCTAAATTAGAAATCCGTGTTCTCCCAGATTCTGAGCGGACATTGTGCATAACATCTCTTAATGCCCCCAAGAGTCGGCTACTTCTTGCGATGCGAAAACTATACACCGCTCGCTCATAATAATTCCCTCGACAAAAGTCATTCATCATTTCAAAAGCCAGTGATTTATCTTTAGACATTAAATCTTCAACCAATGATTGCAACACCGATAGAGAATCTTCTGAAAAAACTCTCAAGATAGCAGAAACACTTTTCTTTTCAGAACTTAACGTTATGACACACAAAACCGATTTTTCTGAGAGATAGTCCAACGCTCTAATTTGAATCTGGTAAACTCCTTTGGGTTTTGAAGATAGGAGTCTTGGAGTCCCTTCATAGTTCCATGTATAAGTTCTCCCTTCAGAAGAAAAATGTTTTTCTTGAAATAAAGATTCAACCGAACTACGCCATTTCAGGGTTTCTCGAACTGTAGGAAGATCCATGGGGTGTTCTACGGTAGAACTTTGAAATCCCCCTTCTGTCTGTAAAATCCTCAAGATTTTTGTTACATCTCTTGTATCTGTAAAATCAATAAATTCCGATAAAAAATGAGTACGAGAAGGTCCTCCATCAATTTCAACTTCTACTTGAACTCGCCCCATGTGAGATCCTCGAATCACTTGGGTTAAGGAAGCAGGTGTTAAAAATTTTACTTTAAAGTTTTTCCCAGATTCCCTGAGGGTAAATACCTGATGCGTTTCCCCTTCTTGCGCTTGAGCATATCCATAGGATCTTAAAATTTCACTGATTGAACGATAAGAATCATCGTCACTAAAAAAGGTCTCAAAAGGTCGAACCGGAGGAAAATCATCTAATCCCTGTGGCTCTAGTTGAGCCAGAGCAGTTTGTCCCCCCAATACGATGATCGCACATAAGAAAAATTTAAATTGTTTCATGGATAATCCCCTCCCTGTTCGTTAAACTCAAGGCAAGATAAGCAAAATTTAGACCATTTTATATAGATGCAATAATTTTTATAACTATTTGAAATTGCTTAATATTTTAAACAATCCCTTATTCTATGCACCCTATAATTCTGTGTATCTTTTAGGCATTGTAAAAAGGTCATCCGAAAGTAATAGTAAATTACTATGATAATAGTAGAGCTCACAAAGAGATACGAACCATGCTAGGAAGACAACGATGCACGTGCGAGGCGTACAGGGAAGTACGTTGAGAACGGGTGGAGGAAGCCCCTGACACAGCAGAGCGCACAGCGCGTATCTGAAGCGATTGGAGGCGGCGCGAGCGGACCCAAGGGAGCATATGCGACCGTATTCAAGAGACGCTGCAAGCGGTTCGATGGAACGAGACGACGAGTGAAGCGAGGCGGCGAGCGGAATCGAACCGCTGCATGTCAGTTTTGCAGACTGACGCCTTACCACTTGGCAACGCCGCCCAATAGAAAGAAGGTTTATTGTTAGTTTATTCGCTTGCATTTTTCAATAAGAAAAGCAAGATAAGTCCCCATCATATGCATTATCTCACAACTAAAATTATGTTTTCTGCTTATCACAGACTTTGGAATCCTGAATTCTCTCAAGAAAAAAATGAAGAAATTTTTCAAGAATGTTTCCGGGGGCATGGGCACAATTATGTTTTAGAAGTCACCATTCAAGGAGAAGTCGATCCACACACGGGAATGGTCATGGATATTAAACGCTTAAAAAAATTTCTCATGAAAGAAATCCATACATTAGTGGATCATAAAAATTTAAACTCTGATGTTGAATTTCTAAAAGATATTATTCCAACAGCAGAAAACATGTGCACTTCTCTTTGGAAAATCATTTCAGAAAAATTAAAAGAAGCCAAGCTTTATCGTCTTAAACTCTTCGAATCTGAAAACAATATTGTTGAATATTTTGGAAATTGATCTATTTTTGGGCACATAAATTGCATAATCTTTGAAAAAATATGAAACCTATAAATAAATCACCTTGTAACAAGATGAATAAGTTAAAAACCATCCTCTTTATGGGCCTAATGTGTCTAATAACTAAACAGGCATTTGCAGAAAATATCACTTTAAAATTTGGATCAGAAGTAGATAAGAATGAGCTTGAGAAAATATTTACAGCTCAAACGGTTGACCAGTTCCTTCACCTTATTGAATCACCGGATTTAAAGGTCATTGGGATTCCAAGAAAGACATTTAGCCAATCTTTAATAACGGTTCCTGAAGAGTATTGGAAAAACACTCCTGAAAATATCATAAATCATTTTTTAGACGGTAGCTCTATGGAGAATGGGGAGGTTTTGATGGGGAAATACATTCCTCCACAAACAAACAGTCTAAACAATGAGCAGGCATGGATTTTAATTCAACAAGATGCCAATTTAGAGGTGTGCCGACATGAATTTATACATTATCTTATTGATAAAGAAAGAATGAGGATTAAAACTAAAATTTATTCTTTTATAAAACAAGACTTTGTACCTAATGCTCGTGAATTAGCTCTTATAGCCAATGATTATGCCCCTATTGTTGCAAAGATATTGATAGAGCTCGAAGCAGATCCAAAGAATGAAAGAAAAAAGGTCAATCTATTTAATGCTAGTACGCCTCTATTTTTAGATAGATTAATCAGTCCCTTTTTAATATTAAATGAAGAAATAGATATTGAATATTTCCTCTTCACACAGGCCGAAAGACTTCATACAACGCTCCCAGAAAAAGCTACACATATGTATTACCTACTTAGGAGTTATCAAAAATTAAGAAATATTTTTATAGAAATAACACGACTGTATACCAAAAGTATCCGTTCAATTCAGAATATTAAAGATCCCTCGCTTGTGGAGCTGCTAACTGAGCCGGATAGAGTCAGCGCTATTCAAAAATTAGATATCCTTCTAAAAGCATTACCAAAAGTCATTGAAAAAATAGAGGCATCCATCTCCGCATCGCTTGAAACATTCAAAAAACTTCGTCGGGGAGATTTAAATTTTGATGGGGAGGTAAATCCAAAAGATCGAGCGTTATTGGTTTCTGCTTTGGATGATACATCTTTTCAACTTCCTACTGTCGAGCTCCTCCATTTTGATCTCAATGAGGACATGAAAATTTCTAAAGAAGATTTAGCCATATTGGACCACATTATCTCTGATCAACACTAGCAAAAATAAAAAAGCGGGTGACCGGTTTCGAACCGGCGACCTTTTCCTTGGCAAGGAAACGCTCTACCAACTGAGCTACACCCGCAAACTTCTTAAATAAACTAAAAAACTTCTACCCACAGGGCAACTGAGCTACACCCGTATACTATTTTCTTTCATACAGAACTTTAAAAAATAATTCAACATATTCAATGGCTGAATAGAGAGAAAATGCCAAAGAAATATATAAAAGTAAAAGCCCAATCAAATGAAAGTTGATTCCAAAATAGGTTTCATGAATGGCCAATCCCCCAACGGCAATCATTTGAAAAGTAGTTTTATACTTTGCTGCTGTCTTTGCACCGATTACTAATCCATGACTAGAAGCAATGGCTCTAAGTCCGGTAATAAAAATTTCTCGACCAACAATAATAACCACTAAAACCGGATGAACTCTGGACAGGCCAATCATCATAATAAGCACCGCCATCACCAGCGTTTTATCGACTAGAGGATCTAGTAATTTCCCCATATTGGTTTCAGATTTCCAATGACGTGCCAAATAACCATCTAAAATATCGCTCATCCCAGCAATAAAAATAAGTGTGGCTGTTAAAATTCCTACCCAAGGAGCATCGGTTAAAAGAAGAATCATGACAATGGGCACTAATAAAAAACGCCCAAAGGTAATAAGATTTGGTAGTTTAGACGGCGGTGTGCCCAAAGCCCCCTTCTCCTCTAATACTTTCTTTGAGTTCATCTACTTCTTGCCATTGAACTTCAATGACTTTTTGAAACACAAGCTGCGCAATGCGATCTCCCCTCTTAATCGCTACATTTTCATTCCCTAAATTAATTAAAATAATTTTAATTTCCCCTCGATAATCAGAATCAATGGTGCCTGGAGAATTGAGTGCCGTCACTCCTTGTTTAATAGCCAGTCCACTCCTCGGTCTAATTTGGGCTTCATATCCCCTGGGGATCTCAAGTAAAATACCTGTAGGAACTAAGATTCTTTCTTTAGGAAGAAGCGTAATGGGCGCTTCAATATCGGCCATGAGATCATATCCCGAAGCCCCTTCAGTCATGGTCTTGGGTAACGGAAGAAGGGGTAAATCAGATCGAAGACGTTTGATTTTTACCGTGAGCATTGATCTATCGTCTTCCAGGACCTCTTGATTTTCCATAGCGGTCTCTAGAATCCCTAGGAGGCGGTGGTTCTCGATGATGTTTCGTTTCATCATAGCCTTCCAGTAATACTTTATGACTTAATCGAATTTTTCCCTGGCGATCTATTTCTAATACTTTCACATCCAGTTCATCGCCTTCTTTAACTATATCTGTCACCTGGTTCACGCGATCGAGACTTAGTTCTGAAATATGCACCAGTCCTTCACGATTGGGCAAAATTTCTACAAAAGCTCCAAAATCCATAATCTTAATTACTTTTCCTTTGTACACCTTACCCACTTCAGGATCTGTCACAATGCCTTTCACAATTTCAATGGCTTTTTGTAAAGCCTCTTCATTGTTGGAGGCAATATTAACAACCCCATCATCATCAATATCAATTTTTGCACCGGTGGCTTCAATAATCCCTCGAATCGTTTTTCCTCCACTGCCAATAACATCTCGGATCTTATCTTTTGGGACCGTAAGCTGATAAATTCGTGGAGCATGAGGAGAAAGATTGCTTCGACTTTGAGCCAAAGCTTCTTTCATTTTATTTAAAATAAATAAACGCCCTTCTTTTGCCTGAGCCAAGGCCGTTCTCATAATATCTTCTGTCACACCTTCAATTTTAATATCCATTTGAAGAGCCGTCACTCCGACTTGGGTCCCTGCTACTTTAAAATCCATATCTCCAAATCCATCTTCATCTCCTAAAATATCGGATAAAACGGCAACCTGTGATCCTTCTTTAATAAGTCCCATCGCAATCCCAGCCACAGGAGCTACAATCGGAACCCCTGCATCCATCAACGCCAAGGTTCCTCCACAGACAGACGCCATCGAAGAAGATCCATTAGATTCTAAAATTTCAGAAACCACCCGAATGGTATAAGGAAATTTTTCTGCATCGGGCAATATGCCTTGCAGCGCTCGTTCCGCCAAAGCACCATGACCAATTTCTCTTCTGCCGGGGCCTCTTAAAAATCCTGTTTCCCCTGTTGAAAACGGTGGAAAATTATAATGCAGCATAAAAGACTGACTAGATTCTCCTTCAATAGAATCTATTCGTTGCTCATCTTCTGATGTGCCCAACGTAACAATGGCCAAGGCTTGTGTTTCCCCTCGAGTAAAAAGAGCCGATCCATGTGTACGAGGTAAAAGTCCCACTTCAATCGTAATGGGCCGAATGGTGGCATAGGAACGCTCATCAATTCGTTTTTTATTTTTTAAAGTATAAGATCTTGCATAGTGTTCTTTGGCCAAATCAAAAAAGTTTTTAATTTCTTCTTTTTTCGCTTCTTTTTCTTCTTCCGATACCGTAGCCAACAATTTTTCAACGACTTCTTTTTTAAGCTGACTTAATTTTTCACTTCGCTCACTTTTACCGGGCAAATGCACAATTTTTGAAAATTCCGAAACACAGAGTTTTTCTACAGATTCTTTTAAAGCCGTATTTTCTTTGGGTGGCGTAAATTCAGCCTTTTTTATTCCATATTGTTTTTTAAGCTCTTCTTGCCATTGAATCAGAGATTGCATCTCACGATGAGCAAATAAAATAGCCTCTAAAATATCTTCTTCTGAAACAATCTTGGCACCCCCTTCAACCATGGTAACAGCATGTTTGGATCCAGACACCAAAATCTCAATATCACTTTTCTTTTGAAGCTCTGGACCAGGATTTGCCACAAATTTTCCATCCACGCGCCCTACCCGCATGGCCGCGACTGGACCTGAAAAAGGAATATCTGAAATCTCTAAAGCACACGATGCACCAATGAGAGCCAATACATCTGGATCATTTTCTCCATCGACGGATAGCGTGGTCGCCACAATATGCACATCGTTAAAAAATCCTTGAGGAAATAAAGGACGAAGGGGACGATCAATAAGACGTGCCGTCAGCGTTGCTTTGCTGGAAGGCTTTGCTTCTCGTTTAAAAAATCCTCCAGGGATTCTTCCAGCTGCATAAAATTTTTCTTGAAAATCTACCGTGAGCGGAAAAAAATCCTGCCCTTCTCTAACGTCTTTCGACATTACCGCCGTCACTAAAACAACGGTATCTCCACATCGGATTAAAACAGCACCATTGGCCTGTTTGGCCACCTTGTGGATATCGATAGACCAGGTTTTTCCAAATAACTCACGTTTGACATGTGTATTCATTATAATTTTTCCTTTTGTTAATCGTTTATATTAAAAAATGAAGATGAAATGTTTACTTACGAAGCCCTAGGTCTGCCACCACTTTTTGATAGCGGCTTTTGTCATGGGTACGAAGATAATCCATCAATCGTTTTCGGTGTCCCACGAGCTTTAAAAGACCTCGACGAGAACTATGATCTTTGACATGTGCTTTAACATGTTCTGTAAGACTGTTGATGCGAGCTGTTAAGATCCCTACTTGTACCTCAGGCGATCCAGTGTCTTTCCTCTGTTCATCTGTAAATGCCATGATTTTCCTTTCTTTTCCTTTCCTTTATAATGGTTGATTTTTTAGCACAGTCCCCAGGCGATTGTAAAGTTCTTTTATATCCTTATAATGAGGGGCAAACATCACATTTTGGGAATTTAATTTTTCAAATTCAATAGCCTCTTCCATTGATAAAATGCCCGTCCGAATACGTTTTAAGTCTTTGACACATGCATACGTTCCCAACTTTTTCCCTAAATCGCTGCACAGCGTTCGTACATAGGTTCCTTTTGAACAGTGCACGCGAAAGTCTACTTCCTTGTCTTTTCTAGAGAGAAACTCAAAATCAAAAATATGAATTGGCCGAGGCATTCTTTCTACTTCCTGTTGCTTTCGGGCATAATGATACAAAGGTTTTCCTTTTTTTTTAATGGCAGAATACATCGGGGGAAGTTGTTGTTGGGGACCTAAAAATGTCTTCATGGCTTCTTGAATATCTAAATCGGAAATCACTACAGAGTTTTCCGCTATAATACGGCCGCAGATATCTTGCGTATCTGTCTCTACTCCTAAAAGAAAGGTTCCTTCGTAGACCTTATCGCTATTTAAAAGATAGGAAGATAATTTAGTGGCTTGGTTAATAAAAATGGGAAGAACGCCTGTAGCCAATGGATCCAACGTTCCCCCATGTCCTACCTTCTTTAAATTAAATCTTTTTTTAATGATCCCCACAACTTGGGCAGAGGTTAGCCCTTTGGGTTTATCAATGACCAGCATTCCATTCATACTAATACCGCGTGAACTTTTTCAAAAATTTTTTGAGAAACATCATCAAAGGACCCTTTAATAATACAGGCAGCCGCTTTTTTGTGCCCTCCTCCACCAAACGCCATACAAATTTGCGAGACATCTATATGGGTTTTAGATCGCATGCTGATTTTATAGGCCCCCTCGGGTAATTCTTTAAAAAGAAAAGCAACCTCAACCCCTTTAATGGCTCTGGGATAATTAATAAAATCTTCCGTCACTTCATAACTTGTACCCACCTCTTTTAAATCTTTCTGATAAATTACAGACCAACTGTAGCGACCATCCGAAGATACTTTTAATCTATCTAATAAACGCCCCAAGAGCTGAAAAGCTTGATAGGGTTGAGATTCAAATAAATGGATGGATACCGTTGATGGATCTGCTCCCGCTGCCACCATTTCAGAAGCCAATTTCAAGGTATGTTCGTTGGTATTGGAATACCGAAAAGAACCCGTATCGGTTACAAGCGTACAATAAAGATTCGTTGCAATGTCAGACGTCAGCTTACAGCCTGCCTTTTTTAAAACCTTCCATACGACCTCGCCAGAACTCGCTGCATCTGACAAAATATAATTAATATCTCCATAACGGTCATTACTGGCATGGTGATCGACATTAATTATTTTTTTATACCCATGAAACTGGGCAAATTTTTTCCCCAAGCGTTCTAAAGCACCACAATCCATCACAAATACAGCATCAAAGTTGAAAGTTTCTTTTAATTCTGTGATGACTTTTTTAGAGGCTGGTAAAAATCGGAGATTTTCAGGAACAGGGTCATGATTATAATAGGTTACTTTTTTTTTAAGTTGCTCTAAACCCAACCCCATGGCTAATGTCGATGCCATCGCATCTCCATCCGGTCCCACGTGAGAACAAACTAAAAAATTTTTTCCTTTTTTGATTTCTGAAATAACGCTATTCATAGCCATTGGCTTCTTTTAACAAACGATCAATTTTTTCAACATAATCTAGCGAATCATCCAACCCAAATTCAAGGTCTGGTGTAAAACGAAGTTTTAAGGCTTTAGCGATATTGGATTTAATAAACCCAGAAGCATTTTGAAGCCCTTTTAATACTTTAAGTCGCTTTTCTTTTTCTCCTAAAATACTCACAAAAACGCGAGCCAATTTTAAATCTGGCGTCATTTCAACTTTAGTAACGGTAATAAATCCATTGACTCTCGGATCTTTAAATCCTTTAATCACCAAATGCGCAATGACATCGCGAATTTGTTCAGAAGCTCTTTTGGTTCTTCTACCTTCAGTCATGAAAGAACCCCTGCTATTTCTTCAACCATAAAGGCTTCAATCACATCGTTTTCTTTCACATCGTTATAATTTTCTAACCCAATTCCACACTCATACCCTTCCAAAACCTCTTTCGCATCGTCTTTAAATCGTTTCAGAGAAGAAATCTTTCCTGTGTAAATAACAACAGAATCTCTGAGTAATCTAGCCTTGGCCGTTCGAGTAATTTTCCCAGAAACCACATTACACCCCGCAATAGCCCCCACTTTAGAAATTTTAAATACATTACGCACTTCCGCTCTTCCCAACACACTTTCTTTAAACGTTGGCTCTAATTGTCCCACCATGGATTTTTTCATGTCTTCTAAAAGATCATAAATAATAGAATAAAGACGAATATCGACCTTTTGACTCTTAGCCAACTCTTGCGCTTTAATATCGGGTCTAATATTAAATCCAATAATAATAGCATTCGATGCTGAAGCCAGGTTGACATCCGATTCAGAAATGGCTCCCGTCATTGAAAAAATAACATTCATTTTCACTTGAGGCGTACTTAACTTTTCTAAAGACTGACGAATCACTTCTACGGATCCTTGGACATCTGCTTTTACAATCAGTTTTAATTCCTTTACTTCCCCTTCTTGCATTTTTTCATACAGACCTTCCAAAGTAATTTTTTCAGGAGGAGTACCTTCTTTTTCAATGGCTTGTCTCTTTTGATCTATTCTAAATTGTACTAACCGTTTAGAATCTTCCTCATTTTTAAAACAAAAAAATGGATCGCCTACCTGTGGCACACTGTCTAATCCTGACACTTCTACGGCGAAAGAAGGAGTGGCTGCTTTTAGTTGTTTTCCTCGGTCATCTAACAACAGTCGAACTTTTCCTGTGGTGGTTCCCGAAATCAATATATCCCCCTTCACCAACGTCCCCTGCTGAATTAAAACCGTTGCCACCGGTCCTAACCCTTTAGCCATCTTAGCTTCTAAGATAACCCCTTCGGCTAAATGACTTGGACTGGCCTGCAATTCTAAAACATCAGCTTGCAATAAAATAAGCTCTAAAAGTTCTTTAATCCCTGTTTTACCTTTAGCCGAAACCAAAGCATAAATTGTTTTTCCACCCCAATCTTCTGGCATTAAATCCAAATCGGATAATTGTTTTTTTACTCTTTCCGGTTGCGCTCCTGGTTTATCAATTTTATTCACCGCCACAATAATAGGAACACCCGCTTCTTTTGCATGGGCAATGGCTTCTTTGGTTTGTGGCATCACCCCATCATCCGCAGCCACCACTAAAATAACAATATCCGTTGTTTTGGCTCCTCTGGCACGCATAGCAGAAAAAGCTTCATGACCCGGAGTATCAATAAAAGTAATGCTCCTCCCATTGCCTATATCCACCATATAAGCCCCAATATGTTGAGTAATCCCCCCCGCTTCTCCTAATGCCACATCGCTTTTTCGAATAGCATCCAAGAGAGTTGTTTTTCCATGGTCCACATGTCCCATAATGGTTACAACGGGTGGGCGTGGTTTTAAATCTGTACTTTTAATTTCTTCTCTTTTTAAAAGCTCTTTTTCTGAAATAGTTTCATTCAGAACTTCATACTCAAACTCACGGGAAACGAGCGTAGCCGTATCCACATCAATGGATTGATTCAATGTCACCATCGATCCCATCGCCATAAGTTTTTTTATGACTTCACTACCTTTGACTTTTAATTGATCTGCAAGGTCTGAAACCAAAATATTTCCAGATATTTTAATAATACGTTTTGAGGCCTTGGGAGTCGTAAGTTGGGTTGATTGCATTTTGGATTTATCAACCGCCACTTTTTTCTTTTTGGGCTGATAAATTCTTTCTGCGCGATTAAATCCATGAATATCAAATTCTTCAGTTCTTTTTTGAATAAACGCTTTTCGCCGTTTACGTGCCAGTTCCTCTTCTTCATTTAACAAGGCTTTAGCAATTCTTTCTTTTTCTGCTTTGACCGCTTTAGATTCAGCAGTTTCAGCCTCTTTTGGAGCCTCTGCAACAACATTAATTTTAGGAACTCGTGATTTCGTTGAGGAAGCGGGAACAGAAGGTACTTCTTTTTTTACTTCTGCTTTTGTCTCTACTGTTGGTTCTACCGTTGACTCTGCCTTTAGCTCCTCCTTTGAAACAGAAGATGCCGGGGTCGGAGCTTTTCTTCGACGGATAACCGAACTTTGAACACGTTTTTCAACAATGTCTCCCTTTCGAACTTCTGTTAAAGATACGACTTTATTTTTTAAAGCGTTTCGAAGGACCTGTGCTTCTTCTTCTGTAACCATCTTTGCTCTTGAAGAAACCTTGAGTTTAAGCTCTCCACACTTTTTAAAGAACTCTTCGGCTGTCAGCGTAAACTCTATTAATAAATCTGAAATTTTAACTTTTTTCATTGTCTCCTGTTTCCGGTGTTACAACAGCCTTTGCCTCAGCAGGAACTTCCCGCGGATTGACCAGCTTATCGGTCGTCAGTCCCTGATTCACAAGTGATTGCGCATCTTGTTTTATGAGCTGCGCTTTCTCTTCTGTTTCCACTCCTGGGACCAACCTCAAATCTTTAATCTCTCCTTTGGCCACATCTTCAAACGTATCAAATCCATGCTGATAGAGCCCCATGGCCAGCGTATCTGTCATCTTGGGGATAGCCATGAGACTTTTCTTGGCCCGATTGGTTCTTTCTAAAATTTTTGACTCTGTAATAATATCCAGTTTCCAGCCGGATATCTGCATGGCCAGCCGTACATTTTGCCCTTTTTTGCCAATGGCTAAGGAGAGCTGATCATCTGGCACAATAACTTCCATGCTGTGGTTAATATCATCAATAATCACTTTTGAAATTTCAGCTGGTGCCAAGCTATTGACCACAAATTGCATATCGTTATCACTCCAGGGGACAATATCAATTTTTTCTCCTCTTAATTCTTGAACCACATTTTGAACCCGAGAGCCTTTAATTCCCACACAGGCCCCTACGGCATCCACATCTGGATCTTTCGAGGTCACAGAAATCTTAGATCTAAAACCAGGCTCCCTGGAAGCCCCTTTAATAATGACAATTCCTTCCGATACTTCAGGGACTTCTAATTCAAAAAGTTTAATTAAATATAACGGGGTAGATCTCGATAAAACAAGCTGAGGTCCTTTACTCGTGACATCTTGAACCTCTAAAAGATAGGCCTGCACTCGATCGCCAGCTCGGATATTTTCTCCGGGAATTTGTTCGCGGATAGGAATAATGGCTTCTGTTTTTCCCAAATCCACAATAATATTGCCTCTTTCAAATCTTCGAGCAATCCCTGAGATAATTTCTCCTTTTCGACCAATATATTCTTTATAAATAATATCTTTTTCAGCTTCTGCAACCTTTTGAACAATCACTTGTTTAATGGTTTGAGCGTCAATCCGGCCAAATTTTTTAGCATCCATTTTAACCCCAATGCTATCCCCCATGACCACTTCTGGATCTAGTTTTTTAGCTTCTGATAAGGTAATTTCCATCGCTTCATCTGCAATTTTTTCAACCACCACTTTAAATTGAAAAAGCTCTATATCATCAATCTCTTCATTAAAATGTGCTTCAATTTCCTTGGTTAATCCAAATTTTTTCTTTGCAGCTGTTAAAAAAGCTTCTTCAAGAGCTGAAATGATAATCTTTTTATCCATGCCACGATCTTTGGCTACTTGCTCAATGATACGTCCTAAACCTTGGTGTAACATGTTACAAACCTCCGTCTCTTAAAAAAAAAGTGGGCAAAGCCCACTTTTTCAACTCCTAAAATTGATGGAAGTGGTTATAACAAACCTTATTTTGGCATGCAAGGGGAAAATGTCATTACCAAAGCATCTTCATGATTGGGATAGTAATTCTTTCTGATATACATTCCTTTAAAACCAAATTTTTCATAGAGTTTTTGAGCTGCGCTATTAGATGTTCGAACCTCTAAGGAAAATAATGAAATTGTTTTCCCCTTATAAAACTCTAAACAAAATTGAAGGAGATGGCTACCCACCCCTTGTTTTAAATACTCTGGAGCAACACACAGATTTAATATATGAACTTCATCCACAATACTCCAAAAAATAATATATCCTACAATGTGATTTCGGTTATTTTTAGCCACATAAAAGCATTGGGAAGGATTATTTAAAATATCTTGAAATAAGGCTTCGGCCCAAGGGTCGGGAAAAGACTTTTGTTCAATCGCACAGATTTCAGCTATATCTGACTCTGCAGCCTTAACAATCATTACTCCCACACGGTTTTAATCTGGCTTCTGGATTTTAGCCGTTTAATCCAGTCCTGCAGATTTTCCTGAAGACGAATCTTTTTAAGCTCCAAGCGAGCCTGATTTAAATTTAATTTTTGAGAACTCTTTTTTTGAAATTCTTTAGTCTCTTCATCTGTTACATGAATATAAACAGACATGACTTTTTCTTTAATGAAACGTTCCACAATAAGGGGACGCATCAATGCTTTTTTTAATTCCGTTTCTTCCCACTGATATTGTTTTAAGAAAGATTGAAATTCCAATCTACCTTTAAATTTATGTTTAAATTGCTGATAAATTGTCTCTTCATCGGCCTTCGTCAATTCTCCTAATTTAAAACTTTTCGCCTCGTCTCTGACCAAAAGATCAATAATTAATTTTTTGGTGAATTCTTTGAGTTCATTTGGAGTGACTTCTTTTTCACTGGGCTGGCCTTGTTTAATACGCTCTACCCTCATTTCTCTTTCAATATCCCAGAGAGTTAATACATCGTCATTGTACTGTGCGACTACCTTATTCCACAACACAGCATGGGCGGAAAAAGAATACAAAAAAATTCCTACTCCAATAATATGAGATATTTTCACAATGAGAATACTATACCCTAATTCGAGACAACTCGTAAAGAAATAGGCGTTTGTGAAGATGAAAACTCTTCCTTCCAATTTTCATCTCCCGCATCAGAAGAAATCCGAAGTTCTCCTAAAAGAGAAAACGTATCTACTCGAAGATTAGGTCGAAGATTAGAAGAAACCCCCGGCTGGGGTTTATTTCCTAACATTACATCCCGAAAATCATACCTCGTCAGTAATACCACTAAAAGACCTGAGTATGGCCTGACTTCAACCACTTTTCCCTGTTGAGGAGATAAAAGATTTCCCTCTTTCCATTGCTTCACTTCCACTATGACCGGAGCATGAATCCAGGTAGTCGATGAAATTGGAGTAGTCACCCATTGATCTTCTTGCCAGCCTTGGAATGATTCTTCAATCTCGTCTTTCAAAGAACCATCAAATTCAACTTTCATATTCAAAGGGATAGATGATTTATTTTCCACAAGAATAGTGGCAAAAACCTGAAGGTTTGACTTTGGAAACATCGTTTGATTCTCTCCAAAAAATTCTTTTTTACTCATGGGATAATTAAAACCCATGTCTATTTCAGGTAAATTGAGGGTTGTTTTTACCTCTGCTAATTTTGCCCGAGGCACATTGGCTGGAACATAAGGAGTCTCCGAAGATGGCGGAGAAGACAACGGCGGCGAACACCCTTCCACCATCAGTAAACATAAAAAAAGAAAGAATTTTTTCATAAACACTTCTTTCATGAGCACCTGAGTGAAATAATCACTCGATCTTTTTTCCCAGGGGAATAGGGAATGGTCACTTCCCCTGTACACAGGGGTTGATCTTCACAGGTTTTAGAAACTGCTGTTACGATCACCTGCAATCTTTCATCAAAGGGAATACTTGGAAAAACATATTGCGCATAATCTCTTCTTGAAACTGGGATGGGGTTTAAGGGTGTAAAACTTCCCTTAAATGTAAAACAATAAAATTCTATTTTGTTTAATAAGGTTTCTCTCCCCTCTTCGGAAAATGTTTGTGGCAATTCTAGATCCAAAACCAACTGACTCATCGTAGGGGGAACCGCTTCTTCTTGCTGACCACAGGCAGTAAACAAAAAAAGCAGGGCTATAAGACTACTCATCTTCAACTTCATAGATTTTTCCCTCTTTAATATCCATGCCACCTGCTTCTCCTTTTTCTCCATTTTCCCCTTCTAGACCGGCATATCCCTGGGCACCATTCTGTCCCTGAAAAGCCACTCCGTACCTATCACGCCTAGTAGAAAGAGTCACATGCCTTGCCTGACCTCCAGCACCTCCCAAACCACGCCCTCCTCCTTCTCCTAATCTTCCGCCCTGATTCTCAATAAAAAATGTTTTATTTTTTTCCGCACTGTTATTTTCGCATTCAATGGACACAGAACCTCCACTGCCTCCATTACCTCCGCTACCTCCATTTCCACCTTTTCCGCCAGACGCTCCATTCAAAAATGGATAAATGGGACTCTCGTCTCCTAAAAATTCTGGGGGAGTACTGTTTGGATCAACCCCTAAACTATCTCCTCCATCACTTCCTGCGCCACCCGGTTCTCCTGCTCCACCATTTCCCCCCTTAGCAATAAAATATCCTCCCAAAAATGTTTTAACTTTAATGGTCAAATCCCCTGCTTTTTTCCCATTACCTCCATTTTTTCCGTTTTCACCGGAGATTCCTGGTTCAGCAAGATTACCCCCCTCTCTGGTTATATAAAGAGGCCGAGGAGCAAGATAAGCATTTCTTCCTTTGGGTTGGATCGTGGGAGGATGTTCTTGCCCATTTTTTCCATCATGGTAACCTTCTCTAAAACGGGTATCGATACGTCCCATAACTGTTTTCTTTTGATCTTGGGTTAAACTCAAATCATTGGGATTAAAATTAAGGACTAAAAATTCGTCAGTTTTAAGGGTGAGCGAATGCCCCAGAGTACTGATGACACTGCCTGATTTTAAAATAATTCTTTTGGCATTAATCGTTACATCCTCGGCCAAATAAAGATCGGCTCCTTCTCCCACAATAAGTTCATTGATAAAAAAGGTAGGAAGTGTTTCCCCCGGTCGATGAATGGTTTTTACGACAGAAGCTAAAGAGGCTTGTGCATTCTTCTTAATAATGACATCAGGACGCTCTGCAGAATAGACCAGTGAGGGAACAAAGGCAAAAAATAAAATCCAAAATCTCATGCTTGATGCGTGTAGTGGATGTTCCCTCAACCGTCAAGCCTAGATTTTGGGCATAAAAAAACAGGTAGCGCTTACCCCCCTACAAATCTGCGCTACCTGTCTACCGCTGAGCACGACGCTCAATGGATTTTCTTTTTAACTTTTTTACTTAAATTCCAAAACTAATCCCGGCCATCATCGTCCAGTATTTATCATATGACCTAAAGCTGACAGGAGGATGCGCACTGGCACCTGACCCATCTGGCCCCCAAAAAATTTGTCCATTGTGATTATTAAGAAGCGATCCCACTTCGGTTCTTCCCACAATCGCTACTTCTTTGGATAATTTTAATTTCATCCCCCCCAATGCGGATGCCCCATACACGGCTTGAGGAAAAGTCACTCGAACAGTTGGATTATCGGTTGTAATATACTCATTATCAAAATAAGAAATCCCTCCTCCAATAAAGGGCGTTAAAATAGAGTGTGGGAATAATTCATATTTTAAATTTCCTCCAATCATGAGCTGTCTCATATCTCCCAAAGGAATAATCGTAGCAGCTGATGGAGCATTCAATGTCGATGGATAGGGAGATCCATAATTCGCCCCCATTACCGTACCCACCCCTCCTAAATTGACAGACACACTTTGTCGAATATCAAACAGAGCATAGCGAAAAACTCCTTCAATCGATAAATTCGGTGATAGAGGAATTTCTGCCGTAATCCCTGCCGAATATTTATTCCACAATCGTTGATTTCCATCGGCAGATCCGATATAGCCATACAAAGGCACCACCCGAAGTCCCAATGGATTTCCACCTCGAAACACCTCTGTGTTAGAACTTGAATCATTGGGTACGTCTGTTTCAATGATCATCTTTTTTGGAGCCTCAGGAGCAATCTCTAAGGGCGAAATTTCTTCTGCCCTCACATACTTTGTCCCTAATGCGAATGCCATCCCTGCAAAAGCCAAGACAGCCAAATGTTTATGGTTTAATTTCATTTCCCTTTTCCCCCTTTATTCATTCTCAAACGGTTAAAAACTGTTTCATTCGAGACGAAGCTTAGAGCAAAATATATGCCTAAATAGAAGGAATTTTATAACTTATTGATTTTATTAAAATTTTATATACTAGAGGTGTTTACTGAACGTTAAAAATACAAGGATCTGGTGTGCAAACTTTATTCAAATAGGTCAAAAAAATAGAAATTTAATATGTAATTATAAGTACTTATAACTTTTCAGAAAGCGCCCCTACAATGATTAATTTTTAATCAACAATTTTGGACGCCCTGTCAGAAGAATAACGGAGATAAAGTTTATACTAATAAAATCAATAAGTTAACATCTATTCAAGACACTTTAAAGTAACAAAAAATGTCTCTCAATAGGAAGGTCCATATAGAACCTGTTGAATTTACACACGTTTTTTTGTGGCACAAGACTTGCTTTATATTAAAAGTAGAAAGTTAGTGGTGGAAATAAAGGTAATGTTTTTAGGGTTTTTCCCTTTTCCCCCTTTTAAGGCCCCCAGCCTTATAATTCGTCCCTTTCCCTAAGGACATTACCTTCCACCCATTTTTTTATTCTGTCATCCCGCACTTGATGCGGGATCCATCTAATGAAATTTTAAGAATTTTGAACTTTATCTTTTTAGCTCCTAAAGGTAAAATAATAAATAGTTGAACGTTTGTGGGAGAGTAAGTTCTTGTTTATTATTTTTAGAGTTATTTTTTTACTATTCATAACGAGCACTTTTTTTGCCTGTG
>MGPE01000016.1:0-57007 GCA_001797335.1 Deltaproteobacteria bacterium GWA2_38_16
TCACCCCTGGGTCTTGTTTACCATAGAGGTCCCAGTCATCCGAAAGAATTCTTAAACCATATTTACCTGCTTGAGCTAGGTTCCGCAATTGTGTACCAGGAAAAGGAACCGCAATTGGAAATGTAATAGAGTAAAGATCTAGTTTTTTCCCTAATTCAATGGCCTCATAAACTTCAAGCTCATCGGTTCCCTCCAGACCTATAATAAAAGCTCCCACAGGGATAATTCCAGCTTGCTTAACCCAATCGACCGTTTGTACCATCTGCTTAATCTTGATTGCCTTTCGGATTCTCTTTAGAGTTTCCTCATTGGCACTTTCGAGCCCAAAAAAAATGTAATAGCACCCTGCTTTTCGCATAACATGAAACAACTCTTGTGAATTGCCACTTACACGCATGGAGCACGACCAAGTTACCTTTTTATGAAGATCTCGACGAATCATCTCATTACAAAATTCATACGCTTGCTTTTGAGACAAAACAAATGTCTCATCCAAAAAAGCAATGGATTCACACCCAAATTCTTCCACATTACGTTCAATTTCCCCCATGATATTATCCCAAGTTCTCCGACGCATTCTACTCCCTAAGGCTTTACAACAGAATGTACAGCTATAGGGGCAACCCCGCCCTGAGACCATTGGCAATTCAAGTTTTGTTCTATGAGGGTAAGTTCCAGGATATTTACTTAAATCATATTCTTCCCAAGCAGGGTATGGAAGGGTACCTAAGTCTTGAATAAATTGCGCTGGAATAAAAGAGGTTTTATTTTTCCGTGTTACAACCCCAGGAATTTTACTTAATAAATCTATATTGCCAGCCGATTCTATAATCTCAATAATAATGTTCTCAGCCTCACCCGTTACAATAAAATCAAAACTTGGAAATTCATTCAGACATTGAACCGGGATTGCTATAGCGTGGGGGCCTCCTATGCAGATCAATGTATCTGGACAAACCTCCTTGATCTTTGCTGCAATTGTTGCCGCAGATTTTACTTGTATCGTAAAACAAGAGAAACCAACAATGCTCGGTTTTGTCCTTTTTGCATATTCAACTAATTCTTCAACTGAATAATGACTGGTTACCATATCAACATATTTCACCCGCAGGCCAACACTTTTGGTCTTCGCTATAATATAGGCACATCCTACATTGGGAGTTTCTTGATTCGGCTGGGACTTATCTATGCGCATCGCCATTTTCTGCTCAAAACTATATTTCCAGTCTAACGAAGGACTAACAAGAAGCATATCCAAATTAAGTCCATCCTCTTGGATATAAATATTTGAAAGAATCTTATCCGACATGTAAATAAAATGTATACTTTACAGGATATAGAACAATCAATTTATTTTATTCTTGTGAACGATACTCCCTTAGCCTAGGTTTAAAATTCGCTTTACAAGATTCGATTGGTCGCTTAAATATTAGCTATGAAAATCATCGTTTGCCTAAAAGAAGTGCCGGATACGGAGGCGCATTTAAAGCTGAAAGCAGATCAAACGGGGATTGAGACGGATAATATTATTTTTAAAATGAATCCGTTTGATGAGTGTGCCATTGAAGAAGCGCTAAGACTTAAAGAAAAATTTAGCGGAGAAGTCACCCTCTTAACTTTAGGCCCTGATACGGCTAAACAAACCATTCGAAAGGGCCTTGCCATGGGGGCCGATCGGGCTATTCATATCAATGATCCACTTCTTTTAAACTCTGATAGTTTTGTCGTGGCTAAAGCGTTGTCTGAAGCCATTAAAAAAACACCCTTTAATCTTATTTTAACTGGTGTTCAATCAGAAGATGGATTTAATATGCAAACGGGTATCATGATTGCAGAATTTTTAGGCCTTCCTCATGCCTCTATTTTAACTAAATTTGAAGTCGTAGAACCCAATAAAAAAGCCAAAATTACGCGTGAATTAGAAGGTGGTCTTTTAGAAGAAGGCGAATTGGATCTGCCTGCCGTCATTACGATTCAAACGGGAATCAATATTCCCAGATACCCCACACTGCCCAATATTATGAAAGCTCGATCTAAAGAAATTAAAGATATGAAGGCTTCGGATCTTGGCATTTCTTTGGCTCCCCATGTTAAAATCTTAAAACTCTTTTTCCCAGAAAAAGGGAAAGGCGCTCAAATTATTCCGGGAGATGAAGTGGCTGCCGCTAAACTTTTAGTGAAAAAATTAAAAGAAGAGGCCAAAGTCATATGATTCTAACTCTTGTTCAACATAAAGATGGCATCATTGATGAAGTAAGCCTTGAACTTTTAACCTTGGCTAAACAATTAAACCAAAAACTCTCCACAAAAATTGCTTCTGTTATTTTAGGGGATAATACAGAAGCCTTATCAAAATTACTCTCTCAAAAAGCTATTGATGAAGTCATTACCATTTCTGCTCCCGAACTTAAAACCTATTCACCCGATACCTATGCTTTTGCTCTTACAAAACTTATTCGTGAAAAAAATCCAAAAGCTTTTTTATTCTCCCACACTCCGTTGGGATGTGACATTACTCCTAAATTAGCAGCCTCTTTAGGCGCAGGCGCTATTGCCAGTTGCAATGGTGTTGAATTTGAAGGCATCAATCCTATTTTTATTCGCTCTGTTTATAATGGAAAACTCCAAGCCAAAGTGGCGCTTAATAGCACCCCGCTTCTTTTAACCGTGGAAAGAGGGGCGTTTAAAAAAGATGAAGAAACTGGAAATGCTCCTACCACGGCTTTTGCGTGTGATTTCTCAGGAATAAAATCTCGATATAAATCTTTACGATTTTATGAAGCCCAAAAGGCATCGGTCGATATCACGAAAGCTAAAATCATTGTTTCGGGAGGAAGAGGCCTAGGAAAAAAAGAAAATTTTGAATTGATTAAAAATCTGGCTGAGATTCTTGGAGGAGAATATGCTGCTTCGCGTCCAGTAGTCGATAATGAATGGACAGAGCGGGATCGTCAGGTGGGAAGTTCTGGAAAAATTGTATCCCCAAACCTGTATATTGCCTGCGGCATTTCGGGAGCCATTCAACACATGGCAGGTATGAAAAAATCTAATGTCATTGTGGCTATTAATAAAGATTCTGAAGCCCCCATTTTTAGCATTGCCACTTATGGCATTGTAGGCGATCTTTTTAAGGTATTGCCCGTCATGATTGAAGAACTGAAAAAGTTAAAAAATTAAAATAATGAGTCAATGTGACATTGTTCTTCTTTCTTGGAACAACACCGAACTACTTAAAAAATGTGTAGAAAGTCTCTTTAAATATACAGATGTTCCTTGCCATTTAATTATTGTCGACAACGCTTCAAACCCAGAAACCCAAACATATTTAAAAACTCTAAAAAGCACCCCATGGGTTCGCATTACCGTCGATTTTAACCCTGTTAATGAAGGGTTTTCAAAGGGTATGAATCGAGGCATGAAGCAATCTCAGGCCCCTTATGTATGCCTTTTAAATAATGACACTGAGGTTTCTCCTCACTGGCTAAGTCGTATTTTAAATATATTAGACAGTAATCCTCAAATCGGAGTTTTAAATCCAAATAGTAATATTTTTGGATCACCCAACACTTCTCAAGAAATACCCTTTCTAGAAATGGGGCTTTGCATTGGTTTTTGTATGTTCATTCGAAGAGAAGTCATCCAAAAAATTGGGTATCTGGATTCTGAAACCTACGATCGATTTTTCTTTGAAGATAGCGACTATTGTAAGCGCGCAAAAAAAGCAGGCTACCTTTGCGCCTTGGCATTAAACAGTTATGTTCACCACGCTGAACATCAATCCGTAAATCGTCTTGGGACAAAAGAAGAAATTTTTAGAAAAAACCAGCTTATTTTTTATCAAAAATGGGGCAAACCTAAACGTATTTTATTGCCCCTGATGAAAAACACAAAAGATATCGATTGGAAAGAATTGGAACAAAAACTTCTTCCCTTGGCTAGGCAAGATCATGCCATTCAGATATTTACTTCTGATAAAGCTATCCCTCTTAAAACCCATCATACACAACTGAGCGTAAAGTTTATTTCTCCTGCTTTTCTTTTTCCCTGGATAATACTTCTTCGACTTCTCACAAAAAGAAAAAAACCCTTTGATTTTATCTTTGTACCGCAGCCTGAGCTCAACCATTTTCTCCGGAAAACCCATTTGCTTTATCATGCCCAATTGATTACAACATGGGAGGAGTTACAAAAACATGTTACTTAATCAAAAAGTGCCTTTGTCTGTTATGATACTCACGAAAAATGAAGAAAAAAATATCGATGAATGTCTTCAATCTGTTTCGTGGGCAAAAGACATTATTGTTTTAGATGATGAAAGCACAGACAAAACAAAAGACATTACTCTTCGTTATACAGATCGCTTTGTCCACCGGAAAATGGATATTGAAGGACGTCACAGAAATTATGGTTATGCATTGGCACAAGAAGAATGGATCCTAAGCCTGGATGCTGATGAACGGGTTTCTCCAGAATTAGCATCTGAGCTTAAAAAGATTATATCTGATTCCTCCAATCCTCACAATGGCTTTGCCATTCCTCGAAAAAATTATATTGGTCCCTATTGGATTCGCCATGGGGGATGGTATCCCAGTGCACAGCTTAAATTTTTTAGAAAAAATAATTTTCAGTATCGAGAAGATGAAGTCCATCCCTTGGCTCAGTTAAAAGGAAGCTGGGGAGTTCTCAAAGGAGATATCATTCATTATTCTTATAAAGACTTCGGAGATTTTATCAGTAAACTCAATAATCAATCAACCCGAGAAGCCCAAAAGTGGATTCGCACAGGAAGAGAAATGAAATTCTATGTAGCACTTTGGAGGACGGTGGATCGTTTTTTTAGATCTTACCTTCTAAAAAAAGGATACAAAGATGGATTTATTGGTTTAATGATGGCCATTTTCGCCTCCCTCTATCAAATTTTAAGCTATGCTAAGTATTGGGAGATGAAGAAAAATGCGAATTCTTTTTATCAGAACCGATAGGATAGGAGATTTTTTACTAAATCTTCCCGCCATTCACGCGTTAAAAGAAACGTATCCTGATTCAAAAATCTCTGTTCTCATTCATCCCGAGGTACAAGAATTGGTTAATAACCACCCCGATATTGATGAATTTATTTCTTTTACTTCTTGGAAAAATTTATTCTTTGCTCTGCTTAAGAAAAAATATGACATGGCCATTATTTCTAACCCTCACAAATATTTTCATTTATTAACATTCCTTGCCAGGATCCCACAACGGATTGGATACCGACGAAAATGGGGATTTTTACTCACTCACTCTATAGAAGACAAAAAAGCACAAAGTTTAAAACACGAGGTAGAATATAATTTGGATTTGGTATCTCAAGCAAAAGCACACACCTCTTCTCCTACTTATCATATTCCTTTATCTCAAGAAGAAGAGACCACAACCGTTTTATGGCTTCAAAAACAGGGACTTGATCTTAAAAAACCCATCATTGTTATTAATCCCTACACGACGGCTTCTTTTAAACAATGGCCCCCTCACCACTTTATTGAACTCATTAAAAAGTTCTCCCCTCTACCAGTACAACTTGTTCTCATCGGAGGAAACAAAGAAAGCTTTCTCATTAAACAAGAAATACTCCCCCACCTCAAAGATCAGCCTATTTTTGATTTTAGCGGTCTTCTCTCCTTAAAACAACTGGCAGTACTTCTAAAAAAAGCAACCCTTCTTATTTCAAATGATAGTGGACCTATTCATATTGCAGCTGCTTTTAACACAAAAACCCTTGTTCTCTTTGGGAATAAAAACACAGGCTCCAATCCCAAGCGCTGGGGCCCTTGGAAATCCCCAGAGGCTATTATTCTTCAAGCCCTCGCCATTCAAAATATTAAAGTTAAAGACGTATGGACACAGATTCAAAAACAATTTCAGTCATCATTTTAAGTGATGGAAAAGCTGGCCATCTGAAACAATCCCTGGCTGTGGCTCATCTTATTGATCATGCTTCTATCCACATTATTCCTTTTTCTTATAAAAACAGCTTACATCGTTTTTTTCTAACCCTCCTCGCTTACCCCCCCCTACCCATTTTGTTAAAAAAATTTTTCTTTCCCAAAAAATTGGCTGAAATAAAAGGAGATATTGTGATCTCTACCGGCAGTAGTTTAGCGCCCCTTACTTTTCTCTACGCAAAAAATCATTCAGCAAAAAGTATTGTTATCATGCGGCCCTTGTGGGGGTTAACCTATGATTTAAAAATTATTCCCAAGCATGATCATCCAAAACCCAGTTCTAATACGGTAATCACTCTTGGAGCTCCGACCAAAATCAGCGAAATAAATTTAGAACCC
The DNA here is from genome assembly GCA_001797335.1 of Deltaproteobacteria bacterium GWA2_38_16. GTDB lineage: Bacteria > Bdellovibrionota > JACOXK01 > 2-02-FULL-40-11 > 2-02-FULL-40-11 > 2-02-FULL-38-15-A. The sequence continues at coordinate 6,321 of MGPE01000016.1, forward strand.
TATGCGCAAAAACTTGTCCATAAACTACCTCCCTCTTCTCGAAAAATGATGAGTATTTTTATTGGTAAAGAGAGCCCCCCTATTCTCATTCAAAAAATAGACAGGGTGTGTCGCTCACAAAACATGGACCTTTTAATCACCACCTCTCGAAGAACTTCCGGAGAAAGCATACAAAAAATAAAAACAGTTTTTTCACACCACCCGCATTGTCGTTTGCTTATTATCCCAACGGAAATGACTCAGCCAGAGCATCTGGTAGAAGGAATGTTAGGATTAGCCAAACTTATTCTTGTAACAGAAGATTCTGTTTCAATGATCTCAGAGGCTGCTAGCTCTGGAAAGAAAGTGATTGTTATTGAAACAGAATGTTTAAGGAAACATAAAGAAATGATCCAAACACTAGTCCGGGAAGGATATATCTCTACAGCTTCAGCTAGTGATTTAGAAAAAGTCGTGGTAGAAAAATTAAGAGATACACGTCCTGTAAAGAAATTACAGGATAGTGTTCTAATTAAAGAGGCGTTACAAAGATTATTATGCACATAGTCCAAATACTCCCAGCTCTTAAAGAAGGAGGCGTTGAAACCGGCACCATAGACCTTTGTCTGTATCTCAAAAAACAAGGGCACACCGTCACCGTTATCTCTAACGGTGGCCCACTGGTTCAAAAATTGAAAGATGAGGGGATTACTCACCTCTCATGGCCTGTTCATAAAAAAAATCCATGGACCATTTACCAATTAAGTCGAAAATTGATTCGTTTTATCCAAAATAATTCTATTGAGCTTATTCATGCCAGAAGTCGTGTCCCCGGATGGATTACCTATCTTGCTTGTCGAAAAACAAAAACCAAATGGGTCACTACCTGCCATGGCTACTACCAAAAACATTTGGGAAGTCGTGTGATGTCCTGGGCCGATAAAATTATTGTAGCCACAGACGTTATTAAAAACCATATGGTCACTGATTTTAAAGTAGATCCCTCAAAAATTGCTTTCATTCCCCGAGGAGTAGATCTAGAAAAATTTACATTTTCCCCTCCTCCCCTTCCAAAAATTCCTATCCTTGGAATGATTGGACGAATAACCCCCATCAAAGGTCATAAAGATTTTTTAGAAGCTTTAGCCCTCCTTAAAAAGACATCTTACTCTTTTAAAGCTCACATTATTGGAGAGGCTTCTAATCCACACTATCTTCAAGAACTTAAAATTCTTATCCATCAGCTTGGATTATCTGATGTGGTTACTTTTTTAGGACATCAAGAAGATATCCCTTCTATACTACAGGGATTATCTCTATTGGTCATGCCTTCTACCTACCCAGAATCTTTTGGAAGATCTATTATTGAAGCTCAAGCCATGGGCGTACCCGTCGTTGCAACTGGCATTGGAGGAATTCAAGAAATTATAGAACATGAGAAAACAGGTCTTCTTTGTCTTCCAAATAATCCCAAAGATTTGGCACAGAACATAATAGAAATTTTAAATAATCCCCAAAAAACTCAAAAGATGATTTTAGAAGCACGGAAAAAAGTAGAGACAACCTTTTCCAAAGACCAGATGGTCCAAAAAACAGAGCACCTATACCAAACCCTTCTTTCTCCTCGAATTTTAGTGATAAAATTAAGCTCTCTGGGAGATACCATTTTAATTTCTCCCAGCCTCAGAGCACTTCGAAAAAAATTTCCCTTATCCCAAATCACTCTTTTAACCAATTCCACCTCTCAAGACGTTTTTAAATTCTGTCCTTATATTGATGATATGTTATTTTTTTCTACAAAAATCATCCCCCTTTTAAGAAAGAAAAAATTTGATCTTTCCATTGATTTTCAAAATAATACTGGGTCGCATCTCACAAGTTTCTTAAGTTCCATCCCCCATCGGTATGGATATGGGAGAAAGTGGGGGAAATACTTACTCACGCATATAGCTCAAAATCACTCTCTTCCTCCCGTTGAACATCAATTTGAAATTTTAAAACTCTTAGGTATTCCCTTAACAAATTCCAAACTGGAATTTTGGATCAATGAACAAGATCGAGAGTCCAGTTTAAAATGGTGTGACTACATTCATTTTAATTCCCAAAAACCATTTTGTATTATTCATATTGGTGCTAGCTGGGAAACCAAACGGTGGAAAGCATCGCACATTGCGGATTTTTGCTATCTTCTTCAAACAACAAAAAACCTTCAAATTCTTTTAACCGGCACTCAAAAAGATATCGCTTTTGAAAAAGAAATTCTCTCATATGCTAAATATCACCTCTACTCTTTAGTCGGACAAACCTCGCTTCGAGAGCTGGGGGCTTTGATTCAGCGTTGCCACCTCTTCATTTGTGCAGATTCGGCTCCTCTTCACATGGCTGCAGCGTTTGAAAAACCAACACTCGCTCTTTTTGGCCCAACCGATCCCAACCGCCATCGTCCACCATCCAGTAAGCTATTGATTTTACAGGAAAAAGTGGATTGCGGCCCCTGTTATAAGCCAACTTGCAATCACCATAGCTGCATGGTAAATCTAAAACCCAATCGCGCTATAGAAGCATATAAAAATTTATTATAAATATGAAAATACTACAATTAACCTCACACCTAAATGTGGGAGGGATTACTTCTTATCTCTATCATTTGTCTCAGGGACTTAAAAAGTTAAATATTGATTCTTCTTTAGCCTCTTCTGGAGGGGAACAAGAAAGAGATTTTGAGCATCATCAAATAACCACTCATTCTATCCCTTTAGACACTAAACACGAACTCAGTATAAAATTAGCTTGGTCTTTTTTTAAACTCAAAAAACTCTACAAACAAGAAAAATGGGATCTTCTTCATGCTCACACACGGGTTAGTCAATATTTAGCGTATTTTCTGTCACAGAATCTTCATATCCCCTATGTCACTACTTTTCATGGATTTTATCACCACCATCTCGGAAGAAAATTATTTCCCTGTCTAGGGCATAGAACCATTGCCAACTCTTTTCCTGTCGAAGAAGATCTTAAAGCACATTACCCTACGCATACTCCCCATATTTCTACCATTCTGCATGGAATAGACACAGAATATTTTAATACAAAAAATATTTCTGATGAAAAAAAACAAAATTTTAGACAGGAATTTAAAATTCCGCTTTTACCCACCTTAGGTATTGTAGGACGCCTTTCAGAAGAAAAAGGGCATCTAAAACTTTTAGAGATTCTAAAAATCTTAATCGAAAAACATCGTCAAAAAGTTCAACTTTTGATGATTGGAGATGGAAAAATGAAATCTTCTATCCTTAAAAAAATAGAAGAATTAAAATTGTCAGATTCTGTTTTTTTACTCCCAACACAAAAAGATCCCCGAACGGCACTGTCCCTCATAGATGTTTATGTCACTTTCCAAGCAGGTCCAGAGGGTTTTGGGCTCTCTTTCTTAGAAGCCATGAGCCTAGGAAAACCGCTGGTGATTTCCTACTCTAAGGGAGGCATGGCTGATTTTCTTGAAAATGAAAAAGAAGGTTTTCTTTTGCACAATAGCACACTGGAAACCATGGCAGAAAAAATAAATACCCTGCTAAACTTTCCTGAGCTACAAAAAGAAATGGGTCAAAAAGGCGCACAAAAAATAAAAGAGTATTTCTCTTATGAGAGGATGGCTGAACAAACCAGATCTATTTATGAACAAGTTCTTTAAACGATTACTATTCTTCGCAGTTCTCACAATCGGTGTCATGGGTATTTATATTTATCAGGCTGGTTATCACCCTGCTATTCTCATGTATCATCAAATTACTGAGGAAAATGCCAAAACCTCTGCTTTAGTTGTAGATCCTTTTTATTTTGAAAAACAAATGCAGTTTTTAAAAGAACATCATTATAATGTTCTTCCTTTAGAAGAGTTTATTGCCCAACTTAAAACCCGAAAACGTCTCCCCTTTAAAACAGTTACATTGACTTTAGATGATGGGAATTTGGATAATTATACAAATGCTTATCCCATTTTAAAAAAATATAATCTCCCGGCCACTATTTTTCTAGTCACAAACTGGATTGAAAAACCCCATTTTTTAACCTGGAAACAAATTCAAGAAATGGAACAAAACAACATTCGTTTTGGGAACCACACACTGCATCACGCACATTTACCCAGTTTATCTTTTGAAGAAGCGAAAAAAGAAATTATAGAAAATAAAATCGTTCTCAATACACATCTTCAACATCCCCTTCCCATTGTTTGTTATCCATTTGGAGGATATACGGTTTCCATTCAAAATTTTCTCAAAGAAAATGGCTATTTAGCTGCTCTCGCCACGAGTTCCGACGGATTTTCTGCCTTGGATGATCTTTATGCTTTACGACGTGTTAGAATTTCAAAATCCTCTAATTCACTTTTTATTTTTTGGATTGAAACCTCTGGATACTATGGATGGATCCGACAAATGCAAAAGAAATTAAAAAAATGGAAAAAATCATGGAAAAAATCGTAGTTTATAACCTCAATTGGCTTGGAGATATTTTATTTTCAATCCCTAACTTAAAGGCGCTCAAAAATCACTACCCTCAGTGCCACTTGAGCTGCATTGTTCCTCCTCAATATGCCCAGTTACTTTCTCATCAACCCTGGGTGGATCAAACGCTTGCTCTTTCGGATAAAACTATTTTAGATAAATTCCGCCTTTGGAAAATACTGAAAAAAGAACATTGGGATATGGGATTTCTTTTTCATCGTTCAAAAACCAGAGCTCGTCTTTTAAAATGGGCAGGGATTCCAAAACGAATTGGGCACAACACAAAAGGAAGAACCCATCTCCTCACCCACGCCATTGAATCCCCTAACACTTCTTTACACAAGATGGATCATTTGATCCATCTTTTAGAAAACTTTGGGATACACCCCATTCAACGACATTATGAATACCATGTTACTCCCATGGATACCTCATCCCTCCCAAAACCTTATATGGTTTTTCATCCTGGATCTAATTGGACTCCCAAACGCTGGCCCACCGCCTATTTCTCAGAGCTTGGGAATCTCCTTCAAAAACAGTTCAAGGTTCACATTGTCATTACCGGCTTAAAAGAAGATAAGATTTTAGCTCAAAATATTTCTCAAAATTTACATGAAAAACCGATAGATCTCACTGGAAAAACTTCTTTCCCACTATTATCCAATATTTTTCATGAGGCCTCTTGTGTCATAGCGGGAGATACGGGTCCAATGCATTTAGCCGTGGCCTGTGGTGCTCCTGTGATTTCTCTTTATGGCCCCACTTCTCCTCTTCTCAATGGCCCCAGAGGTTTAAATAATTTTAAAGTGATTTGGGAGCCAGCAGGATTAAAAAATTTAACACCACAAAAAGTGTTTAAAGAAATCGCAGAATGGGAGACTGTCCAAAAACGTCAGCGTCTTCGAGGAAGAGATCCTTCACTCAGCTCTGCTTCGTTCAGGATGACAGATTTATGAAAAAGATTCTTCTGATACGAACAGATAGGATTGGAGATGTGGTTTTAACCACTCCTTCAATTAAAATTGTAAGAGATCATTTTCCTCAAAGCCATATCGCGTTTATGACAGGACCTCAAACCCGAGATATTGTCGATGGAAATCCCTATTTAAATGAAATTATTGTTTACGATAAAAAGAGAGCTCATAAAAATATTATACAAAATATATTATTTTCTCTTAAACTTAAAAGAAAAAAATTTGACACCGCTATTATTTTTAACCCCTCAAATCGCATCCACTGGATTACCTATTTAGCAAATATTCCCATGAGAATTGGCTACAGCCGAAAACTTAAATTTCTCCTCACCCATTTTCTACCAGATAAAAAACATGAGGGATTAAAATCAGAAGCACTTTACAATGAAGACCTTTTAACGTTTTTAGGAATATCTTCTGCCCTATCTCGAAAACTTTATTTCCCCATAAAAAAAGAATCTCAAACCAAAATCCAAGATCTCCTTAAAAAGCACAATCTCCATGAATCTCATTTTGTTGTTATGACTGTTTCTGCAAGTGATCGTTCTCGTATATGGCCATCTCAAAACTTTGCTCATCTTATTCAATTATTATATGAAAAATTAAATTTAAAAACAGTTCTGATTGGCCATTTAAAAAAATCTCAAGAAGTATGTGCACTCTCTAAAATAGCTGCACCTAATTTTTCTGAAACCTTAAGTTTAGCCGAATTAGGTATTTTATTTCAAAAGGCGCTCTTACATATTTCTTCTGATACTGGTCCTATGCACATTGCTTCTGCTGTTGGCACTCCTGTTATTACCATTTTTGGAAGAACACTTCCAGGGTTAGGGCCCAAACGATGGTCTGTATTACAGGGGAAAAACACCCTCCTTCATAAAAATATTGGTTGTAACCCTTGTCTTGCCTATTTATGTCAACTAGACTTTGATTGTTTTAAAGCAACAAAAGTTGAAGAGGTTTTTAATGCAGTTCGACAATACATCTAAAACCACACCTAAAATTTTAATTGTCAGTCCTTATGGAATTGGAGATGCTCTCTTTGTTACACCCCTTCTTCGACTTATAAAACAGGCATATCCCAACGCCTATATTTCTCTTCTTTTAGGAACTCGAACAGAAGAAATTTTCCTTTCTAATCCCAATGTTAATACCATTTTTACCTATAAAAAAGATTATTTTAGATCCTTACCTTTTTTAAAGGGACTTGTGTATGTTGCCAAAATACTTTTTTCCATACGAAAACAAAATTTTGATATATTGATTGATCTCTCTAATACAGATGAATATGCATTTTTTGCGAAATTTATCTGGTTTATTCCTCTGCGTCTTGGATTTAATTATAAAAATCGAGGACGTTTTTTAACTCATAAAATAAAAATACAAAATGGGTTTACTGAAAAGCCTGTTGCAGATTATTATATTTCATTGTTGAAATTTTTAAATATTTCCCCTCCCTCAGAAAAAAAACTTGACTTTTATCTTACTCATCAAAAAGAAGAAGAAATTTGGATCAATTCTCTTTTTAAAGAGCATCATATCCAAAAAAATGATATGTGCATTTGTATTTTGCCAGGAGGAGGAGCCAGCTGGGGCATAAGCAGTCATCAAAGATATTGGCCTTCTTCCTATTTTAGCGACCTTTCAAATTTACTCATTAAAAAATATCAAGCTAAAATTTTTATGATTGGCAGTAACTCAGAAAAAAAATTATGTGAAGAGATTATAAGCTCTATAAAATGCCCTGTTATTAATATGGCTGGAGAAACAACTCTTCAACAGTTGGCACATCTTATGAAGAAAAGTAGTCTTATCATTGGAATTGATAGTGGCCCTCTTCATTTAGCTGTTGCATTAGACTGCACCTGTATTTCTATTTATGGCCCTGTCAGTGAGATGAGCTATGGTCCTTATTCAACGTCTAGACGACAAATTCCTGTTTATCATCAGAACACACCCTGCCATCCTTGTTATAAAAATTTTAGAATGCCAAATTGTGAAAATAAACTTTGTCTTCAGGAACTGACCCCCTCTATAGTTTTTAATAAAATAAGTATGCTCTTATGATATCTACCTCCCAAAAAACTCTAGCTGCTGTGATTTTAACTCGAAATGCCGAGCATCAAATTGAACCGTGTTTAAAAAGTGTTTCAGGATGGGCGGAGGAGATTATTATTGTAGATGGTGGTTCTACAGATAAAACCATCGATCTTTGTAAACCCTATACACAAAAAATTTTTATCCGTCCTTTTAAAGGAAGTTTTAGTGATGACAGAAATTTTGGTGCCAATCAAACAACAACAGATTGGATTTTACAATTGGATGCTGATGAAGTAGTCCCACAATCTTTCAAGGAAAAATTTGAATTGATTCGAAATAACCCTCAATTTTCAGCTTATAAAACCAGAAGAAAAAATTTTTTTCTAGGACATTGCATGGATAAAGGTCCTTGGTATCACTACATACAAATTCTTTATCAAAAAAATAAAGCCCAATTTCATGGTCTTGTCCATGAACGACTCGCAGTTCAAGGAAATATGGGCATCTTAGAGGCAGAAATTGAGCACACTCCTTTCCACTGTATTTCTGAATGGGTAGAAAGACATAACCGATACACATCATTGGCCGCTCAAGAACTTTATGAAACCCATGGTACACTCCCCTGGAAAACAATTCGACGGCATCTTTTTTATAAATCCTTTAAAATGTTTTGGAAACTTTTTATTATGAAAAGAGCTTATCGAGATGGAATTTATGGATTTATTTTTTCCGTACTTTATGCATTTGAACATTTTCTAAAATGGGTTAAATATTGGGAATTGGTAAAGGATAAAATCAATAATGAAGCATAATACCGTTTCTATTTTAATGCCTGCATATAATGAAGGGGGATACATTTATCAAAGTGTAAAACTTCTCACAGAATTCATAGAAACTCAGCCCTTAGAATATGAAGTCATTATTTTAGATGATGGGAGTTGGGATAATACAGCTATAGAAGCTCAAAGAGCCTGCCAAGATTTTAAAAATATTCGCTACCTTTCCCATAAAAAAAATAAAGGCAAAGGAGCTGCTTTAAAAAGTGCTTTTTTAATTTCAAAAGGAGATATCATTATTTTTCTAGATGCGGATCTCGATTTGCCCCCTTCTCAGCTTTCTCTTTTCTTCTCAACTTTAAATTCCGGAAAATCTGATGTCATTATTGGATGTAAAAGACATCCGGATTCCATGGTAGATTATCCCCTCGACAGAAAAATTATTAGTGTAGGCTACTCTTTATTTCTACGTCTCTTATTCGGCTTACCATTAAAGGACAGTCAAACAGGCATGAAATTATTTAAACGAGAGGTTCTTAATAAAATTTTTCCTATCATTTTATGCAAACGATTTGCTTATGATATTGAAATCTTAGCCTGTGCACATAAATATGGTTTTAAAATTCAAGAAATTCCTATTATTATTCGCTACAATCGAAATAAATGGGGGCATATTGGTTTAAAGAGCATTTATCTGATCGCTTTGGATACGCTGGCTATTGCTTATCGTATGTATATTCGGAAATGGTATCAAAGAAGAAACTCTCCGATTACACATAGCCTTCCGGGTCCTGTCGCCGAAGGACGCTCTCCATCGTCCGTCCTCACTTCGTTCCGGTCGCGTGATGGAGCCTCTCCTTCGGCGCCACCCGCCCACAATCCCTATCTGAGAGAAAATTAGTAATGAGTTTTTTTGTATCAATTATTATCCCCTTCCGAAAAAAGAATCCCTATCTCGAAGAATGCCTGCATCATATTGAGCAGCTTACCTATAAAGACTTCGAAGTTATCTTATTGCCCGATCAATCAGAAACATACCCTTCCTATTCATTTCCATTAAAAGTCATTCCCACAGGTCCCTTTGGACCTGCACAAAAAAGAGATATTGGTAATAAAGCCGCCCAAGGAACTATTCTTGCCTTTATTGATGACGATGCCTATCCAGATCCCGATTGGCTCACCCCTGCCATTACGCATTTTCAAAAGATAGAGGTAGCTGCTATCACAGGACCTGCCGCCACACCTTCTTCAGATAGTTTTCTTCAAAAAGCTTCTGGTCTTGTCTACTCCAATCGTTTTAGCAGTGGCCATTGCACCCATCGATATTGCCCTCAAAAACAAATGGAAATAGATGATGCCGCTTCAGTTAATCTTTTGGTCAGGAAAAGCGATTATGAAAAAGTAGGCGGATTCAATACCCATTATTATCCCGGCGAAGACACAAAATTATGTTTGGATTTTATTCAACAGCTTAAAAAGAAAATTATATATGATCCAAAATCTCTGGTGTGGCATCATCGCCGATCTTTATTTTTGCCCCATTTAAAACAAGTTTCTCAATACGCTCTTCATCGAGGCTATTTTATAAAACGTTTTCCAAAAAATTCTCTTAAATTAAATTATTTTTTACCCACTTTTTTCACGCTCTATATGATTCTGCTATTGTTAACCTGGGTGTATAAACCACAGATAGCATTTATTTTTTCATTTCCATTCATTCTCTATATATTCCTATTTATTCGAGCAATTATAAAAGAAAACTCCTTTTCTCTTTCAGCCATTACTTTCATGGGAGGATTTCTAACTCATTTAACTTATGGGATCTATTTTATAAAAGGATTTCTATCAACAGAACTTAAGCGCTAGACTTTTTAATAAAAAAACGCTGATACCATATTTCAAAAAGAAATAAACGCCACAGCAAAGAAACCCGTTCAATCTCTTTTAGGCCATAAGATTTTATCATTAACTGTTTAAGAGTATCTTTATCTATCACATCTAAAACTTTTGCTCGAGAACTGAAGAACGTATCTTCTAGTAGAGGTTTTAAATCCTCACTTAACCATTTTTTTAAAGGTAGGGAGAATCCTTGTTTTTTTCTTTTTAAGATTTGTGGAGACAATTTATTTTTCATCAGTTTTCTTAAAAGCCATTTTCCCTGCCATCCTTTAATCCTATACTCATCCGGAAGAGCGGATATGGAACGCACCAGGGTTTGATCTAAAAAAGGGACTCTGGCCTCTATCCCATGGGCCATTGTCATTTTATCTACTTTCATGAGCAGATGATTGGGCAATACTTTTTCAAGTTCAAATCGAGTAAATCCTTGAAACAATGTTTTCTCGTGAAGATAGGGTTCAAAGAGATCTAAAAATTGTTTATACACTTCGGAATACCAAGGGATAGAGGAGGGAATAAATGTGGTTAGATAAAAATACATTTTTAGGAGATATTTTTGAGGAATAAATTTAAATTTTGATAACTGATACCAAGAATATCCCCCAAAAACTTCATCTCCACCTTCTCCCACTAAGATTACTTTTACATGCTCTTTTAAATAACGACTAATAAAGTATGTCGCAATAGCTCCGGTGTCTGCCAGGGGTTCATCCATATGCCAAATAATTTTTTCTATTTCTTGAATAATATTTTTAGATTCTATAAAAAAATGATGCTGTTTGGTTTTATATTGATTTGCCACTAAATCAGCATAATAAAACTCATCATTTTTTTGATGAAAGCCTGCTGTAAACGTTGTTATAGATTCCGAAACATTACTCATTAAAGCCACTATACTGCTTGAATCTAATCCTCCAGAAAGCAAAACTCCCAAAGGAACATCACTGATTAATTTAGTCTGGACAGACTCTTTAAGAAGTTCTTTAATCTTTTCTTCATCTACAAGAACGTTTTGGGAACAAACATACGACTTTAATTGGCATTGCCCATTTTTAAAAATTAAAAGATACCCGGGTTCTAATTTAAAAATATTTTTAAACAACGTCTTTTGAGGAGGAGAGTATTGAAAGGTTAAATAAAAAGGCACTAAAGATTCCTGTAGAGATATTTTTTGTTGAACATCACGCGAACACAGAATGGATTTAATCTCTGAGGAAAAAATAAGTTTCTGCCCATCCCAATAATAATATAAAGGCTTAATCCCAATACTGTCTCTGGCCAATACTAGTTTTTTTTGTTTCTTATCCCACAATGCAAAAGCAAACATGCCTTCTAAAGAAGAAATAAATTCTTCCCCGTATTCTTCATACCCATGAAGAATTACTTCTGTATCTGTTTTGCTTTTAAATATATGCCCTTTTTGACTTAAGGTCTCTCGAAGCGATACAAAATTATAAATTTCCCCATTAAAAACAAGATACAATGACCCATCTTCATTGGTCATGGGCTGATGCCCTTGAGGAGATAAATCAATAATGCTTAGTCTTGCATGTCCTAAGGATATATCTTCATCCTGATATATCCCCTGCTCATCAGGCCCTCGATGAGAGAGGGTTTCAACCATCTGTTGAATAAGCCTAGGATCACGAAAGCCACTATATCCATTAATTCCACACATATAGAGTTACTTAATTTAGTTGAAAAACTAACACAAGCCCCCTACAATGGCGAACAAGAAATATGCTAGACATATCAAACATGTCCCATAAAAAGTTGTTGTTTGATTGTAAACTTTACTTTATGGTAATGTATCGCATATGAGTTCGGAAAATTTAGAAATAAATACGTTTGGCCTAAATACTGGTTCAAATGAAAATAAAATGGATGTGGGGCATGTTGTATTGGTTCACCCTTTAGAATATACAAAAAATACATTTACTGAAGAAGCTAAGCAAAGCATTCCTATTTCAATCTGGTATTTGGGTTCTTATTTGACTCATTACGGGGCAAAAGTAACGCTTATTAATTTTGAATCTGACAAAAATGCCATAAACCATTTAAGAGAGATTGCGCCAACAGCAGACCTCATTGGGCTTACAATGATGACTTCTCAGATAACGCATAGTCTCACAGTGGCTAAAATCATTAAAGAGGAGATAGGGGATATACCCATTGTGGCTGGAGGAGTACATCCAACGTTATACCCTAAAGAAACTATTGAAACGCCCTATGTTGATTTTGGAATTTATGGAGAAGGGGAAATAGCGTTATTTGAACTCCTTCATGCTATCAAAGAGAAAAAACCAGAATACTATTCAACAATAAGTCGTTTGTCTTATAAGAAAAACGGCGAAATATTTTATAATAGCGATCGTACCCCAGTGGATCATTCAAATTATCCTGATTTGAATTATTCTATACTGGACCAAAAGGTTTTAAAGGCTCAGGAATCTTTACCTTTAATCACCAGCCGAGGATGTCCCTATAATTGTCAGTTTTGTTGTAATGTCGTCATTGCAGAAAAACAGACGTTTTCGTCTTGGACTACGGAAAAAATAATGTATGAAATGAGGCGGGGGATTGAACTGGGTGTAACTGATTTTTTTATTTGGGATGATAATTTCTTTCAAAAGAAATCCAAAACTGATGAATTTCTTAAAGGAATTAAGAAATTACCAAAGAAAATTACCTGGTTTGGCAATTGCAGGGCTGAATATTTTCATCAGAATTATTTAAGCAGAGAGTTTCTGAAGGATTTGCGTTCTTATGGACTGACGCGTGTAAGCATTGGCGCAGAATCAGGTTCTGAAAAGATGTTAACATACTTGCAGAAAGGGAATAAACCTGAACATTTTATGAGATCTGCTGAATGGTGTGCTGAGGCTGATATAGCACCCAGTTATTCATTTATGATTGGCATGCCTAAAGAAGAGGATCCCGATATTCACGAAACTATTAAAATTATTTATAAGCTCTGTGAAATATTACCTTTGCCAAAAATTTTAGGCCCCATGCTATATTTACCCCTGCCGGGAAGTGGCATGTTTAATGATTGTGTAAATGCTGGTTGGCAGCCTCCAAAAACCATTCAGGATTGGGCAGACATGAATTCTGGCTATGGTTTTCATGCCTATAATAGACCGTGGATTAAAAATCCTAAAATGGTTAGAATTATCTGGTTTTATTCTCTGTTGATCTGTGCTCCATTTGGAAAAATTGTAAAACTGATAAGGACATATTCACGATTAACTAAACATCCGAAACATAAGGAATGGTTGCTTGTTTTCTTAGCATTGGGTGGAGCGATATTAGGAAAATTAAGGTATAAGTTAAATTTTTATGCCTTTCCTGTTGAAACAAAGATATTTGCCAGCCTCAGAAGTATAAATTCAATGTAAAATTTTAAATAACAAATTACTTAATTATGCTAGATATATCTATTGTAACGCCCGTATTTAACGAACAAGAAAACCTAAAAATACTCTATGAAAGACTGGTAAAGGTACTCAATCAACAAAAACTCTCCTATGAAATTATTTTTGTAGATGATGGGAGTAAGGACGATACCCTTTCTATTCTTAAGCAATTACACAAGAAAGATCCCTGTGTAAAAGTAATCAGTTTTAGTAGAAATTTTGGACATCAAATAGCTGTATCCGCCGGCTTGGATTATTCTACTGGAAAATGTGTCATCACCATGGATTCTGATCTTCAAGATGCTCCTGAAGATATCCCTAAATTTTTAGCTCAGTGGCAAAAGGGATATGATTGTGTTTATGCCGTAAGAGTACGAAGACAAGAATCTTGGGTAAGATCATTTTTCTTTAAATCATTTTATCGCATCTTTAATCAACTTTCTGAGGTAACGCTTCCCTTAGATGCAGGAGATTTTTGTCTTATGGATCGAAAAGTAGTTAACGCCCTTAAAGCTATGCCTGAAAGGAACCGATTTTTAAGAGCTTTACGATGTTGGGCTGGTTTTAACCATATTGGGATTCCTCAAGAAAGACCGATGAGACAAGGTGGTTCTATCAAAAATGGAATGAAGCGACTTTTTCATATCGCTTCTAATGGTATTTTTGCCTTTTCGTATCTACCTCTTCGGTTAGCATCAATCACAGGCGCCCTGATCTCCTTCGGTGGATTTCTATTAATTTTAAAAATTTTATACGAAAAATTCTTTACCTCTAAGCCCATCCTGGGTTGGACTTCTCTCATGATTACCGTTATATTTTTTTCAGGCCTTATTATTTTATTTTTAGGTTTAATCGGAGAATATATCTGCCGAATTTATGATGAAACAAAAGGAAGACCGCTCTATTTTATGAAGGAATCCAGAGGCTTACCAGATTCAGATAAAAATTTTCCTCATGAAAACAATACTTGAAATTATCCAAAAACCTTATTTTATTTTATTCCTTATTTTAAGTTTAGGATTTTCCTTAAGAGCTTATAAACTCAAAGAAATTGGTCTTGTTGCCCCTGATGAATTTATTGTAATTTCAACTTTAAAAGAAGCATATGAAAGTTCGATTCACTATGGAGCCCTATCTCCAGAATTTTTTAAAACCCTTATTCATCCTCCTCATGGAGCCTATGCTGCTTATGGAAAACTAAGTCGACTTCTTCTGTATTATCCTTTTTTTCATTTTTTTAAAAATGACCTCTCTAATTATCTTTGGATAAGTGTTTTTTGGGGACTTTTAACTATTTTTCTCACATTTATCATTGGAAAAAAATATTTTAGTCAAAGCGTAGGATTAATGGCTGCTTTTTTAGTATCTCTATCACCCTGGAATATCCAGTATGCCCGATCTTTTTTTGGGCAAATAGATTCTGGTTTTTTTGTTTTATTGTGCGCTTTTTTTTATTTAAAACGCTCTTTATTCTTAAGTAGTTTCATGCTGGGATTCAGTGCTACTATGCATGGGACTACTCTTTACTTCCTACCGTGTCTCATACTCATTGAAAGTTATTTCCACTACCAAAATCATTTTTTAAAACAACTTCTCTCTCTAAGCAAAAAAATATTAATTCTTATTAGCGCTTTTTTTCTGCCATTTTTAATCTATGAGGGCATTGGGTTACTCTATGCTCACGCAAGCTATTTATATAGTTTTTTTGTCATATCCAATGTACAAATGACAGAAGAAAAAACTGCAATTTCTCCATTTTATTTATTTCATCAATTTTGGATAAGCAATGGTATCATTTTTTCTATCTTAATCGCCATTAGTATTGTTTATGTTTTTTTAAAAGCTAAATTAACACAAGAAAAAAAATATTTTTTTATGGTTTTTTTCCCATTAGGGTTTTTTCTTTTATGGCTTATCCAACTTAAAGTTCTACATAGTCTTTTTAGATATTTTTTTCCTATGTTACCTTTTTTAATTATTTGTGCCGCTATTGCTATTGAAGATTTTTTAAAACTAAATATACAAAAAATATTTAAGGGAATTATTTTTAGCATAGTAATGGGAGCTATCGTTATAAATAATTTCTCACTTACAATATCTTTAATTAAAATTTCTCAAAATTCACTCTCTAAAATAGCCACTTTTTTAACCCAAAAACATATACAAAATATTGTTGTCTCAAATTCATTTTATCCCGCTTATTTTAAATATTTATACCCACACATCCATACCATTGAGATCTCCTCAGCGAATGATCTTAATATTCTTTTTAAAAAATCCCCCCAAACTTATTATTTCCTTATTTCCGGTTATGATATTAACCGTCTACCTTCTTTCGAAAAATCAAGAGAATTACTTTTTAATCAACCATATGAAGAATTTTTCATGCCGGTTTTCAAATACTATCCTTCGGCATTTGAAAACGCTTATAATTCAAATTCTACAAATCTATTAGAACAAATAAGAAATGATCCTATAGCTCAAAACCTTTATCTTTTTACGTTAGATCCTTTAAAAGCTCCTGAATTGACTCAACATATAAGATAATATAGAGTTCATTAAATGGCCTCTAATAGAAAAAGTATTTGTCTTATTATTCCGCCTTCCGCCTTTTTACTCGACGAACGCGTTTTTATGTCTTTGGGTATTTTAAAAATAGCGGCCGTCTTAGAAAAAGAGGGTTATTCTGTTGAAGTCATTGATCTTTCAGGAGTTGAAAATTATGAAGAAGTAATTGCTCATCATGTTAACACCACAGATAGTCAAATTTTTGGATTAACGGCAACGACTCCCCAGTTACCTTCTGCCTGTCAAATTGTAAAAGTCATAAAATCCATCAAGCCTCTTTCAAAAACTATTTTAGGGGGACCTCATGCTACGCTGGTAGCCGCCGCCTTAAAAAGAGAGCAATCCAAACAAATTGTAAATGGAAGGGCTAAAACAGCATTTGAAGCTTTACAACAGCAATTTGATATCCTTATTGCCGGAGATGGTGAACATGCTATTTTTTTATCTCTAGAAGACAATGCTCCTAAATTTATAGATGCCGATGATCCTAAAACATCTTTGTTCTTAAAAAATGTAGATTTAAATATTCTTCCCTTTCCTGCAAGACATCTCGTAGATGTAAATTCATACAAATATTCTATTGATGGGGTTAGAGCCTTAAGCCTCATTGCTCAGTTGGGGTGCCCTTTTGAATGTGGTTTTTGTGGCGGAAGATATTCTCCCTTTTTAAGACGGACTCGGATTCGATCTACAGATCATGTCATCCAAGAAATTGAGCATCTTTATCGGACATATCATATTAAAGGATTTATGCTTTACGATGACGAACTTAATGTTAACCCAAAATTAGTTGAACTCATGAATGCTATTTCTGATCTTCAAAAAAGAGAAAAAACAGAATTTAGATTAAGAGGCTTTATTAAATCTCAACTTTTTACAGATGAACAAGCTGAATCGATGTATCGAGCAGGCTTTAGATGGATCCTGGTTGGATTTGAATCTGGTTCTGAAAAAATTCTAAAAAATATTAATAAGAAAGCTACCCAAAAAGAAAATACCCGATGTATGGAAATAGCCAAAAGACATGGCTTAAAAGTAAAAGCCCTCATGTCTTTAGGACATCCTGGAGAATCTCCCCAAACCATTCAAGAAACCTATGAATGGCTGTTAGAAGTTAAGCCCGATGATTTTGATATTACCGTTATTACGACTTATCCTGGAACCCCTTATTATGATGATGCCACTCTTTACGACAAAGAAAAAAATACTTGGATTTATGAATTCAATAACGACAAATTGTATAGTGTCGAAGTAGATTATTCAACCACTGCTAAATATTATAAGGGAGATCCTCAAGGTGGATATCAAGCTTTTGTATTTACAGACTATCTTACTCCTCAAGCCTTAGTTCAAGGCAGAGATTTTGCAGAAAATATTGTCCGTAAAAAATTAAATATCCCTTATCCACAAGCCTCCAAAGCCATCCGCTATGAACATAGCATGGGGCAATTGGGTCATTTATTACCCCCCAATATCTTTAGAAAATCAACTCCTCCCTCTCTGATGAAATCGCATGGCAAAAGTATTACTTATTAATCCTTCTTATCAAAACAGCTATGGCAATGGGAAAATGTCTATTTTAAATCCTGTTCACCCCACTTTAAGCCTCATGACCATTGCCGCTTCCGCCTTAAAACAGGGGCATCATGTAGAGATATTAGACCTCTCTTATAGACAATATCACTATCAAATTATTAAAGACAAAATTATCCAATTTAAACCTGACTTTGTAGGTGTCACCGCTACAACTCCTTTAATGAATCAAGCTAGAGATATTAGTGTCCTCATCAAAAATATATATCCCTCTATTACAACCATCATTGGAGGACCTCATGTTTCCGCATTGCCCTATGAAAGTCTTTGTGAATCACTGTTTGATATTGTTGTAGTGGGCGAAGGGGATTACACATTTACCGATATTATCAATGGAAATTCCTTAGAAACGATTCCTGGAATTTATTACCGAAAAAAAGATACTATACACAGTACTCCTTTTAGAGATTTTGTTCAAAATTTAGATGATCTCCCATTCCCCGCGTTAGAACTTTATGACGCTTTGGCTTATAAAGGTAAAATCAGCCATTTATTTGCTAAACAAACCCCTCTCACCCTTTTAGAATTTTCTCGTGGGTGCGTATATAAATGTGATTTTTGTGCCAGCAAAAATACAATGGCATTAGGATATCGAAAGAAATCTCCTGAACGGTGTTCTGAAGAAGTTAAATACATTGCCAAATTAGGATATAAAGAATTTGCTCTAGCCGATGACATTTTTACCTCCGATAATAAATGGGCAACCGCCGTAGCAGAAGCTATTATTAAAACAAATGTAAATATAGTTTGGACTTGCTCTAATGGAATTCGTGTAGAAAGTGCGAATATAAATATGTTTAAAACCATGAAAAAAGCAGGCTGCTATCGTGTATCCTTTGGCTTTGAATCTGGTAACGATGAGGTGCTTCAAAAATTTGGTAAAGGAGGGAAAGCCTCTATTGAACAAGGATATAAGGCTGTAAAACTTGCTAGAAAAGCAAAGATAGATACCTGTGGTTTTTTTATGCTTGGGCTTTCTTATGACACAGAATCAACGATGATGGATACCATTCAGTTTGCCAAAAATACTGAATTAGATCTACTGAAATTTGGAAAAACAATTGCGTTTCCAGGAACCCCTATGTTTCAAGATTATAGACAGAAAAAACTGATTAGATCTTACAATTGGGATGATTATTTCATTTATTCTAATGAAACATTATTCACACACCCAAAACTCAGCCATAAAACGATAAAAAAATATGCCCAAATTGCTTATCGCGAAGCCGTTCTTAAAAATCCTAAATTCATTTTACGACGAATTCTTCGTGGGATTAAGACTAGAGAATTTTTTTTAGATTTTTATTATTTTATTAAATGGTTTTTTGCTCCACCTTTTAGCACTGAAGGAGACAAAAGCATTTATTATAATAAAACGAAATGGCCCACCTACGATTTTGAAAATAACCAATTAAAGACAATTCCTATCCGCTCTATTGGGAATAAAGTGGCCATCCGCATGTAAAGATTTCGAGGTCCATTCTGGTAGTTTTTGTAACCATCGTTCAAACATCAATAAAGTCCAAATTTGTCGCGATCTTTCTTGTTTCTCATCGAAATGCTCATTTACAATTTTATAGACAGCCTTTTTATTTAAATAAGATTCATATTGTGGATTTTGTGATAATAAAAAATCCCCTACAAAATTCTTTAAATCTTTTTTAAACCATGCTGCAATAGGCACTCCAAATCCTTGTTTCCCTCGTTTTCGAATAGAAGGCGGCAAATAATTTTTAAAAGCTTCTTTTAAGATATACTTTGTTGTCAACCCATTTAATTTCATTCGGTTAGGCAAAGTGAAAACATATTCTATTAACTCTTGATCTAAAAAAGGAGATCGTGTTTCAAGACCAAATGCCATGCTAGCCCTATCCATTTTTATATTTAAATCATTCTGAAGATAATCTTTAAAGTTAACATATAAAATTTGATCTAAAATAGATGTATTCGGTAGCGTCATCAAATCCAATTTGTTTTTTTGTTCACATTCATCATTTATCTTTAAAAGATTTTTTAATTCTTCTGGAGAAAAAATAGCCAACCATTCATTTAAAGAAGAAAGTGGGCTTTGGCCTGAAGCCTTAAAAAAATGCCAGAATTTTCCCAATTTAGAGTAATGACTATGATATTGAGGGAAAAATTGGGATATATTTCGTCCAAAATTAAATACTAATGATGGTATAAATGAAGAATAATAAGCAGCCACCATACGTTCATAACCCACAAAAAGTTCATCTCCTCCATCTCCATTTAAGACGACGGTTACTTCTTTTGCAGCCAATGAAGAGACCACCATGGTTGGAAGGGCTGAAGGATCCCCAAAAGGTCCATCATAATGCCAAACAATTTTATCAAAATGAGAAATTAAATCTTGTGCTGTAATTCTAAAAACATGATGATCGGTACCAACATAAGAAGCTGCTTCATTAGCATAATGGGTTTCATCAAAATTTAGATCTCCTTCAAATCCAATACTAAATGTTTTTAGAGCAGGAAGAAATTTTTTCATCACTGAAATAATAATAGTTGAATCAATACCCCCACTTAAAAAAGCTCCTAAGGGGACATCTGATATAAGCCTTTTTTGAACAGCTCTAGAAAAAATATCACGCAATTCTTGGCAGGCCTGTGTTATAGATATTTTCTTTTTTTGAGAAGGGAAAATAATATCCCAGTAACACTTACACTCCTTTTTTCCATTAGAATTTATTTTTAATAAATGGCCCGCCTCAAGACTATAGATATTTTTGTAAAGAGTATCTGGGGCAGAAGTATGCCCCTTTAAGAAAAATGGAAATATTTTTTTTTCATCTATTTCAATAGAAACATCAGAAACATTAAAAAAGGATTTAATTTCAGAAGCAAAAGCAAAAGTATGGTCATCTATATAATAATAAAGAGGTTTTTTGCCACTTCTATCTTTAGCCAAAAAAAATTCTTTTCTTTTTTGGTCCCATAAAGCAAAAGCAAACATGCCATCTATTTTTTTTACACAGTCACTCCCCATTTCCTCATATAAATGGAGAACCACTTCAGAGTCTCCTTTTGAACGAAAGATATGCCCCTTAGCTATTAAAAATGACCGTAATTCTTGAAAATTATAAATTTCTCCATTAAAAACAAGCCAAAGAGATTGATCTTCATTACACATAGGCTGGCCTGCCTCTTTAGATAAATCAATGACTCGTAAACGGCTATGCCCCAATTGCACATCTTCATTTTGCCAAAAATTCTGGTCATCAGGTCCTCGATGCTTCAAAGCCAATACCATATTTTGTATATTGCTTTTTAAAAGAGGCTTTTGATCAAATGAAAAGAATCCTGCTATTCCACACATTATTTATGATTCTTTGAAAGGTTTATTAAAATATCCGCTAAAAAACCAAAACCCAAAAATAAAAATGAAAAACTAATGAGTAATACCCCTATTAAGGTATTCAAAAATAAACTCAAGGCTCCCAATACAAACCAAAGAAAAAACAGCGGAAGAAATACTTTAATAGGATTATAATTTAAAAAACAAGAAATAAGAATTTGTAACGTTCTTAATGCATCTCTACATAATTTAACCTTAGATTTTCCCATTCGAAAATAATAATCAATAGGAAGCGTGGTCACATGATAGCCATTCAATATTAAAATTACTGTAGAAGTTGTTGAAAAAGAATAACCATTACAAAACGAATCAATATGTGATGATAAACTTGATTTTCTAAACACCCTTAATCCAGAATTAGGATCCGATATTTTTTCTCCAGTTATATAAAAAACCAATGTTCTAAAAATCTTTCTTAAGATCGTCCGAAAAATAGTTTTATTATAATTTATTCCAGTCCTGGCCCCAATCACAAGATCAAATCCATTATTAAATTCATTTATAAGATCAGAAATTTTTTCGATGGGGTATGTCCCATCTGCATCAATCGTAATTACGCAATCATTCGTAGCTGCATAAAATCCCTTTTTTAAAGCATACCCATAGCCCCTATTTTTTGGATTCTGAATAAGCTTTACTTCAGGAAATTTCTTAGCAATCAATACGCTCTCATCTATAGATCCGTCATCTACCATAATAATTTCATATGTTAAAAATTGATCCCGAACAAAATTAATAAGTTTTTTTAAAACTTCTTCTAATCCACTGGCCTCATTATAAACGGGCAAAAGAATTGTTATAGGAGTTGGATTTTTCATATTATTTTTTGAAAAAGAGAATATCCATTTTTAACCAAATACTTTAACTGCATAAAAGAGTTCACATGTCGAAAACGATCCCATATATAAGAAGGCCTCATGTAAAATTCTCGAATTGCCCTTCGATGTATTTCATTTAATCTTTCATCAGAAACAGAAGTTAGATTAAAAGCTTTCTCAGAAGAATCAATATCTGTTTCTATAAACATTTTCCCTTCTTTTTGTAATTGATTTCTTAAAGGTGTTCCATATCGGGGAACAAATACATTAAATGACGCGTAAGTTGGGCTAATCTCTTTTGAAAACGAGAGTGTTTCTAACAAATCATCTTCTGTTTGATAAGGCAACCCCAATATAAAACTTGCCAAGGTATCAATACCCACCTTTTTACACTCATTAAAAACTTGACGGATGGAATTTAAATCTTTAATTGGTTTATGCACTTTTTTAAGTTCGTGCTCTTGCCCACTCTCAATACCAAAAAAGATTAAATAACATCCTGCTTTTTTCATCAGGGACAATAATTCAAAATTCATATTAGAAACTACTGCATCACAAGACCATCTAAATGAATAATCCCTTTTAATCATCTGACGACATAATTCTATTAATCGAGAAGGTGGCGCTGAAAGAGAAAAGTCTCTAAAATATATCTCTTTAATACCCAGTTTTTGAATATAATCTAATTCTTCTAAAGTATTGTCTAAGTTCCTATAACCAAATCCAATTTGTCCGGATGGACAGAAAGTACATTTATACATACACCCATAAGTAGACGTAATAACGGTTGTAATGGGCGAATAGCGAGAATAAGGAAGAGAATACTTATGTAATGGAAAAAGAGAATGCTGAGGGACAGGATAAGAAAATTCTTTTTGTTCACTCATTGCTCCCCTCACCAATTCATCACCTTTCCTATAAATAATACCTGAATATAGGGAACTGGGTGTCACCTGAGATAAAAATTCCGAAATATTGTCCGAAGTAAAATTTTGAATAATAGCGTCTATTGAAGAGACTTTAAAACAAATATCTGGCTCAAATAAGGCAATATCTCCAATAATCCCAATTTTTACATTTGGATTATTTTCTTTAAGAGAAGACAAAAAACTTTTTTCTTCCTCCCACCCTACTGCAGATACCAAAGAAATAACCCAATCCGGAGAAAAAGATGTAATATATTCCAACGTTTTTTCCTCAGAATATTGGTAAATAATGGAGTCAATAACTTTTAATTCAAAAGATTTTAAGATTCCGCTTAGTACCAATAAATCAATAGGAGGCCAATAATAAGCAGCTTTTGACGATTCACTACAAAAATAATCCCGCAATATTTTTTTTTGGGAAGGAGGATTTAAAAGAAGGATTTTCATGACGGATTATACTACTTACCCTTTTCAGCTGTGTCGAGGATAAAATAGGAGGTTTCTTTTCATTTTTGCTCTCATAAATTCAAACGCGTAAACATAAAATGTAATCCAACAAGCAAGGGGATGAAAAAACCAGGCACCATCTCCTTTACGTATGAAGCCTTTGAGGGATTGAAATATCAGAGGGACGACTAAAATAGTATATACGATAAATTTAGCCAGCTTGGTCATCGGAAAAGACCTCCATTGATAATATCTTTGTTCCCGTCTTGAAAGATATAAATAGTCACAAATCCTGCGTCTTTGTTTCCGAATAAATATACGGATGCTGTCGCAGTACAAATGAATAATCCCTATTTTTACTTTAGCTACCTGAGTAAATTCCTTCCCCTTTTGATTTAAAATTAAAGGCAAAATGTCTATATCTATAAAATAATCTTTAATATCGATAAGATCTAAAGCTGATTTTCGAATGAAAAACCCATTGGCCCCGATGGTGGGTATTTGGCCTTCTTGATCATTAACAAATTTTATTTTTAAAAATGACCCCTCATCTTTAGATACGATAGGCATCTCTGTCCACTTCCTCGTGAGCATATTCATACGATCATAATTTCCTAAAAAATAACACAAAGGATCATTCATCCCTAAAAGAGCACAATAGCGCGTAATAAAGTAGTCTTGAGGGCGATAAGTATAAAATAACGGCTCAGCAGCAATAATTTCAGAATCTTTAAAAGGCTCCATCATTTTGGTTAACCAATTTGATTCAGGCAAAATATTATCTGAATCAATAAAAGCGCAAATTTCATGATTGGCATGTTTTAATCCCACTGCTTTTCCAGCTTCTCCTGTTTTTAAAGGATTAGGGAAAATTAAATGTGTATATTTTTGAGCAATTTTTAATGTTTGATCTTTAGACCCTCCATCAGCAATAATTATTTCTACATTTTCTTTTGGGTAATCTTGCCTTCTTATAGATTGGAGGCACCTCTCTAAGACTTTTTCAGAATTATAGGTAGGAATAATAATGGATATGTTCATGGCTTTAGGCTTATTTCATAAATCAAATGCTGATCAAATTTTTGAATACCCCTTAGTCCAAGGATAGTATTAAAATTAGGTAAAACTCTTAACATCCCATGATCCCCAATAACATTCTTATATTGTTCCTTATCAATTAAAACATATCTTACCCCTATCTTAGCCAGTTCTTGAACGGTCCCTTTTTGAGTTAAATCTCTTAATTTTTGCTGTAAAGCCCAAGATTGAGTATCTAAAAAATCATTATTAAATAACTTTTTTTGATGCTTAATTTGATAAAATTTATTGAAGTATTCCAAAGGATATTCAGCAATAATAAAATCTCCTTTTTGATCTGAAATCCACTGATAGGCGGGAGGCAAATCAATAATTATATTTTTATTATGAAAAGGAGGGATGGGCAAGAATTCAAACATCATCATTCCAAATATACCTATATAATAAATGAGTTGTCTTTTTCGAAATTGAACAAAATATTTTATACCATAGCCCGCCAAAAGAGTCGCACAGAGAACAACAAAAATTCCAAATCTGGAGAATGCTCTTATAGAAGGCAGGATTTCATGTAAAAGTAATGAAGGAAATGGAATTTTAATAATTCCTAAATTTAAGTAGGGCGGCAAAGAAAATAAGTAAGAGCAAATAAATGCGAAAAATAAAAAACTAAGATACTCTTTTTGATCTTCTTTAAGAAATGAATGTATTAATTTTCTTCGTCTATACGCATATAAAAGAAAAAATATACAGATATAGCCTAAAAAAATTGTATGCTCTAAAATAAGAGGTTCCGTCCCATAAAAAGGAGTGTCCAAAAATGGTTTTGTCATTCCTCCCAACACAGGGTGATGCACCCAAGGTAAAACATAGTTTAAAAATTTTGCCGATTGTTGTTGTGCATCCTTAAGCGGCCGCTCAAACTTCAATAAAGTTCTCTCTGTTGATACCTTAGGAGCATTTAATATATTCTTTAACGTTTTTAAATAAATTGGAGCCATTAAAATGAAAATCAATACCGCACTAACAAAAATAGTTTTTAAAAAAAGATAAATTTCATAAAGATTCTTTGTTCTATGCTTAATGGACAGATAAAAAAGATATAGCCCTGAAAAAACCATACAAAAAAAACCATAATGTGGCTCAACATAAAAATTAAGAGTAATAAATAAAGAATAAAGCACACAGTTTTTAAAATGAGGTTCTTCTTTCAACTTGAAAAGATAAAGAATGGCTAACGGAATCCACTGAATACATGCCAACCCTAGTCTCTCTAGCGAATGAACTATGTGAAAAGGAGAAAAAGCATAAGCAAATCCACACAAAAAACTGATATACTCATTTTTCAGTAAATAAAAGCTCAATAGATACATACCCACGCCTGCTAAAATAAAACTCGAAAAAATACCAAGATTATAAGCAAATACTTCATTGGTAAAAACCGCCACCCATTTAGCATAAACAAGCCAAAAACTATTTATGGGCCCTTTAGAAATATCAATGCCATAAGGCGCATTTAAATAGGATATGGGAATGGAAGGAATATGTTTTAGATAGCAAAATTTTTCATACCAAAAATGCCAAATAACACCCAAACCATCTGCTGGCCAATCTGGGAGAGAAAAAATTGATGTGCTCATGTGAAATATGAGGGGATAAGTAATAATAACAGTAATACATGAATAAAAAATTGTTGTGAAAATTAGAGGATATTTTTTAAACATCATAAAGTTCTTAAAATTTGTTCTGCCGTATTTTCCCAATTGAAAGTTTTGGCTTTTGCAAGTGCCAACGAGGAAAGTTTATTTCTTTGTTCTTCATTTTCTAACAATTCTAAAACTTTTTTAGAAAACTGCTTGATATCTCCCATAGAACTTCTCACCATTTCATCCCCATAAAATTCTCTTAATTCTGGAAGATCATAGGCTATTACAGGTAAACCACACGCCAAAGCTTCCAGAGCGACCATCCCAAAACTTTCATGGTGGCTGGGGAAAAGCAATATTTTAGATTGTTTCATAATGGCATACTTTTGAGCTCCATCGATAAACCCAAAATAATGAATATTCTTTTGAAACTCTTTTACAGGAAAATCACTGATAAAAGCGAGTTGACTCTGAGGTCTTTTCAAAAGTACTTCTTCCCAAATCAAAAATAAATCTTGTATCCCCTTTTGAGGATGATTTCTCCCAATAAAGCAAGCATCATACTGTATCTCATTCTTCGGAATTTTTTGGATATCCGAAAATTTAATTGCTCCGGGAGTCACTAAAATTTTATTTTCTTGAATTCCCTTCTGAATAAGATGCTCTTTATCAACATGATTCGAAACTAATACGAGAGAGACCAATTTTTTAAAACAAAAAAATAAAAAATTCTGAATACTATAAAAATAGATGCCTCTGAGAAGAGAAAAACCTTTAAAACGAGGATCAAAAATAATTTTAAAAGGACTTGGCCACACTAGATGGCACCCTGCCACCCATGAAATTTTAGGAGAAAAAAGTTTTTTGTAAAGAGCGGGTACGGCATCTGCTATCACATCTGAAGAAGAATACACAGTATCACACGAAAGAGATTTAAGTTTTTGAGAAGCTAAAATAATCTGTCTTAAATAAAAGAAAAGAACAGGTTCAAACTTTTTTTTACTCCCGGTAATGATCAGATTCGAGATTAAAAATCCTTTTTCTTGATATCGCCTCACTCCTACTCGTGATGTTAAAATGGCCACATTTTTTTCTTTTCTAAATAAAGTGCTCCACTCCAAAGCTCGGCGATCCGACCCACTCATTCCATGAGCTTCAAAAATTCCATTATTTAAAACAATCACCATATTTCTTTAGGAGCGGGGAAGATGCTTACAATTTATAAATTTTTTGAGACAGCTTATTTAAAAATTCTTTCTTGCCAGAGCTTTTCACAAACCACTTTACAACATCCACATTATCAATGACGGCGGAATTACTCACTTCGCATTGACACCAACATCGACATTTTTCAATTTTTTTACGAAGCAGACTGCTTTTGTGATTATAAAGAATTTCATGCAAAGATTTCTGTTTAATATTCCCCATAATATCTTCATCTCCCACCGTTCCTTGAGGTCTCAAAATACATGGTTTTACATTTCCATAGGGATCTAAGACAATAGACATGTAGCCAGAGTAACAAGGCAGCGCCGTCCTCCGACGACCTGAAATTCTAAGCCTTAAATTGCTCATAAAATAATGATAATCCATGGGTTTTAAAAGCTCACAAATGGCATTTAAATCTTCTTCGGACAATGCTTTATGGGCATTTGAAGCATTATAAAAATAGTCACTGCTTTCAGCTAAAAAACAGCTAAACTCACACCCTAAATCTTCTACATATTTTTTAACTTCTGGGATTTGATAATAATTATCTTTTGTCAGTGTCATCCCACAGGTAATGGATTTCACCCCTAATTCTTTGGCATATCGAATGGTTTGGGTCGCTTTTTCCAAAGCATTCTTAATACCACGAATTTTGGCATGCATATCCCCCACTCCATCAATGGATACTGCCAAGCCAAAATTAGGATACTGTTTAATAATTTCTTTTACCTTTTCACGAACTATTTCCGGCATAAGCCCGTGAGTTTGAATTCCTAAACCAACTTTAGGAAAAAGTTCATGAATGGCGATAACAACCTCTGCAATATCTCTTCTTAAAAATGCTTCTCCACCGGTTAATCCAACACTTTTTAAATTGGATAAAAAGTCCCTATTATTAATAAAAAACTTCTTAACATCCTCCAATGTTAACTCTTCTTTTTGTTTGGGTTTATTTTTCGGATCTTTATAGATGGTCCAAATATCACACATCACACATTGGGAATTACAATCATTGGTAGTAATAAAATTAATATAATGGGGTTTTTCAACAAAATCATACTTCTTTTTAAATCGATACTTATAAGATAATAAAATTCTTTTGCTCAAAAGTGGGATACTTCTAGCCACTGATACAACTGGCATATAAACTTTATTTTCTTCCATAAGCCTATTACTTATATGTCGTTCGAATAATGCAAGGCAATGATATTTATTTAGACAAGAGGTGATGATGATGAGTGGTCACGTTTTATGGAAGCACATTTCCATTGTAATATTTTTTTCCAAAAACATTATCATAATCAATAATAACTGATCCTTGTTTTGGGATTGTTACATCAACAATATTATCCGAAACGAATAGTGTCTTAAAATTTAACATATTATTATCTATATTAATAGCCGCTGATCGCACCAAAAATACAGGTTTTTTTTCACCTAGTGCTACTTGTACTAGTTCCTCAAGACTATTCCACGGAAGGCATTGTTCTCCCCAGAATTTATCCAATAAATTTCTACCCTCATAAAAAGCAGACCAGTCGTATGAAATGTTCTTTGCAAAGCTATATTGATTAATAACAATACGATCAGCGCTTAACATTTCATCTTTGTTTTTTGAAAGATATTGATAAAGAGAATGATTGATACGGCGAGCAACGACTTGATTCCATGCCACTCCTTGACAAACAACTAAAAAAAATAAAAAAATACTAGCCATAATTTTCACTTTGTGGGTTTGAATAATTTTAAATCTTAAAAAGAAAAGACAAATTAAGACAAGCCCTATAGATGATAAAGCTGTGTGTCTACCTAATACTTCTGTCCAAAAACTATTTACCATGAGAAAAACGATGAAAATAATAATAGAAAAATAAATTAATTTTAAATTTTCTGGAAAATCAGCTGTCTTTTTAAGCCATTTTATAAATCCATAAAACGCAACCATATCTAATGCCGAAATTATGAATAGCCATTTTAATTCTATGGTAGGGAATCGATATAATCCGTATAAAATAGGTTGAATCATTTTATATCCCACATAATTACTGGGTATTTCAGTTATAATATTATGCCATATAGTCCCTGTTTCTTGAGCACCTCTTGCAGTTTTGACTATTCCGTATGCATAAAACAGGTAATGGCCTAAAAATCGAAAAATAGCATAGCATAGAGCTGGAATCCAAAATAACAACGTAACAGCCATGCTCATCATCTTTTTCCTCCCATAAAGGAAAGCATAACACGTTAAAGCAATAGGAAGAAAAAAAGGTAACTCATACCAAAAAATAGCCATTGTATAAGTAAATAAGGATAAAAATAAAAACCGCTTCTTCTCTATTTTTATGAAATAAATAAAGCTTATAACACTTACTAAAGCCAATGAATAATTCATAATTGTGGTGGTCACATCAAGACCGGAAAAAAGTTCTAGCTTATTTGGAAGAATTAAATGAAAAAGTGCTCCCAAAAAGGCTAAGGATACATTTGATAAAAGAGTAAGCATTAAAAAATATACCAAAAGAGAAAAAACACTGCTAATTAAAAACATTAGCATTGTTGACAATAACTGATTTTGGTTTACCAGCCGTTCCATTAAATCAAGATAAATCATACTCAAAGGACGATCTGGATTGTGTAAAATAACATTATAAATATCTCCTATGGGCATGCTATAAATTTCTTTTAAATAATGATATTCATCAATAGTTGGAGAACTACGCTCGAAAGGAAGGAAATGTGCTAACAAATTTAGAAAAATTAAGGCGATATAGGGGAGTAACGATTTTTTTTTAATAAAATTTATCACGATCTCTTTAAGATTGATATACTTTTAAAAAACAATCAATATTTTTTTCAGAAAAAAAGCGCTTTGTAAAAACATTTGCATTTTGTTTCATGATTTGAATTTTCTGTGGATTATTTTTAAGATCAACGATAGCTCGTGCAAAATTATGGGCCGTTGGTTCTACAAAAATACCCGTTCCCTCTTGAAGAGCTTCTCGAATACCTTTTTTATCTGAAGCCAATACAGGAAGACCGCACGCCAACGCTTCCATATTCACCCTACCAAAGCCTTCCTCATACAAAGAGGGCATAATGAAAAGATCTGCCGACCAATAATATTTCCTAAGTTCTGAGTTTAATACAGGCCCCATAAATACCATATTGGGATAATGTGCCATCTGTTGTCTAAGATATTCCTTTCTTGTCCCTTCGCCAATCACTACAAATAAAACATCTTGAGGAACTTGAAGGGCTATTTCCATCAAAAGATCCACTCCCTTAATTTCTAAGAGCCTACCCACAAATAAAACTATAAATTTATTATTCCACTGAGAAAAAAGTTTCTCATGGTTATCTTTACGAGGATAAAAAACAGCTTGATCAATCCAATATCTAAAAACAGAAATTTTTTGAGATGGCACACCATACGTATGAATCAATTGTGGTCG
Organism: Deltaproteobacteria bacterium GWA2_38_16; assembly: GCA_001797335.1. Taxonomy (GTDB): domain Bacteria; phylum Bdellovibrionota; class JACOXK01; order 2-02-FULL-40-11; family 2-02-FULL-40-11; genus 2-02-FULL-38-15-A. The sequence goes on from MGPE01000016.1 coordinate 36,980, forward strand.
CATCACTTCCGCAGGAATAAAAATATGATTAGCTCCATTTAAAATCCATTTTAAAACCCAATTATGATAACGAGATAAAATGGATTGATTATAAACCGTTTCAATATCAGCAATAAATTTTTTTCTAAAAACTAAAGCCAAAAATCGACCAATAAATGTTCCTGTTGCTCCCATTGCATGAATGGTTTCAATTTGAGGGAACCGAATTAAAAAATAAAATGAATATAAAAATAAATACGGAGTTAAATACAAAAACTGTAATAAAGGTTTGTTTTGTAGTTTATGGAACATGTCTTTTTTTCGTCCAAACCACCAAAGCCTACGAACATACAAATTCCGAGAAACTTCTTTTGCCGGCGCCTTCAGAGATGAAGCCAACGGTTGATAGGTTAATACAAAAACATGAATACCTCGCTTAATAAGCGCTTTACAAAGATCATCCAGGTGAGTCTCGACTCCTCCTACATTAGGGCTAAAAAAAGGAGTTAAAATAAGAATTGCTTTCGACATAAGGCCTAGATACAAATATTTTCCATAGAATGCAATGCCCTTTATGCAATGAAAAAACCCTATTAACGACGTGTACGAATACTACTTTTGGTCGTGATGGAAAGATTTATCAATGCCAAAATTGCAAATCTTGTATGGTTTTGCCTCTACCTTCCGATAAAACCCTCACTAACTATTATGAAAAGGAGTGGTCCAATGATCATCCTTCTATTCCAACCTACTTAGTTCCTATTTTTCGAATAATTTCTTCTGCTCACATGAATATTAAGAATGATTTTCGGTGGCCATTTTTAAAGCCTTACTTATCTACCGACATTCGTATTCTAGAAATTGGCGCTGGAGAAGGCTCTCTTTCCCTTTATCTCAAAAAGAAAGGATTTCATATTTCGGTTGTTGAACCTTCTCAAACCTTTCAGAGACAACTCACTCAAAAAGGGATATCGGTCATCGGTTCCAATCTAGAGGATATCAACGTAAAAGAACCTTTTGATCTTTGTTTATCTTTCCATGTTTTAGAACATCTCAATAATCCACTGGTTATTCTTAAAAAAATCCGTTCGTTGTTGAAACCCAAAGGACTTTTTTTAGGAGAAGTTCCCAATGTTCCCCTTACTCCCGACCATTTATCCGCAGCTGAAAAAGAGACCGTTTTTAATAATGTTCATTTATTTCATTATTCATGTTTAGGATTAGACCACCTCTTTAAAAAAGCAGCATTTTCTAAAGTCGATTGTATTGAAATTGGGTTTGGTACTTCATGGACAAGAACCCTTTTTCCTAAAGCAAATTTCAATTTCATTCACCCTTCTTTCAAAGTTTCCAGATGGATAAAATATCCGTCTTTGTTTCATGCTGTTGAAAGTACTTTTCGGAGAGGTTCTACCGTCGTTCAAAAAGGAAGGGGAGAATTGGGCTATCAAGAACCCAATGATTTTATATTTTTCTGGAGCTCAGCATGAATAAAATTCTCCTTTATAATCCCAATCCGAATCCTCATTTAAAGGCAATCGATTTACCTCTTTCTCTTTTATGTATTTCTCGTTTTATCGATCAAGAAAATTATGACATTCAAATAGTCAGTGAAAATCTTTATAATAACCCCTTTGACGTCATTAGAGAAAATGCTAAAAAAAGTATTGTTTTTGGTGTTTCTTCTATGACCGGTCATCAAATTTATGATGGCCTTAAAGCAACTAAAATTGCAAAAGAAGCCAACCCCAATATAAAAGTCATCTGGGGAGGATGGCATCCTTCTATATATCCTACGCAAACCCTAGAAAACCCTTATATTGATATAGTCGTCAAAGGCCAAGGAGAAAGAGCCTTATACGACATTATTAAAAGGATAGAAAAAAAAGAAGAAAATTTTGATGGAATCAACGGGGTTTATTGGAAAGAAAACGGACAAATTCAACCTAATGCGGATAGACCTCTTGAAGATATAAACACCATGCCTCCTATCCCCTATCATTTAGTAAACACGGAAAAATGCCTCATTGAAACAGAATTTGGAAACAGGACAATCAATTATGTTTCTAGCTATGGCTGCCCTTATAGATGTGGATTTTGCTGTGAAATAACCGTCAACAAAAGAAGATGGACTGGATTAGATGCCAAAAAAGTTGTCGATGATTTAGAGAAACTTGAAAAGGTTTTTAAAGTTAATGGTATTTCAATGTATGATAGTAATTTTTTTATTGATAGACAAAGAGCTAAAGAAATTTTTCGAGAAATGCTTAATAGAAAACTCTCTCTTCGCCTGGGCAATATGGATGGCCGAACCAAACAACTCGTAGAATCAGATGACGAACTTTGGGAGCTGATGAGAGAAACCAAGTGTTATAGCATATTAACAGGAGCAGAGTCAGGAAACCAAGAAGCCCTCGATATTATAAAAAAAGATATTACCGTTGAAGATAATATTAAATTTGCAAAAAAATGTCATGATTATGGCATAAAAGTAGTTTTTTCAACCCTGGTTGGATTACCCATAGCGAATTCTAATTTTAAACACATTGCAAAAAAAACAGATGAACAAATAACATCTACCATTAACATGTTCGATCAACTTCTTTCTTTTGATACCCGCCATCGAGGTCTTATGTTTTTGTATTGCCCTTATCCAGGCACCCCCTTATATGAAGAATCGCTTAAACTTGGATTTCAAGAACCTAAAAGTCTAGAACAATGGGGGGCATTTACTCTTTATGCTAAGCACACACCTTGGATAACTAAAAAACAAGAGTTTTTGGTTCCTATGATTTCAAGTTATTTGTTTATGTTTTTAGATTCTGACACCTTGATTTGGATTAAAGAAAGAATCAAAAATAGACCCTTAAAGAAAAAATTATTCGTGAGTGCTTTTAAATTATTAAGAATAATTGCAAAATTAAGATGGAAATATAAATTCTTTTATTTTCCAATTGATTATAAACTTTTTTTATTTGCTAAAAGCAAAAATAAATCCATTTAATAATATTTTTTATTTACTTCTTCTGTAAATAAATGATAATGTTTCAAAGATGTTTACTATGATTCAAAAAATAGTGAGTTTTATTGTCTGTCTTTACTCTTTAAGTATAGCTATAGAAGGCATAGCGTCTCCAGCACAAACAAAGGAAACCTTAACATACAAAATATCTTATTTTTATTTAATTCCCTTTGGGACGGCTTCTTTAACCATTGAAGAACAAACCACAAAACCAGAGGATGTTAATGTTAAATATAATTTAACGGTTCTACCCTCTCGTTTTATTCATTTTTTTTCACATTTAAAAGCATCTCTTTCTGCAGAAAAAAAGAAGGATATTGTTTTATACCAAGAAGATATTGAAAGCCAAATGAGCCGCCCCGAACACAATACCATTATTTATAATCATAAAGAAAATATAATGGAATTTCCTCGTGGACAATTTCAGGGACTTAGAAAAAAAGTAAATCCAGATACCCTAGATCCCTTTTCACTTTTCCCAATCTTAAGAAATTCTCCTTTTAAAAAAGGAGATACTCTGCGTCTTGTTTTAAATTCTCATCAAAGTAATTATATTTTAAAGGGTGTTGTTCAAGATGAAACAGAAAAAACATGGAAAATTCATTTCACGATGCAGCGAGAAGATAAACAAGATAAAAAACCAAAATTAACACTCGATATCTGGATCAAAAAACCTCTCCATGGAGAAAAAGCAACCCCTACTCTTTTTAAAGCAAAAACATTAATAGGTCCTTTCACCATAAAACTCGTCTCAGCATCATAAAAAGGCTAAAGACAGAAACCATCACCAATCCAATTAATATCCATAAAATCTGAAAAGGTGTATCGTGAAAACAATACATCAAACTTACTTCTAAAATAACCATTCCTATTAATATTTTTAAAAATTTAAATTGAGACAGTGCAATAGAATAATTTACCAGAATATACAGCAAAGCCATAAAAAACATGGCGATGGCATAAAGTCTTAAATAAGGAATAGCAGCCAGTGCTTCTTTTTTTCCAAAAAATTCTAAAATAAATTCCGGAAAAAACATAAACAATGATAATGCCCCTCCCGAAATACAGGCAGAAAAACCCAATGCCTTTAATAACAAAGTCTTAGACGGTTTATTTAAAACAGCATTTTGGGCTACTTGAGGAAACATGACCATAATAACCGATAAGGAAAGATAAAATACAGTTTTGCCTAAGATCGCAGCTGTTGCATAAAGCCCTGTTTCGTGACTTTGGGTTCCGGATCCCCAAAAGTGTTGTACTAAAATAAGATCAATAGACAAAATAATAGAAAGCAAAGAATAAGAAATTAAACTGGGGATAATATACCGAAAGTTTTTTTTAAAATGATGTTCTCTGCCAAAAGGCCACACCCACCATTTCTCCGTCGTATAAATAATAATTAAAAGAACCATGAGAGAAGAAATTAACATCATGCTTATAATATTAGCCATGTTATATTCCGAAAATCGAAGAGATACCCCCCCTAACCACTTTAAAAAACCAACCAAAAAGAGACAAATCCCCACTCCTAAAAACTGTTGAAACCCTTGTAGAAATCCAAAACCCAAATATAAAAATAACCCCACAACCACTAAACATCCAATAAGCAGAAAGATAAAAGGCGAGGATATATGAAAAAAATGAGAAAGATGATGTTGAAAGAAAAAAACAAGTGCTAAAAATACGATAGAAACAAAAAATAGATCTTTTATCCATACTGAAAAAAAATATTTTAATTCTGCCCATTGGGCTTTTGCTTTATATTCAGAAACATATTTTGAAATAATCATCTGTAAGGTCGTAATAGGAATAGTTAAAATAGAATAAAAAGATAAAAGAGAATTTAAAAGCCCGTAATCTGCCTTTGTTAAGGTATGTGACATTAAATACTGATAGAGAAAATTAAAAAAAGAGCCTCCCGTAGAAAGAAAAAAAATAAGGATACTTTGTCTAAAGAATTTGTCCTGATAAATTTTTTTCATTACTGGTTGGGGGTAAAATCGAGCAGATGTCCTACCACTTGTTTTGCAGCACGATAATAAAATTTCACATCATCAATCTTACGAATTTTGCTCATTTTTCGAAACATATAGGCAGGAGTAAAACAAGATTTATACAAATCTTGAGAGAGTTTTCTCACATCCTCTGATGTTAGTGGCCCCTTTAACACTTGTTTTCTCATGTCATAATCATCCCAATCAGTAGTCAAAAGCCAATCGTTTTCTTGCGCTTGCCGAAAGAGTTCTGTCCCCGGATAAGGGATGACAATAGTTGCTTGAAGCGTATCAATCCACCCTTTTTGAAATAAATCCTTAGTCAGACGAATCGTCTCCAAGGCATCATGTTTTGTTTCCCAAGGATATCCCACCATACACGTCACATGAGGCTCTAATCCCGCTTTTTTAGCCATCCGCATTGTTTCAATAATATCTTGAACACTGTTTCCTTTATTCAACCTCTCTAGCGTTTTATCATTGGCAGATTCAATGCCATACAGAATAAATCTAAAATTGGCTCGCCCCATTAAATTATATTGCTCTTGGGTTAATGCTCCCGGTTTCATATTGCATCCCATCACTACTTTTTGATGAAGTCCTCGTTTCATAAGCCCTTCGCAAAATTCCTGTAAAAATTTCCCTCCGGGAAAAGTACCGGTATCATCAAAAATTTCTCGAACACCATAGCGATGTACCAGTTCGTCGATTTCATTTAAAAGATGCTCAGCAGATCCCATTTGAAATTTTGGAAAAATCCCTGTCCAAGAACAAAAGGTGCATCCTCCGTCTTTTCTCCACCAACAATCCCGCCCAATCATGGTATAGGTACCGGGCAAATATTTATAATTTCCATTATGAAGAGAGTATTGTTTCCAGTGGGTTAAGTCTCGATCAATTTTTGGGAAATCATGAAAAACTCCTTCTTGTTGAAATTCACCTGAATGTTGAATCTTATTTCCCTCTCGATAATAAATTCCACCACACATTTTTTCTTTTTTAGAAATATGATTGACCAAAGAGAGAAGCGATAAATCGAAATTGCCTCCGGTCATCACATAATCAACCGGGGATTTTTCTAAAGATTCTTCTGGAAACGCCGTAACATGATCCCCCATGAGTACAACCGTAATATCGGGACGAAAATTTTTCATGTCATAAATAATCGACCAATATTTTTTGATCGTGGGCGTTTTGGATTCAATAGCAATAAGCTGAATATCTGATTTTTTATACCATTCTAGCCACTCTCCATAAGACTTTTGCTCTGCAATGGCGTCATCCCACACCACTTCATACCCCTTATTTTTTAAAAGGGTGGCTGCATAAGCGGGAATCATGGGATAAATATAGGTAGGGGAATTAAACCATTGAAATTGCCTATTTTGGCTTAAAAGCGGAGTCCCTTTAGAAGATTCTAAGGGTGGATAACTTATCGCAATTTTCATAACGGCATGCTAGCGCATGCCAGAAACTTTTTCAATCCACAATTGCAATAACTTTCCATTGCCCATCGTAAAGCTTTAAGTGAATTTTAATAGAGCTCTTGGGAAAAGAAATCACAGCTCTCGTCGGCGAGATAAGTGAAAAATGCCCAAGGTTCATCAGCTCATCAACGCTCATCCCACTGGGGATCTTATTTTGAAATAATATCCTTATTTTTTCTACTACCACTGTCCTTCGAATATTTTGCTCTTCTTCTTCTTGAAAAGACGCTTCATAAGCTGCACGTTTTTTTCTTTTAACCTCTTCTCTATTTGTCTCTTTTAAGTGATTGAGCATGGCTATTTTTTCTTCTAGTTCTGTTTTGTCTTCTGGTTTTACGTGGTTTAATTCTTCTAAAAGAATTTCTAATTCCTTGTCTACAGAATTAAAATGCTCATCAATCATTTGTTCCATTTCTTTAATTTTTTGTTCCACTGTTTTTGCTTCTTCAAAAGATTGAGGAAAATCTCCTTGAATAGAAATAAAAAGATCCCGCATTGCGATATAACGATCAACCATCGAAGCATCTAGTTTTTGTTCTTGAAGTTTCAAAAACAAATCTGCTGCATAGGTTTTAACTCCTTTTTCAAGTTCATTTCTTTCAGCCTCCGACAATTGTTCAAGTTTTTCTTTTTCTGGATCCACCCTCAATCTATTCACTTCCACTACATCTTGAATAACCCCATTCACCCCCCCTTTTGAGAAAGCCAGTGGGAAAAGAGAAGGATCTAATGAAACAATATAAGAAGAATTTTCATCCTCCCCTTCTACTTCGATTTGAAAGGTCTGAGAGTTGATTTCTTTTTTTTCTGCTAAGTCTCGAACCATGGGAGTAAGCGTCATTGATTTTCGAGGGTGCACTTTTTTTACTTTAAATATTGGATATTCTTTAAAAGAAAAAATTTTGTGAATAACTTCGTCATTAGATAGGGATTTAATTTCTAACTCCACAGAATCTTCATTGATTTTTACGACTTGTTGAAGAACATCAAACTTTAGTTCATTTTCTGTTACACTATATTTTACAAAATCCCCTGCTTCGACACCCTTCCATAAAAATTCTTTATTGTATTCTAAAGCATAATTTAAAGAATCCTTAACATCCTCTTCGGATGTCAAAAAGATAACCTCTTTAAGATGATTTAATTTCCCTAAATCATGGAGCGCTCCTTTAAAAAAACTTTCTTGGGCTTGAATATAGCCCATGAAGATTCCCCCCTCATCTGTAATAATGACAGAAGCTATTAAACTGTCATTCCCCGGCTCGACCGGGGAATCCACAAGAGTCAAGGAGTGAATATCTGTGGGTTTAATTTCTATAAAACTTTCTTCTCCTACTTTTTCTTCATTTTTAAAATAAAATAGTTTAAGAGAAAGAATAGAATCAGGAGCGACAGAAAAAGAAATTTCCTGATGTTCTTTTTGGAGAACCATTTGTCCTTCGAAATGATCTTCTTTCAAAGAGGCCGCCCAGGCAGGAGAAGACAGGAGTAAGAAAATAGTTAAAAATATGTTTTTTTGACCCCTCATATGTGCAAAAAGTAAGCAATTTAGATACCATATTCTGATTGCTTAGTTAGAAAAGAGAGAGTTCTTACCCATTCTGAAAGACTCTCTCGGAAGGCGAGCGGGCACGGTTCTGAAGGAGAGCGAGCCTGAGAGTGAAGCGCAAATTTCTCGCTGGAGAAATTTGACGCGGGTCTTGAAGAATTGGTAAGAACTCGCTCTTTCACTGACGAGTCAATTACTATATTCTATACATGCTTATATCATAAAATATCTTTATTCATTGATATCATTAAAGTTTTACTACCATATGTACATTCTATACATACTTTTCCATGAAGAAATTGTGAAAACATAATTAATATCAAATAGTTAACTTTATATCTGATTAAAATTATTTCAAATTTTACTGATTAAAAAATAAGCAAATAAGCGTAAAGAATAAGGTGGCATAGGGGTTGCTTGCACTAGGGACTGCATGCAATCAAAATATCTTTTTCTTCTTGCCCTTATTAGTCTTCTCTCCGCTTTTGGATGTGGAGGAGACGGTGGAAGCTACGGAGGAGGAGGCTATTACTCCTCTTCACAAAGCGAATCCCAAATTCCAGAAGGCGTTTATGCCCAGGGGGGAGTAAAACTCTGTAATGGAGATCTTTTTTTTGCAGGAGGCGTCAATACCTATGGTTCTCCCACTGCCAACGCCTATATTTATCGAGTAAACAGTAAAACCTTTGTAGATGTTGATTTTAGAAGTACCAAAAATGATCTTTTAGAACCCCGTGTTCGCCACACCATGACACTTATTACAAACCCAAGTAGCAATATATACGCTCCTGCCCCACCGTGTTCTGTACTCATTACCGGCGGGTCAACAAACTATGGTATCTCCCGTACCGCTGAAATATATAATCCCTCCACCGATCGATTATATCCTGTTCAAAATATGCATACGGCTCGGAAAAATCACACCGTCACAGAAATTTTAGACTCTTCTTCTCTTCTATATGGACAATTTTTAGTTGTCGGAGGAAGAGATGATGCAGGAAATATTTTAGCCACAGCGGAAGTGTTTGATCCCAATCGAGGCGTATTTTCTGTAGTAAGTAACCGCCTTCGTTTCCCCAGAGAAAACCACACTGCCACCCCTCTTAAAAATGGACTTATTTTAATTGCAGGTGGAAATACCCCCGGAGGCGTTACCGATACCGGAGAACTCTTTGATCCTATGCTGCTCTCTTTTAGCCTTATCACTAACTCCACCCTGTCAGAACCAAGACAGCGATTCACTGCCACCTATCTTGATAATAAAACTTCTTATATTACCACTGATGACGCTGTTCTTCTAGCAGGTGGACGCGATTCCATGGATTTTTCACTCGATAGCGCTGACTTTTTTGATCCTTTTTACAATCGTTTTAAACGCGTCAATAGCTTTATGCGAAAACCCAGATTTGATCATGCAGCTACAGCGCTTCCCAATAATTATATTTCTGATGTAGTAATTACCGGGGGATTCACCAATTTAAATACGCTCAATTATGTTTTATCAAACCCAACCGATGAAGTAGAAATTTTTAATTATGTCTATACCGGTGGCCCTAGCGGATATTTTTCACCCACCACGCCTCTTTTAAGAGCACGAGCTCTTCACACCACTCATCACATTCGGTGGGGCACACTCTTAACCCTAGGTGGAGTGGATCACTTTGGCCACGCCAGAACTACGGCAGAAGAGTTTTACTATTAACGAATCTGACGCGTCTCCGTAAATCCTCTGTACCCGGGATTTTTGGATCTCGCATATCCTATCGTTAGAAATCGCCGCCCATCTGTAGCCTGAAGAATAATTTCAAGAGTCGTCAGTACCCCTTCCGGTAAATGAATCGTATTTGTTGAAAAACTATTTCCAGATACACTTATTCCCACCAGCGTTTCTGGATATCCGGGAGCTGTCACACGCACCATGCCGCTTACGGGATAAAATCCCAATACTCGACCATAAAGAGACATTGAATTAAAATTCGCATCCTGTTCTACAAAACCATCTACCACAATAGACGCATAGGGGATGGGTGGAACTGGAGGTTGTGGAGGCTGTGGAGGAAATGGAGGCCCTGGAGGTGTAGGAGGAGTCGGTGGAGTGGGCGGAGTAAAATCACTTACATAAGCATATTTATCAATATCGATGCCGTAGTACTCTCGACTTCCATCCGTTCTTAACACCACCCAAAGGGTATCGCCTTGAACAGGATTGCTCCAAAAAGGAGCTGCAAAACTGCCTGTCAGGCGTTGAACTAAATGACCGTAACCATCATAAATTTCTACAAAGTCATAATATTTTTCTGTTAGAAAAGTAGAAAAATGAATCTTAATCTGCTGTGCCCCAAATTGGGTAATCCTTATTTTTTCAACACTTCTAGGCTGATAAGGATGAGAGGACGAATAGGTTGAGTAGACCTCAAACCAAAAATCTTGCCAAGGACTCTGATGGCCGGCATACGCCAAAGAAATAGAAAAAAGACAAGATACAATAATCCCAACAATACCCTTTTTCATAAACGATACCTCCTTATGTCATTTACTGAAACACCAACTCATTATTCAGTCAATGTCTTTTTAGTTTTTTAAGATTTTTTCTTTACCAAATGGGCTACTGTTCGATTTCTTCCTTAAAGAACTGTTCCTCTTCTTCTTTCTTCATTTTTGCCTTTTGAGTTTTAGGAAGTTTTTCTTCTTCTTGCGGCTCTGTTCCCTCTATAAAAGGAAGTGAAGATTGATATTTACTTTTTCGGGAAGCAATTTTTCCACTTTTTCGATCAACATTCATAAAAACAATTTTATCGGGAATGGGAAAATCTTTATTTTCATACGTTTTAAGGGCTTCTTTCATAAAATCTCGCCAAATAGGAAGGGCTGATTTTGCTCCCGTTTCTAATTCTCCCATTTTTCGTCGTTCATCAAAACCCACCCAAACGCCAGTTAAAATATTGGGGCCATAACCCATAAACCAAGCATCTGCATAATCATTCGTGGTCCCTGTTTTTCCAGCCAATGCCCATTTCATGTCACTCACCGATTTTGCCGTCCCAAATTGAATCACCCCCTTTAAAAGATGAGTGATGACATAGGCTAGTTGTGGAGAAATCACTTGTTCTTGAGACGAAGGAGGCGTGTATTCTTCCAGCACATTGCCCTCTCGATCCACCACTTTTTGAATAAAGATTGGAGGGGTGCGTTTTCCTTCATTGGCAAACACCGAAAAGGCTTCGCACATTTCTTCTAACGTAAAGCTAGAAGATCCTAAAGCCATGGATAAATCTTCAATCAAAGGAGATTTAATCCCCAATTTTTTTGCCATTTGGGTCACAGCATCAATTTTAATATCTTGTACCAGTTTAATCGTAATAATATTTCTAGAAAAAGCCAATGCATCGGCTAAAATAGTATCTCCATAAAAACGTTCTCCAAAATTTCTAGGTTTCCATTTTTCCTCAAGCGCCTCTTCTCCTTCTTTATAAATAATAGGAGAATCGGTAATCACAGAAGCAGTCGTATATCCTTTATCTAACGCAGCGGTATAAATAATGGGTTTAAAAGAAGATCCTACTTGACGCTGCCCCTGGATGGAGCGATTAAATTCACTTTTAGTATAATCAAATCCTCCCACCATGGCTTTTATAAATCCTGTATGCGGATCTATCGAAAGCAATGCCCCTTGAATCAAAGGTTCTTGTTCTAAAATCACATGCCAAGGTGTTCCTTTCTGAATGAGTCTTATCCAAATTACATCTCCAACTGATAACGCCTGAGAAGGATGTTTAATTAAATCTTCTAAATAATATTTATCCAAATCAGGTTTTCGGGCCCATCGCATTTCTTGAAATATAATTTCTCCCTGATTCGATAGATCCTCTGTATTAGACCCAAATCGAACCCCTACTTTTTTAGCGCCATCATCGACTTTAGAGACAATAGCCTGATAAACATTCCCTTCTTCAAATACTTCTTTTTGGGTTTGCTCTTCTAAAAAGGTATCTATTTTTTTAGAATCTGAAAAATGATTAATGGCCCCTCTATATCCCTGACGCTTATCGAGATCTCTTAGACCTTTTTCAATGGCCAAATTGGCTGTTTTTTGAAAATCTAAATTTAAAGTCGTATAGACTTGAAGGCCATCTCTTAATACCCGTTCATTTCCATATTTTTCTACTAAATATCGTCTCACATGTTCCACAAAATAGGGTGCAAAGCGTAAATTAAAATCACTTCGGGTGTAAAAGTGAAGGACTTGGTCCCTGGCTTCTAAAGATTCTCGTTTAGAAATATATCCATTGTCCACCATTTGCTTTAAAACATAGAGTTGGCGTTCTTTGGCGGCTTTGGAATTTAACAAAGGGGAATATCGGGAAGGCGCTTGAGGAAGGCCTGCCAAAATAGCTGCTTCGGCTAGGGTAATTTCAGAAACACTTTTTCCAAAATAGTTTTGAGAAGCCGCTTCTACTCCATACGCCCCATGGCCTAAATAAATTTCATTTAAATAGAGGTATAAAATATCTTCTTTAGAAAGATTTTTTTCAAGCCGCATGGCTAAAACCAGTTCCTTAAATTTTCGGGAAAACTTTTTCTCGGGTGTTAAAAGAAGGGATTTGGCTACCTGTTGTGTAATGGTAGAGCCTCCCTGTACTACATGTCCTGCTTGAAAATTTTTAATGGATGCTCGGAGAATTCCTCTTAAATCAATCCCTTTATGAGATAAAAATTGGGCATCTTCAGCAGCAATAAAGGCATTGATCACCACTTTAGGAATTTTATTTAAGGGCACTACTTTTCGTCGCAACTCATAAAATTCACCAATTTTATCCCCTTTATCTGCATAGACTTCGCTCACCACCATGGGCTTATAGCGATCTGGACTTACAGCGATGGTAGAAAGAGAAGCAGAAAAGATGCCTAAAAAAAGAAGAAGGACTAAAAGGCACATTCCTAAGAGAAGAAAGAGAATTTTAAGTGCACCTGTTTTAGCTGGCATTCTTGACAGAATATGCTTTCAGGATTACATTGTCAATTCTACCCATGCTAGACGAAAAAAAAGATAAAATTCCCCCTCCAGAAGAAACTCTTTTAGAACAAAAAATAAAAACCCCTGAACCCGAAGGTTCTCCAGAACGAAGCGTAGAAGAGATTTTTTTAGAAGAACTTAAGAAAAAACCATGACCACCACTTCCGGCACTGTAAAAAGCTATGATGGCACCCAAATTCATTATGAAACCATCGGGGAGGGACTTCCCCTTATTTTTTGTTACGGAGTTGTATGCAGTACTCTTCAATGGAAATATCAAACCCAACATCTTAAAAAACACTATCAAGTTATTCATGTTGACTACCGAGGGCATAATCAATCTCAAAGCCCTAAAAATCCTTCTCACCTGACCATTGAAGGATGCGCCAAAGATATTGAAGCTGTAATGAATAAACTTAAACTGGAACACGCTATCTTGCTAGGGCACAGTATGGGAGTTAATGTCATTTTTCAATTTTATGACCTTTATCCCAAAAAAGTTTCTGGCTTGATTGCCATTTGCGGAACCATTCACAATCCTTTTAAAACCATGTTTCATACAGAATTTTCTCAGGCAGGATTTGAATTTTTAAAACTCATGTATTTAAAATTTCCTCGTCAGTTTCCAGAACTTTGGAAAAAAAGTATTGCTCATCCTTTTAGTCAACTTTTAACCCACACGATCGGTTTTAATTACCAACTGACTCAAAAAAAAGACATTAAAAATTATTTAGAAGGCGTATCTAAACAACCCATTGAAACCTTTTTTTATTTTTTACAAGAAATGAACGACTTTAAAGGAGATCATATTCTTAAAAAGATTGCCGTTCCTACTCTCATTATTGGAGGGGGAAAAGACCTCATTACTCCCATTCAAAATCAATACGCTCTTTATCGAAAAATTAAAAACGCTCAATTTTTAAAAGTCCCCCAGGGGAGCCACTGCGCCCATATGGACATGCCTGAACTTGTCAATCTTCGAATTGAAAAATTTTTGAAAGATATAAATTACGCTTAAAGTTCTATCATCACGGGTAAAACAACAGGTTTAATTCCAATTTCATTCTTAAAAAACCTTCGAGTTTGGAGTCTGAGTTCTTCTGAAAGTTCTTGTTTGGATAACGAAAGATCAGCCACTAAACTTTGTAATTGTTTTTTCGCTCTCTCTAATAAATGTTTATTTTCTTCTTCTAGGATCACCCCACGAGTTAAAAGCTCTGGCCCCCACATAAGCCTTTGTTGACGTCCACTCCACACCACCACCACACACACTACCCCTACTTGAGAAAGCTGCCGTCGATCTTTTAAAACCATGGTTTCAATATCTCCTCGCCTTTCACTATCTAAAAACGTGGGATTTACTTCTATGGAATCCACCCTCCTAGCTTTTTGATTTTGAAAAGAAACCCTATCTCCATTTTCACAGACAAAAATATGATCTTTGGGAATCCCCATTTCTTGAGCTACCTTTCCATGACGCACCAAATGCCGATATTCTCCATGAACGGGAATAAAAAAAGTAGGTCTTACAGCCCTCATCATTTGTCTTAATTCATCAGCATGTGCATGGCCGGACACATGCACATCGGCCACATTTTCATAAAAGGCTTCGGCCCCTCGTCGATAAAGATTATTTAATAGACGAGAGATGGCTTTTTCATTCCCCGGAATAAATTTTGATGAAAGAATAATGGTATCTTGCTCATCAATGTGAATATATTTATGTTGCCCTTGAGACATTCGCCACAGTGCAGAATATTCTTCTGCTTGAGATCCTGTACAAACCACCATGAGTTCTTGAGGCCTATAATGACGCATATCTTTAATATTGATGATAGCTTTGGCCGCATGGGCATGAATAAATCCCAATCTTCTTGCAATCAACACATTGGTTTCCATCGTCCGGCCACTTAAAACCACTTTTCGTTTAAGCTTTAAGGCAATTTCTAGCATGTATTCAATGCGACGAATGTTCGTAGCAAAGACCGAAAAAACGATTCGGCCATTTGATTTTTGACAAATTTTAAATAATTCCTTTTGAATTTGATTTTCAGTAAGCGATTTTCCTTCACGTTCTACATTGGTACTATCAGATAAAAGGAGTAAAACCCCTTTATCTCCATACTCTTTAAATTTTTGAAGTGTTACTCTTTTTCCTCTATAAAGATCAGCATCAATTTTAAAATCAGCCGTATGAATAATCATCCCTTGAGGAGTTTCAATGGCAAGTCCCATTCCATCCACAATACTGTGGGACACCTGTAAAAATTCAATTTGAAAACACCCCAATTTTACTTTTTTTTGAAGTCTGGCTTCATGAAAAGATATTCCACGACCCAAGCGATATTCTTCAAGCTTATTTTTAATCAGAGCCAGGGTAAAAGAACTCCCGTACAATGGAAGTTTTAATTGACGCAGCAAAAAAGGAATGGCTCCAATGTGATCCTCATGTCCATGCGTCAATATAAGCCCTCTTATTTTATGTTTAATTTTTAAAAGATAAGAAAAATCTGGGAGAATCACATCCACCCCATAGCTTTCATTATCGGGGAACATGATTCCACAATCGACGATGATTGCATCATTCCCACATTCAATGACCATAAGATTCATCCCTATTTCGCCAAGGCCACCGATAGGAGTAAAAATAAGTTCTGGTTTCATTCGATTATTTAGGGATCACAAGAAGTTGGCCGGAATAAATAAATCGGCCAATGCGATTAGCCCGTTTAATTTCACCGACAGACGTATCATAAAGGCGTGCTAGATAAGTTAATGTATCGCCTTTTCGAACACGATGATACGTAAATTTTTTCTGCGTTTCACGTACCGCACCTTTTGGCATTTGATTATAGGCTTCTAAAAAGCCTTGGCTTTCCCCTTGAGGTAGTTTTAACCGATATCCCGGGGGAATAAATTTTTTCCCTGTAAAAACATAGTTTGTTAATCCTGGATTATACCGTTTTAACACTTCTTTAGATGTATTCGTATATCGAACCAAAGAATGAATACCAATATAATGACTAATGTCCACTTCATCAAAGGTTAAAGGTGCTTCAACTTTGAGTTGTCCAAAATATTTTTGATATTCTAGCTCTGTTTCAAGCGCTGCTAAAAATTCCGAATAGAAATTTTTAGAAGCAAATCCAAATGTACGACTCCGATACTGACCAATAATGGTAACCATATCGGTTGTTCCTACTTTTTTTACAGCTCTCGCCATGCCTCCCGCCCCATGATTATAGGCGGTTACCGCCAATGGCCAGTGTTGGAGCATATTATAATTCATTTTAAAGAGCTTAGCGGCTGATCGTGTGGCTTCAATGGGATCATTTCGCTCATCGACGGCTAAATTGATAGACATAAATTTTTTACCGGTAGAACGAATAAACTGCCAAATCCCAGAAGCTCCTACCTTAGATCTAGCCTTAATATTAAAAGACGATTCAACAAAGGGCAGACGCGTTAACTCCATGGGAACGCCCTCTTCTTGGAAAATTTTTTCCATCATGGGAAGATATCGCCCTGCCCACATAATTCCTTGTGCAAAACGCTCTTTTTGACCCAGTTGTGCTCGAATCCGATATCGTGCATTTGAAAATTTATGAGGATCATTCACATTCTTAAATAAATCGTAAATTTTCCTTTCCTCTTTTGTCATGAAATCTGGATTATTTTGTTTTTCATGAACCGAAGACAATAATGCACGGATTTCTCTTTTTTCCTGACCTAGCCGATGCCCAATAAGTCTGCGTTTTGAGCGATAAGGGATTCGTTTATTTTCAATGTCTTCAATATTTACAGAACGATATGTAAGATTATATTCCATATCATGAAGTACATACTCATTAATAGAATAGTGACGATAAATTTGTTTCCAAAAATCAACTTTTCCTCTAAGTCCTGCAGGCACTTTAAAAGTAACTCCAGGTTCATACCCAATGGCTTTTTGTGTCTTAAAATCAGGTGGGATGAGAGGTGCAAATTCCGTAGGGGGCGCTTCTGGGACTTCCTCTTCTTCCGTTATCTCTGTTTCTTCAACGGGAGGAACTTTTTCTAGATAATCAATGGGATACGGCAAGGGCAATACAAATAAAGATTGTGCCCATACCCAGGTAGGTACCCCACAAAAAAGTATGATTAAAATTAATTTTCTAAGCCACATAACGTTAATAAAATTTTATCCTGTAATCCTTGCATGTCACCCACACGATCTTGACTATCATTAACCAATATAGAAAAAGCCAAAAGCTCATTTTTTACCGTACTTAAATATCCAGAAAGACTACTTACCCCGGTTAATGATCCCGTTTTTACTCTTACCTTCCCTTGAGCAATGGTTCCCTGGAGTCTTTTTTCGACTGTTCCATCTACCCCTACAATTCCCATGGAAGCCATATATTCTGGAAAAATTTCAAAATATTGATACCCGTATTTTAAAACGTCTACCAACTGTGCTGCAGACATCTTATTTTGAGGAGATAATCCCGATCCATTCACCAACTGATACGGCGTTTTAACCCCAACCTCTTTTAAAAAGTTTCCCAAAATATCTATTCCCTTATCGGTTGTTCCTGGGGATTTATTAAGTTCAGCCGCCATGGTTTTTAACATTTGTTCTGCAATAAAATTATTACTAATCTTATTTAAATCACTGACAATCCACCTTAAGGGCTTAGAGGTGTGCACCAAAATTTCTTGAGCTTTTTCAGGCACAACTCCAAATTGGTTTTTACCCTGGATACTTAAACCCTGTTCCTTCATAAATCTTCGAAAAAGAGTGGCCGCATACAAAAGCGGATTTGTAATATTCCGATAATATCTTTTTTCTGGATAGTTGATGGGAATCCCGCCAGTCACCATAATAGTATCTTGATTTTTTCCCTCTATTCTAGTCACAACCAAAGACAGAGATTTTGTTGCCGAATCTGTTTTGGCTTTATTTATTACTTTTATATAAGAATTCGTGGGATCTACGATGACCCGTGCTTTTAATCCCACCTTTGTATTTGGCCGCACATAGATAGCAGTAGTATTAAAATTAACCGAAAGCGCTCCTAGAGGTGCATCATAGGCTCTTTCTCCTTCATGATTTGATCCATTTTGAACCGTTCGAACGGTATCAAAAAAAGAATCATCCAAAACCAAATTCCCAGTAATAGTTTGAAAACCATTTCTTTTTAAATCATTCACCAAATACCAAAGTTCTTCTGATACAAATTCTGGATCTCCAAATCCTTTAACATAAAGATTTCCCTGAAGAACCCCCTTTTGAATCGTTCCATCAGTATATACTTTGGTTTTAAATTCATAGTCAGCACCTAAGTACTTTAATGCTGCCAGTGTTGTAACAAGCTTCACATTAGACGCGGGCTTTAAAAGAAGATCCCCATGATAATCAAAAAGTATATCGTTTGTTTCAAGAGAGGTTACCTTTATTCCCACATTCATGTCCTTAAAGGGGCTTAAAGACAGTAATTTTGTAAGCTCGCGATGGACATCCCGACGAGAGGCCGTATAACCAAAAGGGGTTAATACACACAAAAGAGCCCCTATTTGACAAAAAAGAGCGATTCTTCCTATAGTAGAGGACATGTTTAAAAATCTTACCATTTCTATCTGCTTATTCTCCTTAGTACTTTTCGGTTGTTCGCAAAAAAAATTAACCCCCAAAGATATCTTGGTTGTTGCTATCGACTCTGAGCCTTCTAATCTGGATCCTCGCTTTGCTTTAGATGCCTACTCTCAACGCATTGACCAACTCTTATTTGATGGCCTTGTCATCTTAAATAATAACTTAGAAGTAGTTCCACATTTAGCTACCCACTGGACGGTTCGAAATAATAAGATTTATCAATTTACACTACATCCCAATTTGACCTTCCATGACGGCACCCCTCTCACTGCTCACGATATAGCTTTCACTCTTGAGCAAATTTTAGATCCAGCCTTTGGGTCTCCTCTCTTAGGTAGCTTTAAAAATGTAGAAAAAATTATCGTTCTCAATAAATTGGCCCTTGAAATTCATTTAAAGGAACCTCAAGCCAGTTTTTTAACGGACCTAACCTTGATTAAAGCCCTTCCCCATCAAAAAATGAAAGATTCCAAAGTTCCTTTTAAAGATGTCCTCATCGGTTCTGGACCTTACACGTTTCTAAAAAAAGAAGTCAATACGATTATCCTCAAAAAAAATCCCACCCATTTTTTATTTAAACCCAAAATGGAAAATCTTATTTTCAAAGTCATTAAAGATGACAATACAAGAAGCCTTAAACTTAAAAAAGGAGAAATTGATCTTATCCAAAATGCTCTAAGCAGCGATTCTGTTATAAAATTATCCCAAGATCCCCATCTTACTCTCACTAAAAGTGCAGGGCTTACGTATTCTTATTTGGGATTTAATTTAAAAGATCCTATCCTTAAAAATAAAAAATTTAGACAGGCTATGAGCTACGCTCTAGATAGAAAAACCATTATTGAACATCTGTTACAAAATCTAGCTACCTCAGCAAATTCTATTCTTTCTCCTCTTAATCATTATTATGACTCTACCCTTTCCCAAACCGACTTTAATCTTGAAAAAGCCAAAGAACTTTTGAAAGAATCTCAAGTACCTCTTCCCGTTAAGCTCATTTTTAAAACCTCAACCGATACCCAAGCCATTAACATTGCCCGATTGATTTCAGATCAGCTCAAAGCTTTAGGTGTCATGGTAGAACTTAGGACTAACGAATGGGGCACTTTTTTTAATGATATTCAAACGGGAAATTTCCAACTTTTTTCTTTAAGGTGGGTCGGCGTCACAGATCCAGATATTTATTACGATGCTTTTCACTCTTCTAATTTCCCTCCAGGGAAAAATAGAATTTATTATTCAAATCCAACGACTGATCGTTTGCTTCAAGAAGGACGCGTAGAATTAAATCCCGAAAAACGCAAAAAAATATATGCCCGGGTTCAAAAAATTTTGGCTGAAGAAGTTC
>MGPE01000016.1:57036-58117 GCA_001797335.1 Deltaproteobacteria bacterium GWA2_38_16
CTTCCTCGGCCACTTCTCCATTAGGGAAGGTGGGGGTTATGGAAGAGGGAGGGGCGGAGGATATAGTTCTGGTGAGAGTGGTAGAAGCAAGTATGCTCATTTAGAAACAATGAACCGCATGGAACTCAACATCGAGAAAGATAGAATTCAAGCAGATCTTAACGCTGTAAGGAAACAATTAAAGGATGCTACAAGAAAAGGTTCTACAGAAACTCACCTTGAAAATCTTAGGACACGGGAGGCTGACTTAGCTGGAGAATTAAGAGAGATACAAACATTGTTAAATGTAGTTAAAAGACAGTCAAGAAAATTTGGATTTAGTTAGTATCTTATTTATTAACTATTTCGTATAAATAGAGTTATGGTAGAGTTCATTGACCCGACATTGCTGCCGACAATCGGGGCATTCATATTTGTATTTGCAATGGTTTTTGGGCTTCTTAGTTATGTAAAGAAATTTAACAGCGCTGTAAATCTTGTTATTGCGGGTGCTTTTGGATTCTTTGCTGTTTTATATGAACCTTTAGTTTCAGGACTGATGACTTTCGTGCGAATAGCTGCCATAATATTTGCGGCATTGTTCTTTTTCCTTATATTAAAAGAAGTTTTCAAAGGGAAAGAAGGAAGTAAAACAGAAACATTTCCTTTGCTTGTTGCACTGGCTTTACTGCTATTAGTCTTAGGAATATTATGGCCAACAATAGGATTTGAAGTAGCTGGAATTAGTTCTACTAACATTCTGTGGATTATAGGCGTTGTTATTGTAATTGTCATATTTTACGCCGCCTATAAGCATGAGGGATAATAAATTATATAAACAAGGAAAAGTAATTAAATAACAATGACGAAAGCTAAAATTCTGCTGGCAGTACTTGTAACTTTGCTATCAGTTAACATAGCTTTTGCGCAACAGAGGGATCCTTTCACAATATTACAAGAACTGGGTCCTGGGTTTTATGGAATATTACTGCCTTTTGTCTTTACATTTGCTATTGTTTATGCTCTACTGCAGAAAACTGCTTTGGCTGGCAATGATACTGGAAAAAGGGTAACTGTTGTCGTTGCCATGGTAATGGGATTA
>MGPE01000017.1 GCA_001797335.1 Deltaproteobacteria bacterium GWA2_38_16
CCTATTGCGATGGAGAAGGAGTTGAGATTTGCAGTGAGAGAAGGTGGTAGAACCGTAGGCGCTGGGGTTGTAACTCAGATTGTTGAGTAAATAGGAGTATTTATGGAACGACTTATTATTTTACTTTCTTGTGAAAAATGTAAACGTAAGAATTATTCGACGACGAAGACAAAACGTACAGGAGTTGAAAAACTGCAGCTTAAAAAATACTGCCCTGCCTGTCGGTCTCATACAGTCCATAAAGAAACGAAATCGTAGCAGATGAAGGCCAGTAGCTCTAACGGTAGAGCAGCGGATTCCAAATCCGCCTGTTGGGGGTTCAAATCCCTCCTGGCCTGCCAGTTTTAGGGGGTACTATTTTAGGGATTATTTAGAGGTGAATTATGACAGAGTATAAAAAAATTGTTTTTAGTTGCTTTCTCATTTTTGCTGTGCTAGCGTGGCTCGTTTTTAGTCGGCTTTTAACGTCAGCCGTTACCTACTTTGATTTTTATGCATACGGTAATTTTGTTGATGTTATTGTTCGATTGGCTCCGATTGTTTTAAGTATTGGTTTGTTTATAGGATTTTATCGAAGTGAAAAAGCAACGCTTTATATGACAGAAGTTGCTGCCGAACTAAAAAAAGTGACCTGGCCATCGTCGAAAGAAGTATATGCGGCTACCCTTGTGGTGATTATTGCGGTGTTGGTAGCTTCTGTACTATTGGGAGTATTTGATTCGCTGTGGTCATTTTTAATTCGAAAGATTATTCAATATGGCGGATGAAGCAAGACAGCAACAAGAACCTGAAAAGGTAATGCGGTGGTACGTGGTACACACGTATTCAGGCTATGAAGAAAAAGCAAAAAAAGCCCTTCAGGATAGAATTAAGGCCAATAAAGCAGAAGATTTTTTTTCTGAAATTTTAGTTCCTTCTGAAAATGTGGTGGAAATTGTAAAGGGAGAAAAGAAAACATCGAATAAACGTTTTTTCCCAGGCTATATTTTGGTTCGAATGATTTTAACCAATAAAACCTGGCATGTAGTAAAGAATACACCAAAAATTACGGGATTTATTGGAGGCAGTACACATCCTCCTGCGGTACCCGATGAGGAAGTTAAAAAATTAACCAGTCAAATTGATGAGGGGACATTACGAACTAAGCCAACGGCTGATTTTTCTATTGGAGATAGTGTTCGGGTTATGGATGGTCCCTTTGCTAATTTTAATGGTGTGGTTGAAGAAATTAAACCTGAAAAAAGAAAAGTACGGGTGTTGGTTAGTATTTTTGGACGGTCGACCCCCGTTGAATTAGATTTTATACAGGTAGAGAAAAGTTAGGAGTTCATGAATGCCACCTAAAAAGAAAATTACAGCATTTGTAAAATTACAAATTCCTGCAGGGAAAGCCAATCCTGCTCCACCCATTGGACCTGCATTGGGGCAACAAGGGGTGAATATCATGGAATTTTGTAAACAATTTAATGCTCGTACTCAAAAAGAAGATCCATCGATGAATATCCCTGTGATTATTACGGTATATCAAGATCGGTCTTTTACCTTTATTACAAAAACTCCTCCGGCCGCAGATCTTTTAAAAAAAGCGGCAGGAATTATTAAAGGGTCAGGACAGCCCAATAAAAATAAGGTTGGAAAAGTGACGCAGGATCAAGTGAAGAAAATTGCTGAGATGAAAATTAAGGATTTAAATTGTTCTAGCATTGAATCTGCCATTAAGACCATTAAAGGATCTGCCAGAAGTATGGGGATTGAAGTGATATGAAAAAAAGATCAAAAAAATATGCTGAGAATAGGAAGAAAGTTGCTGAGAATAAAAAATATTCTTATTCAGAAGCTTTAAAGCTTTTATTAGAAATGAACCGATCTAAATTTGATGAAACTATGGATGTTGGTATTCGTTTAGGAGCAGATCCTAAACAATCTGACCAGCAAGTTCGAGGAGCCGTGGTACTTCCTCATGGCGTTGGTAAATCGGTGCGCGTGGTGGTGATTACCAAAGGAGAAAAAGAAAAAGAAGCTCAAGATAATGGGGCAGATTTTGTGGGGAATCAAGATATTATTGAAAAAATTCAAGGGGGTTGGCTTGAATTTGATAAACTTATTACAACGCCAGATATGATGGGATCTGTCAGTAAACTGGGAAAAGTATTGGGTCCAAAAGGATTGATGCCAAATCCAAAGTTAGGAACGGTTACTTTTGAAATCGGGAATGCGGTTAAAAATGAAAAAAAGGGAAAAGTGGAATTCCGAATGGATAAAACCGCTAATCTTCATACAGTTATTGGAAAGGCATCGTTTGGGTATGAAAAATTAAAAGAAAATTTTGAGGCACTACTAGAAGCAATTATAAAACAAAAACCTTCCAGTGCCAAAGGGGCTTTTTTAAGAACAGTAGCGGTGTCTTCTACACAGAGTCCAGGGATTACCATTGATGTCTCAAGTTTAAACAAGGATATTTTACATGAATAAAGTTGAAAAAGAACAGATTGTTCAAGAAATAAAGAAAAAAGTTTCTGAAAGTAAAGCCGTCTTTTTATTTGAGTATCATGGCTTAAATGTTCAAGATATGACAACGCTTCGCACTGATTTGAGACGAAAAAATGGGGAACTCAAAGTTTTTAAAAATACATTGGTGAAAAAAGCCCTTCAGGAGACGCCTCTTAAGGATCTCTTGGAAAAAGATTTTAAAGGACCCATTGCCTGTGCCTTTGGATATTCTGATGAAGTCACGGTGGCAAAAACATTGGTTGATTTTAAAAAGGAAGATGCTTCCCTAAATATAAAATCTGCAGTTCTGGGAAGTCAAAAGATTTCATTAAATGAAATTAAACAATTGAGTAAGCTTCCATCGAAGGAGATAATGCTTGGTCAATTGCTAGCAACTGTAGCTGCGCCCGTAAGAGGTTTGGTGACTGTCTTATCTGCAGTTACACGTGATTTCGTATATGTCCTCAAGGCCATTGAGGACAAAAAAGGAAAAGCATAAGAAGGAGGAAGTCGTATGCCTAATGTGACAAAAGAGGATGTTGTTTCTTTCATTTCAAGTATGACAGTATTGGATCTGTCAAAATTTGTGAAAGAACTAGAGGAAAAATTCGGTGTTTCTGCCCAAGTGCCCATAGCAGTTGCTGCAGTCGGTGCAGGAGCTCAAGCAGCCCCAGTAGAAGAGAAGACGGAATTTACCGTTGTATTAGTATCTGCGGGGGATAATAAAATTGGTGTTATTAAAGAAGTGAGAGCCTTGACTTCATTGGGATTAAAAGAAGCCAAAGATTTAGTTGAGGGAGCTCCAAAAACACTCAAAGAAGGCGTTGATAAAAAGACCGCCGAAGAAATTAAGAAAAAAGTAGAAGCCGCTGGTGCTAAAGTAGAAATTAAATAATTGTTTCTAACTAAATTTACAATTTTTCCACATAAGGGGGCGTAATGTTGTCCTTTATTGAAAATAACAAACGTCATCGACGTAGTTTTGCCAAAATTAAAACGATTATTGATCTTCCAAATTTGATTGATGTTCAAAAAAGATCTTATGAGCATTTTTTGCAGGCTGGAAAAGATCCTATGGAACGTCAAGATGTGGGACTTCAAGGTGTTTTTAAATCGGTATTCCCAATTCATGACATGGATAAGACGTCTTCTTTGGAATTTGTTAAGTATGCCTTAGAGAAACCTAAATATGATGTAGATGAATGTCGAGATCGGGGAATGACTTATGCGGCACCAGTCAAAATTACAGTGCGGCTTGTTGTGTGGGATATTAATGAGGAGACCAATACCCGAAATATTCGAGATGTTAAAGAGCAAGAAATTTATTTAGGTGAGCTACCTCTCATGACAGAAACAGGATCCTTTATTGTCAATGGGACAGAGCGGGTAGTGGTAAGCCAATTGCATCGTTCTCCAGGGGTATTTTTTGATCATGATGCTGGGAAAACTCATTCCAGTGGAAAGCTTCTCTATTCTGCGCGTTTAATTCCAAATCGAGGATCTTGGCTTGATTTTGAATTTGACCATAAAGATATTTTGCACGTTCGTATTGATCGGCGTCGTAAATTGCCAGCAACTATTTTATTAAGAGCACTAGGGTATTCTACCGAAGAAATTCTTAAATATTTTTATAATACAGAAGCGCTCTATTTTGAAGACAGTAAATTTTATAAAAGCTTAGAACTAGATTTAATTTCAGGCTTAAGGGCGGATGCTGATATTAAACATCCCAAAACGGGAGATGTCATTGTTCGAAAAAATAGAAAATTTACAAAAGATGTCATCGAGGCTTTAAAGAAAGCCAATATTAAACGTATTCCTATTGCTCAAGAAGAAGTTTTAACAAAAATTTCTTATACTGATGTGACAGATTCTAAGAGTGGGGAAGTGTTGTTAGAGTGCAATGAACAATTAACTCCAGATAAAATTAAGCTCTTAAAAAAGTACGATATTGCTGAAATTAAAGTGCTCTATATTGATGGGCTTAATGTTGGGCCTTATCTCAGAGATACCTTGGTATTGGACAAGGTTTCCAGTACGGATGAAGCTATGCTTGAAATTTATAAGAAAATGCGTCCTGGGGAACCTCCTACCTTAGAAACTGCCAAACAATATTTTGATAATTTATTTTTTAATCCTGAACGATATGATCTTTCTAAAGTGGGAAGACTTAAAATCAATCATAAGTTTGGAATTAATATTCCGATTGATGTGCAGGTTTTAACCAAAGAAGATATTTTGGCCACCGTACGTCATTTGATTGAACTTAAAAATGGGATCGGGATGATAGATGATATTGATCACTTGGGGAATCGTCGTGTTCGCCCAGTTGGGGAACTTGTTGAAAATCAATTTCGGGTAGGACTTGTGAGAATGGAAAGAGCCATTCGCGAAAGAATGTCTCTTCATGAAGTAGAAACACTGATGCCACATGATCTCATTAATACAAAACCGGTGAGTGCGGCGATTAAAGAATTTTTTGGAAGTTCGCAACTTTCTCAATTTATGGATCAAACCAATCCTCTTTCTGAAGTGACTCATAAACGAAGATTATCCGCCTTAGGGCCTGGGGGATTAACCCGGGAAAGAGCAGGCTTTGAAGTTCGTGATGTCCATTCTACTCACTATGGAAGAATTTGTCCTATTGAAACGCCTGAAGGCCCCAACATTGGTCTTATCGCGTCTTTATCTACGTATGCTCGGGTGAATGATTTTGGGTTTATTGAAACGCCTTATCGAAAAGTAAAAAGTGGGAAGGTTTTGGAAGAAGCAACCTTTTTAACAGCACTCGATGAAGAAAAATATGCTATTGCGCAGGCCAATGCGACTATTGATACGGATGGACATTTAACAGAAAAAATGGTGGCTATTCGTCGCGGTGGGGAAGCGATGATGACAGATCCTTCTGAAATTACCTATATGGATGTGTCCCCTAGCCAACTCGTCAGTGTGGCAGCAGCCCTTATTCCCTTTTTAGAAAACGACGATGCGAATAGAGCTCTTATGGGATCGAACATGCAACGTCAAGCAGTGCCTCTCTTAAAAACCAATGCTCCTTTAATTGGAACTGGGATGGAAAGAATTGTTGCTAGAGATTCTGGGGTAACGGTCGTGGCTCGTAATGATGGAATTGTGGAAAATGTAGATGCAACGCGGATTGTGGTGCGAACAAAAGGGAAAACATCTGGATCTGAAATTGATATTTATAATCTTATTAAATATCGTCGGTCTAATCAAAATACCTGCGTTAATCAAAAGCCTATTGTGAAAAAAGGAGATGAAGTTTTTAGAGGAGATGTGATTGCCGATGGCCCAGCAACGGATGTGGGAGAGTTGGCGTTAGGTCAGAATGTCATGGTGGCTTTTATGTCGTGGGGAGGATATAACTTTGAGGATTCTATCTTAGTCAGCGAAAAACTTATCCGCGAAGATACCTTTACGTCCGTTCATATCGAGGAATTTGAATGTATTTCTCGAGATACAAAATTAGGGAAAGAAGAAATTACTCGAGATATTCCAAACATGGGTGAGGAAGCTCTGAAAGATTTAGATAGTAGTGGCATTGTTCGTATTGGGGCAGAAGTAAAACCGGGAGATATTTTAGTAGGAAAAGTAACTCCCAAAGGAGAAACACAACTTTCTCCAGAAGAAAAATTACTTCGAGCTATTTTTGGAGAAAAGGCTGGAAATGTAAAAGATAGTTCTTTAAGAGTGCCTCCTGGAATTGCAGGAACCGTGATTCATGCACAAGTTTTTTCAAGAGAAGGTGCTGAAAAAGACGAAAGAGCAAAAAATATTTTAGCAGAAGACATTGCCAAATTAAGACGGGATCAAGAATCTGAAGTGGATGTAATTCAGTCTACGGCAAAAGCCAAACTTAAAAAGACTCTGGTCGGAGAAAAAACCACAGGAAAACTGTTGGATAAGCATGGCAAGGAAAAAATTCTAGGAAAGGGAGATGCCATTACAGCAGAAATTTATGAACAAATTTCATATAGCTTGCTGGCTCATATTCCTTTAGATAAAACGGTTGAAGAAAAAGTTCAAAAATTGGTGTCCTCTGTAGATGAACAAATAGAAATGGTTAAGGCCGTATTTGATGAAAAAATTGAAAAGCTGAAAAAAGGAGACGAGCTTCCACCCGGAGTTATTAAGCTAGTGAAAGTATATGTTTCCATGAAACGAAGACTTTCAGTGGGAGATAAAATGGCTGGGCGTCATGGAAATAAAGGTGTGGTCTCTCGAATTTTACCAGAGGAAGATATGCCTTATTTTCCGGATGGAAGAGCCGTGGATGTTGTTTTAAATCCTCTAGGAGTGCCTTCTCGGATGAATGTGGGACAAATTTTGGAAACGCATTTGGGATGGGCTGCTGAAGGATTAGGGAATAAAATTAATGAATATCTTGAGAATTGGAATGAAAAGAATCTTCGTAAATATTTAAAACAAATTTATTCTTCTAAGGAAGTGGATGAATTTATTGATTCTTTAGATGAAAAAGAGTTGAAGCGCGTGGTTTCAAAATTAAAAAAAGGGATTCATTTTTCATGTCCTGTGTTTGAACGACCTTCTGAGGAAGACATTAATCAATATTTAGCATTGGCCCAATTACCTTTACGAGGTCAGATAACCTTATTTGATGGAAGAACCGGAGAAGCCTTTGATAATGATGTGACCGTTGGAATGATGTATGTATTAAAGCTTCATCATCTGGTGGAAGATAAGATTCATGCCAGATCTATTGGGCCTTATTCTTTAGTGACGCAACAACCCTTGGGAGGGAAAGCCCAATTTGGTGGTCAGAGATTAGGAGAAATGGAAGTTTGGGCGATGGAATCTTATGGGGCAGCCTATGCGCTTCAAGAATTTTTAACGGTCAAATCTGATGATGTGGCTGGACGAACTCGAATTTATGAAGCCATTATTAAAGGAGAGAATGTGTTAGAACCTGGAATTCCAGAATCCTTTAATGTTTTAATAAAAGAATTACAAAGCTTGGCACTCAATGTTGAGCTTATTGAAGATACGAATGCTTAAAGGGGGACAAGGAACATGAGAGATCTCTTAAATTTCTTTGAAAAGCCAAAAGATCCAATCAGTATTAAAGCGGTGCGTATTTCTTTGGCTTCTCCAGAGATGATTCGAAGCTGGTCACACGGTGAAGTGAAAAAACCAGAGACAATTAATTACAGAACCTTTAAACCAGAGAGAGATGGATTGTTTTGCGCGCGTATTTTTGGACCTGTCAAAGATTATGAATGTAATTGTGGAAAATATAAGCGTATGAAGCATCGCGGAGTGGTGTGTGAAAAGTGCGGTGTAGAGGTTATTCAATCTAAAGTTAGACGGGAACGGTTGGGTCATGTTGAGCTAGCAAGTCCTGTGGCTCATATTTGGTTTTTACGTTCATTGCCCAGTCGTATTGGAACTGCCTTAGATCTAACTCTCAAAGATCTAGAAAAAGTGCTCTATTGCGAATCTTATATTGTCACAGATGGTGGACATACACCTTTAAAAGTAGGGGAAGTGCTCAGTGAAGAAAAATATTATAAAGCTTTAAAAGATCATGGAGCTGAATTTTCTGCCAGTATGGGGGGAGAAGCCATTCTTCAGTTATTGAAGAAAATTGATGTTCAAAAACTTTCAAAAGAGTTGAGAGAACAAATGAAGGAAGCTTCAGGAGATGCTCTGAAGAAAAAATTATCAAAGCGGCTAAAAGTGATTGAGGCCCTTCGAGATTCAGCCAATCGTCCGGAGTGGATGATGCTAGAAGTGGTTCCCGTAATTCCACCGGATCTGCGTCCCTTGGTTCCATTGGATGGTGGGCGCTTTGCCACCTCTGATTTAAATGATCTTTATCGACGGGTTATTAACCGAAATAATCGTTTAAAAAGATTACAAGAGCTCAATGCTCCTGAAATCATTATACGAAATGAAAAACGCATGCTTCAAGAATCTGTAGATGCGTTATTTGATAATGGTCGAAGAGGGAAAACCTTTACAGGGCCTAATAAAAGACCTCTTCGTTCTTTAAGTGATATGCTGAAAGGGAAACAAGGTCGTTTCCGTCAGAATCTTTTAGGAAAAAGGGTAGATTATTCTGGACGATCTGTGATTGTAATTGGGCCTACTTTAAAACTGCATCAATGTGGACTTCCCAAAAAAATGGCTTTAGAGCTCTTTAAGCCCTTTATTTATAATAAACTTGAAGAAAGGGGATATGCGACCACCATTAAAGGAGCTAAAAAAATGGTGGATGGTGAAGAGACCGTAGTATGGGACGTTTTGGAAGAAGTCATTAAGGAACATCCTGTTCTTTTAAACCGTGCACCGACATTACATCGACTTGGGATGCAGGCATTTGAACCTGTGCTTATTGAAGGAAAAGCTATTCAACTTCATCCTTTGGTGTGTGTGGCATTTAATGCGGACTTTGATGGAGACCAAATGGCTGTACATATTCCTCTCTCTATTGAAGCGCAGTTAGAAGCCAGAGTTCTCATGATGTCTACTAATAATATTTTATCTCATGCCAATGGAAAACCCATTATTGTTCCCACGCAGGATATCGTATTGGGGCTTTATTATATGACACGTTCTAAAGTATTTGGAAAAGGGGAAGGGACTATTTTTTCAAATAGCAATGAGGTGTTGTTTGCGTATCATTCTGGACAAGTAGAACTCCATACTCGAATCAAAGTTCGTTTGGATAAAAAACTGGTAGAGACAACGGTTGGACGTATTATTTTAAGAGAAACAATTCCTTCTCAAATTCCGTTTGAAGTATACAACAAGGTTATGGATAAGAAAGCTGTCGCAGAACTTGTGGAAACAGCCTACCGAGTATCAGGACCCAAAGAAACGGTTATTTTAGCAGATCGATTACGAACGCTTGGGTATGAATATGCAACCCGTTCTGGAATGTCTATTTGTATTCAAGATATGAAAGTGCCTGCTAAAAAAGATGAGTTATTGAAAGAAGCTCTAAAAGAAGTTCAAGAAATTCAATCTCAGTATACCGAAGGGCTGATTACGGATGGAGAACGTTACAATAAAGTTATTGACTCCTGGGCACAATGTACGGAAGCCGTTGCAGAAGAAATGATGAGTCAGCTTTCAACTGAAGTAGTGAGGGGTTCAAAAGGAGAAGAAGCATCGGATGTCAGTTTTAATCCTATTTTTATGATGGCTGATTCTGGGGCAAGAGGTTCAGCTGCTCAAATTCGCCAGCTGGCAGGGATGAGAGGATTGATGGCGAAACCTTCTGGAGAGATTATTGAAACGCCCATTACAGCGAACTTTCGTGAAGGGTTAAATGTGCTACAATACTTTATTTCTACGCATGGTGCTCGTAAAGGATTGGCAGATACAGCTCTTAAAACAGCCAATTCTGGATATCTCACCCGTCGATTGGTAGATGTGGCTCAAGATATTATTGTTCGTTCTCAAGATTGTGGAACTCTAGATGGTATTTGGATGACGGCTCTTGTCGAAAGTGGAGAAATTATTGAAACATTGGGAGAACGTCTTTTAGGTCGCGTGGCGTTAGAAGATATTAAAGATCCTTTTAATAATGAAGTAATTGTAAAAGCCAATCAGGAAATTGATGAAGATCGAATTAAAAAAATTGAAGATAGTGGGATTGAAAAAATTCAAATTCGATCGGTGATTACGTGTCTGGAATCCCATGGAGTTTGTATTGAGTGCTATGGACGTGATTTGTCTCGGGGTAGAAAAGCAAATGTGGGCGAAGCGGTTGGAATTATTGCAGCTCAGTCTATCGGAGAACCCGGAACTCAGCTAACGATGAGAACCTTTCATATCGGTGGAACGGCAAGTCGTCGTGTGGAACAAAGTGCCCTGACAACAAGACATAAAGGAATTGTAAAATTCTTAAGATTAAATACGGTTCAAAATAAAGAAAAAACTCTGACGGTTATGAATCGAAATGGTGAGATTGCTATTGTGGATGAGAATGGAAGAGAACGAGAACGTTATGCTGTTATTTATGGAGCAAAATTAAGAGTTAAAGAAGGGCAGAAAGTAGATAGCGGAGTACTGCTTGCAGAATGGGATCCTTATACCATGCCTATTTTAACAGAAGTCAGTGGGATTATAAAATATGGGGACATCATTGAAGGGGTGACCATGAAAGAACAGCTGGATGAAGTCACTGGTCTTTCTCACAAAGTCATTATTGATTCCAAAGATGCAGAAGCTCGTCCTCGTGTATCTATTAAAGATAAAGATGGAAATACATTAAAAGTATCTAAAAATATTGCGGCCAGATATCTTATGCCTGTTGGGGCGAACATTATTGCTGTTGAAGGGATTCATGTGGATGCAGGAGATGTGTTGGCTAAGATTCCTCGAGAAACGACAAAAACAAAGGATATTACAGGAGGTCTGCCTAGAGTTGCAGAGCTTTTTGAGGCACGCAAACCAAAAGATTGTGCCGTGATTAGTGAAATTGATGGAACGATTGCTTTTGGAAGTGATGTTAAAGGGAAAAGACGAGTTATTGTAACGCCAGAAGTAGGAGAGCCTAGAGAATATCTTATTCCAAAAGGGAAACATGTTTCTGTGCATGAGGGAGATTTTATTAGGGCCGGAGAGCCTTTGATGGATGGAGCTGGAAATCCCCATGATATTTTAAGAATTTTAGGAGATAAAGCCTTAGCTCAATATCTTATTGATGAAGTTCAAGAAGTATATCGTCTGCAGGGAGTTAAAATTCACGATAAACATATTGAGGTTATTGTGAGTCAAATGTTGAAACGTGTAAAGATTACAGAAGTGGGAGATAGTGATTTCTTAACGGGTGAGCAAGTGGAAAAAGCAATATTTAAAAAAGTAAATGAAAAATTGAAAAAAGAAGGAAAAGAACAAGCCATGGCTGAGCCATTACTTCTAGGAATTACAAAAGCTTCTTTAAGTGTTGAAAGCTTTATTTCTGCGGCCTCCTTTCAGGAGACAACCAAAGTTTTAACTCAAGCCAGTATTGCAGGAAAAACGGATCATTTGATTGGGTTAAAAGAAAATATTATTATGGGGAGGCTCATTCCAGCTGGGACAGGTTATAAGGCATATCAAAAACATAAAATTAATGTTGAGATGCCAAAAACGGCCTATGGAAGAGTTCCTTTGGAAGAAGGCGCTGAAGTGCCTTTAAGCGTAGAACAAAAAACGGCTTGATTTTTAAATTGGAGAACATAAAACTATGCCAACGATCAATCAATTGGTAAAAAGAGCTCGAAGACAAATGCATCGAAAAACGAAGGCCCCTGCCTTAAGAGGAGCACCTGAAAAACGAGGAGTTTGTATTTATGTAAAAACGATGACTCCTAAAAAACCCAATTCTGCATTGCGAAAAATTGCTCGGGTTCGATTGACCAATGGACATGAAGTAACTGCATATATTCCAGGAATTGGACATGCGTTACAGGAACACTCTGTGGTGCTTATTCGAGGAGGAAGGGTAAAAGATTTACCTGGAGTTCGGTATCATATTGTTCGAGGGACTTTGGATACCACAGGGGTACAAAATAGAAAACAGGCTCGTTCTAAATACGGAGCCAAAGAAGCCGGAGCTGCTCAAGCAGCTACCAAATAGTAGGTAAAATTATGGGAAGACGAAAAAAGACAATTCATCGAAGACTTATCGCAGATCCTGTGTATCAGGATTTTTTAATTGCCAAGTTTGTAAATCGATTAAATAGAGGGGGTAAAAAAAGTTTGGCTGAGTCTATTTTTTATAAATCATTAGAAGCGATTAAACAAAAAAATCTAGGGAAAGAACCTTTAGAAATTTTTAAGAGAGCAGTTGAAAATGTAAAACCTCTTGTAGAGGTTAGATCTAGACGGGTTGGGGGAGCTACGTATCAGGTTCCTATGGAAGTTCGCTCAGATCGAAGACAAGCGTTGGCAATCCGATGGCTTATTGGTTATGCAGAAGAACGTAAAGGGCATTCCATGGTAGAAAAATTAGCCGATGAATTTGCAGATGCTTTTAATGGGACAGGCGGGGCAATTCGAAAGAAAGAGGATGTACACAGAATGGCAGAAGCCAACAAAGCTTTTGCTCATTATCGATGGTAAAATATGGCACACGAAGAAGATATTTTACATAAAACACGTAATATCGGGATTGCTGCCCATATTGATGCTGGGAAGACGACCACGACAGAAAGGGTTTTATACTACACTGGACGTGTGTATAAAATTGGCGAAGTTCATGAAGGAACGGCCACGATGGATTGGATGGTTCAAGAGCAAGAACGGGGAATTACGATTACTTCTGCAGCCACCAGTTGTCATTGGGCAGACCATAATATTAATATTATTGATACGCCTGGACACGTTGATTTTACAATTGAAGTAGAACGTTCTTTAAGAGTTTTAGATGGAGCTGTTTGTGTATTTTGTGGGGTGGGAGGAGTAGAGCCACAATCTGAGACGGTTTGGAGACAGGCCGATCGCTATAAAGTTCCTCGTATTGCATTTGTAAACAAAATGGATCGAGTGGGAAGTGATTTTTGGATGGTGGTTCAACAAATGCGAGATAAATTAAATACAAAGCCCCTGGCCATTAATATGCCCCTGGGAAGCGAAGAAAATTTTGCAGGCATTATTGATCTTATTTACATGAAGGCACATAAATGGACAGGAGAAGAATTAGGGGCAAAATTTGAGATTATCGATATCCCGCAAGAATTAAAAGAAGAGGCCCAAAAACATCGATCTGAAATGCTTGATGCTCTTGCTGAAGAGGATGAAGCTATTTTGGATAAACATCTGGGAGGGCTTGAACTGACCCCTCAAGCAATTGAAGAAGGAATTCGAAGAGCGACCATAGGACTTAAAGTAGTTCCTGTTGTTTGTGGATCTGCATTTAAAAATAAGGGTGTTCAACCGATGCTCGATGCAGTGGTTAAATATTTACCTTCTCCCTTGGATATTCCTCCAGTTAAATGCAAATTACCTGGTAAAGATGAAGAAGCGATGAGAGAAACAAAGTTTGATGCCCCCTTTTCTGCCTTGGCTTTTAAAATCATGACAGATCCTTTTGTAGGGCAGCTTACATATTTTAGAGTATATTCGGGAGTTTTAACTGCGGGATCTTATGTGTATAACCCTGGAAAAGATAAACGCGAGCGTATCGGACGTCTTGTAAAAATGCATGCTAATAAACGAGAAGAAATTAAAGAAATTAAAGCAGGAGATATCGGAGCTGCGGTAGGATTAAAGTATACCACGACGGGTGATACCTTATGCAACGAAGAAAAACCTGTTGTATTAGAATCTATTAAATTTCCAGATCCTGTTATTTCTGTTGCCATTGAGCCAAAAACCAAGGGAGATCAAGAAAAACTTGGGTTCTCTCTTCAAAAACTTACGGTGGAAGATCCTTCTTTTAGAATGCATACAGATTCAGAAACAGGGCAAACTATTATTTCTGGAATGGGAGAACTGCATCTTGAAATTATTGTGGATCGAATTGTACGAGAATTTCATGTTGGAGCCAATGTGGGAAAACCCCAGGTGGCTTATAGAGAAACTATTCAGTCTTCTGCTAAAGCCGAAGGAAAATTCATTCGTCAATCAGGCGGTCGTGGACAATATGGTCATGTGTGGTTGGAAGTGAGAGCTTTGGAACGAGGCAAAGGATATGTCTTTGTTGATAAAATTAAGGGCGGTACTATTCCTAAAGAGTATATTCCTGCAGTGAATAAGGGGATTCAAGAGGCGATGGAAAATGGAGTGTTAGCAGGATATCCTCTTGTAGATATTGAAGCAACACTGTATGATGGTTCTTTTCATGAAGTAGATTCTTCAGAAATTGCTTTCAAAATTGCTGCATCTATGGGATTTAAAGATGCACTTAAAAAAGCAAAGCCTATTTTATTGGAACCCATTATGTCGATGGAAGTTGTAACTCCAGAAGAATTTATGGGAGATGTTATTGGAGATATTAATAAACGACGAGGAGCGGTACATAATATGGAATCTCGAGGGAAAATGCAGTATATCCGAGGGGAAGTTCCCTTGGCTGAAATGTTTGGATATGCTACTTCATTGAGATCGGCTACACAAGGTAGAGCAACGTATACCATGGAGCCTTCCCATTATGCACCCGTTCCAAACAATGTTGCTGAAGAAATTATTTCTAAGCAAAAAGTATAGGAGGAGAGAAAATGTCGAAGGTAAAATTTGAGAGGACAAAGCCGCATGTAAATATAGGGACAATTGGGCATGTGGA
>MGPE01000018.1:0-383 GCA_001797335.1 Deltaproteobacteria bacterium GWA2_38_16
TAAATCTTTTCATCAACAACAACAAGTGCACCTGGATCACTCAACTTTGTACCCTCTCCCACACTGGGGAATCCAGTAATTTCAAATTTTGCTGGTACCCCGCGCGAGTATCGCTCCAATTTTCCACTTGACGTCAACAGCCAAATATCTCCCTCAACTACCCAATCAACTACTTTCGATAAGTCAAGGACTATTCCCTTGCCCAACCAACGTCTGCGCTCAGCATAACCATCATCGATTCCCACATATTTCCAAATTTCTCCATTTTCTCTATCTAATATATAAATATTGTTACCAAACCGCCCTATCCCCCCTATTTCTCCCCAAGTCTCATCTCTCTCGATCACAATCTTTTGCTCACTTTCGCCAATATGTAATACTCC
>MGPE01000018.1:410-821 GCA_001797335.1 Deltaproteobacteria bacterium GWA2_38_16
CTTAGATATCGTATAGGCCCCAAGTTTTTCCTCTCCCTCTATCTTCTTTTCAATTCTCGATTTATCTTTCAAATTCATCCCAATTAGTTTGTTCTGTTGCTCCTCAAAAAAGAATATATTCCCCTCTGCATCACTCTCAAAATGTTCCTCATCTAAAGCTAAGTCCAGCACCTTAAGCTCCACCGTAGTTGTAAGCTCTACCCCCTTAACCTTAAATATCTCTTGTTGTTGTTGGTCAATCGTGACAAGCAGTTCTTGCGCATCTCGAATAAATGATTCTTGGCTACTACTGGCAATATATGCGTCCAAAATCTCTCTTCCTTGTGCCAACAATACTCTCGCCCTCTCTGGATTTGCCTCTCCCACTTCTCTTGCCTCACCTATCATGGACTCCACGTTAGTCTTATGTGT
>MGPE01000018.1:859-13754 GCA_001797335.1 Deltaproteobacteria bacterium GWA2_38_16
TATACCCAACGCCTTAAAGGATTTTACTTCCACCCCCAAGCAAACTTCATGCCCCTAATTGACGTGTTTAAGGATGATTGATTGAAAAAGTTCTTTGCGTTTGGTCCAGATATTTTTGGCTTCGCTTTGAATTTTTAGCCCTAATCCCTTGTCTAAGGCTCCTAGAGAAAAAATATTCCCCACACTTTTAGCCACATTTAAAGACGTACTACTGGATTTCATCCCCTGCCCTTTATAACTAGACCAAGATCGATAGATAAAATGATGATCATCTATTTTTTGATAGGCATCCACGATGAGATCAAAATACACAGGGCCATAAGGTTTAACTCCTTGCCCTAGATCCTTTACCAGCTCATTCACCACAATCACACTATTTTTATTTGAAATATCAAAGCGCCGAAGCCGGGTGATGGTTCGGGTATTAAAAGCCAGCGCACTTTTATACTTCCGATCGGTTGTAAACTCTGTCCCCAAAGAAGTTTCACGAATATCTGATATTTTTTCAGATCGCCCTGCTCCACTTTCAATAAAAAGATTGGGCTTCTTTTTTCCTAAGGTAATATCCCAATAAAGCTCGGCTGCCGTCTTATGCTTTCCCTGAAATTTTTCAACAATTTCACTATAAATAAAATCCCCAATAGGTTCTACCAGGATCGTATTTTCAGAAAATCCCAGCTTTTCCAAGAATTCTTGAGAGCGAATCAAGGGTCTTTGTTTAATTTCAAGAATTTTAGAATCTGTCTCCCCTTTTTTAATATTTTCCATTTCTTGAACGACCCACTGACCAAAATCAGTTTGGGAATATCCCAAAAAGGGAAATACGAGGAATAAAAATAAGATCATTTTTTTCATTTATTTACAGTGTTTAAGTATACTATGATGTTTTTCATGCATTCAATACTAATTATCGATGATGAAGCAGATAACTTAAAAGCCTTGGAGCGCACGTTAACGACCGTTGCCCAGGTTCATTCTGCCGCGAGTGGAAAAGAAGGCTTAGAAATCCTAAAAAAAGAAACCGTTTCTTTAATTATTTGTGATCAACGAATGCCAGAAATGACTGGAATTGAATTTTTTAAAGCCATTAAGGATTCTCATCCTCACATTATTCGCATTATTCTGACCGGTTATACCGATGCTCAAGATTTAATTGAAGCCATTAACGAAGTAGGCCTTTATCGATATATCACTAAACCGTGGGATAATCAGGAACTAAAACTTGTCATTCAACGCGCTCTAGAACACTTTGAAGCAACTACCCACAATAAAAAACTTCTAGAAGAATTAAAAAATGTTAATGAAGGTCTTGAAAAAACGGTTCAAGAACGCACACAAAAATTAAAAGAGCTCTCTATTACAGATGAACTTACCCAGGTAGGAAATCTGCGCTCCTTTTGGCAAATGTTAAAAACTGAAATGGAACGCTCCAGTCGATATAAACATCTTTTGTCGCTACTCATGATCGATGTAGATCATTTTAAAAAATATAACGATGAATTTGGCCATACGATAGGGGACAAGATCTTAAAAATGATTGCCCAGACCCTAAAAAAGAATATTCGAAATACAGACTTTTTAGCCCGCTATGGGGGAGAAGAGTTTGTCGTCATTCTTCCTGAAACATCTCAAAAACAAGCCCAAGAACTGGCCGAACGCCTACGAAAAGCTGTAGCCAAAAAGAAAAAGAAGCTCACTATTAGTGTGGGAGTTACGT
This sequence comes from Deltaproteobacteria bacterium GWA2_38_16, assembly GCA_001797335.1. Taxonomy (GTDB): domain Bacteria; phylum Bdellovibrionota; class JACOXK01; order 2-02-FULL-40-11; family 2-02-FULL-40-11; genus 2-02-FULL-38-15-A. Next base: position 2,577 of record MGPE01000018.1, read on the forward strand.
GTTTTACAGAAAAATCAAAAATTAAAAATTCTAAAAAATTAGTAATTCAAGCAGATAAAGCCTTATATCAGGCCAAGCGAAAAGGACGAAATCGAGTCGAAGTGTGTTTTAATTAAAATAATCGTTCTGAGGTAATTATTCCATCTTCGGTAAGGATCCATTTAATCAAGGTATCATCCATATATAAAAAAGTGTGTTGCACCGACACCTTCCCCACAGAATGAGATATTTCAACTTTCATCATGCTATTAATCCCACTATTATAAGAGGTCGAGACAAACTGAAGATTGATCCCTCCTTGAACTGCATCCGAAGAAAATCTATACACGGATCCTTGTTCAGCTTTTTGGGCTCCTCGAAAAGCAAATCTTCCATGGGCAATTAAAAGAGCTAAAAAATCGTGAGGCTTTGTTGTAAATGTTTCTATAGGAACCAAAAAATCAGGGAATATGGGCCCTAAAAGTGCTTTTTTTTGAGCCGGTATCACAGCAGCATTTGCTGCGATGGCCTTTCCCATGGCTTTTTCCATTAAGAATTCTGGCAAAGGCATCGATTTTTTTACAGCTGCCTCTGTTCCTCCTTCTGTTATCAGCAGTCTTCCCAATTCACTCAGTGCCCCCTGATTCCACGTCCACAGTGCTTCCTTTCCTTCTATTTTGGCCACATCTCTAACAATGGCGATAATACTTTGTACTTCCTGTGTTAATCCCTCTAAAATTCTGGGATGAGCTTCCATGAATTGCTGCAATGTTTCAGGAGAATGTAATTTCCTTTGCGCTAATTCAACAACATCGGCAGAGATCATCGTGCCTTGTTCTGCCGATTCTGCCATATAGCGCTCAAATGCTTCTGAGCTTTTTGTTTTCCATGTCTTTTCTATTTCAGGGGCAACTCTGATCGCTTCTAATTTCACTGCCATGGCTCTTGCATTTAATTCTTCTATTAAAGGGCGAGACCGAAGCCCGATATCGGCCAATACACATTCAACAATGGCTTTCACTTCCCGTTCAACAAGCGCTCCTTGAGAATATCCTATTTGCGAAAAAAGACAAAAAATGACCAAAATACTTAAAATAAGTTTCTTTTTTTCAAAGATCATTGTTCCACCCCCCGGGATGACACAAAACAAAGCAACAAATATGCCAAATATTTAGGCTCCTATTTCGCCTCAATCCCTCCTAAAAATGTGTATCTTTTGTACAATTTGCTGCTAAAAATAAATTAAAATATAAGTAAAATTAATGGCTTACATGAAATATAGCTTAAATAAATACAATGTATGGGTGTATCAGAGAGGAAGAGAAGGTCTTCTGGAGCGGAAGTAAAGCGCAGCCCCTTCAAGGGCGAGCCATGAAGCGACAGAATACCTTCTCTTTCTCTCTTTATCGATTTATGGGTATATGTTAGGTAAAGTAATGTTATGAGTCGGGTATTTGTCAAAGAAGAGTTAAAAGAAAATAGTACATTAACCCTCACCGGGGAAATACATCACTACCTTACCCATGTTTTAAGAATGAAAATCGGAGATCCCTTGTGTTTATTTAATGGAGGAAATCAGGAATTTTTAAGTACGATTTCTGAGATTCAAAAAAATAAAATCACGCTTCATATCTCTACTGCCCAAACCGTAAATAAAGAATCTCCTTTAGAAATTATTATTGGGCAAGCCATCCCCAAAGGACAAAAACTCGATGACCTCATCCCTAAAATTACTGAACTTGGAGTTTCAAAAGTAGTCCCTTTAATTACCGAAAGATCGGACCTTAAAACAGCTTCTCCCCAAAAACTTGTACGATGGCAAAAAATTGCAGAATATTCTTCCCAGCAAACTGGCCGAACCAAAGTTCCAGAAATTTCTACTCCTCTGTCATTTAACCATTTTTTAAAAAAATATCCCAATCATGAAAAAATTCTTTTTTACGAACTAGAAAATTCAAAAAATTTACATGATGTTTTAAAAACTACCACTTCTCAAAAATTTTGTCTCATCATTGGTCCAGAAGGCGGTTTCACCCCACAAGAAATTGCTTTGGCTCAAAAAGAAAATTGTACTATTATTTCTTTAGGTAAACGAATTTTAAGAACAGAAACCGTAGCTCCCTTGGTAACAGGCATTCTCCAGTATGTAAAAGGAGATTTAAATACATGGACATAGACAATATCCGTTTTACGGCCATTAATTCTGGGCTAGGCCTTAAATCCCCAAAATCTAAATCCCCTGCTGTTCCAACAGAAGATGTGATTCAAAAAGTAAGCTTTACAACTTTTCAGCGAGAAATTGCACAACCCAAAGTATCGGGCATTCAGGAATATTGGTTGATTGAAAACCTTATTAAATCTACGTGTGCTGAAATACTCGATACACTTTTTATTTCCCTTTTTTTTACTCTTTTATGTCTAATGGCTTCCTGGCAACTGGGAACCTGGATTTTAAATGCAAACGTATTTTTAGGGTATGGACTTTTATGGGTAGCTATTTATAGTTTTTATTTTTCTTTCTTTAAACACTTTAAACTTCCCTCTCCTGGAAAGATGATGATTTTCAAGTGAATAAAAAGATTATAAATTCACAAAAATTAAAATTAAAACTTTTAGCCCTTCAAAAAAAGAAGAAAAAAATTGTTTTTACCAATGGCTGCTTTGACATTCTTCACGCTGGGCATATCCGATATCTCAAAGAGGCCAAAAAATGGGGGGATGTTTTAGTTATTGCTTTAAATTCTGATGTTTCGGTTCACAAAATTAAGGGCCCTAAACGTCCCATTGTCCCCCAACAAGAACGGGCTGAAGTGATGGCCGCTTTGGAATGCGTGGATTTTGTGACATTTTTCAATGAAGATAACCCTCATCGTATTATTTCTGATTTAAAGCCTGATATATTGGTCAAAGGCGGAGATTGGAAACCCTCTCAAATCATTGGATCAGATATTGTCTTAAAAAATGGGGGAAAAGTAAAATCTATCCGCTATCACAAAGGAAAATCGACAACCCATATCATCCAAAAAATCCTTAAAATGTATGTAATTACTTAAACCAAGACACTTTTTTCGGAATATTTTCTTTTAGAAGAAAATTTTTTAGGTTTTTGTTTTTCTTGTCTTAATTCTTCCAGCTTTTTTTTATCTCTTTCAATAGCCTCAAAAAGAGTTGGAGAAAAGGGTTCTGGGCCTAAGCTAGAAAAATCTCCTTGCGCAAATTCCTCATCAATCTGTTTTTCTAATACTTCGATATTTACACCCTTTATTTCTTCTTTTAATACTTCTAAATACTCATTTGCATTAGAATAGTTTCTTTTTTTCTTCTTCATTTCATTTTCCTTTTCGCTGTTTCAATCCGGCGTTTAATACTATTTAATCGAAATGGATTAATAGAGCCATAATCTATAATTTCATTATAAATATCAAGCATGAACTTTCTAAATTTTCCTGTTTTTCGTTGCACAATATAATTTTTTGAGAAAATAAATACAGTTCTTAATTCTTGATCATTGATTAAGCTTAATATTTCCATCTCAAATTTGTCCTGATCCCATCTATCAGAGTATCTCCTTAAGCGTAATTCTTTTATTTTTTCTTTCCACTCCTTAATAAACTCTTTATTTTGTTCTCTCCATTCTAATGTTTGTTCTGATACCATAAGCCCTCCTGTTTTCTTCAGAGCAACTTTTATGCCAAAAACAGGCATTGATTTTATTAAGAATTTTTAATGTTTTTGGACGGAGGGGGTCGGATTTCCGTCCTATGTTTTTCTTGGGTAATTATCCTAATTTCGCTTGATTAAAAAATATTAAGTCCAACTTTAAGGCTATAGGTATTGGCTTCTGAGGGATTTCCAAAATCGGCTTCGCCAGTGACGTTCAGTAAAAAAAGCCTCATGCTCATTCCTGTAAAATAACGATATTCTTGAACTAAATAGCTATGATCTGTCTTTGTTAAATCTAAAAAATCTTTTCTAAACATTCCATTAATCACCACATACCCCATCCCTGCATAAGGCGTAAAAGAAAGAGGGAAAGCTGATAAAGCCAAAGAACGACTCACCGATATATCTGCCCCATAGGTATCTGAAAGAAAAAGTCCTAAATTAAATCGAGTATAAGTATAGGTCGCTCTCGCAGCTAAAGAAAAAGGATAAGAATCATCCGTTAGAATAGAATACTTAAGTCCTCCTCCATAAATTTGTAAATTTTTGGCTTCCTCCGGAAGATCAACCGCTGATTCAATGACTTTTGACACCAAAGCTGACAGTTCCATATCCAAATTCGGCGTTAGTCCTTTTGCCAAATGAAGTCTGGGAAAAAATAATGGAGTTTTAATGGGCTGCCCTAAAATACGAAATCCATCCTGAGGAATAGAGGTTAATTCCACTCCAAAGTTTCCTCCCCAAATTCCTAAAGGGCTAGCCCCTGACAAGGGCTTAAATTGAGAAGCCATTCCGGTAATTTCGGTAAAATGACGAAGTTCTCCAGCTACGCGATTTTTAAGTTCATTATAACTAATAGGCGTTTGAGAAAATACAGGGATACTAATGAAGATGATCCCAAACAATAGGGAAAAAGAGGAGGTCTTCTTTCGCTTCATGGCTCGCCCTTGAAGGGGCTGCGCTTTACTTCCGCTCAAGAAGACCTCCTCTTTTTCCCTGTATCAACTTGTGAACAGTAGTCCACAGTATCCACAATTCCCGTAATTAAGGAATTCACAGGAGCCAGCTCATCTTTTAAAATTTGTCGGCAAGAATTCCCTTCTTGAGTAATAAGCACCGTGTCCCCTGGATTCGCCTGTACAGAATCCAAGGCTAAAAATGTTTTACCCTGCTCGGTTTTCACTACAAAAATCGATCGTGCTTTTAAAGAAGGATTTTTAATGGTTGCAATCACCGGTCCAATGACTTTGGCTAAAATCATAATTCAGATCCTTCGCTTCGCTCAGGATGACAAATTTTGTCTACAATTCCAATGATGGCGGCATCCACTGGCGTAAATGTTTCTGGCATCGCCAAAGCAGCTTCCCGGGAAGATACCCAAATCACTTGATCTCCTTGGCGGCTTCCCACCGTATCGGCCGCAATGATAAGATCCCCCGTAGGTTTTTGATATTCATCCTGAGGTTCAAGTACATATAAAATTGAAGCCTTTAAAGAAGCATGCTTTTGAGTAGCAACTAAAACTCCAATAACTTTTCCTAAATTCATAATGTTTGTCTCACCACAAAATCTTCATGAGGGCGTGCAATGATTTCACTTTTCACGCCCATTTTATTTTCTTCTAAACTTCGGTTAGCTGCAAAAACTGCTGCTTCTATCTCACTCAATTCTCCAGATAACACAAAATATCCTTTTCCTCCCAACCCTTGTCCCAATCTCATATCTATTAAATAAACCGTTGCTGCTTTGAGCGCCTGATCTAAAGAAATAATGGCAGAAGCAACGGATGCCGTTTCTACCACTCCTACTGAATTTAACTCTTTTTTAGAAAAAACTTTTTTTATCCCCGGCACTACTTGCTCATGTACATGAGGAATAAAAAGAGAATCTATTAAAAATGATTCCGATAAAGCAATAGCCACTTGAGTGGATTCTTGCACTGAAGCCACATCTCCATTAACCAAAATCAAATATTTCCCAGGAGAGGTGGTCTGAGACATGAGAATCTCGACCGGTGCTTTTTTGATCATGGCATCAGACACCAAAAGCCCTCTGGCAATACTGCTCAGTTCTATAAGTCCAATAGCGGGTTTCATTTAAATAATTCTAAATCTATCTTTCAGGACACACCGTCGCTCTCTTGTAAAGTTCTTAGCACTGGTGAGTCCCTCGCCTGTGGGGGAAGCAATTGTAAAGGAAGTATAGCCCTCTCCGCCTAATCCAAGACCAGCAAAAGAAGGACCATTTTTTACAAAAATAGAAGTTCCAATTACGCGTGCCATTTTGTGAAGATTATCAATGCTTCTAGAATGCATCACGGCTGTATGTCCAAAACCATGTTCTACCTCTTTAGCAAGAGTAATAGCTTCATGAACATCTCTGACGCGCACCAAAGGAATAACGGGCATTAAAAGTTCTCTCGTAACAAATAAATGATCGGCTGGAGTTTCAACCAACACAAGCCTGATATCATCGCTCACGGAAACTCCAATTTCTTTTAAAATAACACTCGCATTTTTTCCAATAAACACTTTATTGGGATAAGTTTCTTTTAAAATAACTTTTTCCAGTTGTTTTAATTGATGGGGGTTCAGTTCATAGGCCCCTTGTTTCTTCATGGAACTTTTAAGTTGATCTGCCACAGAATCTACACAAATAATTTCTTTCTCAGCAATACAAACGATATTGTTATCAAGGCTCGCTCCCAGGACAATGTCTCTGGCTGCTTGTTCAATATCGGCTGTCTCATCAACCACAGCAGGAGGATTTCCAGGACCTGCAGCAATCACTTTTTTCCCAGAATTCATGGCGGTTCTCACCACATCAGGTCCACCGGTAACAACTAAAAGCCTAATTTTTTTATGTTTCATCAGCTCTTGAGCTTTTTCAATCGTAGGTTCATGAATACAGGTTAAAAGATTATGGGGTCCTCCATTCTCAACAATGGCGCAATTGATAATATCGACCATTTTAGCACAAACATTTTTAGCTAAGGGATGTGGATTAAATACAACGCTATTTCCAGCGGCAATCATTCCAATACCATTACAAATAATGGTTTCAGTGGGATTGGTGCAGGGAGTAATAGAACCAATAACTCCATACGGAGCTTTTTCTACCAGCGTCATTCCATCATCCCCCGTAAAAACGCATGGTTCTATGTCTTCTACTCCGGGGGTTTTATTGATAACCAAAAGATTTTTTTTAATTTTATCTTCGACTCTTCCCAAGCCTGTTTCTTCCACAGCCAAACGAGACAAATTCTCTACTTCTGCCCAACAGGCTTCACGAACTTTTTCAATAATCTCTTTTCTTTTTTCTAACGGCAATAAAACCCATTCTTTTTGCGCTTCAATGGCACAGTTCACAGCTTCATCGATAGAATCAAACAAGCCACTTTTTGGGATATACTTTAAAGGAGAAATAGGGGATCCTTCACTTCGTTCAGGATGACTAGCCCCATTCAGGCGTTCTAATACCTTTTCAACGACATAAGAAATTTGATCGTCTCGAATTTCTCTCATGATGATTATTCTTTAGTAAAAACAGTTTCGTTTTTGAGGGTAATCGTATCAATAATCCCCATAATAACCGTATCAACAGGTTTATTCTGGGTAATTTCTGTCTGACGGGCTGAACTTCCAGAGGCATATAATACAAGTTCTCCTACGCCAGCTCCGACAGAATCAATAGCAACAACATGAGAGCCTTTCGATTTTCCCATTAGATCCGTTTGTTCAACCACTAAGAGTTTTAGTGAAGATAAGCCTGGATCTTTTTGACTAGAGACAACTGTCCCTACTACTCTACCGACTTGCATTTTTTTCTCCCTAAAGGAAAAACTTAGGCTCTAACTTCTTTGTTTGCCTTACGAGAAGAAGCTGAAACTTCAGTCCCACGTCCTAAAGGTAGTGCAAGATCCACATTGGAATGAGGACGAGGAATAACATGAACAGCCACCAATTCTCCTACTTTTTCTGCGCTTCTGGCGCCAGCTTCGGTTGCAGCCTTGACAGCGGCGACATCACCCCGAACAACGGCAGTGACATATCCACCCCCAATTTTTTCATATCCTACAATTTCCACTTTTGCGGCTTTCACCATTGCATCGGCTGCCTCCACCATGGCGGCAAATCCTTTTGTTTCGAGTAATCCTAATGCGTCTGACATAATATATCCCCCCTTCATTATTTCCCAGAGACAGCTTCCAACGCTTGGAGTGCTGCATCTCTGGCTGAATCAATTTCTGATTCTGGTCCACTTAAATACAATCTTCCAAAGGCTCCAAATGGAACCATTTCAATTAAATGAATTCGTGCTGCTTTTTCTGCTTCATTGGCAGCAAAGGCAATATAGGAAGCAGGATCTGTTTCTAAAATAAATAAAGACTGTCCAGGCAATACCATAGATCCCTGTCTTCGTCGGTTAATAATCGTAGCTTGGTCAGATTCAATAGATCTAATAATTTGATTGGTCACTACTTTGGGTTTTTGTCTTTGATCCTCTGTGGTTTCTAATGCTTTTAAAATTGCATGACCTGCTTGTTTGACTTCTCCTTGCTCTGGATGATGCGCTTCTAACATCCCAAAAGATCGTTCCACAATTTGATAGGCTGGACGAACTTTGGTGGCTTTCAGAGCAGAATCTAATACCCGATTAATCGCAATTCCCGGAGCAATTTCCACAAATAAAGAAGCATCATAGGGTGTGGGAAGAAAACCATTGGCCGTTGTGCCAATAAAAGTAGCAAGTTGAGGCTGAAGCGAATCTAAAAATATAAATGTTTTAAGTTGAACCATACAAAAATTGGCTCCACTTAAACGTTGAAGTGCTGAATTGTCAAGCAAGGTTTTTTTGACTATTTTTTGTAGTAAAAATAGCCAATATATTTTGGGGCTTGGCCTTCTTGGGCCTCATATCGCTCCCCCCGAATAGTGGTAGCGGTTTTAAAGGTCCAATAAGTACATCGTTCAGGAGAAGTTTCTTGCTCACAAGAGTAAATTTCATCTACACCGCTTTCGTTTTTTTCTATATAAAATGTAGATAATCCAAATTCTGTTTGCGCAGGGACTTGAATTGTCCAATCTCCTAAATACTCTGCCGTATCTGTCTTAATCACAGACAGTGAAGAAGCATAGGATTTCGTGGTAGTGGCATCTCGATAAAATCCAGACCAATTTCCAAGCACATCATCTAAAGTTATTCCAAAGCCCAATGTAGGACACATCATTATTGTAGCCATTAGGATATATTTAAACATTCTCATTCTCCTGTTTGCAAAACTTCTTTTAAATTATCCAACACTTTTGGGTTATTGACACTTTCTGGAAGTGATAGTTTTACCTCTCGCCTTAGAAGCCACATAAAATTATCGGCCATAATTTCTTCTGGATGAATAATATAAGAAGTATTTTGAGATACTTGATACCGATAATCCGTATCGTAGGCTGTCAGTAATTTTTTATTTTCAATGTCCCATAATCTTAAATAAAGATAATTAAAAAAATTAAGATCTTCTGTAATATCTTTTTTCTGAATATTTAAAACAATAACTGGCACAACGTTTATCCATCCTTCATTATAATATACCGGTATAAAGTGATTATCATGATAGGCATCGGGATTAGTAAGCCTTATCTCCAAAACCGATTGTGGAAGCTTAACCTCTTTGGAAAGAGGCTTAAAAGGAAGAACTCCATACAGAGCATTTCGAAACGTGGGATTCAATCGACTAAACACATGAAAAAATTCATGAAAGAGTAAAGAAGCTAGCTCCTCTAAAGAATTATGTAAAACCTGTGCCGGAAGAATAATGGCATTTCCTCTGGTATAAGCAGAATGAGCTTCCTCTTCTCCTGTGGTTTTAATAATAAAAACATCCAAAGGAAAATTGGCTTTGATATTCAGTGTACTTAAAGCCCTATTTAAAAGTTCTGAAGCTTGTTCAATTTTTTCTCTTTCCTCTAGCTCCCAAGAAAGGGCCTGCCCAGCTACATACGCCAAATATTCTTCATTTGAAACATCCTTGGGAGTTTTAAGTCTTACGGAACGATCTAACAAAGAAAGATGTTGCGTATAGCTGTCGGCCGTTCCTAAAAATTGGGCGGCTTCAGCCTGATCTAACGTTTTTAAAATAATGGGCAGAGATTCACCAAAAACATAACCACTCACCAAAACAAGGCATAGATTTAAAATTATTATTTTTTTCATAAATTTTCGTGCATCTTAAACTCAAATGGTGTTTAATTCAATCTTATAATGTTACACCACAAACACACGCTTACCATTAGATTTTTTGATGTTGATGCCATGGGGCATACCAATAATGCTGTCTATTTTACCTATTTTGAGGAAGCTCGAATGTCTTATTTTATGGCCTTGGGATTTACTCAAAAAAAATTCTTAGAAGAATGCCCTTTTATTTTAGCCAATGCCAGCTGTGATTATAAATCCCCCAGTTACATGGGCGATATTTTAGATATTTATACCGGAGTTACGCAGCTTAAAAATGCAAGCTTTGTCATGGAGTATGAAATGAAAACCAGAAAGGATCAAAGACTGGTGGCTCAGGCAAAAACAATTTTGGTAACCTTTGATTATAAAGCGCAAAAAGTTATCCCCATCCCTAAAGAATTAAAACAGCAGATTCAAGATTATGAAGATAAGCTTAAATGTTAGGAGGATGATATTATTTTATGTGAGGCCCCTCCGCCCGGTGTGGATCCTCCCACATAAAATAATATCATCCTCCTAACATTATTTTAAATTCATTTTCTGATATAATCTTTACCCCTAATTCCTTAGCTTTAGTCAACTTTGATCCCGCTTCCTCACCCGCCAACACATAATCCGTATTTTGGCTCACGGAAGTTGATACTTTCCCCCCCCTGTCTTCAATCAACTTTTTAGCTTCATCCCGAGAATAGGTTGGAAGAGTCCCGGTTAAGACAAATGTTTTTCCAGAAAACACACCTTTTCTTTTGCGCGCTTTAGTCAAAGAAAGACCTTGGGCTAAAAGTTTTTTAATTTCTTCACCATTTTTTACATCTTGAAAAAACCCATAAATAGATTCTGCCATGACAGATCCGATTTCATGAATCCGTTCTAATTCTTCCTTGGAAGCTTTCATAAGCCTTTCCAAAGTTTCAAAATGTTCGGCTAACAAACGCGCAGTATTTTCTCCTACATGACGAATTCCTAAAGCAAAAATAAATTTTTCCAAAGATTTTTGTTTACTGTTTTTAATAGCATCTATTAAATTTTGAGCCGATTTTTCTCCTTGGCGCTCCAAGTCTAAAACTTTTTCTTTGGTCAATTTATAAATATCCGAAAAGTGATGAATCATTTTTTGATCGACCATCGTTTCAATCCACTGTCTTCCTAATCCCTCAATATCCATCGCATGGCGTGAGACAAAATGAATAAGAGATTCTTTAAGCTTTGCAGGACAGGCCAGTCCCACACACCGACTCACTGCTTCATCCGGATCTTGCACAGCTTGGCTACCACACACAGGACAATGAGTGGGCATTTTAA
>MGPE01000019.1 GCA_001797335.1 Deltaproteobacteria bacterium GWA2_38_16
CAGAAAAATGAGAGTTACATTGAATGGTTAAGGGAGTTTTTTAAGAATAACCCTGTAGAAGCATTAGTGGGTGATAAAGAAACTAAAAAGTGATAATTATGGATATCAAAGAAAGAATCGAGCAAATTGAAAATGATGATAAAGGCATTAATGAATATGTTTTACATCAATTATTAGAATTGGCAATGGCTGTAACTGGCAGGGGTGATGTTAGCGATGATTATACAAAATTTATAGAATTTCCTATTGGTAATAGTGTAATATTCTCTGACCCCTATTATAATAGGGTACAAATAGATGAAGAGGATTTAGAGAGTGAATCTATCCAGAAGCTTATTGAAGAAATTAAGAAAAGACTGCTTCATTTTAACCAGAAGATCAAAATTACAAGAGAAAAACTAGCGGCTGATATTTTTAATGAGCCAATAAAAGACCTATAGGATAATTAAAAATGAAACTCAAAATCTCATTTAATGAAATAAAGGATGCAATTGAACAGGCATCTTATAAGCATCATTACTTGATAGACAAGAAAAACCATACACTTATATTCGTCAGTGAGTTGGAAGACGATTATGAAAAAAAGCTCAAAGAAGTAGAGAGTGATGATTTTATTTCGTTTGAGCCAAGAATGCCTGATGATTATTTCAATATTATAGAGTCTTTTGTTTACGAGATTCAAGAAGAGGATTTTGAACTGGCTGAGAAGCTTCATAAGATTTTAGAGCAAAGAAAGCCATTTAAACATTTTAAAGAAATTATTAACCCAAATCCAGAGCTCAGAGAAAAATGGTTTGCCCATAGAGACAAAGAATTGGCAAACGAAGCCATGAATTGGCTTTGTATTAATGATATTGAACTTGAGGACAAAAGCTTCATGCCAAAGTTTGAAATTAAAAGAGTAATGAAAGAAAGTTTTGGAATAGACGACTATGGCTGTATTGGTGGAGGAGAAAAAGAAATCCTAACCAGTTCAGAATGCCCAAAATGCAAAAGCAAAGAAATATTTGAGGATTTTTGAAATGGCAAAAAACGATTTTGTTGGCAAATGGCGCATCACTGAGATGAGCACTTGGGACAAAGATTATTTTGACGAAGAAGTGCCCGCTTACATTAAGATAGAGAAAAATCTTATGGGAAACTTCCACTTGGGTTATGTCCAAGGAGAAATGGATGGAAGAATCATCAAGCGCCAGGATGGTGAATACTTTGAATTTACTTTTGATGGAAATGACTATGGGGGCGGTGATGACGTCTCAGGAAGTGGTTGGATGAAATTAAAAGGTAAAAATAACGCAGAAGGAGAGATTAAATTTCATTTAGGTGATGGTTCTACATTTCAGGCAAGGAGGATAAAGAGGTAATCAATGGACAAAGAAGAACTGTATAATAAAGGAGCTGAATTATACGAAAATGAAAGATATGCAGAGGCTTTAGAAATATTATCAGAAGCTTATAGAAAATGTCCTGATGATGTTGATACAATCGTGCTGTTAGCTGGATGTTACATCAACATAGCTCATTTTACAGAGGCTGCACGGTTGCTTCTTGATGCAGATAAACTTGATTCAAAAAATCCAATGATTAAATATAATTTAGGATATACTCTTCTTTGCATGGGCAGGGTTAATGATGCAATGGGATGTATGGAAAAATGCCTGAGACTAAATCCTGAAGCAGAGATAAAGAAGATGGCAAAAAGGATGATAAACTCAAGAAAGCATTTTTCAAAGAAATTAGAAAATAATTATAATATTCCGCTTGAAGAAGAATTTGAGTGTGAAGAAAAATTTTTATTGGCGCAGAAGCATCTTTACAATAAGCAATTTGATAAAGCGATTGCACTCTATGAATGTATCTTAGAGAAAAAGCCAAATTTCCACCGTGCTATGCAGAATATTGGCGTATGCTACATTCAAGATGGCAAACCTAAGGAAGCTCTAAAGTATTTTGAAAGAGAGTTAAGCATTTCTCCAAATGATAATCTTTGCTTTGGAAATCTTGCCCATGCCAATTATTTGCTGGGAGATTATGACAAATCCAAGGAATATTCTGAGAAATCAATGAAACATGTTAATAAGCCTTTACTTAGAGATTTATTTAGGCTGATTACGTTATTCATCGAGATTGAACAATTTGAATTTGCAAGAGAACTTCTATCCAGATATGGAGGGGTTCATGATAATAACCAATTAACATTTTTATCTGGAGTATTATATGCAAAAAAGAAAGAATACCTTGCTGCTAAAGAAGAGTTCCAGAGTATTAGAAAATACTCGAAGGATGCAATGGAATATTTTGAAAAGGCTAAGGCAATGGCAGATGGAAAAATCAAAGACTATAATTTTGAAGCTAAGATTGCTTTTGACTTAAGTGAGGATATGATTTAAAATGAAAAAATTCGCGGAGAGCGCAAAGCAGGAAATAATTTTAATCCCATCGAATTCTGGGGGTTTAAGGGAATTTGAAGGGGGATGAATTCAACCTGTTTAGAACTCAAGGAAGCGGTTAAAAATGACAAAAATCAATGTAAAAGGAACTGAAATAACAATTATAAATGTGGAAAATGAAGATTATATCTCAATTACTGATATGCTGAAAGCAAAAGACGGCGATTTTTTCATTTCAGATTGGCTCAGAAATAGAAATACGGTGGAATTTCTTGGCATCTGGGAGCACTTAAACAACCCTAATTTTAATTATGGCGAATATGCCACAATTAGAAGCAAAGCAGGTTTGCACAATTATAAAATCAGCGTAAAAGAATGGGTTGAAAAAACAAATGCCATCGGATTAAAAGCTACTGCTGGGCGTTATGGCGGCACTTATGCCCATAAAGATATTGCTTTTGAATTTGGGATGTGGATTAGCGCAGAATTTAAAATATATCTCATTAAAGAGTTCCAGAGACTCAAAGAACAAGAACAGAAACAATTAGGCTGGGATATAAAAAGAAATCTTGCTAAAATCAACTACAGAATACATACAGACGCAATATTTGGAATGACTGCTAAAGAATGGCGAGATTACAACAAAGACAAGAGCGGAAACATCAGAGATTATGCCAATGTTTCTCAATTAGTCTGTCTTTCTAACCTAGAAAATCTAAATGCTTTGTTCATCAATGAAAATTTACCACAAGATAAAAGATTAATCAAACTAAATCAGATAGCAATACAACAGATGAGGCTATTATCTGAAGATAAAAATGTTAAGAGATTAGAATCAAAAGGAACAAAATAAAATGGAAAAACTAGGCGGAGAGCGTAAAGCTGTACAAGACACTTTAATCAGATATGCCTGCGAGATAGGCTGGACTTACATTAAGCCAGAGGAAGCTCAAAGATTAAGGGGCGGAAATACTGGTATGATTCTTAAAGATATTTTCACTAGCCAAATGGCTAAACTTAATTCTGAGTTTATTGATAATTTGATGATTGAAGAATTAATTAAGAAGATAGAAAGGTTGCCCGCAAGAATTGAGGGGAATATGCAGTCATGGGAATATCTGAAAGGATTAAAGCCAATTTTTGTGCCGACTGAAAAAAGGGAAAGGAATGTTATGTTTATGGATGAGGAGATAAAAAATAATACTTTCCATATTACTGATGAATTTGTCTTTACCAATGGCACAAAAACAAACCGTTATGATGTTGTTTTCATAATTAATGGCGTTCCTGTTTTCTTTGTAGAAACTAAATCGGTAGCCAAATTCTTTGGAAAATCAGCTAATAGGGAATCAATAATCTCGGAAGCATTAGAACAGATTAGAAGGTACCATAGCGAAACTCCAGAAATGATGACTTTACTGCAATTAACGACCGTTACTAACATTATTCATTTCCTCTATGCAGCAACATGGTGCACAGACTCAAAGAGCATTTTCAACTGGAAACTAGAAAATCAAGCAAAAACCTATGAAGAATTGGTAAAAGGATTTTTTGATAAGAGAAGACTGGTTGAAATAATCTTAAAGTATATTCTTTTCACTCGAAAAGATGATGTTCTACAAAAGGTTGTATTAAGGCCTCATCAGATGCGAGCAGTGCGAAAGATTACAGGTAGGGCAGCACATAAAACCAAACATAGAGCATTAATCTGGCATACGCAGGGAAGCGGAAAAACTTATACTATGATAGTTGCTGCTGAGAGAATACTGGAAAATCCTGTTTTCAATAATCCAACAGTAATTCTATTGGTCGATAGAAACGAGCTGGAAACTCAAATGTTCAATAATCTTATAGCCTCAGGTTATGATCAGAGGGAACTAGAAGAACGAACTGCCCAAACTAAAAAACATCTTATGGAACTTCTGCGAAATGATACAAGGGGATTAATTATTTCTATGATTCATAAGTTTGAAAATATGCCTAAAGACATCAACACTAGAAAGAATGTTTTTGTTTTAGTTGATGAAGCTCACAGAACAACAGGCGGGGATTTAGGCAATTATTTAATGGGGGCTTTGCCAAATGCGACTTACATTGGCTTTACAGGAACGCCTATAGACAAGAAAGGAAAAGGCAGCGGAACATTTATTACATTTGGCAGAGATGACGAGCCGCAGGGTTATTTAGATAAATATAGCATTTCTGAATCAATAAATGATGGAACAACAGTAAAACTTCATTATTCTTTAGCGCCAAATGAACTTCTACCAGATAAAGAAGTTTTGGAAAAAGAATTCTTTAATTTGGCAAGTTTGCAGGGAGTGAGCGATATTGAAGCATTAAATAAAGTACTGGAAAAAGCAGTTAATCTGAGGAATATGCTCAAGAATAAAGAGCGTATAAAGAAAGTTACTGACTTTGTTGTTGAACATTATAAAAAATTTGTTGAGCCAATGGGATATAAAGCATTTTTAGTGGCTGTTGATAGGGAAGCATGTGCATTGTATAAGAAAGAATTAGATAAATTACTTCCTAAAAAAGATTCAGAAGTTGTAATTAGCCCTGCACATAATGATAATGAACTATTATCACAATTTCATTATTCAGCAGAAAAAGAGAAAGAAATAAGAAAAGCGTTTACAAAGCCCGATAAGGATCCTAAAATATTAATTGTTACTGAGAAGCTTCTTACTGGTTTTGATGCACCTATTTTGTATTGTATGTATTTAGACAAACCTATGAGAGACCATGTTCTTCTGCAAGCCATAGCCAGAGTTAATCGCCCCTATGAAGATAACGAGGGAAGGAAAAAGCCATCTGGCTTTGTGTTAGATTTTGTTGGAATTTTTGATAAGCTAGAAAAAGCATTGGCTTTTGATCATAGCGACATAGAAGGAGTTGTTAATGATATTGAAGTCCTGAAGCACAGATTTGAAGAGTTAATTAAGATAGCTAAGAAAGAATATTTCAAGATTACAGATAATAAAGCAAGAGATAAAGCAGTTGAAGCTTTATTAGATTACTTTAGAAATGAAGAAATCAGAAAAACATTCTTTGATTTTTATAAAGAAGTTTCTACAATTTATGAAATACTTTCTCCTGATGCTTTCTTGCGTCCATTCATGGAAGATTATGAAAGGCTAACAAGAATGTTTAAAATATTGAAAGAGGCCTATGAGCCGGGCATTGAAATTGATAAAGAGTTTACAAGAAAGACAGCTAAGCTAGTTCAAGGGCATACAAAGAGTGGCAAGATAAAAGCAGATTTAGAGATATATGAAATTGATGGAGATACTATCAAAAAACTCGAAGATAGTAATAAGAGCGATACTGAAAGAATTTTTAATTTATTGAGAAGCATAGAATCAGCAGTTCATTCAGAATTTAAGCAGAATCCCTATTTAATCTCAATAGGGCAACGTGCAGAGACTCTTTCTATTCTGTTCCAGCAAAGGCAAAAGGATACTAAGGAGACTCTAGAGGAGCTAAAAGGAATTGTTGAGGAAATTAATCAGGCAAAAAAAGAGCAAGCTGATAAGAATATGCCTAAGGATATTTTCACGATTTATTGGGTTTTGAGAAATGAGAATGTTAAGAATCCAGAGGAAATAGCTCAAGAAATGAATTCTGTTTTAGAGAAATATCCTCATTGGAAATCAAGTGAAGAGTATGAAAGAAAGTTTAGGCAAGAGTTGTATAAAATTTTTACAGATTATAAGATAGATATTAAGCAAGCAGTTCCTCTCGCAGTTAAAATAATAAAGATTCTGAAAGAGACAGAAAAATGATGATGGTAACTGATTTCAAAAAAGAGGTAATAGATTGGGCAGAAGAAATGAAATTAGATCCTAATGAGATACACGTTAGAGGAATGACTAGAAAATGGGCAAGTTGTTCAAGTAAAGGCAGATTAACTTTTTCTTTTGAGTTATTAAACCAACCAGAGAATATTAGAGCGAAAGTCATCGTTCATGAATTGTTACACCTGAAGTATTCCAATCATGGAAAAATGTTTAGTTCATTATTAGCCGCTTATCTTTCTCGAAGAGGAATAGAAGCCACTTCAATTAAACTATAAAGTCATATTCAAAGACATCTTTGCCTTGCTGTTCTTGAATGTATCTTTTGACTTGCTCTTGCGAAACATGACCCTCAGAGCCGCAATAATAACCTCTTGCCCAGAGATTATCAAAACCTTTGCCAAAGTGCTGTTTGTATCCAAGATACCTTAAATCTGGAAAACATCTTCTCAACTGTATTGAAGTGTTGCCTTTCAATTTATGGATTATCTTGAAAGGCGTTACTGTCGGCCTTGCACCTACAAATAAATGTAAGTGGTCTGGCATAATCTCTAATGCGAGATTGTTTATAACACTTCTCTTACTTTGCCTACCAAAATTGGTTTCCTGTATTTTGGAATCCAAATAATATGGTAGTTTATATTGTACTTGCAGTGATGAGATGTTCTCACCATTGCGATTTTACTCTTAATCTTGTGCACTTCAGGATTAAAGTGCGGATATAGTTTTTTAGCCATAGCGACCACCTCATAACAAGGTGGTTGCTTGTATCTTTAGGAGGTTCTCGTTTAGCGAACCATACATTAAACTTTTAGCGTAGCGACCTCGAAAGAGGGAAAAGTTTAAGTTAAATGGTTTGCGTGAGAAACCTCCAGCTTTAGCTGGATTTATTTTGGGAGTATGTCATTTAGCAATCTCAAAAATAACCTTGACATTGTCAGGATTCTTGTCAAAAACAGCTTTTTTGTAATCGTCAAGCTTGTACCTTGCAGTTATTGCCTTGCTTAAAATGCCCCTAAACTTTTTCTCAATCTGCTCCATTTCCTTAATGCCGTTGATAAAGTGGTTTCTATTGCCGTTTACAGTTCCGATTATTGCCTGGTTATACCTTACAATGTGCCTGAGCATCAGGTTTGTGTCAATGGTGTAATGCAGCTCCCCCCTCGGTATTCCTGTCATCACGTAAACGCCGTTTCTTCCCATATGTGGAATCAAGCCAACAGCAAGCTCTGAAGCTCCTGACGCTTCAAACATAACATCTACGTTGCCTGTTATTTTTGACAGCTCATTCAGCTTTATTTTTCTTATATCAATGTATTTTGCGCCGATTCCCTTTAGCAGCTTAATCCTGTAATTATCCTCTTCTTTTCTTTCAAGCACATGCACGTCTATGTGCTGCAGCCTTAAAAGGCAGGCAGCCAAAAAGCCAATTGGACCAGCGCCAATGACAACTGCTGTCCTGCAGCTGAAATCCTTGTTGTCTTTATTTGAAGAGTCGCATGTCCACGGCAGCCTGCCCTGCACAAACATTGCCTGCTCAACCCCCTTGTTGACAATGCTCATAGGCTCTGCAAGGACGGCAATGTCTTTCAGCTTAGTTGGAACTTTTACAATGTATTCTTCTGGATCAACAACATAATCTGTAAAAAAGCCGTGAAGCTTGTGCAGCCCGCGCTCCTTGAATTTACCGGTGAAGCACATGTCGCTTTGGTTGTTGGAGCAACTTTGACATTCGTTGCAGCCCCTCCTTGCAGTTACTGCAACATAATCTCCTTTTTTTAATTCAGAAACCTTATCGCCAACTTCCTCGACTTTGCCGAAGTGCTCATGACCCAGGCACATCAGGTTTTCGCCTTCTTCCATATCAAAAAGATTATAATCAACTATCGACCTGTCGCTGCCGCAGATTCCTGCCTGCAAATTCTTAACAAGAACATCTTTTTTATCTTTTATTTTAGGGACAGGTATTTCGAAATGAGTTATCCCTTTTTCTCCTTTTTTTATCCCTACTGCGTACATTTCAATAAAAAACACGGAAGTAATAAATAAAGTTTTGGTTTAAATCGGTTAAAAGATTACCAAAGTTAGATTAAAGAAGCAAAGTCAGGCCAGTTTCCAAGCAAAGCTCCGCCGTCAATTACCAAAGCATGCCCTGTGATATAATCTCCTGAAGGGCTCAATAAGTAAAGTGCTGAATCTGCTATTTCCTGGGCTGTTGCAAATCTTTTCAGAGGCACTGTGGATTTGACGTGCTCAAGCACATCCTTCTTCTGCAGCAATTCATCCTTAAATCCTCCAGTATCCACAAAGCCCGGGGCGATTGCATTAACCCTTATATTGTATTTGGCCCATTCCAATGCAAGGCTTTTTGTTAAATTGACGACCCCAGAGCGCGCGGCGCCTGAATGCACCATGCCAGGCCCTGCCTTAAGCGCGTAAATAGTCACAATATTGACTATCTTGCCGTAATTCTGCTTTTTCATATGCTCTCCTGCTTCCTTGCAACAGTAGAAAGTATTGTAAAGGTTTGTTTTGACAACTGCATCAAAGCCGTTGGGAGAGATTTTTTCAATCGGAGCAAGGAACTGCCCGCCTGCATTATTGACAAGAAAGTCTATTTTGCCATATTCATTTACAGCGGCATTGACCATTTTTTTGACGTCATCTATGTTTCTTAAGTCCGCCTGAATCGGGAGGCATTTTGCGCCTGTCTGCCTTATTTCTTTGGCTCCTGCCTCTACATTTTCCTGCTTCCTGCTTGCTATAACCATATTAGCACCAAGCTTTCCAAGAGAAAGTGCGATGCTTTTGCCTATTCCCGTCCCTCCTCCTGTGACAATAGCTACTTTATTTTTAAACAGGTTGTCAGCAAATGTCATGCAAAGCAGGACTTTAGGGGAAGTTATAAAGATTTCCATGTATCGAGATTATTACATAAAGCAGCAAAATGGCTAAAACACCAAAAAGCAAAGCTTAAAAATCTGCAGTTTACCCTTATGCCGCGATCGCATAAACCAGTATTGCGGTGGCCTTGAGCCTATGACAGAAAGCCACTTCCCTCAATGCCCTTTCAAATCCGGGTCGCGGCGTCCTGATACAGTATCTGGAGTGATAGAATATTATAGCGGAGAACACAAATAATTGATTAAAATAGTTTGTGTTCTCTAACATAGTGGCGCAATAATCAATGAAAATCAAAGATTTTCAAGGTTAGTCAAGCTAACTATTACTCAATTTTTTAGTTGCGCCACTATAGAACGATGCTAGAAGGTGATGCAATGGAACTAAGCAAACTAATAGGCGAAAATGGCATAAAGCTGCTGCAGGAGCTAAATAATCCGTATGTAATGGAGATTATTGAGAAATATGTGGAGTTCTGCAAGCCTGAAAAGGTTACTGTTCTTGATGATTCAAAAAAAAGCCTTGAATATGTAAGAAAACTTGCGTTAGAGAATGGGGAGGAAAAAGCATTAAAGACGAAAGACCATACAATCCATTTTGATAATTACTATGATCAGGCACGTGACAGGGCCCATACTTGGATTTTATTGCCAAAAGGAAAAACTATTAGCAAGCACATAGAAACAATTGATTATGATGAAGGCATGAAAGAAGCTACTGAGATTATGGATGGAATTATGAAAGGCAAGGAAATGCTTATTGCATTCTATTGCCTTGGCCCAAATAATTCAAAATTCTCAATTCTAGCATTCCAAATTACTGATTCTGCCACAGTAATTCACCAGCAAAACCTATTGTACCGAAATGGGTATGAAGAATTCAAGCATTTAAATGGCTCAAAGTCTTTTTTCCATGTAATCCATTCTGCAGGGGAACTTAATGAAGATATGACAACAAAAAATATTGATAAAAGACGCGTGTATATAGATTTAAATGAAGAAAGAGTCATTAGCCTGAATAACCAGTATGGAGGCTCAAGTATTGGATTAAAAAAACTCTCGCTCAGATTATCGATAAGCAAGGCCAATAAAGAAGATTGGCTATGCGAACACATGTTCATAACGGGTGTCCATCCTAAAGGCAAAGATAGAGTTACATACTTCACAGGGGCATTTCCAAGCTGGTGCGGCAAAACCTCAACAGCAATGATTGAATGCCAGACTATTGTTGGTGATGATATTGCCTTCTTGAGAAGGGACGAAAATGGCCAGTGTGTTGCTGCAAATGTTGAGCAGGGCATCTTTGGGGTTATTAAGGATGTCTGCCCAGAAGATGATTTAGTGCTTTACAAGGCTCTCACTGCTCCCAAAGAGATTGTATTTAATAATGTCCTTGTTGTCGATGGCGGCATTTATTGGCTAGGCATGGGGAAAGAGTTCCCGAAAAAAGGATTTAACCATTCAGGCGAGTGGTATGAAGGAAAAAAAGACAAAGAAGGAAAAATTATTGATGTTTCTCACAAAAATGCAAGATTCACTTTAAGGATAAATGAGCTTGATAATGCTGATGAAAAGGCTGATGATCCTAAAGGAGTTCCTGTAGGGGGAATTATCTATGGCGGCAGGGACTCTGACATTTCAGTTCCAGTCCTGCAGTCATTAAGCTGGGCACATGGTGTTTTTATTGGTGCATCGCTTGAATCAGAATCAACAGTTGCAACTGTTGGCGACGAAGGGGCAATGGAACACAACCCAATGGCAAATATGGACTTCCTCGTCGTACCCCTTGGCGTTTACATTAAGAATCATATTAAATTCGGTGATGACTTGAGCAATCCGCCTTTAATCTTTGCAACAAATTATTTCCTGAAAGAAAAAGGGAAGTTCCTGAATGCCAAAAATGATAAAAAGGTCTGGGTTCTCTGGATGGAAGGAAGGGTACATAATGGCTATGAGGCAATAGAAACGCCTGTTGGTTGCATACCCAAATACCATGATCTTAAGAATCTCTTTAAAGAAGCCCTTAATAAAGAGTACACTGAAGAAGATTATATAAAACAGTTCTCAATAAGAATTACAAAACTGTTAAAAAAGCTTGACAGGATTGAGCAAATCTACAAAGGAGGGGAGGGGATTCCAGAAACATTCCATAAACATCTTGAACAGCAAAAACATCGCTTGAAAGATGCAATGGAAAAGTATGGAAAAGATGTTGTTTCCCCGCTTGAGTTTTGAGCATGTTATACTTAGCAGCTAGTTAAACCGGGATATTCACACTGCCCCATATAGAGACTATCACAATCCGCCGTGCTTTTTTGGAAAAGTGTCTATTGCTATCGTCAAGGAAAATATAAGTTATACTGTAGTTGTAAGATATCATCAAAATTTTATTGAGGTGAAAACAGCATGGCCAAAGAAAGGAAGATAAAATGTGATTGCGGAGAATTTTTGGCAGAGAAAGCCACAATATTCGATCATTTTGAGATAGAGGCATTGGTATGTCCAAAATGCGGCTTTGTTACATTAACAAAGGAACAAGCGCAAAATTATGCCAAGTTAAAGCAATTACACCAAATGATGGATGCTGAAAGGAAAATAATTAAGATTGGAAATTCCATGGGCATAACACTGCCTGATGCACTGCAGCAATTTGGCGCAAAAATCGGGAAGAAAGTCAAGACGGAAGCACTTGGTCCAAAATCGTTTAAAGTAGAATTAGTAAGCTGATAAGCTGTAAACGATGAATTAAGGCATTCTCGGCAATTACCTTCCGCTGCAATGTCGGAACGTGAGCAAACAGGAACATAGTCATCAAGCATCTGCAAGAGTTGGAATAGGAATTGAAAATGCAACAAAGCAATTAACGATTTCAGGGGCAAATGGTGCCTTATTGGTAGAGAATGCTGCAAGCTTGGCAAATACTGGTCCTTTTGTAAGCATGGCAGCAAATTCATATTCAAATGATGCAGGAA